>CAZLJQ010000064.1:0-18555 GCA_964559875.1 uncultured Acidobacteriaceae bacterium
GGATGCGGGCAAGCCCGTCTCCGCCGTAGATGAGTTTTTCTATAGTGAACTGCACTCTATGAGGATATCGGGTAAAGACTCCAGAAGAAAGCAATCATTCCAAATAGAACAAACGAGGGCGCTCCATATCCCGTCGGACTTTGGCAAACGTGGGAGATGCGCTTACAAATAAAACAAGCTCAGCCGCGGCAAACCGTGCCGCTCCATTAGCTGTTTGTTCCCGTATTGCCGCAGCAATTGGTCGATCTGCGCCCCGCTCATCTTCCCCCGGTAGGGAGCCAGTTCGCGCTCCGCCTGCGCCCGAGTCTCCATCAGCTCATCGTCGCCCGCACTGCTCCACAGCGCCGCGAACAGCTTCTCTTCCATGATCGTCATCCGCCGTTCCAGCCCTTCCAGATCCGCGTTCGCGGGTGCACCACATCCGCCTTCTGTTGGCGAATGTGGGACGTGCGCCAGCTCTCCTGCCAGCTCGCGTAGAGTCGCCGCCTGCTCTGCCGCCAGCTTCCGCACCGCTGCTGCCGGATGCTTGCACCCCGCCAGCTGCTGTGCATTCCGTTCAAAGTACCGCGCCACCTCCGCATTCGGAATGCTGGTCGCGCCCGGATCGCGCTTCGAGCCAATCGCAGCTTCCTTCAGCTCTTCCACCGCAGCCAGAACTTCCTGCTGGCAATACGCCAGCGAATTCACCTTGCGCGTCTTCTTTGCCCGCCGGTCATACTTGTCAAAGGCCGCGTCAATGCCCTTCAGCACAGCATCCAGCGGAATCCCCGCCTCTTTCCAAAGCTCCATCAGCGCCCAATCCAGAGGCGAGCAGATGAGTATGCTTCCACGCCTTCGCTGGAAGTGCTCTTCAATCTCGGAAAAATATGTGAAGTGTTCCACGGATCTTACTTTACTTCTTGCGGCTGTGCAGATTGCGTTCCCAGATAATTCTTAGCCCTGTCAGCGTCAGTTCATCGTCAATTTCGGAGAGGAATCGCGAGCCGCTGGCGATGAACGGCGCCATGCCGCCGGTGGCAATCACCCGCGACGGGCCAAGCTCTCCGAATAGCCGCTCCAGGATTCCATCCACCAATCCCGCATAGCCGTAAAAGAGTCCCGATTGCAGCGAATGCACCGTATTGCTGCCCACCACATGAGGAGGCCGCTTGATCTCCACCCTTGGCAACCGCGCCGTCCTTGCAAACAGCGCCTCCGCCGAAATTCCAATCCCCGGAGCGATCACTCCTCCCAGGTATTCGCCTTTTGCGGAAACCGCGTCGAACGTTGTCGCGGTGCCAAAGTCCACCACCACGCAGCTCTGCTTGCACTTTTCGTACGCCGCCACCGCATTTGCAATGCGGTCCGCGCCCACATCCGAAGGGTTGTCGTAATGCACCGGCATCCCCGTCTTGATTCCCGGCTCGATAAACAGCGCCTTGATCCCGAAGTACCGTTCGCACATCTGCCGCAGCAATCTCTCCAGCGGCGGCACCACCGAGGCCACAAGAATGCCGCGCACCGAGTCCAGTTCCAGCCCGCGCATGGCAAACAACTGCCGCATTAGCACGCCATATTCATCCGCGGTCTGCTTGTGCGAGGTCGAGACTCGCCACTGCGCCGCCAGCTCCGGCACAGCCGTCCCGTCCTCCCGCAGCGGAAAGACCCCTACCTCAATCTCCGTGTTGCCGATATCAAGTACGAGCAGCATAGCCGTCCATCATAGTACACACCCGATCCGTGGGCATTTCTACTGCGCCGCCGCCTGAGGTATTGCCCCACTCTTCGCAGCTTTCGCCAACCCAGCCAGCTCCTCCGGACTCAGCCTCCGAGGCACCAACGTGAACGAACGGGCGATCTCTTTAACCAAAGCGCCCGTGTCTTGATCGCCCGGCGAAATGGAGAGAACGAAAACTCCGTCCTTCGACGTAAGCCCGATAATATAAACGGTCATCCTCTCGCCGCTGTTTTTGTGGAGCCTCATCTCCGTAATTCTCAGATCCTGCCTCGTTCCGCTCAAATCGTCCCGAGTCACGGTATCCACTCTGTCAGCATGGGATCGCCAGTAGTTCAGCTCCCATCGCGCGTGATCGCCCAAGAGGTTCGCACCCTCACCAAATTCCTTCTTGTCCGCGAAGGTAACTATCATTCCGAGGCCTTGTCTCAGTGAGATATGGTAGGCGTCTTGAAGTTTGACCTCGTTATCGCGTGGGAACGAAAACTCTGCATACTCGTCGTTGTGAGCAAATAGCCCCATCCAACGATTGTTTGCGACAAAATAGATGGGATCGTCCGGAACGTCCGACGCAAAGACATTGGCCGACAGGAACCAGAAGCCTCCAAGCACCACCAGCAACGCGCACAACTTCCGCTTCGTCATAACGCCCTTCCTTGTTATTTCACCCCTGCCGCTTCCAGCATCGACTTGAACCTTGCGTTCGCATTTTCCACTTCAATCGTCAGCACCGGCGCAATGATCGGCGCGAGTTGCGAAGCGTCCAGCTTCACCAAGTCTTTTTCCGTAGTCAGAAAGCCGTTGGCCTCATGCTGCCGCGCCAGCTTTTGCAGCAGCGCAACGTCCTTGGCGCTGTAGCGGTGATGGTCGCCAAACGCGTACGTTCCCACCGGATAAATTCCAATATCGGCCAGCGACTCCCAGAACTGCTTCGGATGCGCCAGCCCGCAAAAAGCCAGCGCACGCGTTGGCGCCGGCTCAGGCAGAACCAGTCTCCGCCGCACATGCCAGATGTTCGGTTCGGCCAGCAGCGCCGCCAGCTCCTCCGGCGCGGCCACCGCCTGCGCCCGCCCCAGTGACGAAAGCGGCTCCCGCAACCGCCCAAACGGCAGTAATCCCTCGCGCAAGTCGCCCGCTGCCAGCAGCACAATGTCAAAGTCGCGATGCAGCCGCCGATGCTGGAAGCCGTCGTCCAGAATGTGCAGCCGCGTTCCATATCCCGAAGCCTCGCTCCACGCCTCCGCCGCCACTCCGGCTGCATAGCGCTCCTCGCCCACAAACACCGGAACCTGCAGCGTCCGCGCTAGCAGCAGTGGTTCGTCTCCAAATGACTCGGCCCTGCCTCCCGCATCCACCTGCAGCACTCCACGCGTGCTCCGCCCATAGCCTCGCGAAAGGATGTCGTACCGAATCCCCTTGGCCGTCAGCCAGCGCCCCAGCGTCTGCACAAACGGAGTCTTGCCGCTCCCACCCATGCTCAGGTTGCCAACGGAGATCACCGGCAGCCGCAGCCTGTGAATCGGCAGCCGTCCGGCGTCATAGCGCACGTTGCGCGCCCGCACAATCTGCCCAAACAGCCACGTAAATGGGTCGGCGATCATGCGCCCCCTCGGCTTGCCAGTGTACTCTTTGCCGGTTCGCTCGCTACCAATGCAACCATGCGCGCCACCGAGCGCGCCGTCGCCCCGCGTTCTTCCATCAGTACCTGCTCTGCCCGCCTGCCCAGCGCCTCGCGCTCCGCGCCTTCGCGCAGCAACAGGATGAAGGTGATCCCAAGGTTTTTCGTCGTGCAGCGGACCACCGCACTGCGGCTCTCAAAGCAACGTAGTATGTCGCGAAAGTTCTCCGTATGCGGGCCTGTTAAAATCGCCCGCGCAAAAAAGGCTGGCTCCAGAATGTTGTGCCCACCCCGCGCCACCAGCGATCCTCCCACAAACGCAATGTTCGCGTACCGGTAGAGCGCCGCCAGCTCTCCCAGTGTGTCCAGCAGCAGCACCGCTCCGCCAAGATTCTGCTCTGCCGCATCGGCCGCTGAGCGCCGCACAAAGCGGAAGCGCCGCTCCTGCAGCAGCCGCGCCACTTCTTCAAACCGCTCCTTGTGCCGCGGCGCTAGCACCAGCACCGCCGTTGGATACTCGACCAGCACCATCCGGAACGCCGCCAGCACGTAGTCCTCTTCGTCCTCCACCGTGCTGCCTGCCACCAGAATCGGTCCGCCCGTTGCCCTCAGCCGCTCGCCTATCTGGGTCACCGCCTCGCTCTCCACCGGCGGAGCCACATCGAACTTCAAGTTGCCAGTGACCTCGACCCGGCTGGCCGTAGCTCCCACCGCGCGCAGCCGCTCCGCGTCGACCTCGCTCTGCGCCAAGAACAGCTCCACCGGCTCCAGCACCTTGCTCACCAGCCCTCTAAATCGCAGATACCTCGGATACGAACGGTCGCTGATCCGCGCATTCACCACCGCCAGCCGTGCTCCGCTCGCTCTCGCCAGCCGCAAAAAGTTCGGCCAAAACTCGGTCTCCGCCATTACCACCAGCTTCGGTTTCAGCGCCCTCAAGTAAGGACGGATGCAGATTCCGAAGTCCAGTGGAAAGTAAAAGACATTTGTCTCGCCAAACTTGTCGCGAGCCAGCCGCTGCCCCGTGTGGGTCGTCGTCGAAACCACCACGCGATACCCCTGCTCCCGCAGCTGCGCCACCAGAGGCGCAATTGCCAGAACCTCGCCCACGCTCACCGCGTGAATCCACGCCAGCGCCCGCGGCTGGAGCGGCGGTATTTGCCGCGTACCCGGCCGCGAAGCGTCCCGCTCTTCCGCCTCTTCGCCGTTTGCCAGCCGAATCCGCGCCGGCACCATCCCCAGCCGCTCTGCCAGCCCTGCCCGATATTTGCCTAGCCGCAGCATCTGCACCAGCCACCAGGGAAGCGAGAGAGTCAGCAGCAGAGCCAGGGTCGCGCTATAGAGGAAGTACACGCCAGTCATTGTAGATTGGTGATGCAGGTCAGGGACAATAAAACGCTTCGACCCTCACGGCTCAGCCGCGATGCGAGGAGCTCCATGCCTTTGCTTTGTGCTTCCTTGCCATTTTGCCGCCCTCTTTGCTTTTCCGCCCCAACTTTACTTCCATTCCCGCCTATAATTTCCGCCATGAAGCGAACTCCCTGCGTCGCGGTCATCCTCGCAGCGCTCGTTCTCGCGGCGTTTGCCAGAGACTTCGTCATGCCCCGGCTAATTCCGGCCACTACCATGGCCGCTCGCGACTCCCACCCTCAGGAGAAGCTCACCCTCGGCGCCGACGCCTATGACACGCCGGAGAAGGCCGCGCTCTTTCATCCCAAAATGCTTGAGCACTCCGTCCTTCCCATCCTTGTCGTCTTCACCAACGACGGCGACCAGACCATCGTCCTCAGCAACGCCAACTTCCAACTCGTCACGCGCGACCGCGCAAAAGCCAATCCCTATTCGCTCGACGATCTGCGCCGCGTCTTCACCTCCCTGCGCGCTCCCCGCTCGCGCACCCAGGACCAGATTCCCATCCCCATGCCCGGCCGCAACAAAGTCCATGGCGGGCTCTCGCAGAAGGACCGCGACGAGCTCCAACACGCCAGCTTTGCCGCTCGCACCGTCGAGCCTCACGCCTCGCAGCAGGGCTTCCTATTCTTCGATGTCGGAGACCTTGAGAATCCCGCACAGGGCGCGCGCCTCTTCGTCACTGGGGTTAACGATGCCCAAGGCCACGAACTCATGTACTTCGAAGTGCCGCTGGGAAAGCCTTAAGCCTCCGAAAAGTGGTGATGAACAATTCCGTCCTTCATCACCATGCGAGTCGACCCTAACCTTCGCACGTCATCCTCGAGGTCCCCGCTGACTGCAACCAAGTCCGCCTTTTTCCCGACAGTGATCGAACCAATCTGATGATCCAGCTCGCACAGTTTGGCGGCGTTAATGGTGATTGCCTGCAGAGATCGCGCCAGAGATTCACCGAACGCACTCACCATCAGGAATACATCTTCGGCGATCTCGCCGTGGCAAGCATCCGTACCCACCGCCATCGCTACTCCAGATTGCAGAATCGCCTTGTACCTCTCTGTGACCTCTTCACGGTTGTTCCTGAACTCGGCGGCTACGTCCTCGCCCAGCATCCTCCACCGCGCATCGTTGAAAAAAATTCGGGGGGTCAGCACCACCCACCTTTTCTCTTTCACCAGCATTTCGATCTGTTCGTCAGTCGCGAAGTAGGCATGTTCGATGACGTCCACGCCTTCCTGTATGCAGTTCGTCAGCCCTTCGCCTCCAATGCAGTGAGCCGCTATTTTCTTCCCCGCGCGATGAGCTTCGTCCACCGCGGTTCCGAGCTCTTCGCGGCTCAAGTAACAAGGCAAAAACTCTGCCCGGCGTGAGGTGCCGGTGACGAAGATCTTTATAAAATCGGCTCCACGCCTAATGTTCTCGCGCACCGCAACTCGGATCGCTTCCGCGCCGTCACATCCCGTGCCAACAAATCCGTGCGCATGGCTGGCCTTGATGCCCCTGGTGCTGGTAACAATTCGCGGCCCTTCAATCAATCCACTTTCAACCGCGTCTCGGAGATGCAAATCGACAAAATTCTTCTCTCCCAGGTATCTGGACGTGGTCACTCCAGCGCGGAGATCCGTCTTCATATTGACGATTCCGCGAATGGTAAGCACCGCGTCCGGATCTAACATAAGCTGCGCGTGGTTGGGAAGCTGCGGTGAAAGCGACAGATGGTTATGCGCGTCAATCAACCCGGGGAGCAGCGTACATCCGTCCAGGCTAATCACGTCGGCGCCATCTTGCCGCGCCGGCTCGCCGAAGCTTACGTCCATGATCGTGTCGTTCTCTACGGTGATGACGGGGTTTCGTCGAAACGCGCCCGCCACACTATCGAACAAGTAGCCAGCTTTAATCCGCACCAATTGAGCCATCATTGCACTCCTGCGTCACGTGTTTACCACAACTGCGCGACTCCATAGAAATAATAGAATTCCAGAAGCGCCACAAATCCAGCATCGCCCGGCCTATGTAGACTCGTCGTGCCAACCGTTATAATCAGATTTCATATGGCTACCGCGGCGAAAGACGTTCAGTCCAAATACGAAACTGTCATCGGTCTCGAAGTGCATGTGCAGCTGCTCACCAGGACCAAGATTTTCTGCCCTTGCCCCAACGTCTTCGGATCTGAGCCCAACACCAACGTCTGCCCTGTCTGTCTCGGAATGCCCGGCGCGCTTCCGGTCCTGAACCGGCAGGCCGTTGAGTTTGCCGTCAAGGCATCGCAGGCGCTCCATCTCCACGTCAACGAGACCTCCGTCTTCGCCCGCAAGAATTACTTCTATCCCGATCTTCCCAAGGGCTACCAGATCAGCCAGTTCGACAAGCCGCTCTCCGAGCACGGCTACATCGAGGTCACTACCACAGCCGGGGAAAAGAAACGCATCGGCATCACCCGCCTGCATCTTGAGGAAGACGCAGGCAAGTCCATGCATGAAGGCTTCGCCGACTCCGCCTCCAAAACCTACGTGGACCTCAACCGCACCGGCACGCCTCTCGCAGAAATCGTCTCCGACCCCGACATCAGCACACCCGAGGAAGCCTACGAGTATCTCACTCGCCTCAAGGAAATCATCCTCTACACCGGCGTCAGCGACTGCAACATGGAAGAGGGCTCGCTGCGCTGCGACGCCAACGTCTCCATCCGTCCACGCGGCTCGCAGACCCTCGGCACCAAGGTCGAAGTCAAGAATGTAAATTCCTTCCGCTTCGTCAAGCAGGCGCTTGAGTACGAGATCGAGCGCCAGGCGGAAGTACTCGACTCTGGCGGCACCATTCCGCAGGAGACTCGTCTCTACAATCCCGGCGAGGGCCGCACCTACGCCATGCGCTCCAAGGAGGCGGCGCACGACTACCGCTACTTCCCTGAGCCTGATCTGCTTCCGCTCATCGTCGATCAGTCCCAGCAGGACGCCATCCGTGCCACCCTGCCCGAACTTCCCGAAGCCAAGCGCCAGCGCCTCATCGCCGAGTACTCGCTCAGCGAAGGCGATGCCGCCACCCTCACCGCAACCCAGGCCCGCGCTGATCTCTTCGAGACCGAAGCCAAGAAAGCCAAGTCCCCCAAGCGTCTCGCCAATCTGGTCATCAGCGAACTCCAGGGACGCTTGAAAGCCGCCGGACTCGAACTGGAGGACTCACCCATCACCATTGCCGGCGCGCGTCTCTCCGCCGACCTCCTCGAAGACGGCACCATCAGCTCGAAGATACTCAAAGAACTCTACGACCACGCCTTCGAGCAGAAGGTGGACTTCCCTGTCATTTACGAAAAAGAAAAGCCTCAGCAGATTACCGACTCCGCCGAAATCGAAAAGATGATCGACGCGGTCCTTGCCGCCAGTCCCAAACAGGTGGAGCAGTACCGCGCCGGCAAAACCACCATGATCGGCTTCTTCGTCGGCCAGGTAATGAAAGCCTCCAAAGGCAAAGCCAACCCTGCGGTGCTGAATGAATTGCTGACGAAGAAACTAGGCTAGTCCGGGCGAGAGCCCACATCCGCTGATGAGCGAATGTGGGCCTGTCTGAAATAAAAATTGTGGTGGCCTGTTACGACATTGGAGCCGACGCGGAAGCGACGCATTGCCACTTCCCGTTTTTCTTTACCCAGGTATCCGCCCAGCGCTCTCTGGTGTCCACGGCCTTCCCCATGCTATCCACGCCTTTGCCATGCCATACGCCGGTCACAATCGCCGAATCTCCGTGCTGGTTGACCTGCAGATCGCTGAGCTCGCTGACCTCCCATTTGGATTTCTTCGTGCGGGCCATCGTCTCGCTCTTGTTCAGCACCTTGCCATCCGAGTCGATGTTGACGAAGTCGTCGGCAAGCAGCGGCCCAAGGGCGTCGCCGTTACTCGCCAGCGAGGCCTTGACCCACTCGTTTTCCATGTCCTTCAAATGTTGTTCCACATTGGCCGAGCCGGCGTGCATCTCGGTCTTCGAGGCCATCGATTCCTGTGCAACGGCCATGCCCGCCATCAGCAGGAATGCCGCTACAGTTGCAGTGACTAGTTTCATTGAACTCTCCAAGGTTGAAATTCGACGGCGTGGCGGCCGCTTGTGTACGAAGCAGTTTGTGAGTTGGAGGTGCGTTCCGAAGCTCGCAAGATCGAGTGCAACGCCAAGCCTCCGAGGGGTTCACCCGGTCTAGTCTCCTCAGAACGTGGTTCACCGGTCGGAGTTGTCTCAAGGAATTCAGCTGCTCACGATTACCTTTTTGGTCAATCCTTGTTTTTGGCAGGTGGACTACTTTGCAAATGGTTGCGCGGATTCGCGCAACCATTTGCAGATCGGTCAACACGGCCTTCCCAACGATTACCCGATTCGCTAATCGTTAGCCCCATGCCGTGAGCTCACCGCGAGCACACGATTCGCTCTGTTAAACTTAAAGTTTCGAGTTTGAGGAACCGTCATTCTTATGCCGCACGAACTGTCGAAGGCTTACGATCCTGCTGAGATTGAAAAGCGCTGGGCCGAGTACTGGGTCCATGAAAACCTCTTCCATACCGCAACTCCCGCGGACGGTAGCAATGTGTTTTCCATTCTGCTGCCGCCGCCCAACGTCACTGGCCGCCTGCACATGGGCCACATGCTTAACCACACCGAGATGGACATCCTCGCCCGCTGGCAACGCATGTTGGGCAAGGATTCGATGTGGCTCCCCGGAACCGATCACGCTGGAATTGCCACGCAGATGATGGTCGAGCGCCAGCTCGCCAGCGAAGGCAAAAAGCGCCAGGACCTTGGACGCGCGGCTTTCCTCGAACGCGTCTGGCAGTGGAAGGAGCAGTACGGCGGCTACATTCTGGAACAGATGAAGCGACTGGGCGACTCCGTTGACTGGTCGCGCGAGTTCTTCACCATGGACGAGCAGCTCTCCCGCGCGGTGCGCGAAGCCTTTGTGCGCTTCTGGGAGGAAGGTCTCATCTATCGCGGGACCTATATCGTCAACTGGTGTCCGCGCTGCCTGACCGCGCTTAGCGATCTCGAAGTGGCCCACGAGGAGACGCAGGGCAAGCTCTGGGAGATTCGTTATCCCGTCGTTGGCCTGCCTGGCGAATCCATCGTCGTTGCTACCACCCGTCCCGAGACCATGCTGGGCGACACGGCCGTGGCCGTCAATCCGCTCGATGAGCGCTACTCCCACTTGCACGGCAAGAAGGTGATGCTGCCGCTCGTCGGCCGCGAGATTCCGATTATCTTCGACGAACTCGCACAGCCTGAGTTCGGCACTGGCGCCGTCAAGGTCACGCCTGCGCACGATCCCAACGACTTCGAAGCTGGCAAGCGCCATGGGCTCGAAGAGATGGTGATCATGGATGAGAGCGCGCACATGAACGAAAACGCTGGTGTTTATAAGGGTCTGGAGCGTTACGCCGCGCGTGAGCGTGTGGTTGCCGATCTGGAAGCCAGCGGCGCGTTGGTCAGCGTGAAGGATTATGTGGTGCCGCTCGGCAAGTGCGACCGCTGCAAGACTGTGGTCGAGCCGCGCATCTCCACCCAGTGGTTTCTTGCCGTAAACAAGGAGACGAAGGACGGGCGGCCATCGCTGGCAAGGGTTGCGCGCGATGTGGTGAGCGATGGACGGATCAAGTTCACGCCGGAAAATTACAAGGCGATTTACCTGCAGTGGATGGAAAACATTCATGACTGGTGCATTTCGCGTCAGCTCTGGTGGGGCCATCGGATTCCGGCATGGCACTGCGCCGACTGTCATGAAATCACCGTGGAGCGCAAAAACCCTACTCACTGCGCGCATTGCGGCAGCGCAAAGATTGAGCAAGATACCGACGTGCTGGACACCTGGTTCAGCTCCGGCCTGCTTCCGTTTTCAGCGCTTGGCTGGCCGGAGAAGACTCCGGATTGCAATGCTTTCTACCCGACCTCGACGCTGGTAACTGGCTTTGACATTCTTTTCTTCTGGGTCGCCCGCATGATTATGCTGGGCTGCCATCTGATGGACGAGCAGAAGCCCGACAAGCGCGACATCGTTCCTTTCCGCGAGGTTTACATCCACGCGCTGGTGCGCGACGCCGAGCGCCAGAAGATGTCCAAGACCAAAGGCAATGTTGTCGATCCGATCGGCGTCATCGAGAAGTTCGGCACCGACGCGGTGCGCTTCACCTTGGCCGCCATGGCCGCGCCCGGAACCGATATCGCCTTTAGCGAGAGCCGCACCGAGAGTTATCGCGCCTTTGCCAACAAGATTTGGAACGCGGCGCGGTTCCTCTTCATGAATGTGGATCGCGCGACGGAAGCGAACGTCTGGTCGCTCGCTGAGTTTGCCGCCGAACGCAACGCCAAGGACGGCGTGGGGTTGAAAGGCTTTGCGTCGGCCACGCTGGAAGACCGCTGGATTCTTTCGCGCTTCAACCGCGTTGCCGGTGAAGTCTCGGCGGCGCTCGGCGAGTATCGCTTCCACGAAGCTGCGCACGTGGTCTATCACTTCTTCTGGGGCGAGTATTGCGACTGGTATGTTGAGCTGCTCAAGCCACGCCTGCTGTCGCCCAAGCGCGATGAAGCGCGAGCCGCGTTTGCCAATCTGGTTCGCGTCTTTGAGGGCGCGCTGCGACTGCTTGCGCCGTTCATGCCATTTATCACCGAGGAGATATGGAGCGCGGTCTACGATGGCAAAGCACCGCTAAAGTCAATTGCGCTGGCCGCCTATCCCCAGACTGATGCAGCTCAGCTGAACCCCGATGCCGAGCGCGAGATGTCGATTCTGCAGGACCTTATCGTCGCCGTGCGCAATGTTCGCGCGGAGCTGAAGGTTGCGCAAAAAGAAAAATTGCCGATCGAGGTGTTCACCACCAGCGATGTACGAACGATCATCGAGGCGAACCGCTCTGCTATTGAGCAGCTGGCCAGTGTCTCTGCATTGACATTTGTCGATGAATCGCTAGCCAAGGCCACCAACTCACGAGCCACGGCGCGCTTTGAAGTGCGCCTGGTCTACGAGCAGAAGATCGACGTTGAGGCGGAGACGGCGCGCACCAGCAAAGAGCTGGAGAAGCTCGAAGGCGAATACCTGCGCAACAGCAACCAGCTCAGCAACCAAGGCTTTCTTGCCAAGGCACCGGCAAAGGTGGTGGAGGGCTTGAAGACAAGGCGGGTTGAGTTGGAGTCGCTGATTGGAAAATCCAAGGCGCGGCTGGCAGAGCTGGGCAGCGCAAAGTAAGGGAAGGACTCGCAGATGAACTGGAGTAGCCGCAGGATCACCGCAATCCTGTCAAACGCTTTGCTGGAAGACCAGGCCACGCGTGATGCCACCACCCAGGCAATCATCGATCCGCAGCAGCGGGCGATGGCAACGATTCTGGCAAAAGAGGACTGCGTGCTGGCGGGCATCGGATCGGTGCAGCGCGTCTTTGAAATCTTCGCCGAGTTGGAAGGCGAGTCGAGGGCTTATCCCGAGGTCAGCATTCCGCAGGAGATCTTCGACGGCGTGCGTCTGCGCAAGGGCGAGTCTGTTGCCTCCATCCGCCATAACGCGCGCGTGCTGCTGAGTTGCGAAAGGGTGATCTTGAACCTGCTGCAACACCTGAGCGGTATTGCCACGGCGGCCCGCCGCTACGCCGACGCCGTGGACGGCACCGGGGCGAGGATTCTGGACACACGCAAGACCGTGCCCGGAATGCGGCTGCTGGAGAAGTATGCGGTGCGCTGCGGCGGCGGCTTCAACCACCGGCTCGACCTCTCTGACGGAATCCTGGTGAAGAACAACCACATCGATCTTGCCGGCGGCGTGCGCGTTGCCGTGGAACGCGCCCTGGC
The DNA here is from genome assembly GCA_964559875.1 of uncultured Acidobacteriaceae bacterium. Lineage (GTDB taxonomy): Bacteria > Acidobacteriota > Terriglobia > Terriglobales > Acidobacteriaceae > TOLSYN. The sequence continues at coordinate 12,555 of CAZLJQ010000064.1, forward strand.
GAACCGCAAGGGCGAACAGCCCGTCGAGGTAGAAGTTCGCAACATGAAGGAGCTGGAGAGTGCTCTGAAGTATGGCGCTGAATCCATTCTGCTGGATAACATGACACCGACGGAGACCCGCGTGGCCGTGGCCCAGGTGCGCAGGGAAGCGGGCGCGATGAAGATTGAATCTTCCGGCGGAATTACGCTTGAGAACGTGCGACAGTACGCCGAAGCCGGAGTGGACTTCATCTCCATCGGCGCGCTCACGCACTCCACACGCGCGGTGGATTTGAGTATGCGAATTGAATCCGCATAAGTTTGCAAGCAGCGCAAAAGCAGAGGGCACGGAATATTCCGTGCCCGATCTCTTTTAAGTCGTCAATTCGTTAGCCGTGATTAATCGCGGCGGTTCAATTCGCGCACAACCGCATTCACCAGCAGACGCTTGAAGCGGTCAAAGACTCGATCCACTGCCTGGCGAACGCGTTCCACCTCAAGGGAGTGGCTGTCCAGTTCGGGAGACGACAAGATGTTTTCCGCGTGCGCTTCCATCGCGGAATGAGCAACCTCGGCCACCATCGCCGGCGGCGCAAGGGCGTGAATCGGCTCCGGCGTTGGTTCGTGCTCTACCGCAATTTGTGCCGGGGCTAATTCAGATTCCGCCGCAAGCGGTTCCGACGTCGGCTCTGGCGCAAGCTCTACGGGCGTTGCTTTGGGTTCTGTCGCAAGCTCTACTGCTTCGGATGCTTTCGGCTCAACGTGTACGGGCGCAAGCTCAGGTACAAGCTCCGCAACTTCGGCTTCAACCGGCTCCGGCGCAGCGGACATCGCTTCCAGTGCAGCGGGAGCTACTTCTGCGAGCGGCTCTGCTTCCGCCGGAATGCTGTCGAGCTCTGGTGGCGTCAGCTGGCTGAGCACCTCTGGCGGCTCATGCGTCAGGCTCAAAGCCGGTGCAGGTGCCTCGAGGGGCTGCTGCAAGCTCCTGATCTCCTCCAAGGTCGGCTCGATACCACGATCGAGCATCACATCGCGGCCGGGAATATCCCCGACGGCGTTCATCGGCTCCAACTCCTCCATCAGGTAAGGATCAGGTTCCGAGACGAATTCATCATGGCTGTCCTTGGTTAGCGGCTCAATCTCCGAATCCAACGCGACATCGAAAGGGTGATCGTGGGAGAGATTGGCCATGCTCGGAAGGATGGAGCTTTCGGCGTGGGAGAACTGGGCCGGAGCAGGCTCGGCTTCGGCGGGCGGAACTTCAGCGAGTGAGGCAGGCGATTCGTCGAGCGGGAGCGGCTCGGTCGAATTGAAGAGTTCCTCAAATGCAAGTCTTCGAGCCTCCTCATCCAGAGCAAGCCTGCGGGCTTCCTCATCCTCAGCAGGCGGAGCTGCCGACGCGGTCGAGACGGGATCGACGTTCGTGGCTCCCTCGTGCGCGATAGTCGCCTGCGGAGCTTCGCTGGGCTCTGGCACGGCTGCGTCAGTTTCCTCTTCCAGTAATGGATCGGGGGGCGGAACGCCCAACGGAGATGCTTCCCACTCCAACGGGCTTGGCGCGGAGTACGCGGGTGATGGCGCTTCGGGGGCTTTCGTTTGCAGCGCCTCAGGTGCGGCAAGCAAAGGCTCCTCAGCGTTCGAACTCTCTGCGCCAGGGGCCGCAGGAGACGGCTCAGCCGTCAGGTCAAATTCGCCGAGCGGAGACTCCTTATCTGCTTCCTGGAAGTTTGATATCGAAGGCAGAAAGTCTACCACCGAGGCGCTGAAGGGTGTCCGTACCGCGTCTGGATTGTATGCCAGGCTCTCCGCTCCAGTCGATTCAGCGCCGCTCGATTCAACGCCAGTGAAAAGAGGCTCGTCATCACCTGTGTAGATGCTCTGTCCGGCATCGGTCGAAGGCTCTGCCAATCCGGCTGCCGCAGATTCAAGCAAGGGTAAAGGTTCGTCGCCATCTGCGTACGTAACATCCTCAAACGGCTCTCCGGTGGCGGAAATATGGTTCGGGTCCACCACTGCAGGCGCGGGAGGGGGAACGGACGACTCGCCGATAAGACTGCGCACGGCGGAGATCAACTCTGCGGCAGCAAATGGTTTTATGATGACGGCGTTCGACTTCACCTGTTCGCCGTCTTCGGAACGATATGGCTCCATTTTGCCAACCGTCAGGATGACTGGAAGTGCGGCCGTGGGAGTGGCACCGCGAAGGCGCGCACAGAGCTCCAACCCGGAGTAGCCGGGCATAAAAATGTCCAGAATGGCAATGTCCGGAGGCGCTTCGTTAATTTTTCGCAGCGCGTCGAGACCGTTGCTGGCCGTCAGAACGTCATAGCCTGCGTCCACAAGGATCTTCTTGCCCATGTTCTGGGCAGGTACGCTGTCATCGGCAAGCAGCACTTTAAGGAGCACGGAGCGGAATCCTGATCAGGAGATAGTGTCTGCGTGAACTAATGGGTCACGTTAACGCTTTCGCATGGCAAGGTCAATGGACCGGAGCTATTTCGGTAAACCGGAGGTCAATAAAAATCCGCATGGACGTTGTACTATCGGGCGGCCTTTTCTTGTCTTTCGGATAATGCTTTGGAGCGAATCTCTAAATTCCATGCCAGCTCCGCCCGGCCATGATCCGCAGAATCCACGGTACAAGCATCGCAAGCACCGAAACAGTGATTCCCGCAACAGCCATGGCCAAGGACGCCGTCGAGCCCTGCAGGTCGTGCTCCTTCAGCATACGCGCCGCACCGAATCCGTGTGAGGAGGTTCCCATCGCAGCGCCCATTGCCAGGTGCTGCTTGACTCCGCAAAAGCGCAAAATCTCCGGTCCCACAAGATTTCCAATGATCCCCGCCATCAAGGCCATTGCCGCTGCGATCTCCGGGAAACCATGCAGCTCGCGCGCAATTTCCATTGCAATTGGAGTGGTCACCGACTTTGGCACCGCACTCGCGATGAGCTCTTTTGGAGCGCCCATCCATGCCGCACAAACTCCTGCCGTGAGCATGCCCACGGTTGAACCGACGCCGATGGCCACGGAGAGCGGCACCGCTGCCTTACTCAGATTTCGTCCGTTCTTATACACCGGAACACCCAGCGCAATCACTGCCGGTCCCAGCAGATAGGTGAGCATGTCGCCGCCGATGGCATAGTTTTCCAGGGGGATGCGCAGCAGCTTTATCGTGAGCATCAATCCTGCACAGGTTACGATCAAGGGATGCGCCCAGCTCAACTTTTTTTGCAACAGTAGCGCAGCCGCATAGAACATTACGGTCAGACTCACGCCAAAAACAGGGGACATGGTTAAGGTATTCATTCCGCAGCCGGACCTTCTTTGTGGAGCAGAAACTCAGCCACCAATCCGGTTGTCACCATGACGGCGAGAGTGCTCACCACAATGCTTACCGAGAGCGCGGCCCAGTTCTTCTTAACGATGGGCGCCAGCCGCATGATCAGCACCGTCATCGGCACGAAGAACAACAACATGTGCCTGAGCAGGAAGCTCGCGGTGGGTTCCACCCACTCCAGTTTGATCCATCCCAAAAACAGCGAAACAGTAAATAGGATCAATCCGATGACCGCACCCGGCATGGAAACACCAAGCGCGTGAACCGCTGCACCGGCAAATTGAAACGCACCCAAAATCGCAAAACCTTTCATACGCCGACTTCGTGGCCTCCTGGATCCAGCAAAGGCCGCGCATAGCAATCAGCCGACCGACCGGGATCGAAGCTACATATGCGAATTTGCTACCCATTTTCACTTTTCTAAATGCGTGACCGGGCAGAACCGCCGGGCCTGCGCATGTGAGCAGAATACGCGTACTGGTCCGACCAGTCAACTATGTGACAGGCGTGTTACGATAGACGCATGGTCGGCACCGAAAGTTCCATTTTTGCCAAGGTGCGCTCCACTCGCGCCCATGAACATATTGTGGAGCAACTACAGCGCCTGATCCTTAGCGGGAAACTGGCGCCCGGCTCACGTCTGCCTTCCGAGCGTGCCATGATGCTTGAGTTTCAAGTCAGCCGTCCCACGGTGCGCGAAGCTCTCAGGGTGACGGAAAGCATGGGATTGATCGCGGTGCGCCACGGCGACCCGGGAGGCGCCCGAGTGTTGGGCACTCCGAGCGTTGGAATCGCACGTGTATTCGACAGCCTGCTTCAATCGGACTGCACGTCCGTTTTGGAACTGCTGGAGATGCGCGTTGTTTTGGATTCGTCAGCCGCAGCGTTGGCCTGTACACAGCCCAAAAGCTCTCACTCAGCCTTGTTGGACGTGCTTCGGCAGATGCAAACCACAACTGACCTGCATGACTTTGCGGAATTGGACGCAAACTTTCACGAGGCTGTGATCGTTGCGAGCGGGAATCGCCTTTTCCATCTCGTCCTTCAGGCGCTAGATAAACCGATCCGTGCCCTGATCGAAAACCGCCTCAAATCTTTCCAGCATCAGAGCCGCCTGGAGACATTGGAGCATCATGCGGCTATCGCCGACGCGATCCAGCAAGGCGATGCGCACCGGGCCGCGAACGCCGTGCGCACCCATCTCAGCGAGTTCTATCTTCCGATTCTCTCTACCCAGGACAAATGCCGGATAAAAGCTTTTATTCGAGCGATGGAAGTAACGGCAGGCCGCTAGCTACCACTGCGGCCAGTCCACCGGACGGCATAATCGAGCACGGTGCTCTCTAGAACGGAATCGGAATATGGAAGTGGCGCTTCTTCTTGGCCTTCTGGCTGGTCGAGGCGGCCTTTAGATCGTCCTTCGTATTCGGTGCCGTCGATGAGGAACTCTCAGCCGTCGGGGACGACGACGAACTCGACGCGCTCTCATTGAGTTGGCTGGGAGCTGGTGCCGGGACATCGCTGGGACTTAAGGGCGGTTCGGCCGAGCGCGGTGGCGCCTGATTCTCCGTCACCTTGGTGCCTCCGCTCACCGCCTCCACCGTAACCTTGCCGGTACCGGTCTTGGCAGCCATTTCAGAGGTCACAATCGTGTTGATCTCGCGCGCCAGCTTCGGCGCATCTGTTTCCTTCGGATCGACCAGCGTGGGCTGGCCCGTTCTGATGGCAGCACTCAAGTCCGGACGCTTCGCCATGTTGTTCACAAAGCGCTCGTAGCGCGTGGTAGCCGTACGGCTGGCCATTTCTGTTTTATTCTGGGCAATCGCTTCCGGAGTCGGCGTCGGCACTGGCCTGCCAATGGCGGCAAGGCGGCGGCGAGCGTCCTGATATTTCCCCATCGCCGGATAGCGCGTCACGATCTTTGCGTAGGCTTGCGCGGCGTTGTCCAGGTAGTCCTTGCTAAGGCGCTGTTTCAAAGTGTCCGGAACATTGGCGGCAGCGCGGGTGCGTTCCGCCTGCTGTTCGTAGGCCTGGCCCAGCATGTAGAGCGCTTCATCGGAGTGGCTGTAGAGCGGATAGGTGTCAGTGAGCGTCTTGGCGCGCGCAATGGCGGCCAGGGTTGAGCCACGCAGAAAGTAGAAGTGCGCGATGCGGAACTCACGCTCAGCCAGCACTTCTTGCACCTCTAGCAGACGCTGACGGGCGGTATCTGCCAGCTTGCTGTCAGGATACTGCAACAGCATTTGGCGGTACTCATCCTCGGCCCTGCGGGCGTGGGTGAAATCGCGGTCCGGCTTCTCCATCTGGCGGTAGTGAATGTCGGCGATCTTGAGTTGCGCCTCGGCGGCCTCCGGCATGTTGGGGAAGAAGGTGATGAAGTCGCGGAACTCGGTTTCCGCCTGGGCCAGCGCGGCGGTCGAACCTTCCTGGTACCAGGATTCGCCTACCGTCAGCTTGGCGCGCGCTACAAATTCGGAGTCCGGATAGGTGTTGATGAGCGTCTGCAAAGTGATGCGCGCAACATCGTACTTGCGCTGCTTCATCGCCTCCATGGCGCGGTCGAAGAGCACCTTGTCCGGCTGCTTGGAATTCACGTGAGCGAGCGGATTGGTGGACTTCTTGTTCTGGCAGGCCACACAGGCCAGTATGCTTGTGGCCAGCAGCAGGGCTATGAAGAAGCGACG
>CAZLJQ010000065.1:0-18541 GCA_964559875.1 uncultured Acidobacteriaceae bacterium
AGCAGGTCGTCAAGTCGGCCATCAAGCGCCTCGGCATCGACGACAAAAAGCTCACTCCGCGCTCCGTCCTCAGCCTCATCTCATCGGCCAAGAACCACATGCAAGACCCGCAGGAGATGTACCTGAACTCCGCCGAACCCAAGATGGAGCGCATCGCGCACATCTACAAAATCTACAAAGACGAGCTGCTCAAAGCCAACGCTCTCGACTTCGACGATCTCCTGCTGGAGAGCGTGCGCCTCCTCAAGGCCGACTCCGCCACTCGCGAAAAATATCAGCGCCGCTTTCAGTTCGTGCTCGTCGATGAGTACCAGGACACTAACCGTCCGCAGTACGAAATCATGTGCGCTCTTGCCGCTACCCATCACAACCTCTGCGCTGTCGGCGACGAAGACCAGTCCATCTACTCCTGGCGCGGAGCCGACATCAACAACATCCTCGACTTTGAAAAGAATTTTCCCGAGGCCAAAATCATCCGCCTCGAGCAGAACTACCGTTCCACCCAGCCTATCCTCCAGGCCGCCTCTGCCGTCGTCGCCAACAACCTGCAGCGCAAGGGCAAAAATCTGTGGACGGCCCGCGAGGGAGGCAGCAAGATCGGCTTCTACGACGCGCCCGATGGCGAAAACGAGGCGCTCTTCGCCGCCGACTTCATCTCCCGCTGGGCGCGCGCCCGTGCCCACGAAGGTGCCGAGAACAAGTCGGCCATCCTCTACCGCACCAACTCGCAATCGCGCCTGCTCGAAGAGGCGCTGCGCCGCTACAACCTCAACTACAACGTCGTCGGAGGCTTCAGCTTTTACGAGCGTGCCGAGATCAAGGACATGATCTCCTACCTCAAGCTCATTCTGAATCCCGATGACTCCGTCGCCCTGCAGCGCGTCGTTAACACTCCCGTTCGCGGCATCGGCAAAACCACCATGGAAACCGTCGAGCGCCTCGCCCTGGAGACCAATCTCTCGCTCTGGGGAGCCTTGCAGCAGGTCGTCGACCGCCGTCTGCTTCCCGCCCGCGCCTGTGCCGCTCTCGCATCTTTCCGCGATCTCGTCGTCGAAGCCCGCGCCATGGTCTTCGCCGAGCCTGCAGCTCCCAGCGCCGCAGCCGAGCTCGTAGCCGCGTCCGCAACAGCCCAGTTGACCGCAGCCGCCGAGCCGCAAGCCGCTCCCGACGCCCAGCACGGCTTCGATTTTGGTGATGCCGATGACAGCTTTGACGTCAGCCAGTTCGAGGACCTTGCGCCAGCGGCTGGCAGCGCAGCGTTACCCAACGCCGGTGACAGCTTTGACGTCAGCCAGTTCGGGGACCTCGCGCCCGCGGCTGGCAGCGCAGCGTTACCCAACACCGGTGACAGCTTTGACGTCAGCCAGTTCGAGGACACTCTGGACGGTGACGCCACCGATTTTTCGCCCAATACTCTCGAAGCCAAGCCCGGTACTCCCGACGAAGAAAATGCCGCTCCTGCGCAAAAAATCTCCACCGCCGAGCTGCTCAAGTTCCTCATCGACCGCACCAAGTACATCCAGCTCCTTGAAGCCGAAGATTCGCCTGACTCACAGGCGCGCGTTGAAAACCTTCGCGAACTGGTCAACGCCGCCATGGATTCTCGTGATCGTGGTGAGAGCATCAGCGACTTCCTCGATCACGCCGCCCTGGTCAGCGATGTCGATCAGTTCGACGATTCGCAGCAGATCACGCTCATGACTCTCCACGCCGCCAAAGGCCTGGAGTTTCCCCTCGTCTTCCTCGTCGGCATGGAGGAGGGTCTTTTCCCGCACTCCCGCACTCTCATGTCGCCCACGGAGATGGAGGAGGAACGCCGCCTCTGCTACGTCGGCATGACCCGCGCCATGGACACCCTTATCCTCAGCCGCGCTCACTATCGCCGCCGCTACGGCACGGATACGCCCGAGCCCTCAACCCCTTCGCGCTTCCTCGAAGAGGTTCCCATCGAGCTGCTGGAAGATGTTGGCTCACCCGGCAAAATCAAGGGCTCCACGCCGCGCTTCCAGGAGTACGGCTCAGCCCATTACGATTACGAGAACGAGGATCAGTCTGCCACCGCGAGCTGGAGTTCCCGCTCGCGCCAGAAAAGCGCGCCCAAGACCACCTACTCCGGTCCTTCCTACAACTCCATTGACAACATCGCCGACTTTTTTGCCTCGCGCGGCAAAAAGTTTTCCCGCCCGGAGATGGCTCTCGATTCACCCTCCGGTGGCCGCGGATTGCGCAAAGGGGACCGTGTTCGCCACCCCAAATATGGGGAAGGAGTGGTCTATCATCGAGAAGGCGATGGGGAAGACGCCAAGATTACGGTACAATTTCATAGTTTCGGTCTAAAAAAGCTTGTCGAGAAATACGCCCAGCTCATCAAGGCGTAACCAGCGTCAGCGACCGGAGCGGCGTTTAGTCCGCCGCGTACCCGTCGCAAAGCCCAGCGTCAGCGACCGGAGCGGCGTTTAGTCCGCCGCGTACCCGTCGCAAAGCCCAGCGTCAGCGACCGGAGCGGCGTCGGTCGCCGCGTAACCGGCTGCAAAGCTGCACACACCGCGCAAATGCGCAGATTTCATTCGCAAAGGAAAACGAGAAAATGCCCAACACTACTGCACTCCCCAAGGAAGAACGCAAAGAAAAGAAGCGCGCAGCGCGCAAGAAGGCCGCACCCAAGGTTGCACGCACCGGCGAACGCGGCGCGGCAAAACGCAAAGTCAAGAAGGCGGTTCGCGGCACCTCCAAGCGCTAGGCCGATTCCAGAGTTGGCGTACTTGGTGTTGTCGTTGCTCTTGCGTTGTTCTTGCTCCTAAGTTGTCATTCCGAGCAACGCGAGGAATCCCAGCACCGTCGAAATGTTCCACTCGGCCCCAGAGGCACTTCGGCCAATGACCACAACTACCGTGGAACCGCGTTAGTCGAATTCGCGAATTTCAACGGCCGCCACCTGCGCAATCGGTTTTCGCGTGGGTGGTGGCCGTTTTGCTTGTTATGATGGTGACTCTGGAAATCCATACCTAATTTCCACGGTTTGATTCGTAGCCGGGAAGCAGGAGCACTCCGCTGGCGAGCCAACTTTTTGCCCGCAAGTCCATCGACAAGCTCATCTCCGAGGCCGCCGAACCTGGCCACCAGCTCAAGAAGACCCTTGGCCCCTGGTCGCTCACCGCGCTCGGCATCGGCGCCATCATCGGCTCCGGAATCTTCGTCCTCACCGGGACCGCCGCCGCTGGCGAGCACTTTGAAGCCCCCTCCATCTTCCACGCCCAGGTCATGGACATCCTCTGGAATCTGCTCAGCCACGGCAATGTGCACGGAGCTCTCATGCATGGCCGTCCCGCCGCCGGACCAGCCATCGCCATCTCCTTCATCCTGGTCGCCATTGCCTGCTCCTTCGCCGGACTCTGCTATGCCGAGCTGGCCTCCATGATTCCCATCGCCGGATCGGCTTACACCTACAGCTACGCCACTCTCGGCGAAATCTTCGCCTGGATCATCGGCTGGGATCTCATTCTCGAATACGCCGTCAGCAACGTCGCCGTCTGCGTCGGCTTTGCCGGATACCTCAAAGCGCAACTGACGCTCTTCGGCGTCATCCTGCCCGATCGCTGGTCGTCGCCCGTCTGGGCCGACGGCAAATGGACCGGCGCCTACTTCAATGTTCCGGCTTTTCTCGTTGTCATGATCCTGAGCTGGCTGCTGGTGCGCGGCGTGCGGGAATCCGCCGGGGTCAACAACGGCATGGTCGCCATCAAGATCGCGGCCATCGCCATCTTCCTCGTTGTGGGCGGCAACCTGGTGCACAAAGCCAACTGGGTGCCGTTCGCGCCCTCCGGATTCAGCGGCATCCTCACCGGCGGCGCCATCGTCTTCTTCACCTACATCGGCTTCGACTCGGTCTCCACCGCCGCCGAGGAATCAAAGAATCCGCAAAAGGACATTCCCTTCGGCATCATCGCCTCGCTCATCGTCTGCACCATCCTCTACGTCGGTGTAGCTCTCGTCCTGCTCGGCATGATGAAGTATTCCGTCTTCGGCTCCGGTGCCGCCGCCGAAGCTCCCGTGGCCTACGCCCTGCAGCAGCTCGGCGCGCGTCCCATCTGGCGCTCGGTCATCATCATCGGCGCGCTCATGGGAATGTTGAGCTCCCTACTGGTCTTCCAATACGGCCAAACCCGCATCTGGTTCGCCATGTCGCGAGACCGCCTGCTGCCCAGGTTCTTTTCCCGCATCCATCCCCGCTTCAAAACCCCGCACTGGTCCACCTGGATCGCCGGCCTCGCTGTCGGCCTTCCCTCCGGATTGGTTGACATCGGCGACGCCGCCGACCTCTCGAACATCGGAACCCTCTTCGCCTTCGTCCTGGTTTCCTTGGGTGTCATCTTCCTGCGCCGCAGCCAGCCCGACCGTCCTCGCGGCTTCAAGGTTCCCTGGGTACCGGTCTTCCCCCTCATCTCCGTTCTGCTCTGCGGAGGCCTGATGACCGGCCTGACCGTCGTCACCTGGATTCGCTTCTTCGTCTGGCTCGCCCTCGGCCTCATCGTCTACATCTTCTACAGCCGCAGACGCAGCGAGTTCGCAAAACAGAAGTAGCGAACAGACGAACCATCAGGGTGCCCCGTTCAACCCTCTTTTGGTTGGGCGGGGATGTTGACTCTGCTTTTGATCTCACAGGGGGATAACCATTTCGCCAATCGTTTCGAAATCCGCGTAACCATTACCAAACCAGTAACCTGCGGTTTTCCAACGATTATCCATCTTGCCAATCGGATGATCTATGAGGACACACCTTGTGAGGCGACCAGGCGTGGATGAAAAACATGAACTGAGCAGTTCGTAATCGGCTTACGGCCCTCTGATTCGAGCAGCGTGTACAGCAGCTTGATTACCCCACCATGCGTAACGGCAACAAAATCGCGGCCTTCCGCAAGTTGGCACGCGCTTCGCAGAAACTCCTTCACTCTCGCCGTCACTCCCTCAACCGACTCTCCGCCATAGGGACGGTAATCGTAGGCCATCAGGTCCACATCCAGATGCCGCAGGTCTTTGCCCGTCTCGGCTTCGATCTCTTCCCAGCTTTTTCCATTTAGCGAGCCGAAGTTTCTCTCGCGAAGATTAGGATCGGAGACAATCCTGCAGGGGTGCTTAGCGGCTATCGTTCGTGCAGTGCTTACGGCGCGCAGCAAGGTTGAGCTGACGATCAGCTCGAAATCCACATCCAGGCTATTCGCCACGGCACGCGCCTCATCCCAACCTTTTGCGGTCAAGTCATCATCCTGCCATCCCGTGAGCCGGTTCTCACCGTTCAGCGAGGTCTCACCGTGTCTGATCGCAATAATTCGCATAGGAAGGTTCTTTCACGATTGTACCTTCGCCATGTGAATTTCAATAGAATGATCCAGTGACCTCTGATTTCATTCGTCGTCTTCCTAAGGCTGAACTGCACCTTCATCTCGAAGGTTCCGTCGATCCCCTAACTCTCAGCCAGCTCAGCGAGAAGCATCACACGCCATTTCCGTGGGCCAGCAATCGCTACAAACCGCTGCCCAACTCGCACCGCACGCTCACCGTCGATGAGGCTGCTGCGCTCTACAACTACGCGGATTTCACCGGCTTTCTCATCGCCTTCAAGTCAGTCACCGAGCGTCTGCGCGATCCCGAAGACTTCGAGCTCATCACCTATCGGCTCGTCGAAAAGCTCGCCGCCCAAGGCTGTCTGCACGCCGAAGTCTTCGTCAGCGTAGGCGTCATCTTCTGGCGCGGACAGGATTTCGACCCGCTCTTTGAGGGCATGGAACGCGGACGCCGACGCGCGGAAAAGGATTTCGGCACCTCGCTCTACTGGATCTTCGACGCTGTCCGCCACTTCGGCTCCGATGAGGCAGAGAAGGTTCTCGCCAAGGCCATCCAACATCAGCCGCGCAACGTTATCGGCATCGGCATTGGAGGCGACGAGCGCATTGCCGCCCCCGAACTTTTCCAGCAGGTCTACGCCAAGGCCGCGCGCGCCGGTTTGCGCCTCAGTGTCCATGCCGGGGAATCCGTTGGTCCGGCTTCGATCTATGGCGCGCTGGATGCGCTGAAGGCCGAGCGCCTAGGCCACGCTCTCCGTGCCGCGGAGGACCCCGAGCTGCTTGCGCGCCTTGTTCGCCATCAGGTGCCGCTCGAACTCTGTGTCATTTCGAATGTGCGCACTGGCTGCTGCCCGCAGCTCGCCGAACATCCGTTGCGCCGCTATTTCGATGCGGGCGCACTGGTCACTCTCAACACTGACGATCCAGAGATGTTTCAAACGACACTTGTGCGCGAGTATCAGTTGGCGCAAGATGCTTTTGGATTCACCAATGACGAGCTCTCGCAGCTTGCCGCCAACTCCTTCCGCGCCTCGTGGCTTCCGGAGGAGCGCAAGCGCGAGCTGCTGAAATTGCTGTGAAGGACGCGAAATCTCTACGATGACCAAGCCCTTGCACGTCGGAATTGTTGCTTGCTCGGCCGAAGGCGCCGCGCTCTGCTACCGCACCATCTGCGCCGAAGCTTACACACTGCTCGGCCGCCACATGCATCCGGAAATCTCCCTGCACAACCACTGCCTCGGCGAGTACATGCAGTGCATCGAGCGCAATGACTGGGACGGCGTCGCCGCGCTCATGCTCTCCTCTGCCCGCAAGCTCCAGCAAAGTGGCGCGGACTTTCTGATCTCTCCGGATAACACTATCCATCGCGCCTTCGCCCAGGTCGCCGCCGCCTCGCCGCTCCCCTGGCTGCACATTGCGGAAGAGGTAGCCAGCGCCGCCCGCGAGCACGGCTACCGCCATCTCGCCATCACTGGCACGCGTTTTACCATGGAAGGCCCGGTCTATCCCGAAGTGCTCACCGCGCACGGCATTGGATACCAAATTCCGTCGCCCCTCGACCGCACCCGCATAGATCAGATCATCTTCGATGAACTGGTCAACGGTATTTTTCGCTCGGATTCTCTCGGCATCATCAGCGGCGCCATCAGCCGCATGAAGGCCGAAGGTTGCGACGCCGTCGTTCTCGGCTGCACGGAACTGCCACTGCTTATCGGCAATGAAACTTCGCCGCTCCCGGTGCTGGACTCCACTCGCCTGCTTGCCCGCGCCGCCCTGCGACGAGCGATCGAGCATCTGCCGGAACGCCTGCAGCCGGTGCGCCGGTAGCCGCGTACCGTCGCGCGATTCTTGCATCTGGCGGCAGGGAGCTACATTGAGCTGAATGCCGCGCTCGCCAGCTTAACCACGAAGAACAGTCCGAAGATGGCGGCGAAGGCCGTCCCGGTTTTCACTTTGAGCTTGCTCAACTGGGAGATGCCGATTGAGAGCAGCAGCACCTGCCACAATGTGAAGACGTCAAAGGCTCCCAGCAGCGTCTTGAGGAACGGCATTGTGCTGGGGACAAAGTATCCCACGCTGCTCGCGATCGGACTCTTCGCATCGAAGCTCTCTGGGTCTACAGCAAAAAGCATCACGATCATCAGCACAGTATTGAGGATGGATGGCAGCAGGCTGTAAGCTGAGACGCTCATCAGCTCTCCGAAGCGCAACTTTGCTCCAAAGCCGAAGTTGAACAATCCCAGTAGAACGCCTGCGATCACTACCATCGCAAGCAGCGTCGTCAGCGGTGCCGAATAGGCAATTGCACCGGCTACCGCTGCCTGTGTTTTCATAATCTTTTCCCGCTGAGCTGGAGCCATTCTCTCAAACTGTGCGGCGGTTTTTGGATTGGCTTGGACCTGTGTCTCGATGACTTGACCCCAGCCGATTCTCCGGTCCAGCGCGAAGCAGAACGCTACGGAAGCAATGGAGATCAGCAGCCACGGTACCCACCAGCTCGCATTGTTCCGCAGGTCGGCCATCGTTCTGGAAGGTGCGGTAAAGGTATATAGCAGACGCTGGCCTTCGCTCAGCGAAGCTACCATCTCCTCGGGCAGTGCAGGGCTGCTCATGGGTTCTCCCGGATATTCATAAGGCATGCGCGCGATTGTAGCAAACACTCTGGCTGGGCAAGTGAATTTCCGTTCATCCATTAGTTACAACTGCGGTGCCTTTGCCACTCGGCCATCCTTACGATGAATGATCGTGGATAATCCGCCAGCCCTCGTCGAATCTCTTCAGCACCACCGTGAACAGCCCCCGGCGCTTGCTTCCGTCCTTCATGGTGAGCTGCCAGCTTCCACGCACGAACGCAGCGTCCGGACTGAGCACCTCCACCTGGAGTTTGCCGAACTCCAACTTACCCATCCCTCTGCCCTTGCCGACATAGGCCGCACGATACCGCTGGTACGCCGCCTCCCAGCCTGCGGACGCCTGATCCCCGGCGAAAAAGGTTAGCTCCGGCGATTGCCAGTATCCTTGCATGTATCCCCTTAGGTCGCCGCGATTCCAAGCCAGCAACTGCGCGTTCAGCTCCGCGCGGATCGCCGCCTCCGCATCGCTGCTGTTCGTCGCAGTGGCGGGCAATGTCTGCGCGCCCATCATCGCCGCCAGAAGCAGCAGCACCCCAGCAATTCCACTTACTTTTCTCAATTCCGTCCTCCGCGTCCTAAGCATCTCTGCCGGCCTGCAGCTCTCATCCTGTGCTCGGGCCAACCCTGACTGTAATACTTGCTTGTGAGTAGATCACAGCGTAGGCTGCCTGAATGCTTCTCTCTGAGGCGAAGCACTTACATTCGTACGTGGAGAATTCGTGAACCTGAAGGACTTCCAAACCGAGCTTGATGCACGCGTGGCTCGCTACGATCTTCTCACCCATCCTTTCTATAAAGCCTGGAGTGCCGGCAAGCTTTCGCGCGAGCATCTGCGTGCCTATGCCCTCGAGTACTTTCATCACGTCGCTGCCTTTCCAACTTGTCTTAGCGCACTGCATTCCCGCCTCGCCGACGGCGCCTTGCGACGTGCCGTACTGCGCAACCTTGCCGAGGAAGAGGTGGAGGGCCGCGCCCACAGTGACATGTGGCTGGATTTTGCTCAAGGCTTTGGACTTTCTCCTGACCGCGTGCGGCGCAGCCAGCCCAGTCCTGGCGTGCGCTCGCTGATCAAGCACTTTTACCGTAGCGCCTGTCATGACTCACCGGCCCAAGTCCTCGCTGCCTTCTATGCCTATGAATCGCAGGTGCCGCGTATCAGTGGCGAGAAAGCCCGCGCGCTGCTCGGCTTCTATGGTGCAGATGCCCATACCTGCGGGTACTTCGTCCTGCATACTTATGCCGATGTTCTTCATTCCCAGGTATGGCGCGACGAACTTCTGCGCTTGGTCTCGCACAATTGCCGCCTCGCCGAGCCTGCCCTGGATGCGGCCGGCCGTGCCGCCTATTGGCTCTGGCAGGCCCTCGACGCCAGCCACGCGCATCGTCTTTCGGCGCGATCCGTACTGGTTGCGTAACGCTGCGGACAGCCGCCTGCCGTTCGCCTCGCCCTGCGGGGCAAAATCTCCAGACAGCGATTGTGATACTTTCGCTTGCTGTTCTGGCCGCTCTCCGATACAGTTTTCGCGCTATGGTAAAACAGATTCCTATCGGCGCCAAGGGTGCGGCAGAGGAGCGTGTGCAGTACGAGCACACTCTCACCGCGCATCAACATCAACTTCCGCCCGTCTACTCTACGCCTGACATGATTCGCCTGATGGAGGCGGCGGGCTTTCATGCTTTGCAGCCCTACTGTGAGCCCGGAGAGATTTCGGTCGGCACCGCCGTCCAGGTGGAGCATCGTGTTCCGGTCGGAATCAATGCCGTGGTACACGCTACCGCCGAGGTTGCGGCCATCGAAGGCCGCTTCTACAAGATTCGCGTCGCCGCCTTCGAGGGAAAACGCGAAATCGGCAACGGAATCATCACTCGTGCAATCGTCCGGGTGGACGAGTTCCTGAAAAAGCACGATATCCCAAAGCCATAAGGCCGCAGGAATTCTGACATTTCTGTGCTCCCGGATCGCTCGTGCGGGCGGCCGGGAGTTCTTTTGCGATTCATCTCCCGTGCTGCTTAGTTCAGCGTCCGCCTAGCAGCAGCTTTCGCAACTCGGCCACCGTGATCTCCGGTTCACCCGTCAGCATCACGGTGTCCACGGTCGAGTGGTAGACGTAGCTCTGCATACCCGTTTTTTTTGCGCCTTCGGTATTTACCTTCTTGTCGTCCAGGAACAGTGCCTCCCGCGGCTCGCAGCCCAGCCTCCGGCAGCATTCCAGGTAAATAGCCGCTTCCGGCTTCACTGTTCCCACCTCGCAGGAGAACATCTGCACGTCGAACTCATTCAGCCACTTCAACTTCTGGCGCATTGCCGCCAGCATACGCCGCTCCATGTTGCTCAGGATCGCCGTCTTGTACCCGGCCGCGTGCAGATCGCGTGCCAGCGCCAGCATCTCGGGATTCTCACTGATCCACTGTGCATTGTCTTGGTCGATCAGCCTTTCGGCCTCTTCATCGCTGATGGCAATGCCGCAATCGTCGCCCACTTTCTTCCAATAGGCGACATTGCCCAACGTTCCCCGGTCGAGTTCCTCGCGGTTGTGTCCCCAATAAATCCGCTGGAACTCCTGCATGGGTTTTCCAAATCGTGAACTCAGCTTCTGCCATTGCTCTTGTGTTGGCGGCAGTGACAGGACTTTCCCATAATCGAATGCGACGGCTTTCAACGGATGCATACAAAAATCCTACACCGGAGGTGCAGTAATCGTAAGTTCACAATCAGTCGTTTTCCGGTCTCCCCGCTAACCAGGTTTGTGGCACTATGGCGTTTGCACCTAACCCGCAGGCGGTTTCGAGGGATACAACAATGGACAGCAAAATTGCCACTTCGATCAGATTGAAGACTCATCCAGTTGCAATCGTGTGGGCCGATGAGGCGCCGGAGGAAGCACTGCAATTCAAGCCAGGGCGCTGGGGCTGTGTCATGAGCATGTTGGCAACAGTCGCGGCCAAAGGACGAACTGGCGTTTTCAGCCGTGAGACCTACGGATGCTGGGGCGGCGGGGTAGGGCTTGGCTTCGGAAACCGGTATGAGACATTTCCCGGCGGTCTCGAAGGCTTCTACAACTTCCTGTCCGACGGAAATGAAAAGTCAGACCAGGGCCGCCAGATCGGCCAGGGGTTGGCGCAAGCAGGAGGCGCGCAGCTTGCCGACGATTTCCTCCTGGGCGAGCGCTACGTGAAAGATCCCGAGTGCACAAGAAAATTTGTTCAGTCCTTGCCGATACGCGAGATTCCAACTGCGTTTGTAGTTGCAAAGCCGCTGGGGAAGACCGATCCAGGCCACGACAATATAAGAAGCGTCACGTTTTTCGTTGAGCCAGACGCCCTATCGTCGTTGGTAGTATTGGCCAACTATATGCAGCCGGAGCGGGAAAACGTCGCCATCCCCTGGGCTGCGGGATGTCAGGTCATGGGCATCCTTGCCTACCGGGAACTCGAATCCGACCATCCACGCGCCCTAGTCGGATTGACCGATATTTCAGCACGCAAGAGCACGCGTGCCTCTCTCGGCAAGAATGTTTTGTCGTTTACTGCGCCGTGGCCAGTGTTTCTGGAGATGGAGAAGAACGTCGAAGGCAGCTTTTTTGAACGGGAAACCTGGCGCGCCTTGCAAAGCTAGATCGGGTTCGCAGAGCGTGGGTTCCGGAGCCAGTACAGCTGAGCGGCCCGCGTCGCCCTCGGCGGGGAACGGCACCCTGCCTTACAATCAGTTCTCCATGTCCTTTTCTTTTCAGGTTGAAGCTACTTGCGGAGCGGCCCGCGCCGGCCGCTTTCTCACTCCTCACGGAGAGGTCCGGACTCCCGTCTTCATGCCCGTCGGTACTGTTGCCTCGGTCAAGGGCGTTCCGCAGGACGTTCTTGACGAACTCGACGTCCAGATTCTGCTCAACAACACTTACCATCTTTATCTCCGCCCGGGCGTGGAAACCGTGCGCCAGCTTGGCGGGGTGCAGAAGTTTATGGCCTGGCACAAGCCTATCCTCACCGACTCCGGTGGGTTCCAGGTCTTCAGCCTCAGTGATCTGCGCAAGCTCACCGAAGACGGCGTGCAGTTCCGCTCGCACCTCGATGGCTCGCTGCACTTCTTCTCGCCGGAAACCTCGCTGGCCGCCGAGATCGGACTCGGCGCTGACATCATCATGGCCTTCGACGAATGCACTGAGTTTCCCGCCACCTACGAGCGCGCCCGCAGTTCCATGGAGATGACAGCGCGATGGGCACGCCGCAGCAAAGATTATTTCCAGGCGCATCAGCGCGAAGTTCCCTGGTTCGAGGAGAAGACCCGTCAACTCGGCAGCGAGCAGACCCAGGCTCTGTTTGGAATCGTGCAGGGCGGCATGTATCCCGATCTGCGCTGCGAATCCGCTCAGCGCACGGTGGAGATTGGTTTTTCCGGACACGCGATTGGCGGCCTCTCCGTTGGCGAACCGCGTGAGAAAACCTGGGAGATCGTCAGCCGGACGATTCCCCTGCTTCCCGCCGATAAGCCCCGCTACGTGATGGGTGTTGGAACTCCGGAGGAGATTGTCGAGTACGTTCGC
Source organism: uncultured Acidobacteriaceae bacterium (assembly GCA_964559875.1). Lineage (GTDB taxonomy): Bacteria > Acidobacteriota > Terriglobia > Terriglobales > Acidobacteriaceae > TOLSYN. The sequence continues at coordinate 12,514 of CAZLJQ010000065.1, forward strand.
CTCGGCGTCGATATGATGGACTGTGTCATGCCCACCCGGGCCGCCCGCCATGGCCTGCTATTCACCAGCGAAGGTAAATTGAATATTAAAGGTGCGCGCTACGCCCGCGACGAGAGCCCCATCGATCCAAAATGCGGTTGCAAGGTCTGTTCCCGCTACTCCCGCGCTTATCTACGCCACCTGTATTCCTCGCAAGAGGTGCTTGCCCAGGTATTGAACACTGTGCATAATCTCGCGCATTACCTTGACATCATGCGGCGCGTCCGAGAGACTATCATCTCAGGGGAGTTTGCAAGTACCGGTTCGGCGATTTAGAAGGTGGTTCTTGCCCTGGCCATTCGCCAAGCTGTACCGCTTCGCGAGGGCCACCGCGCATTCAGTGTGCTGGAACTTGGAATTCGCGGTAATCTGAACTCCCGGATACCAGAAGATACTTTGGTACGATTGGTGGGTTCCTTGTGTACCCCGGGTGTGCCCGCGGTACGTTGCCCGCTCTGGTCCAGGTAACATAAATTTCTGCGCCGCGCCCTGCCTTGCGGAGCGGCGGGAGCCCTAAACAATGATTGCTCAACTCGCATTTTTCTTTTTCCAGGTTGGCGGCGGGGGAACCACCTCTCTGCTGATGATGGTAGGAATCTTCGCCGTCTTCTATGTGCTGCTCATTATGCCGCAGCAAAAAAAGCAGAAGAAATGGCAGCAGATGCTCGCCAACCTTAAGTCTGGCGATCGCGTCACGACTACGGGGGGCATCATCGGCATCATCGTTTCCATCCGGCAGGGCGAGGGCACCGACCCGGGATGCATCACAATCCGCGTTGCTCCCGACAATCTGAAACTTGAAGTTGCTCGCAACGCTATCGCATCGGTCTCCATCGACGATGGCGCACAGAAATCTTAGGCGGTCGCGGTTTCCATGAAGAAGAACCTGCTCTGGAAAGTTGTACTCATCCTCGCTACCTTGCTCGTGTTCGTCTGGGGAATTTTCCTCGGAACCGATCCACAGAAGAGCATTGAAGCGATCAAAACGCACGGGCTCGTCGCCGGTCTTCAGCAGAATATTCACCTCGGTCTTGACCTTCGCGGCGGTACCCACCTGGTCCTTCAGGTCCAGGTCAACGACGCCGTTAATGCCGAAACCGATCAGACCATCGAACGGCTTAAGGATGCGCTGAAGAAAAAGAATATCGCCTACGGAGACATTCTCAAGCTCGATCCCGTGAATGCTCCCCAGAGCATCACCCTGCGCGGAGTTGACATTGGCGCAGCCGGCGATCTTCGCTCCATTATCTCCGACCAGTTTGGCGAATACGACTTGGTCTCGGGAGCACAGAATTCCTGGAACGTCACCCTCAAAACGCCCGTGCTTGATGCCCTCAAAACACGCGCCGTCGAGCAAGCAATTGAAACCATCCGCAACCGTATTGACCAGCTCGGCGTCTCTGAGCCTGTCATTCAGGAACAGGGTCTCGGCGACTACCAGATTCTCGTTCAACTTCCCGGCGTCGATGATCCTGCCCGCGTCAAAGAAGTCATGCAGTCCACCGCCATGCTGGAGATCCGGCAAGGCCTGGATAATGGCCGTCCTTACAGCAGTGAGCAGGAAGCTCTCTCCGCCCACGGCGGCATCCTTCCCCCCGACGCGGTCATCATGAAGGGCAAGGGCGTCGGCAGTAAGAATGGCATTGAAAGTGGCGACACCTATTATCTGATCAGCCGCGTCTCGGCCGTCAGTGGCCGCGATCTGCGCTCGGCCGAATCCGGAACCGAAGAAAGTGGCCGTCCCGACGTGAGCTTCAGCTTGACCCGTGACGGTGGCGATCGTTTCTATAAGTTCACATCCGAGCACATCGGCGAGCCTCTGGCCATCGTCCTCGACGGCAAGGTGCAGGAGATCGCCAACATCAAGGAAGCTATCCGCGACACTGGCCGTATCTCGGGTTCGTTCACCGAGCAGCAGACCAAGGATCTCGCTATGATCCTGCGCTCCGGCGCCCTGCCTGCATCGATCAAGTACCTGGAAGAGCGCACGGTCGGTCCTTCGCTCGGCGCCGACTCGATCCATGAGGGTGTCCGTGCTGCGGTGGTTGGCATGATTGCCGTTCTTATTTTCATGCTGATCTACTATCGTATTGCTGGTATCAATGCCGATCTCGCACTGGTCCTGAACCTGGTGATCCTGCTCGGATTCCTTGGCTTCTCCGGTGCCACGCTCACTTTGCCCGGAATCGCCGGTCTGATTCTCACTGTCGGTATGGGCGTCGATTCCAACGTGCTCATCTTCGAGCGTATTCGTGAGGAACTGCGCGCTGGAAAAACACCGCCTTCGGCTGTGGAGCAAGGTTTTGGACACGCCTGGGTGACCATTGTTGATACTCACGTCACCACAATTGTTTCGGCGGCCATCCTGTTCCTCTTCGGAACCGGTCCGGTCAAGGGCTTCGCCGTCACCCTCACCTTCGGTTTGTTGGCGAACCTGTTTACCGCCGTCTTCGTTTCGCGCACCATCTTCGACGGCATCCTCAACCGCCATCAACGCGGTGAGGCGCTCTCGATTTAGTTTTGGCGCGGTTCTCCGGCACTTTGGAGACGCGCCGCAGCAAGTTGGATGTAAGGCTTCAGCGTCTGCGACGCACAGAAATTTAGAGGAGCCCGCGCTTCTCGGGTAGAAGGCTTTTACAGTGGAACTGTTTCGTGACACCAATATCGATTTTCTCGGCAAGAAGTGGTTCTTTCTCGCTCTCTCGCTGATCCTCTCCGTCGCCGGCGTTGTTTCCATGCTGTTCTGGCATCACATTCCGCTTGGCATCGATTTCCGTGGCGGCACCGTCGTGGACGTTAAGTTTTCCCAGAAGCCTGATGGGGATGCGATTCGCGCCGAACTGGACCGCACCGGCCTGAAGAATGCAACCATTCAGACCCTCACCGGCAGCAATGAAGTTCTCATCCGGCTCGATATTCGCGAGACCAGCAAGCAGGCTCTCGATCAGGGTAAGGAAGACATCATCAAGGCTCTGCAGACCGCCGCTCAGCCAGGTAAAACCGACCTCAACAACATCGGCTATACCTCGCTGCAGGACTACCTGCTCAAGGCCGACCCACTCCACCTCGGCACCGATGCCCCCGTCCAGTACGGGCAGATCGCTCGTGCCATCGTTGATTTCCGCGACAAAACCCGAGGCGGCATTCTGAGTTCCGTGGCCGATGCTGCTGCCGTCGCTCCTGCCCCGGTCGTCCAGGCCCTCCAGCAGGATTTCTTTACCTCGAACTTCGGCGTTCGTAACGTCGACATCGTCGGACCGCAGGTCGGCTCCCAGTTGCGCCAACGTGCGCTCCTGGCCACCCTCTATTCGCTGCTTGGTATGCTGGTTTATCTTTGGTTCCGCTTTGAGCTCATCTATGGAGTGGCCGCCGTTGCCGCCTGCTTCCATGACACGCTGATCACCGTTGGTGCCTTTTCCTTACTCAATACAGAGATTTCGCTAACGGTAATTGCAGCCATCCTCACCTTGGTCGGTTATTCCATGAACGACACCATTGTCGTCTTCGACCGAATTCGTGAGAACGTCAAGCTGTCGCGAAAGGATTCTCTGACCGAGATCGTCAACCGGAGCATCAACCAGACGCTGAGCCGGACCGTGCTTACCTCCGGGCTGACTTTCCTCACCGTTCTAGCGCTGTTCCTGTTCGGAGGAGCAGTTCTGCACGGATTCTCCCTTGCGCTGGTGATCGGAATTATCATCGGCACTTACTCGTCGATCTTTATCGCCGCCCCTATGCTGGTTGCCTATCAGCAGTGGCGCGGACAGAAGTCCGTACCCGGCGCCGCTGCTCCTCCGTCGAACAATCAGGGCGGCCGCCGTTACAAAGCGCCTGCAAAGGCGTAGTTCGTGCTACAGCACCTCTAAGGACGTGCAACCCGGTGGGTTCACACGGCTGCTTACGCCTTGTATCCGCATCGTTCCGTCTGCGGCCGAAGGGGTATTCTGTCACCTCGGCGGTCTGAAAGTACTCAGTTTCCGCTCTGCTTTCTCGTTGGCGGTCACTTTTGCCAATACTTTTTGCCGTTTGTAGTCGATTTCGGGAGCAAATGCATCGCCCCCGGTGTCTATTCATGTAGGAAAAACGGAGAACTGGCTTATGTTTGAAGACAGCCTTCTGGAGTCTGGTGGTAGAAACTCGAAGTTGCACCGGCGTAGCCCTTGGGCAACCTTGGTTTCGTTCCTCATTCAGGCTGCCTTGGTTGGCGTGCTCGTATTGATTCCCCTGATTTACACAGAAGCACTTCCCAAGCAGCAATTAATGGGCTATCTGGTTGCGCCCCCGCCGCCACCGCCCCCACCCCCGCCAGCGGCTGCCGCACCGGTCGTAAAGGCCGCGAAGCCCACCACGGAGATTGACAGGGGGCAACTTAAGGCTCCCACGGCGATTCCCAAGAAGATCGCGATGATTAAGGAAGACGAAACTCCTTCCATGGGTGGTGTTCCGGGAGGCGTGATTGGCGGTGTACCTGGAGGCCAGGCTGGCGGTGTCGTCGGCGGCGTGCTCGGTTCCATCGTGCAGTCCGCTCCCACGGCCGTTCCCAAGGAAGCTACGCCGCAGCGTATTAAGGTTTCCGCCGGTGTCGTCCAGGGACTTCTCATTCGCAGGGTTACGCCAGTTTACCCACCTCTTGCCAAGCAGGCGCGCATCTCAGGTACGGTGGTTTTGCAGGCGGTCATCGGGAAGGATGGTTCTATTCAGAACCTGAGAGCTGTCAGTGGCCACCCAATGCTCATCCCAAGCGCGCTTGAGGCGGTTAAGCAATGGAGGTACAAGCCGTACTTCCTCAATGGCGAGCCCGTCGAAGTGGATACGCAAGTGACCGTAAACTTTACCCTGGCGGGCGGTTAAACCCGGCAGCCCGGGCCGGTCGCTGTCCTTTCGTAAGCGGCGAACCGGTACCCTGTTCTCGCGTCTGGCGGAGTCTCCCCGATACACTGGAGACACTGTCCGTTACCGGGCCAATCCGTTTCACCGGGCGGCCTCAAGTGTGAAAACGAAAGATCGCGTATCCCGAGTGGCTGCGCAACAACTTAAAATCAGAAGTCTCAAAGAGTTCTGAGGAGGAAATTCAACTCATGGTTCTCGCAAACATTGCAACTTTGGTTCTGTGCAATATGCACCAGGTCGCGGTCCTGCTCTTCCAGGAGCCAGAAGGTGGCGTGGGCTGGGATCCGATCTCGCTGTGGAAGCAGATGGGCCTCCTGGCCAAGATCGTCGTCATCGTCCTGTTCCTCATGTCCGGATGGTCGATCGGCATTATGATTGATCGCGCTCTTGCGTTCTCCGCTGCGCGCAACCAGTCACGCGCCTTTGCTCCGGCCGTTGCCGGCGCCCTCAAGGATGGCAAGATCGAAGAAGCCATCAAGGTCGCCGACCGCAACAAGAAGAGTCACTTGGCCAAGGTCGTCTCCGCTGGTCTTCAGGAATTCAAGGCTCACGGTGAATCCACCGAGTTGCCTGGCGAAGAACTTGAAGCTTCCCGCCGCGCCCTCGAGCGCGCCGAAGCCATCGTCCACGCAGAATTGAAGCGCGGCCTCGCCGGTCTGGCCACCATCGGCTCCACGGCACCGTTCGTCGGTCTGTTCGGCACCGTCGTCGGCATTCTCAACGCGTTCAAGGGAATCTCCAACGCCAAGGCAACCGGTCTGGCGGCCGTCGCCGGCGGCATCTCGGAAGCCCTGGTTACCACCGCTATCGGCCTGTTTGTAGCCATCCCCGCCGTTTGGATGTTCAACTACTTCACTGGCCGCGTCGAAGCGTTCGACGTCGAAATGGAAAACAGCTCAAGCGAGTTGATCGACTACTTCTTGAAGCGTCGCAACGCCCGCCGGTAACTCCGGAGATAGGGAAGCAATGGCAAACGGGAAGAAAAAGAAGATCGCGGGCGTCAACTCGGATATCAATGTCACGCCGATGGTCGACGTCATGCTTGTATTGTTGATCATCTTCATGGTGATCACGCCGATGCTCCAGAAGGGCGTCAGCG
>CAZLJQ010000066.1:0-18201 GCA_964559875.1 uncultured Acidobacteriaceae bacterium
GCTTGGTTCCACCATTGCGGTTATCGGATACAGCTACCATGAAACCGCTCTAGCAGGACCGGAGGCAGCGGCAGATGCACCGGAACCCCTGTCTTGGTGGTTCTCAGCAGCATCCGGCCATTGTTGACCCTATCGCGGCTCAGTCTCACCACGTCGCTGATCCTCAGCGCGGTGTACCTCAGAGTCAAGACGAACGCCAGCACCCGCGCCCGGTTGTCGTACCCCAGGGTGTTCGCTGTGGGGTATTTGCTGATCGCTGCAAGGATGGCTTTCTGTTGTTTGTCAGTGAACGGGACCACCGGAGGATTGGTCACCTTGGGCTTCTTGAGCTTGGTGGCCGGGTTGCTCTCACACCAGCCCATATCGTGACAGTGACGGATGAAGGTACGCAGCCGTTCGATCTTCTTGCCCACCGTTGAAGGGGCATCTGTCAAGGTGCTCACAAAAGCGTGCAGCATCGCATAATCCAGAACCCGCACCGTTGTGAGGCTACGGCCAGCGCAGAACCGCTTGAGCGCGTAAAGCGTCTCCCGGTACTTCTGGAATGTGTGGAGATGAAGCCGCCGCTCGCAGTCCTTAAGGAAATCATCCACGGCATCGTTGATGCTGGAGTCCTTGGCGGTTTTCCCGGCGGTGATTTCCAACAGCTTCTGGCTGGCTTCTTCCCAGTTGAACATGTCCAAGCTGTACCGGCTGCGCTTGCCCTCATGCATTCCGTCAACCCATATCGGGCAGGAGCACTTGGTGTACTTTGCGCCTTTGGACTTGTGTTTGCAGGTATCGAGATGGCGGCGGTAGAGCTTGAGCATCGGTGTGCCTCAGTCCGGGGATGACTTGGGGCACATTGTAACTTTTTTGGTACGCTTTTGGTACTCGAGAGTCTACTGTTCGTAACTCATTGATTCTAAATCTGATTTCTTGGGGTGGGTAGTGGGACTCGAACCCACACCATCCGGTGCCACAGACCGGCGTTCCACCATTGAACTATACCCACCATGGAACCGAAGTTGATTATAGCAGACCGCGCGGGCCGCGCCTTCGTCCTTCGCGCCGCACTTTGTGGAAATCAAAGCTGCGAACTCACCCACCTAGATCGCAGCCGGAATCGCTCTCTGGCTATTTATACCGTCCCCCCAACGCCGGCGGCTTGTCCGCGCATGCGTCCGATTCCCATGTACTCAAAGCCCAACCCGCGAAGCCGCTCGCAGTCGAGCAGGTTCTTGGTGTCCACAATCAATGGGCGGCGCAGCAATGTCTTCATTCTTGCAAAGTCCAGGCTGCGGAACTCCGGCCAAGCCGTGCCCAGGATGAGCGCGTCCACTCCCTCCGCGGCCACGTACGCTGAATCGCACAGCACAAACTGCTCCAGTTCGTGTTCTGCGTGCACCATCGCAAACGGATCATAGGCGCGCACCACCGCGCCGTTTTGCGCCAACTGCCGCGCCAACGCAACTGAGGCTGAGCCAGCCAACGAACTGGTGTGCGGCTTCACTGCCAGACCCAGCAATCCCACCTTCTTGTCGCGCAGTGTCGGCATCACCTCGGCGATCGTGCGCATCGTGCGCTCGGCATGTTGCTGGCTTACCGACCGTGCCGCAGTCAGCATTTGCAATTCGACTCCCTTGCGCCGTGCCAGCCCCGTCAGGCTCGCAATGTCGCTTTCCACAAAGCTGCCGCCTAGTCCCACGCCTGCTTGCAGACAGCGTGGCGCAATTCGTTTGTCCAGTCCCAGCGCCAGCGAGAGATCCACTGCATCGGCGTTCACGTGCTCGCACAGTGCTGCCATTTCGTTGATGAACGAAATCTTGGTGGCCAGGAATGCCGTGGCTGCCTCACGTGCTAGCTCTGCGGTCTCGGAGTTGGTCACAATCACCGGAGTGCCTCGCATCACCAGCGGGCGGTAAATGATTTTCAACGTCGATATGGCCTGCGAACTTTTGGTCCCGAACAGCAATCGGTCCGGCCAATTGAAGTCCTCAACGGCACAGCCTTCGGTCAGCGAGATCGGATGCGCTACGACAACCAGGTTGTAGCCAAGCACGGCACATTTCTGTTCGATGCGCGCCGCTGTGCCCACCGGGGTTGGGGTACAGATCAGCAGCAAGGTTCCCGGGAGTGCGGCTGCAGCCAGCTTCAGCGCCACCGCCTCGGTCTCCGCCGGGTTATCTTCGGCCAGGTATATCACCTGCGCACGCGCCACCTGCGCCTCAACCTCGGTCGAGTAGCTAAGCCTTCCGGCTCGCACATTACGCCGGATGATCTCCTCCAGGTTCTTCTCATAGAAGGTGGTGCGACCCTGTGTTAGATCGAGAATCGTCTTCTCTGCGGTATCGCAGCACATAATGGGCATCCCGAAATCCGCGAGGCAAGCGGAGAGGACGGTTCCTAGATAGCCGGCGCCATACACAACAATATGCATCGTAACCTCATCGCTGACGCTTTCCGTGCGTGGTGATTGGGGAAAGATGTCGGCGCAGAACTGATGGAACTGCGCTCAATCATTAAGCGTTGAATCCATTGGATTTGCAATGCGAAAGACGGCCATGTCCGATTGGTGCTAAGCCATTGCGAAGAAGAAAAGCAGGTGTATTACCTTACTGGGGCTGAAAGTGTGACCTCGGCCAGGTCTGTCCACGTGTGCGCAGATCCCCGCACAAAGGTTAGCCGCTCCACCAGAACGCGGTGCGAGCCGAGGTAATTTTCCCATCGTGTTTTGCTGGTCCGCAGCACTTCTTCAGCGCGCACGTTGTCGTCCAGTTTGGCTACGGTAACGTGGGGCATGTAGGGGAGCGATTCGGTGTAAGCCAGTGGCTCGCGGTTCAGCAGGTCGTGCAACTCGCGCATCTTATATCCCGCATAGCTCACCCGGATGAACACTGTCGGTGTGATTGGCAGGAAGCTTTCCACCTCGCCCAGTGCGACTTCGAAGGGCGTCACCTGCGTGCTCATCTTCTGCAGCATCGCCACGGCGTCATCTTCCGAGCCTTGCAAGGGACGTGGCGGCAGCACCGTCAAGTGCGTCGGCAGATGGGCATGCGCCGGATGAAGTTCGCGGCGCAACTCCTCCACAAACTCGCCGAGTTCACTCTTTACGTAGGCAACCAGTGCGTATTGAATGGAATTATCACCATCGCAGGACATGGCAAACCCACTAATTATATGCGTCGCCACGCAGAGTGCAAACCAGCAAACGAGCTGCACACACCAGCACGGGCCATTCGCGTCTAATTCGCGGCAGCACCGTTGCTCTTTCCCGGCGCCATCTTCTCCGCGAAGTTCTTCACCTCGTCGCCACGGAAATACTTTACCTGATCGCTACGCATCTCTGGCATCGCCGAGTAGGGCTTGCTGTAATCGTTGTTCGCATTCCAGAACAGGAAGCCGTGAGCACCCTTGGCGCGCGAGACCGCAACCTGAATGCGTATGTACTCCGGAGAATAGCTCTTGGTTCGCCACCCAAAGGCTTGCAGCCATGGACGCAGCACCACCCCGCTTGAAGCTGTCACCTTCTGGAAGCGCTCCATCGACTCGCCGATGAAGTGTTCCGGCGCATCGCCCGGGTCGCTGTACCCATCCATCCCATAGAAATGCGAAGGATAGATCATCGGAGACATCACGTCGCAATACTTCGCCATCTGCGGAATATCCTGTCCCGTGTGAGCCAGATCGATCGTCCGCTGCCAGGCCATCACTCCAAACACGTCCAGCGAGAACAGTACGCCCGAGGGTTTCAACTCAGATTGCGCCTTCTGCAGAAAACCCGTGATTGCATCTGCGCGAGTCCAGTCAGGATGCTGACGCTCAAAGAGGAATCGCGCGTCCTTCTGGTCGCCCTCTGCCGGGAAGCGCACATAGTCGAACTGAATCTCATCTGCCCCGTTGGCCGCCGCAAACTTTGCCAAGCCGATGTTGTACTCCCAAACCTTTGGGTTCGATGAGTCGGTCCATACTAACTTTCCATTCTCCCGCCACGCTCCGCCTCTGGCCGATTGCACCGCCAGTTCGGGGTGCCGCGTGACCAGCGCGTCGTCGCGGAAGATTGCGATGCGCGCAATGGCATGCAGTCCCTGCGAGTGAAGGAAGGCGGTAAACTTCGGCAAGTTGCGGATCGGATAGCTCTTCTGCTCCGGTGCCAGAGGCAATCCTGTGGGCACGCTTACCGAACCGTCGGAGTCCTTGATATCGAAGACCACGCTGTTGCCCCCGGCCGCGCGCCACTTTCGGATGATCTCAAGCCCCTTGGCGCTGCCCGCCATCGTTCCCGTCAGGTACACTGCACGTACCTCGAAATCCTTCGAGACGAGCACCGGCTTCTCCGTCCAACTCTCTTTGTACGAGGGGATCACGATCTCCGAGCCTGGCTTGGGCCAGATCCCTTTGATCTCCGGATTCGCCGCCCGCAGTGCAGTCTCCAGTTCGCTGCCTGTCAAAAATGTCGTTAGTGGGAGATAGTGGTGTACGATGCCGGGCACACTTTCTCCCTTGGCCACCGTATGTACTTTGGTAACCGGTGGCAACTTCTGGGCGGGTGGTACCGCGCCGGGTGCTGGACCGATGTCACGCGAAGCCAAACTGGCTCCAGCTCTCACACTCAAAGGACGGGCGGACATAGAAAGCTTTTCAATAACCGCAAAAACCGCAAGTAAAACTACGGCAGTGGTGAGAACCGACAGAGATACCGACTTCCGCGACATGTTTGTAATCCAGAGTTGAATCTGAGCGGATACTAACACGCATTTCTGTCGCGAACAGAGAGTAGATTACCTGAGTTCCTGAAAAATTAACCCTCCTGTTAATGTCTGGGAGGCTCGATCTCCGCTCACCGGCTACCCGCGTCCTTTTGCGCGCTTCTGCATCTAACCTCAACATGGGCGCTGGGGTGGACTTTCGATTCTCTCAAAGGGTTGAGCAAAGACATACAACGCGGCACCGAACATCGTCCATCTCACGATTAACCTCCAAGCCGGAGGCGGTTCCCGAGAATTCATAGGGTCAGAATGATGAAAACTGGATTGAATGCGACTCTGGACCCCTCCCGCCGCTCCAGCGACGCGCAGGAGTTCGACAATGCCATCCGCCGCAAGATAGTTGGCCAGGATGATGCCGTCGAAAAGGTTACAGAAATCTACCAGATGTTCTTGGCGGGTCTGAACCCTCCCGGCCGTCCGGTTGGCAACCTTCTATTTCTTGGGCCGACGGGCTCAGGCAAAACTCGCGTGGTGGAAGCCGTGGCCGAGGCTCTTTTCTCAGACCCCCGCGCCATCGTCAAGATCGACTGCGCCGAGTTCCAGCATTCGCATGAGATCGCCAAGCTCATCGGCTCGCCCCCGGGCTACCTCGGGCACCGCGAAACCCACCCCCTGCTCACCCAGGAGGCGATCAACCAGTCGCATACCGATAAGCTCAAGCTCTCCATACTTCTGTTTGACGAGATTGAGAAGGCCAGCGACGCTCTATGGCAACTTCTGCTCGGAATTCTGGACAAAGCCACGCTGACCCTCGGCGACAATCGCCGCGTGGATTTCTCCCAGTGCCTGATCGTTCTTACCTCCAATCTCGGTGCCGGAGAGATGAACGAATTGCTCAATGGCAACATGGGATTTGCTCAGCCCAGCGGAGTGCTCGACAACAAAATCGACGACAAGATGAACCGCGCCGCCCTTGATGCGGCTCGCCGCAAGTTCTCTCCTGAATTCATGAACCGCATCGATAAGATCGTGGTTTTCAAGACTCTGCGCCAGGAGCATCTGGAGAAAATTCTGGAGATCGAACTCGGCTTTGTGCAGCAGCGTATTCTGCAAGCTACGGGCAACAACCAGTTCGTTTTCAGTTGCACGCCCCGGGTTAAGGAACTACTGCTGCGGGAGGGAACTGATCCCAAGTACGGCGCGCGTCATCTCAAACGCGCCATTGAAAAGAACATCGTATTTCCGCTGGCGAATCTGGTGGCCACCGGACAAGTCCGCCTCGGCGATTTTATCCGTATCGATCTTGATGCGGATGGCGTTATGACCTTTGTGAAGGAAGCCGAGGGTGTGCTGGTACCGGTACTACTGGAAAAGTATGGACCTGAGATTACTGCGCAACCTGCCGCCAAGGCGGGCAAGGCGCTTCGCCGTGACGTTGCCGCCTCCGGGCTGCTCGATCACAAATAAACTGTGGTAGGGTCTGTCGGAACCTGCATACCCAAGTGCTGCCTGATCCGTTCGAGCGCGGCTTGCGCGGTCAGGCCGTACTTCCTGCGCAGATCGTCTGGTTTGCCGTGTTCAATAAACTGGTCGGGCCAGCCGATACGCAGCACCGGAGTGCTCAACCCCTGCCGGTTCAGCTCTTCCAGCACGGCGCTGCCGAAGCCTCCAGCCAGTACATGGTCCTCCAGGGTCAGCAGGACTTCAGCCGAGCGCCCATATTGCGCGATCATTCCGCTGTCCAGCGGCTTGGCAAAGCGCGCGTCGATTACAGCGGCGCCAACGCCCTCCAAGGCCAGCGTGCCGGCAATTTCGCGCGCCATTGGCAGCATGGTTCCCAGTGAGAAGATCGCCACGCGGTCGTTGTCCGTGTGCTCCACCACTTCCGCCTTGCCGATGGGGATGGCCTCTGGTTGCTCTTTCACCGGAGTACCTGGCCCGACGCCGCGCGGATACCGCACCGCCGACGGGCCGTCGTGGAGCAGCGCCGTGTACAGCATATCGGCGAGTTCGTCCTCATCCTTTGGGTTCATATGGATGAGATTGGGAATTCCGCGCAGGTAGCTGATGTCGAACAGTCCATGGTGTGTGGGTCCGTCGTCTCCGCTCAGGCCGCCCCGGTCCATGCAGAAGACAACCGGCAGCTTCTGCAGGCAAACGTCATGCACAACCTGGTCAAAGCCGCGCTGCAGAAAAGTAGAATAGATGGCGCAGAATGGCCTGAATCCCTTGGTCGCCATTCCGGCGGCAAACAGCACCGCGTGTTCTTCCGCGATTCCCACATCGTAATACCTGTCCGGATGCACCGCGCGGAAGCGGTCCAGTGCCGTGCCGTTGGGCATGGCCGCCGTGATGCCGATAATCCGGTTGTTGCTGCTCGCAAGCTTTGAAAGACAGTCGGCAAAGACTTCCGAGTAGGTGCGCTGGCCCAGGGGTTTGGTCTCGCCCGTTTCCGGATCGTAAGGCCCCAACCCGTGAAACTTCTTCTGCTTCTCTTCAGCGGGCTCAAAGCCGCGCCCCTTCTGCGTGATGACATGCAGAAGCACTGGCCGCTCCAGTGTCTTGAGGAACTGAAATAGGCGGATCAACTCGCCAATGTCATGTCCGTCCACGGGCCCGTAATACTTCAGACCAAATTCCTCAAAGATCACCGACGGCCACAACATGCTCTTGGCAGCCTCTTCCGCCTTGCGCGCAACCTGCGCTGCGGACTTGCCGCCGACCTTCTCCACAAGCTTGGCCGCCCGTTCATATAGGCGGTGATACTGCGGGCTGGTAACAATCTTGTTGAAGTAGGTCGCGATGGCTCCAACATTCTTATCGATCGACCACTTGTTGTCATTCAGCACGATGATCAGCCGCCGGGTCTGCGAGCTGATGTTGTTCAGCGCCTCGTGGGTAACGCCGCATGTGAAAGCGGCATCTCCGGCCAGCGCCACCACGTGCTCTTTGCCGCCCAGTTTGTCGCGTGCCACGGCCATTCCCAGCGCTGCGGATAGTGCCGTGCCCGCATGTCCTGCGCCATAGCAGTCGTGTTCGCTCTCGGTGCGCAGCATAAAGCCGTTCAGCCCGCCCGGAGAGCGGATCGTGGAGAACTGGTCGCGCCGTCCGGTCAGTAGCTTGTGTACGTACGCCTGATGACTCACATCGAAAAGAAAGTGGTCTGTGGGCGTGTCGAACACGTAGTGCATCGCGATCGTCAGCTCTACCACGCCAAGATTGGGGCCAAGATGGCCACCGTTGCGCGCAAGCACCGTGATCAGCTCGCCGCGAATCTCTTCGGCAAGCTGTGTGAGTTCGCTAAGCGATAAGCGCTTCACGTCTGCGGGCGAGTGTATGGCGTCAAGAAGGGGCGTCATGCTGATCGACTATCTTACTGCCTATTGCCGCTCAGTGCGGCTGCTTTTGTGCGAATGGAAGAACTTAAGGCGCGCGGCGGACGCGCCTCCAGAATTGCCGGATGTAATCAGTTCTGCCTACGCTTGTTAGCCTTAGGGGTAGATGCAGAGCGGCCTGCCGTGCGCTCGGAATTCGCACTCCCGAATACGCGTTTGAATATCTTATCCACGCTTCGGAGCTGCCGCTTCAGGTCGAAAGCGCGATCCAGGGTTCTTTTTTCTACTCGCGACGTGATCTCTGGATCGGCGGAGACGAGCTCGCGAAAATTCTTCTCCTCGCGCCAGGCCTGCATGGCATTGCGCTGCACAATTCGGTAGGCGTCCTCGCGCAGCACGCCGGCCTCCACCAGATCGAGCAAAAGCTGTCCGCTGAAAACCAGCCCGCCAGTCGAGTGCAGGTTGCGCAACATACGGTCGGGATACACCAGCATGGTGTCCACCAGATTTGTAGTCTTCGCCAGCAGATAGTCGAGCAGAATCGTCGAGTCCGGCAGTATCACACGCTCCACCGACGAATGCGAGATGTCGCGCTCGTGCCACAGCGCCACGTCTTCAAACGCCGCCTGCACGTTGCCGCGGATTACCCGCGATAGCCCGGAGATCTGCTCACAGGTAATCGGATTCCGCTTGTGCGGCATTGCCGACGAGCCTTTCTGCTTCTCGCTGAAGAACTCTTCAGCCTCCCTCACTTCGGTCTTCTGCAAGTGCCGGATCTCGGTGGCGATCTTGTCCAGCGTGCAGGCCACAACTGCCAGCGTAGCCACGTAGAAGGCGTGCCGGTCGCGCTGAATGACCTGCGAGGAGACCGCAGCCGCCTCCAAGCCCAGGCGCTCGCAGATAAGTTCCTCATACTTCGGATCGAGATGCGCGCCATTGCCCACCGCGCCGCTTAGCTTGCCCACTCTCATCTGCTCGTTGGCGAGGTCAAAGCGCACTAGGTTGCGCTGCATTTCGCTGAACCAGTTGGCAATCTTTAAACCGAAGGTGATCGGCTCAGCGTGTACCCCGTGCGTTCGTCCAATTTGCGGCGTGTGCTGGAACTCCAATGCGCGCCGCTTCAGCACCACTAGGAATCGTTCTATGCCGGCGCGTAGCAGCACCGAGGCCTGCTGTACTAGTAGCGCTTGCGCCGTGTCCACCACGTCGTTCGAGGTCAGTCCGTAGTGCAACCAGCGCGCCTCGGGACCCACCTTCTCCGCCACGGCCGTGGTAAAGGCGATCACGTCGTGCTTCACCTCGGCCTCTACCTCGTGAATCCGTGCCACTTCAAACGCCGCGCCTTTTACGCGGATCGCGCGGGCAGCGGATTTGGGAACAATCCCGGCTTCGGCGAGTGTTTCACTGGCCGCTACCTCAACCTGCAACCAGGTGCGAAACTTGTTTTCGTCACTCCAAATCTGACCCATCTCCGGGCGGGTATAACGAGCGATCAAGACGTACTCCTTGCCAGTCTCTTTCAATCAGGGCTGAACACTTTATTGTAACAATCCCGGCGCGGAGATTCAGAACTTAGCTGTCGACAAAAAAGAAGGCCAGGAGCGTCCCGGCCAAGACAGGAGGTTCTCTTCGCTTGTCTCTACGGCTCCGGCGGAAGAGTGAACCGGGCGAACATTCTTTCTTTATCGGCTTAAAGTCCCAAATCATCAGGCCATCAACGGAGCGAATCTCTAACCCTTCGAGACTCCGAGCAACTCGCTCATCTCCTCATACAGAAATCCCTGGCCAGCGCGATACGGCTGCACCCATTTGCCGTCAATCACAAACTGCGGAATGGCCCGCTTGCCAGTATTGCGAATCACTTCGTCGGCGGCTCCGGCCGTGGTCTCAATATTGATTTCTTCATAAGAAATCTTGTGTTTGTCGAGGAAACGTTTCGCTTCGCGGCAGTCGCCGCACCACGGCGCTGAATAGACGAGTAGCTGCATAATCGGTAGATGAGCTGGATTGCAAAGAAGGTTCAAAAATTCAGACCGCAACCTCCACACTACTCGGATGTTTTGTTCGCAAATAGAAAGGCCGCCAGCATGGCCGACGGCCTTTCCTGTTCCATCCTGCGGGTCTAGTTCAACAACAGAGCGCCGTCTGTCTTTTCCTCACCCACCTCGCGGTAGAAGAGTTGGTTATTGTCGAGATAGACCTCGACAAACGCCGGACGGTTCTTGATGCTGCCTTGAATCAGCGCCTCTGACAGCGGGTCCTCCACATACTTCTGCAAGGCCCGGCGTAGCGGACGCGCTCCGTAGCTGCGGTCGGTAATCGTCTTTTCCAGAATCCACTTCCGTGCGTCTTCCGTCACCGTGATGGTGATCGCTCGCTGCGCCAGGTTGTGATTCAACTGGGTCACCATCAACTCGACGATCTGGATCAGATCGTGTTCGCTGAGGGCATTGAAGATCACTACCTCATCGACGCGGTTGAGAAATTCGGGATTGAAGGTCTTGCGGACCTCGCTCTTAACCATCTCCTCGACCTTGTCGCTGATGTTCTCTTCCTTGCTGGAGGAGAAGCCCAGACCTTCGCGTTTGATCATGTGCCGCGCGCCGATGTTGGAGGTCATGATCAGGATGACGTTCTTGAAGTCCACGGTGTTTCCGAGGCCGTCAGTCAACTGTCCATCCTCAAAGACCTGCAGCAGAATGTTGAACACATCCGGGTGCGCCTTCTCGATTTCATCCAACAGCACCACCGAATACGGCGCGCGCTTCACGCGCTCGGTGAGTTGTCCACCTTCCTCGTAGCCTACATAGCCTGGAGGCGAGCCGATCAACTTGCTGACCGAGTGTTTCTCCATGTACTCCGACATATCGAAGCGGATCAGGCTCTTCTCGCTGCCGAACATGAACTGTGCCAGCGTTCTTGCCGCCTCCGTCTTGCCCACGCCAGTCGGGCCCAGGAAGAGGAATGATCCAATCGGACGTGCCGGACTCTTGAGTCCCGCGCGTGAGCGGCGGATCGCCCTCGCCAGTGCGCTGATCGCTTTTTCCTGCGAGATTACCCGCTTGTGCAATTCCTCTTCGATGCGTAGCAGCTTCTGCGATTCTTCTTCCTTGATTGCAGACACCGGAACGCCCGTCCAGCGAGAGACCACTTCCTCTATGTCCTCGCGTTGCACAATTCCCGTCGCGGTTTCATCAAGGTGGAACTTTTCGCGCAGCACGCGCAGGTTTTCGCGTTCCTTGCGTTCTTCGTCCGAGTAGAATCTCGCCTTCTCAAATTCATGGCTTGCAATCGCGTTTTCCATGCGATGCACGATGAACTTGATGCGCTTCTGCACCTCGGTAATCTCTTCCGGCAGTGCCGACTGGCGCAGTTTCACGCGTGCTCCGGCTTCGTCGATCAAGTCAATCGCTTTGTCCGGCAGGAAGCGGTCGGGAATATAGCGGTTCGAGTGCGAGACCGCGAAGTTGATGGACTCATCTGTGTAGCTGACGGCATGGAACTTCTCATACCGGTCCTTGATGCCCATCAGGATCTCCACCGAATCCGCCTCGCTCGGGGGCGGCACCTTCACCGACTGGAAGCGCCGTTCCAGCGACCGGTCCTTCTCAATCGATTTGCGGTATTCACCCGGCGTGGTTGCGCCAATGCACTGAATTTCGCCGCGCGACAGCGCCGGTTTCAAGATGTTGGCCGCGTCCAGCGATCCCTCGGCCGAGCCAGCTCCCACCAGCGTGTGCAGCTCATCGATGAAGATGATCGAGTTTTGATTTTCGATCAGTTCCTTCATGATGGTTTTCAACCGCTCTTCGAATTGTCCGCGATATTTTGTGCCGGCAACAATCAGCGATAGGTCCAGTGCCAGCACCCGCTTGTCGGCCAGGAACGAAGGCACCTCGCCATCCGCGATTCGCTGCGCCAGGCCTTCCACGATCGCCGTCTTGCCCACGCCTGGCTCGCCAATCAGAACCGGGTTGTTCTTGGTGCGGCGGCACAGAATCTGAATGGTACGGTCCACCTCGCCATCGCGGCCTACTAGCGGGTCCAACTGGTTCTCCATCGCCGCCTGCGTCAGGTCGCGAGAAAACTCCGCCAGCAGAGAAGACTCGCGGTTGGCAGCACGTTGTGGCTGCTGCTGCACCTTTTCCTGCGTAGTTCTCTGCAATTCCTCGCGAATCGCCGCCAGCTTCAGCCCGCGCTCCGCCAGAATCTCGGCCGCAAAGCATTTCTCTTCGCGCAGCAGACCCAGCAGTAGATGCTCGGTGCCAATGTGCTTGTGGCTCAACCGCTCAGCTTCTTCGGAAGCATAGGCCAGCACCCGCTTGCACTCATTGCTGAGCGGCAGGTCGACACTGGTCGAAACCTTTTCGCGAACTGTCGTGTGGGCTTCAATCTGCTTCCGGATAGAATCCACCGACGAATGCTGGCGAAGGAAGCGATTGGTCAGCGCTTTATCCTCGCGCAGCAGACCCAGCAGCAGATGCTCCGTCTCAATATACGGGGAGCCAAACTGGCTTGCTTCATATCGTGCAAAGAAGATCACGCGCCTTGCTTTTTCGGTGTACCGTTCAAACATTGTTTAAGTCTCCCAGTCCCTCCGCCCCGGCCATTACCGGTTACGGGAAACCTTCTCCCTGCCTCACCCCTGGTACCACCGGAGAACCAATCCTCCGGGGACCGCGAAGGAATCCGAATCCGGATTCCAACCAGATGGCTACGGACGCCAGCCGGAACAAAAACTGCTCAACCTTCTTTGCCTGCCGCGAAAAGTGGCGGCCAGTGTTGCGATCCGTGCTTTCGGTCTTTCTGGTGCGTTCTGCCAACTATGCCACTAAACTCTCTGCCAAGCGAAGGGAAATAACCCTAAGAAAGTGATAAAGACTCTGGGTCCACCTCGATCACCCTTCCGCTCTCCAATCTCAGTATCCGGCTGCAACGTCGCGCGAAAGCCAGATTGTGCGTCACTAGGATCGAGGTCAGCCGGTAACTGGCGTGCAGTCTAGAGATTAGCTCGAAGACTGATTCCGCCGTACGGTTGTCCAGATCCCCAGTCGGCTCATCGGCCAGCAACACTCGCGGTGCCGTCACCAGCGCCCGCGCCAGTGACACCCGTTGCTGCTCACCTCCCGATAGTTCGCCCGAGCGATGATGCCCACGGTCGGCCAGTCCAACTTCGCCCAGCCACTTAGCGGCTTCGGCTTCTGCCTTGCGACGGCTTTCTCCCCGCAGATACAACGGCATTGCCACATTCTCCAGCGCCGTGAACTCAGGCAGCAGGTAATGGAACTGCCACACGTACCCGATCTGGCGGTTGCGGAATTCGGCTGCGGCCTGCTCCGTCAGCGAAGTCAAACGGGTCTCCCCAAAATAGACCTCGCCCGCACTGGCTGTATCCAACGCTCCTAAAATGTGCAGCAAGGAACTCTTGCCCGCGCCACTCTGCCCTACAATTGCCAGCATCTCACCCGCACCAACACGGAAAGACAGGTTGTCAAAGAGCACAAGGTCCGCGCTTCCAGACCGATAGACCTTGCGGAGAGCCTCAACTCGGAGGATCTCATCATTTATCATTTGGATGCACCTCGCGTTCCTTCTGGTGCAAATTCCCGCTCACGATAAAACCTTTTCTGCTGAATATCCTTCTGCGAAGTGTTTTGCTCGCTCTCGATGCCGACCACTCCTTCGATTAAATCATGCCGCGGACACATATGTGCCATATCTCTACGGGGGAATCTCTCGAGCATAGTGCAACAAATACCTTGCTCTGCAGTCCCGTAGATTCCACTCAACTTACTCGTAGCGCAATGCCTCTGCCGGTAGCACTCTTGCTGCCGACTGTGACGGATAGATCGTGGCAATAAAGCTGATCGCCAGCGAGACCACAGCCACCAGCGCTGCGTCGATCGCGCGCGGCACAAACGGAACGTAGTCGATGGCATAGACCTCTGCCGAGAGCGAGATCCAGTGATAGCGTCCCGCCAGTATCGCTAACGTGTAGCCAATCACCAGTCCCAGCGCAGTGCCGACAATGCCAATCAGCAGACCCTGCCAGATGAAGATTCGCCGCACCTGGTCGCGCCGCGCTCCCATGGAAACCAGCACAGCAATGTCGCGTGTCTTCTCCATCACCATCATGATCAGCGAGATCAAGATATTCAACGCCGCCACAAACACGATCAGCCCAATGGTGATGAACGTAACCACCCGCTCCAGCCGCAGCGCGCGAAACAGCGCCCGGTTCTGCTCCATCCAATTTGTAGTCTGGAATCCTTTACCCGCGGCCGCCTCGATCTGCTTCCCAATTGCCGCGGCGTTGTAGATATCGTCCACCTTGAACTCCAGCACGCTGGCGACATCTCCCAAACTGAACAACTGCTGCGAATCCGTCAATGAGCATAGTGCCCATGTCGAATCGTAATCGTAGAAACCCGACTGGAAGATTCCCACTACCTTGAAGCGCATATAGCGTGGAACCATTCCGAACGGCGTCAGTTCGCCTTGTGGACTCGTCACTAGCACCACGGACCCCACTGTCGCTCCCAAGGTCTCCGCTAGGTCCTTGCCCAGCACAATCGGCGGCATCGCCGCAATGCGATCGGCTGCTCCCTGCAGTGAAGACGGATTGGAGTCCTGCGCACTAGGCTGCTGTACCGTTTGGGTTGCGCCTTCGTGCGCCCGCTCCTCGGCATCCGTCAGCGGCTGCGCACTGCCCTCATGCAGCGTGTCTAGCAACGAGGTTACTTTTCGCTCGTCCGCCGGAACAATTCCTTTCAGCACTGCGCCTCCGGCTCGTGCACCCCGCGAAATCAGCACCTGCTCATAGATTGCCGGTGCCACGCCCTGCACGTGGGGAAGCTTCTCCATCCGGTGTTGCAATGTTGGCCAATCGCGAATGCCGTCGTTCTCCACCCGCATCAGGTTTACATGCGAGGTCGATCCAAGAAGCCGCTCCTGTAGGTCATGGCGGAAGCCGTTGTTGATCGCCAGCGCGATGATCAGCGAGGCCACTCCCGCTGCCACCCCGAGGATGGAGATCGCGGTGATCACTCCGATCACCGCCTGGCGGCGCTTGGCGCGAAGATAACGAGCGGCGATGAATAGTTCGAAGCGCATTACAAGGATTATAGAAGCAGCCTGCAAGCGCGATTGCCTTATCTCTGAAGCAGGTGATCTTTCGTGCGGCGCTCCGATTGCCGACGGGCGTACAATCTAAATGACACCACTCAATCTTGCACCACCTGCTTCGGCGCCGGGGGAATCCTCTTGACGAATGTGTGGCACACTGCTTCCGGCAGTCACGGAGATGCCTTTACGCGCCAGCCGCGGCTCCGCTCGGCCATCGTCTTCGCCTTGCGATGGCCACTGCTCTGCGGAGTGCTCTGCGCAATAGGTACGTTCTCCTGCGTGGCGGTCGCGCAGCAGGCTCCGATGCTTGCGGCCAGATCCGCAGCGTCTCCCGCAATTCAACTCACTGCGGAAGTCACAACTCAACCGGCAATTTCTTCCTACCCCGGTGAGAGCGGCTTTGTCTCACTGACCGGCAGCGAGCGCACTAGCCTGTTCTTCAAGGGATATCTCGGCGAGCCCTCTACCTACCTGACGCCGCTCGTTGAAGCCGGTGCCAGTCAACTGGCAGGTGAACCTGAAGGATGGCCCCGCTCGTTCAATGGCTTCAACCGGCGGTCGGGTACAGCGCTCATGTTGAACACCGTGGAGGCAGGCATTCACAACGCGGGCGATGCGGCCCTTAGGCTGGACCCAAGATACTTCCGCTGCCGCTGCAGCGGGGGCTGGCGTCGTTCGTGGTACGCCTTCAAGATGACTGCGCTCGCCTACGATGGCGATGGACACGCACGTCTTGATCTGCCGCGCTTCGCTGGCGATTATGCCGGCTCCATGCTGGTGACCACCTGGTATCCGTCACCCTACTCACCGCTGGTGCAAGGCGTAAAGATGGGACACACGCAGCTTGGCACCGATTTTGCTTTCAATCTCCTCCGCGAATTCAGCCCTGAGATGAAGCGTTTCCTCCGTAAATTCCGCCTTCCTTAACGTCTGCATTCAGCGGACACCTGCTTGCTAGGCTGGGAAAAGCTCGCCGGGAACTCGCGCGACCATTTACTTTTCAGCCAATCGTTTTCTGCGGCCTCTTTACCGGATAGATAATGGTTGCGCGGATTTGCAAACGATTGCTCAACCGGTCACTCTGCCGTCGCCAACGATACACTGAGTGGTTAATGCCTGGTTCCCGGCCTGGGCACTTGGTACGGCCTCGGAAGGGATCTCGCGATTCGCCGATTCATTATTTATTGACAGCCCGTCACAGCTAGCGCGCATCCTTAGCTATTTGATTTTTGTGAATTATGCAATTATGCAGAAGTATGCAATTGCGTAGCCACTTGTGTTGATTTTCTGTGAACAAATCAGGGTGTCACAAGGCGGCGTGAGGGTTGTCACGGACAGTTCAGTTATTGAGTAGTAAAAGACTGGGTGCAAGGACTCTGCGCGATAGTGCTAGAGGTGGGCTCGGAGTGGATAAAGGGCCGCCCGAGTCTGAGACCGCACCACCTTTAAATCGCTTCGGTAGACGCCTTGCGGTAGGGGTGCTGTATGCGGGCAATTATCCTAGCGAGGGTTGTCCGATTCGTTCTTGAGAGTAGGCGAGGGGTGATTTGTGCGGTCGTCGGCGCTACATCCCTATTTGGATTATTCGAATATCTGGTATCGAGCTGGTGCCTTGAGGCCAAGCTAAATCCCACACTCCATGCGGGGTTGCAGGCAAGCATAGTCGGACTGGGCGCGGGGCTTGCGTTTTGGCTGGTGCTAGCCGGGCTTGCCGAACGCCGCAAATTGCTTGCGGACGAATTGTGCAGGGTCGCTGAGCTGAATCACGCTGTACGAAACTCACTCGAAGTGATTGTCCTTGCGCATCATGCGCCGCTGGATTGCGACGATCACAAGATAATGGTTTTGGAATGCACTGATCGAATCGACAAGAAATTGAAAGAGCTTTTCCCGGTGGTTGGGAGGAGAGCGCCGGAAAGTCTTACGCCGGGCCGCCGGGTCGCCTGACCGCCGCTGCTCTAAAGCCATCCAGCCACGTCGAATCCTATCGCACTTTCCGATCATTCATGCTCACGGCTGACCTGTATCCTTCCAGCTAGCATCTATACTTACAAAGACTCTGTCGAGTCTGCCGAGGTAACACACCTCATGTCAGCACGAAAAAGGCTTACTTACAGGACTTCACGCCGGAATTCGATCTGGTGGTCAACCCTGATCTTGTTTTGCCTGGCGCTGGCGACTGCACTGTCGCAAGCACAAACCTCAAGCAGCGCACCGGGCTCCAACCCGCAGAAGCAAGCGCCGCCACCGGAGGCAGGTGGTCCGCAGAGCGACAGCGGACCGTATGCGATCCCCAAGGTCGATCCCGATAGGCAGCCAGCGAGGCCTGCTCCGCCACCTGAGCCCAAGGCCGCCGAAGGAATGCCGAGTTACTCAATCAATGTAGACGTTCCGCTTGTCTCGGTCGATGCGCTGGTTCTTACCAAGGACGGCCAGTCGATTCCCGGATTGCAGAAGGAGCAATTCCGGATACTGGAAGACAACGTGGTGCAGCCCATTGAGAGCTTCGGCGTTACCAAGGGAGGATTTACGGCGGTTTTGCTGGTGGAGTTCGCCTCTACTCCTGCCTTCCAGGTGAGCCGACGGCAGTTTCTTTATGACGCGCTGCGCGCCTCTTATGCCTTCACGGACCAGATGCAGAAGAACGATTACGTTTCGGTCATCAGCTATGACCTGAGGCCGAGCATCGTGGTGGACTTCACGTCAGACAAACAGGCGATTTATGGCGCACTGAACACTCTGCGCATTCCCGGCTTCAGCGATACCAACCTGTTCGACGCACTGTATGACACCTTGGACCGGCTTGAACGCATAGAGGGACGCAAGGAAATCATTCTGATCAGCAGCGGACTGGACACGTTCAGCAGGATGACCTACGACAAGGTTTTGAAGAAGATCAAGGCCACGCCCAACGTGACCATTTATGCCATCAGCACCGGATTCATCTGGCGGGAGTATATGGAGTCGCGCGGCGGCGGCATGGGATCGGCCATGCGCAACATGGACTTCCTGCAGGGCGACAACCAGATGAACACCTTCGCCAAGATGACCGG
>CAZLJQ010000067.1:0-17247 GCA_964559875.1 uncultured Acidobacteriaceae bacterium
CCGTGCCCACAGCCATGCTCTTCGTGCCTGCGTTTTCGTCGGCATACTTTGGGACAAGCTGCATGCCGCAGTCAGGGGCAATGCCCGGCTTGTCCGACTTGTATGCCGGGTGCATCGGGTCGTACCAATAAAGAATCTTTCGCTCATCAGACGAGGCTGATTTACTCATGTCCACGGTCTGCCCAGCGACGGTCTGTGCGCCATCGTCCGCATATTGTGGAACCAGGTCCATGCCGTCGGGAGCCTTGCCTGGCTTGTCGTAGTGGTGCGCTGCGTTCATCGCGTCATACCAGAACAGGACCTTGCGTTCTGCTGGACCGCCGGAGTTGGCGGCTGCGGTAGCGCCTGAATGCTGGTGCCGGAAGTAGCCGACGACCTTCCCTCCGTAAATGGCTCCGATGGCGATCACAACGATAAGTGCGAGGATTCCTAGACTTTTGCGAAGCATGAATTTTCACTCCTCTTGGCCGCTTTGCGAATGGTGGTAGCTTTATCCAACTCGCTCAATATCTCTTTGAGTTTCATCGTGGTTCCTTCTGGGGAGCGGGGGCGTTTTCCGGCGTCTGAACCTGCGATGTCAGGTCCACACCGACCATGGTCTCCATGCGTGCCAGCGCGGTTTGATAATTCGCCAACTCGCGGTAGTAGTCGATTTCGTAGTTCAGCACCATCGAAAAATTTCCAATGACCGTCAGGAAATCCGCAGTGCCGACCTGGTACGACGACATCGAGGATTCCAGTGCGAGGGAAGACTGAGGAACAACGCCCTGCGAGTACAGGCGTAGCAACTCATCGGAGGCCTTAGCGGTCAGGTACTGCTGTTTCAGTTCGAAGTTGAGTTCGTTCTGGCGATTGTCGCGGCTGTGCTCGGCGACAATCTTCTCCTCAGTTGCCTGTGCAACTTCTTCTCGCTGCTTAGTCTTGTAGAACACCGGAACATTGATCGTGAATGTGAGCCCATGCATGTCAGGCATTGCAGGACGCTGCTGGTACATGTAGCCAACGCTGAGATCTGGGTAATAGTCCTTCTGGGCCAGATTGACCGCAAGTTGGTTGCGCTGAACCATCTGTTTTTCACGCTGCAATCCGGTGTCGTCCTCGCGTGCCAGTTGGTACAGATCTGCAAGAGAGAGTGTGAGTGCCGCTTGTTGGAGGTTTGCGGCCGGTGGTAGTGGCGCATCCGGATCGCGTGCCAGCAGGGTGTTCAGCCGAACCTGCGCCGTCCTTCGCTGCTGTTCGAGCACCGTGAGTCGCTGCATCAACAACGTGATCTCTACCTGCGATCGCAGAATGTCCTGCTGAATGCCTTTCCCAACCCGATAGCGTGACTCGGAGATTTGTGACAACTTCTCCAGCAGCTCTCTATTCTTCTGCGTGGTTTGGATCGCCTTGTCGTAGAACCAGTAGTCGTAGTAAGCAGCCTTTACGTCTGCCGTAACCTTTCGACGTGCTGCCTCGTAGTCCCAGTGGGCCGCATCGACTTCCTTGGATACGATCTCACCGCGCAGCTTCAGCTTCCCCGGATAGAACAACTGCTGCGTGGCGGTGATGCTGCGATAGCTGGACGGATCACCCTTCTGCACGCTGAACGGCGTAATGTTGCCAGCCCAACCAACGCCGACCATAGGATCGGGCAATGTCTTGGCTTGCGGAACGCGCCGCCGTTGCGCTTCCACGGCATGCAGTGCGCTTTGTACGCCTGAGTTCTTCTGCAATGCCTCGCGCACGAGGTCGTCCAACGTGATAACACTCTGATCGCCGGATGTCTGCGATCCCGACTGCTGCGCTGAGAGGCTCGCCTGCAGGCTTTCCGTGCCGTTTGCACTAACCGTATGGTCTGCCCCAGCCTGAGCAAGCATGGGTAGAGACAGCACCCCCGCAAGGGTAATTACAACTGTATTTCTGATCATGCTAGGTCTCTCTTTGATAGAAGAAAATACGAGCCTTTAGACACTTCTGCCTAAGGACAAATTTCGACTACTTGATAGGAAATCTAGACGAGGAAAATACAGAGCACAGATCGAGGAAGGGAATTTCTGAAGAACGGCGCTTCGTCGCGCGATTTCTTCTCAGGAAGCAGTAGGACAGACGCGACAGGCTCAACCGCCGGAAGGAGAGGTGCAACGAGCGAACGGGTACTCGGCTCTTGCGCCACTGATGCAGAGACTGGTTTCACTGGCAAAACATCGCAGCAAGGGCCACTTTCGGGTGTTGCCTGTAACTCGCTACCAGCGGGTGGAGTTTTCGCGCTCATCGGGCAGTCCGCGCCACAACACTTGTGTGTCGTGAGTACGGCTCCGCGCAAGCATGCCGCGAAAGCTGACAGGCTGCCTGCCAGAATCACAAAAGCCAATGCCGCAGCTACGAGTTTGAAATTGCGAGTCATTTTGATAAAGAAACCAGCAATAGCATTAGCTTAACGCTGAAACCTGACATCAGCAAGAGACGCTCCCCACATGGACCATCTTTCTTGCAATCACCAGTCTCGCTACGGCGAGAACGAACATGGCTCGTTCACGTTTCAGCGGGCGAATACCATTCTCCCTGTCTTTCCCGAATCGTGCACGCTAAGAGACTGCTGAAGCCCGTTTTGCACGGATGGGCCTTTGGGTTCCATTAAGCGATTCCACTTTGCGCACGAAGCGCGACATCGATTTACTCACGTTGTGAAGCACCTCTGACCATTGCTGCAGGTGGTGCTCCCCGTCCTTAGTCAACGAGTACACCTTCCGCGCCGGTCCAGAGCCTTTAGTGTCCCAATGACTCTTGACGTAGCCATTCTTTTCCAGAATGTTCAGCGTGCGGTAAAGCGCAGCCCTTTCGATATCTGCATCCGTGAATGCGTAATCTCCTAGCTCTCCCGACAAATCGTAACCATAAGCCTGACCGCGCTCTCGAATCATCAACAAGAGAACCGGCTCAATAAACCGGTACAAGTGTCCCATGGCGCAGGTGCAGGGATAGTCGACCGGGTGACGGGCGCATTTTCCAGGTGCCATTTTCAAGGCCTCCAACGCTACTTTTCGTCTAAGTGTAACACGCACTTAATTTACTAATTCTAAAGACCTTTGGTAAGGTCCTCGAATTGCCTTTGCCGGGAGCAAGGCGTCTCCTCGGGGTGATAACTACACCTAATCAGTGATAATTATTTTCCAACCCGATTCGGCCTTGCGCAAGGCAGCAAGGATGATACGATTCTAGCCGTAAACTGCATCTAAGTGGACATTCAGAGGGGTTCATGCAGCTCATCAGTCTGGGAGATCGGGAGGAAGCCTTTCACTCGGTGAAGAAGCTGGATTCCACGGCGCGCGCTTCCGGTTAGGACGCCCATGCTCCACCTTTGCCGATCCACCCGAAGGAGCAAGATGAATGCACGAAAGCGAATCGTTGTTGTCGGCGGAGTAGCCGGTGGGGCTTCCTGCGCGGCGCGTGTACGCAGGCTTTCCGAAGACTCAGAAATCATCGTGTTCGAACGCGGGCCTTACGTTTCCTTTGCGAACTGTGGTTTACCGTACTATGTTGGCGACATCATTCAAAAGGAAGACAAGCTTTTAGTCGCCACGGCGGAGCTGTTCAAAACCAGGTTCAACATAGAGGTCCGCACAGAACACGAAGTGATTGCCATCGATCGCGAACGCCAGGAGATTCAAGTTCGCAATCTTCGAACGGGAGCCTCCTACGGGGAGCCATACGATGCACTGGTGCTCGCCCCGGGGGCCGCGCCTATTCGCCCGCGGTTACCCGGCATCGATCTTCTTGGCATTTTCACCCTGCGCACGATTCCCGACAGCCGCGACATCCGGCAGTGGATTGCCGAAAGCGGCGCTAAGACCGCCGTCGTTGTAGGCGCGGGATTCATCGGACTTGAGATGGCGGAGAATCTGGTGCAGCGTGGCCTCACCGTCGCTGTGGTCGAGATGTTGGGCCAGGTCCTGCCGCCACTCGACCCGGAGCTGGCGGAACTGGTGCGGCAACGGCTTGTCGAGAAGGGTGTCTCTGTTCACCTGAATGATGCGGTGGCATCATTTGAGCGTGATTCAAGCGGCAACCTCGTTGTGAGGACGCAATCCGGCACCGCCATACCGGCCGGCCTCGTTGTGCTTGGCCTCGGAGTTCGTCCTGAGATTCAGCTGGCAAAGCAAGCTGGACTCGCAATCGGCGAGAAAAACGGAATTCGCGTTGACGACAGTATGCGAACCAGTGACCCAAATATCTGGGCCGTTGGTGATGCGGTGGAAAGCCGTGATTTTGTGACCCGAGAGTGGTGCGTGGTTCCATTAGCCGGCCCCGCGAACCGGCAGGGGCGCATCGCTGCCGACTCGATTTGCGGACGCACAGCTCATTTCCGCGGTGTGCAATCAACCGCCGTATGTGGCGTCTTCGGCCTGACGGTCGCGATGACCGGCGCCAGCGAGAAAACACTCAACCGTTGTGGAATCACTGGTTTTGACAAGGTTTACTTGCACCCAAACGACCACGTGACCTACTACCCCGGAGCGAAGCCGATTCACATGAAGCTTCTCTTCTCCCGCGATGATGGCCGTGTCTTGGGTGCACAGGCGGTTGGAGAAGAAGGTGTGGAGAGACGCATTGATGTGATCGCCATGGCGATCCAGAAAGGCGCCACAACCTATGATCTGGAGGAAGCCGACCTCTGCTACGCGCCTCAGTTCGGTAGCGCGAAAGATGCGGTCAACTTTGCCGGCATGGTTGCAAGCAACGTTCGTCGCGGGGACGTGGCGCTGGCCTGCTGGGAACAGGTACCCGGCACACAAGCGCTGCTGCTCGACGTGCGCGAGCCTTCGGAATTTAAAGACGGCCATGTCGAGGGAGCAGTTAATATCCCATTGCCGCAGTTGCGCGCCCGCCTTGGCGAGGTGCCTGCCGATCGCGAAATCTGGGTGTACTGTGCCGCCGGCCAGCGCTCATACTATGCATTGCGCATTCTCCGGCAGCACGGGTATTCTCGCGTCAGGAATCTTTCCGGCGGATTCACAACGTACAAGCAATTTCAGCCGGCATTGCAGAAAACCAAGGCGGCAGCCGGGGTTACAGAATGAGACCCGAACGCGCGATTTCATTAGTTCTTTTGCAAAGCAATTAAGGGAAATACCTAAGGGATTAACGCAGCCATTGAGATGATGATCATTCGATAATAGACAGCAACTTACAGTGAGGAACTTATGGAAAAGGAATTCAATCGCAGGCAGTTTGTCACGGCACTAGGGGGAGTTGCTGTTGTGGGTGCGACGGCAACGCTGGTTGCGCATGCAGATCAGCCTGCAGTCGCAAAAGATTCGACGGAAGCATTGCACAAGACACCTTGGCCCTATAAATCACAAGATCCCGACAAAGCCGCCCAGCGTGGATTTGAAGGCTTCTACAAAGGCGAATGCATGTATGGAGCCTTCGATGCAATCGTTGGGCCCTTAACGGAGCAACTCGGCGCACCTTACAAGGACTTCCCGTCAATGATGTTCAAGTACGGCGGGGGCGGGATTAAGGGCTGGGGAACCGTTTGCGGCACGCTGAATGGAGCTGCGGCTGCTGTTCAGCTTCTTTCGCCTGACCCTGACCCGGTGATCAACGAACTCTTCACCTGGTACGAGCATGAACAGTTGCCGGACGTGCATCCGAAGGGCGCCAAGTTCCCCGAGGTTCGGTCAAT
This sequence comes from uncultured Acidobacteriaceae bacterium, assembly GCA_964559875.1. GTDB lineage: Bacteria > Acidobacteriota > Terriglobia > Terriglobales > Acidobacteriaceae > TOLSYN. The sequence continues at coordinate 5,669 of CAZLJQ010000067.1, forward strand.
CTCTGGCTCGCCACTCTGTCACGCCTCAATTGCGCAATGGACGAAGGTCAGCGGCAAGCACTCCTATAGTCCGGAGCGTGCCGAACGCTGTGCGTGCCTCGTCTCCTCCGTCGCGAAGCTGACGGTGACCCTATTGAACCAGCAGGCAGCCGGGAAACCGATTGTCGTCACTGCTCTGCCCGCGCAAACGCAGAGTTGCATGACGTGTCATGAAAAGGGCGGAGCGCTTGAGAATATGCGGACGAAGATGGACTGCGGTGGTTGCCATGCTCCGTTGATCGGCAAGCATCCCGAATAATCGCAGCAACTGCGCCGCTAGCTTGCGGGAAAGGCATTGAACGCGTTTTCTGACCCTGTGGGACCGGGATCTCCGGTCTTCCCAGGGTCTAACGCTTTTGTCAGTTGAACGATCTGCATACACCTCTGATTAATTTCTTCCATTCTGCCGATATCTCCTCACGTAAGAATTCAACCTGAAGGGGCTTCCACTTTGGTGTTTCAAAGAGGATGGCAATGGCACTTATGGAGCGGGAGTTTGGATACTCGGTCGAGGTTGAATCAATCGACGTGCAACACCAAAAGATGTTCGAGATGGTAAACGAGCTGTACAACGCCTTGAGGGCGGGTAATGTTGCTCAGGTCGTCCCGGCCATTCTGAAGCGTCTCCAAGCCTGCTATCGTGAGCATTTCGCTTATGAGGAGAGATTGATGCTTCAGGCCAAGTATCCTGATTACTTCCGGCACAAAGCCGAGCATGTCAAGTTAGCAGAGAAGGCGTTGACTCTGGCAAAGGCCTTTGACGAAGACAAGGTCATGCGTAGTCTGTCGCTGCTTAATCTACTCAAGGAGTGGACGCTGAGGCACATCCTTTCCTTCGATAAACGATACAGTGCTTATTTGAGAGCCGCTGACACTGCGGATATCCCAGCAGCATGGCTTGAGCCGCCACCGCCCGCACGTTCTTCTGTGCTCGGGATGATTTCAAACTAGCTAGCAGTGGCTGAGTGAGCTGCATCTGATCCCTAATCCCGCGATTCACCGTACGCCTAAGGATATTCCCTGGCATTGAATCTGTAGCTCTCCAAAAAAACTGAGGGTATTCTGAATGGGCTCCGGGCAAGAATCGTGGTGCTTTGTTTGCGCGAGCCTAGACTCCTTCGGTATCGACGCGCCTTCCAGGAAGCTGGCTAGATCACGCAATCCTTGCTCCAGGAGCGCGTGTGCGTCGTCGGCCACATTGGATGAGCCGGAGCATTCAATTGTGCGGGGCCACGTAACTGCCGTCAAAAAGACACTTCCGGCAGTTGAAGCGGCGTTCTGAATCTGTTCGCTGACGGCTCGGTCTCTCTCGATATCCTCTTCGAGTTCATAGGGAACAACTTCTGCAAGTGCGTACAGAGATCCTAAAAGTTCGTCGGCTTCCTCGCGTAAAGCTGGAATTCTGTCGTAGTGTGCCATGCGAAGATCAGAGATTAGATCGGCTTCAATGGTCAGTAGCCGGGCTAAACCGTGACGCATCTTGTCGACGGTCCGCTCGGGATGAAGCTGATGAAAAATCATCCACATCACAATAAGAGCCACGAGGATACCAATGAATCTGTCACGGGCCGGGGCCATCTGCGTCGGGGCTGAAAATCCCTCAAAGGCCGTGAGATAAAAAGCGAACACAATCTGTAGGCCGACATAACTGAAGTGAGCACTACGTGCGAACCACGCCCCAACAAAGGATACGCAACCAACCGCAAGTAACAACGGAATGGCCGTATCAGCGTAGGGAAAGACAAAGACAATGCAACCGATTCCAAAGATGAGGCCGCCGATCGCCGCGCCCACGATGCGAAACAGCATCTTTTGATTAGTCGCGCCCGTGGTAGTCAATCCAGCAACAAGCACAGTGATTACCGCAGTTGAAATTCCGGGCCAGGCAAGCGCGTTGTAGATCACATAGCAGATAGTGGCACACAGGCTGAGTTTTATGGCATAGACCAGATAGGCTGGATTGGTCCACGCATCCTGCCGCAGCCACGAATCGCTGTGCGCACGCGACGCCAGTAATCCTTCATGTGCCAATACGTGATCTGCAAGAGAGGTGGCGCCAATGTTGTACAACGATTGTTCTATCTGTCCGAGCGTTCCGGTCGTTGCATCCGGAACGCTTCCCAGCAATGCCTCAATGTCATCGATCCGACCTTCGCGCACGGCTGCCAGCGCAGCAGCCAAGTTACGGAATCGTGCTTGATCGCGATCACTCTGATCGGACCGGACCTGCCGGCCAAACGCGGCACCCAGGTCCATTAAGCGAGCGATGGCAGGAATCAAGACAGGTGGAATGATACCGTCCGAGACTTCTGCGACCGGATGCCTTTCGATCTCTTCCAGAAGCGCATGCATTTTTCCCTGACCGGCGAAGGCGTAGCGTCTAACGGCCGCGACCTGCTTTTCAATCTCTTCCTCCGGGGCGCTTTCGCCGTACATCCGGAAAAGTTCTTCTAGGGCATTAAGACGGGCGCCCAACTCCTTTTGAAGTGCACGCAGCGGATCACGGTGAGTGAACATATACTCGATGAGAATTTTGGTCCCAACAGCTAAGGCTCCTCCTGCAATCGGCCAAATGGCGAGGTGAACTAACTGTTCCGCGGGTAGATGTTGCTCCCACGACGACAACGTAATGATCGAGAAAATGCCGATATTCATCGCCGCGGATGGCCGCGTGGACGCACGCAAGAAGTACGCGGAGAAGAAGGTAAACAGTGCGATTCCCAGGACTCGGGCCATGGGATCGTTCCCTGTCACTTTAACAAGCATGAGCGCAGCACCGGCTCCCACGCATTGGAACGTTAGCTGGAACACACTATTCTTGAAAGTCAGGTACGCTGCGTCATAGGAAATGAGAAAGATAAGATAGACAGCCGGAGGCATCAGCGGTGCGCGCAACGCGAGCAGAAGGTAGGTCGCGATTGTAGCGGCGAAAGCGGTTCTGAGTGCTCCCTCCATGCGGCCATGCGAAGGCGCAAGTTCCTGGTAGAGATTTTCGATCCATGGCGCAGTTTGACCGGACAATTGGGCCAATGGCTACCTCACGATGCTGATGGCGGTTTCGCCCACGCGGAAGAGAATTGGGTCGGGATTTTGGACGCGGACACGAATTGGAAAACGTGCGGCAAGATGAACCCAATTCAAAGTGTGATCGATCTGCGGCAGCCCGTTGCTCGCATTGGTGTCGTCCGGGGCAACACCATAACCGATGCTCTCTACGATGCCATCAAACTTCCGTGATGGATTCCCCATCAGATAGAGGTCGACGTGCTTCCCTTGCGCAATCGACTTCAGGTCGGACTCCCTATAATTGGCGACCACATACCAGGTGCGAGTGTCTATCAAGGTGAACACGGGAGCCCCTGGTTTAACGTATTCACCGTTTGAGATGTTGAGGTTCGTGACATATCCATCGAACGGTGCAACCACAGTGCAATGTGCCAGGTCGAGTTTCGCGTTATCCACTTTTGCAGCTTTAGATGGGCGCTGAGCCTCCAGGCTGCCGAGGCGATCGACCGAGTTGATGCTCTGATTCAGTCGCGCCTGGGAAGCCGTGATTGCCACTTCAGCTTCTCGCTGCATTGACCTTGTCTGTCTTTCCTGAGCTGATGCCTGTTGAAGGGCAGCGTGCGCCTCCTGATAGTTATGTTCGGCCACCTGCGCTTTGGTGCGTGCGTCGTCCACCTGCTCTGCGGTTACATATTGCTTAGCAAGAAGAGGCTCGATCCGGTGAAGGTTGTTGAGAGCAAGTGTTCTCTGTGACTCGGCCGATGCCAGGTACGCCTTGGCTTTGTCGACAGCAGCATCGGAGGCCTGCAGCGCGCTGGCAACTGTATTGGTCTGGGTTCGTGAACTTGCGACGCCCGCTCGGGCTGCTTCTATCGCACTGTTCTCTGCGGCAATCCTTCGCTGGGTGTCTGTAATCTGTTCCTCGAGTAGCTGTTCATCGGAGAGAGCTTGATCCAGCGCGTATTGGTAGGGACGCGGATCGATAGTAAACAGTACAGAACCAGCACGCACGAACTCATTGTCTTTGACAGGGATGCTGATAAGACGGCCACTCACTTCAGGAGCGAACTGAATGTAATTCGCGCGTACACTGGCATCGTCGGTCCGCGGATTCCTGTTGGTCTGCCAGAGGACGCCCATTAATAGAACCGCGGCGAAGATCAAGGCTCCTGCCGAAACAAGAAACCGGCTTGATCCGACGATAGATTTATTCATTTCCACAAAATCACCTCACAGCTTATCGGAAGAACAAGAGCCATAGCAGGCACGCCGTTGCTACCACAAGACTCGGATAGAAAATGACCAGGGGCATCACGTGTTGCTCAAGCTTGCGTTGCATCAATTGCCACCGTGTCAAAGCAGAAACCACGACCCCAAGACCAAGACATAGCATCCACGAGGGCAGGAACGAACCGGCGACGTTGATGGACGGTGCGCGCGAGCACCCTACCGCGCACAGCATGCACGCGCATACAGTCAGCAGCTTAGAAATCTGAGTGATCACTTACATCCTTTCCCGGCAGCGCAGGCTGCTTGACGTTCGTGTGCACAGCCTCGGGATGTGGCCGAAGCAGGTTGCCGGTGGTGTATCCCAGGGTGACGGAACTGATCAGCACCGCCGATCTTGCCTGAACATCCGCCAGGCGTGCTTGTGCCAACTGTGACTCGGCGGTCACAAGGTCCACCAGATTCTTGACGCCGTAACGATAGGCATCGAGGGAAGCATCGTAAGAGGTTGTTGCGGCAGCCAGCAGACTCTGAGCAGCCTCCTGCTGACGCGCTGCAGTCCTGAACTGTAGGTATGCGGTCCAAGTTTCGCGGGTCACTTCATCTTGCTTTTCACGAAGCTCCTCCGCAGCCTGCCTGTGCTCTGACTCTGCGATGAGAACTTCATTTCGTCGCGCTCCTCCGTCAAAGAACTCCCACCGAAGCTTCACCCCGACGCTCCAAACAAACTGAGTTGTATTGCCCAGACTCGGCTGGCTCATCGAAGGCCAGATAGACTGCTGGGCCGCGTCGGACTTGAATTCAGCCGTTGGCCGATATGACGAACGTGCGGTCTTGATCGCCTGGTTCGCTGAGTTTAGCTTTTCCGCAAACGCCTGGAGATCCGGCCTGTCATGCCTCGCCGCTTCAACCAGAGCTGCCACGGAGTTTGATACAGCGGAGGCCTCTGGAGTGGAAGCGGGTTTCTCCACCTCGATTTCATCGGAGGGCTCTACGCCGAGGGCTTCGCGCAGTCGTACGCGCGCCATTGCCTCATCGCCGATGCTGGTTTCCAGATCGTAAGCAGCTTGCGCGGTAGCAGCCTTCGCGTTCAGCACATCCGGAAGCGTAGCGCGGCCATTTGCCAACTGCGCCTCGGCGGCGCTCTGCGTCGTTTGCGCGGTATTCAAAATCTGGCGAATGGCGGTAAGTTTTTCCTGGGCGGTGACCAGGTTGTAATAGGCGACCACCACCCTGTATGCCACATCCTGTGTGGTGCGCTGAAAGGTAGCGGCTGCCGCAAACCGAAGGGCTTTGCTCGATTCCAACTGCGAGCGCCTTTTTCCGAAGTCAAAGATTGTGTACTCAAGCTCTAATCCTGACTGCACGGCTGGAATCTCAACCATGACGTAGCCAACCGCAGCCAGCGGCTTCGGAAAAGGGTTGATGATTCGCTCATCGCCGAATAAAGCCATTCCCGCCAGCTTTGGGAAATAAACACTGCGTGTGAGTCCAACATGCTCGGCAGCTTGTTTGGCTGCTTCCCACACGATCCGGGTGCGGGGGTTGTTCGTCTCCGCGATGTCAATCAGATCTTCGAGGTGATAGCGCCGCGAAGGGTCGATGCTGGCGATCGCCGTTGGGGCCTGCCTTCGCTCCGTACATTTCGCGGCGACCGGAAGTTCCGCAACCGCGCCCGCACATTGCGCGGCAGCCGGGATGGACACAATCGACAGACCCATCGCTAAAAGTAAAGTGCGCACCCACCATCGCGGGAAACGTCGATAAATTGTGGGGATTTGCGAGGAATACTGCATTTGTGTATAGTGTACACAAAGTATGCGACATACACAAATTCGATCTCGTTACACCGGGAGCGCGGAGGATGAATAAGGTCAAGCCATCAGAGCAGAAGACATTTAAGGCCGGAGAAGAACTGAGGATGCGAATTCTGGATGCCGCCAGTCAGCTTTTCGGAAAGGAAGGCTATGAGAATGTGTCCATCCGGAGAATTGCGGAAGGGGCTGGATGTTCACAAATGGCAATGTATCGGCATTTTCCAGACAAGAGCGCGTTGATTCGTCACCTCTGTACAGAACTCTACCGTCAGTTCACGATTCACCTGCATGAGAAGTACGATTCTCTTCCGGATCCCAAGGAACGCCTCCTTCGGGCATTGCGTGATTTCATTCTTGTATCGCACAAGAATCCACACCACTATCGGCTCACCTTCCTCATGCCGACTCACGATCCAGGCGCGGGGGCGGCTCGCGAGGCGGTGGCAAACCCTGCGATCTCGTATTTCAGGCAGACCCTGAAACTGCTCCTTCCTCCAGGCACGTCGGCAGAACTGGTTGAAGAGCGATTACACCAGATACTCGCAACTCTTCATGGAATGACCATCATGTTGATAGCGCATCCACATGTCTATGGGCTCACCAGAGAAATGGCTCTTCGACAGTTCGAATCTGCGTTCAGACTCCTGGTCGGCAAAGCGTGACTCCGCGAGTCCCGAAGGAGAACTGCGGGGAGGAGAGAGGGGAGATCGAGTCCGGCGTCACGCAATCTGCTGGACCCATTGCCTCCGCCAGGCCGGTGCCTCGAAGGGATCCCCGAAATACTGCGTTTCGTGGACGACCTTGCCGTTGCGGAACTCCATAATACTCACCGTGTATGCCAGCCGCCCCTGGTACGTGATTATGTATTCCGTGATCCAGAGATTCCCGTTTCCGAGAATCCGCCTTATCTTGAATCCAGACGGCTTGCCGGGATGATGACTCCGCAAGGCCTGCAAGTTTCTTCGCCCAAGGATTCGCTCGCCCGACTGGGGATAATCACAAATGGCATCGTCATCGTAAATATCGTGTTCCAGGTCTGCATCGCCGACTGCCGACGCGTGCCAGTGCGTATCTAGGGCCGTACGGATTTGTTCCTCTTGCATGGACTGCTCTAGCTGCGGTTTCGCTTTCATCTTCATCCGGGCTTGTGGAATGAAGCCCGGAATGCCGGTTTTCACCACTTCATTCAGCCTCTGTCTGGTCTGAATTCGATTGATTTCGTCAAACGCGTCTTCCGGAAGGGCCGCGATGTCGAAATTCTCTCTCGCACGGGCCGCAGTCCTGGGCGTGGTAAGCAAAGCCGTTCCACGCTGCACCGCCCAAGCCAACAGCACCTGCGCCGGTGTCTTTCCAACTCGAGCCGCGATAGCCGAAATGACTGGATCTTCGAGCGGCCCCGGCCTTATTCCGTGACCCAATGGCGCAAAAGCCAAAAACACAACGTCCTTCTCCTTGCAGAATTCCAATAGCTCCGTTTCCGGCAGATACGGATGTGCTTCTACTTGGACCACGGCTGGCTTGATTCTCGCTGATTCATAGATGGGCTTCAGTTCGTTTAAACTGATGTCCGAAAGTCCGATGGCCCCGCACTTGCCATGATCCATGAGACTCTCCATTGCCCTCCAGGTGTCGAGCAAAGTCACGTCGTGGTCATAGATGACATTGCCGTTTTGATCCCGCGGATCCTGCTCGTCCCCAGGTTGGAATGCAAATGGAGTGTGAATGAGATAGAGATCCAGATACTTGAGCCCGAGTCTGTCCAGACTCGCCTCGAAAGCCGGTTCAACGCGCTCGGGCCGGTGATTGGAGTTCCACAGCTTTGTGGTAACAAAAATGTCTTCGCGCGCGATCCCTCCCGCGGCAAGTCCTGCCTGCAGAGCCTTGCCTACCTCGCGCTCGTTCCCGTATCGTTCCGCGCAATCGAAGTGTCGAAATCCGGCTTCCAGTGCGTCTCTGGTCGCAGTTATCGTCACGGCTGCGTCGGGAATTAAGGTGCCAAAGCCGAGTGCGGGCATATGGCCGGCTCCGTGGTTGAGTGGAATTCTCGTCATCCGCAGATCAGAAGATTCAATCACGGTTACCCCTCCAAGCTTTTGCGTCCAATATCACCGCCTGAATTCAAAAATTAGATGCCGGGTGCCGCTGACTGGAGGCCGCATCAGACCAGTACCGAGAACGCATAATTGCGTCGGCATCGCAGGCTCTCACCATTGGTGCAGGATTGGTCGAAGGCTTTCTGAAGGAAGGTTATTAAGAGCAAGATCCAGATCAGGACACTAGGTGACGTGTAGCGACTAGGCGCACAGCCAGCAGCGGATACAATGTGAAATCTCGATTAGAGCAGTACTCGGCGGGAAAGTCCTTACAGTGAGAAGGGAACATGCTTAGAGTTTTGGTCGGAGCTGGTAAATTTCGCAAGTGATTGAAAACTATGGCGGAGAGAGTGGGATTCGAACCCACGTTAGAGTTGCCCCTAAACACGCTTTCCAAGCGTGCGCCTTCAGCCACTCGGCCATCTCTCCGCTTTGCAGGCACCAGCCGCTTACGCGAACTTTACTATTGTAACGTAAGCGTGTGTTTGTTTTCGTGCCCGTAGCGGTCGATCTTGTGGATTACTCCTGAGTCCGCCTACTATCCGCGTGTGTTAGACCCGCCACCCGCCGGGGCACTGGCTGCTTGCGAGTTCGGTTGAGCCGCAGTGTGATTGGCATCGCCACCCGAATAATTTTCCAGCAGCCGGTGGTGCATGCAGTACAGCGCAAGTTCCAACCGGTCGGAGACGCCCAGTTTGTCGTAGATTTTTCGCAGGTAATTTTTCACCACCTGTTCCGTGGTTCCAACCTCCTGCGCAATCTCTTTATTGCGCAGTCCCTGCGTCACTCCGGCAACAATCTGAACCTCTTTCGGAGTCAGTCTCACCCGGTTGCGCGGCGAGGTCAGTTGAGCGGCCTGAGCCCGGTAGGCCTCGATCACCCAGTTCACGCCCTTGCTATCCAGCCAGGTCTCGCCCGCATGAACCTTGCGAATGCAGCGTACCAGCAGGTCCGGCGCAATCGAGCGCGTCACAATACCACGCACTCCGCGCCTGAAGTATTCGACCGTATCCGCCTCGGTCAGTTCAGCCACCACCAATACGATCTTTAGAGAAGGGGCGACTCCCATCATGCTGCTGATCGCCTCATGCGGCGCATCGCTCAACCCGGTCTCATACAGAATCAGGTCGGCATCGTAGCGGCCGACCGCTGTCAAAGCGCTTGCCGCAGAATCCACCTGCGCCACAATCCGGATGTCGTCTTCCACAGCAACAATCTTCCGCACGCCCACGCGAAAGATCGGCTCGCCGTCGGCCACAATCACGCGGATTGCGTCGCTGGAGCCTTGATCCGGTTCTATTGGAGATGCTTGTTCGGCCTCATCGTAGGCCATGATGGTTTGCACTCTCTCCCTTGGGACCTAAGCTTATCGGGAGATAAAGTATTCGTCAATGATTGCGCCAACCGCAATCCGATCACCGGCCGGAGCGCAGCGTACAACCCGTCCCACGCACTCCACCCGTACGTCGCTCTTCGAGCCCAGTGCCTTCCCCGGCATTGAGATCGCAAACTGGATGGTCGATCCCACAGGATAGTCCACGCCGCAGTGAAACAGTACGCCGCCCGCCGAGATGTCCTGCGTCTCCGCGTCGCTCAACTTGTCCTCGGGATGCACCGCAACAGGCAGATGGAGGGGAAATCGCACCGCGCAGCGTAGGTCGTGATTCGCATCGTTTTTCACGCCCCTCAGAATAGTCGCTCGCCGTTGATTCCGATAATTACCAAAGTGTGCCCTCTATGTAACCCCCACCCTCAACTACCCCCTGCGCTTCATCCGTATGTTCTAAAAGCGTGTCGTCTCCGTAAAATTGAACCCTTCCACACGCATTGCCGGAGCCACCATGTCGAAAGCCTCCTCGCCGCACGCCCTTGCCGGATAGCCTAAGTCCAATACCTGCCCCAACATCTGTACCACGCTCTGGTTGAACCGGAAGTTTCGAATACCCTTTCCGACCTTGCCGTTTTCCACCACAAATGTTCCATCCCTGGTCATGCCCGTCAAAATCTTCTCGTAGGCGTCCACCTCCCGGATGTACCACAGCCGTGTAACCAGCAGGCCGCGCTCGGTCGCCGCAATCATCTCCTCCAGCGTCTTGCGCTCGCCCTGTGCCACCTGGAAGACGATATTTACCGCCGCCTCGCCTCCCTCATTCGGCAAACTGAAGCCGTGTCCTGTTGCGTGCGCTCCAGCCATTTTCTTCGCGAGTTCCGATCTCCCTACCCGCGCCGCCGTGCCGCGTGCCATGGCAACGTCGCGCACCACGCCGTGATCCACCAGCGTCAACCGCTCGCGCCCTACGCCTTCGCCGTCCCAACCCGGTCCAGTCTGTCCCTCGTGGCTTACATCGTCGACAATCGAAATGTTTTCTCCGAATAGCTTCGTCCCCAGCCTTCCGTTCAGGCAGGAACGCTGCTCCAGCAGCGCCAATCCGCTGAAGTCAGCCGCCAAAAATCCAATCAGATCGACCACCGCCGACGGCTCCAGAATCACCGTGTACTTCCCCGGCTCCAGCTCCACTGGCCGTGCCGAGCGCAATGCCTTCTCCGCCGCAATCTCCGCCAGCGCCCGCGCGTCCAACCGCCTCGCGCTCGTATAGTTCTGCTTCTGCCAGCCCGAGCTGTCTTCGGCCTGCATCGTTATCGAAGCCTCGGCCAGCGTCTGCCTGTGCCATCTGGCAACTCCGTGCGAATTGAACAGCCCCTCGAAGCTCTCCGCACAGGAGTACGTTCCTGCCGAATTCAGCCCATTGCGGTCTGCGATTGCCACCATTGCCGCAACCTGCTCCGCCCGCTCGCCCGCACCCATCGCCGCCGTCTCTTCGCAAGAGCGATTCAGCTCTGGAGCACTTCCCTGTTCTGCCGAGGCTAGTTCCGCCGCCGTCAGCATTGGCAGCAGCTCTTCGTCTTCTTCCTGCACCCGCGCCAGCGCCTCCGCCTGCCGCACCACGCGCTGCAAACTCTCGTCGTCCAGACGGTTGGTCGTCGCCCGCGCCGTGCGTCCGCCCATCTGCACCCGCACGGAAACCTCGCATCCCTCTTCGCTCACGTTCTGTGTAATTGCGTTGTTGGCAAAGCGCGTCAGCGCCGAGTGCCCGCCCGTCACTGCGACCTCAACATCGCTGACCGACGCCGCCCGCCGCACCCGCTCAAAAACCTCTCCACACCGGTCTTTATCCATCGTCACATTTACACTCATCGATCTTTCCTCTGCACAACGGGTGCCCCATCCTTAACTCGCGCCTTTTTGCCAGTTAGGGTGGGGTTGTTGGCCTTGTTCCCGCTCTTGTTCATGCTCCTGCTTCTGCCTTTGCCTTTGCCTTTGCCTTTGCCTTTGAATTTGAGGTGTCATCCTGTCTATAACAACGTCCGGGTTGTCCGGGCACACGTTTCCTGAGAC
>CAZLJQ010000068.1:0-17235 GCA_964559875.1 uncultured Acidobacteriaceae bacterium
TAAAGTGACCGATTCGCTTCCGGTGGCGGTGACGCCGTTGAGGGTGACTTCGCCGATGTTCAGTTTTTGTTGCCAGGCTTGTGGGGTCGAGTGGGGGTAAAGGCTTGCCAGGTGGGAGAGCAGGGTTTGTCCATGGTATTTGCTGCCGATGATCGTGGTGTAGGCATAGCCTCGGTTGAGCATGTAGTTTGAGTGTAAGCCATGGCATCTGCGGCAGGAAGTTGCCGGGGTTCGAGCGACACTGGATTTAGGCAGCAAGAGCTCTAAATGCGTCCAGTGTGGGGAGCCAGATTCCGCGCGGATCACGAGCTATTCGGAAGTTATCCGTCGCAGCGTCGCAGGTTCCGCGGACTGTTTCACTCACCGTAAACTCGGTCCCGCAGGGTGCGGGATTGAAGGTAGACGGCAACGCAGTCGGCACCGCGCCAAGAATAATCAATGTAGGAATGGGCAAGCATATTCTTGAATTCAGCAAGGATGGATTCAATGATGGAAGGTTTCCGCTGGAGATCGGCCTGAATGATGTTTCAGGGGGGAGCGTCAGTTATGAACTCAGGACTTCCTCGTTTCGAATTTTCGTACTTTGGTAACATCCGGGAACCAATAGAAGTTTGCCAGATAAATGATCGTCAGATAACCCATTGATCATTCTGTCTTCCGCTGTATATTATGCGTGTTCCTCTTTACGCGTGGCATTTATTGACCTGTTTGGTTGCGGGTCATTACTGCATTTGTAATTTCGATGATTGGAGAGAATGATGCGAAACAACAACTGGAACCGTCGGGAGTTCATGGTAGCCGTTCCGGGTATAGTGGCAGGCGCGGCTGCGATGGCACATGGCCAGACCAGCGAGAAGCCGCTGTCAGTTCCGTGGTCCGCAGGAACCGAGCTGCCGCACTTGAAACTTCCTCCTAACGCGATTGACTGTCACCATCACATTTATAATTCGCGCTTCCCGACTGCGCCGGAGGCGACGGTGACGCCGGGCGACGCATCTGTCGCTGATTATAGACTCCTGCAAAAGCGGCTTGGCTGTGCCCGGAATGTAATCGTGCAGCCTTCCACCTACGGGATAGATAACAGTGGCCTGCTGTTTGCGCTTGGCCAGTTTGGTTTGGAGACAACGCGCGGCATCGCGGTGGTGAACACAAGCGTGACGGACAGGGAGTTAAAAGATTTGCAAGCGGCCGGCGTGCGCGGAATTCGGTTCACTCTGTCGCCTCCGGGATCAACCACTTTCGAGATGGTGAAGCCACTGGCAAAGCGGGTGGAACCGCTCGGCTGGCACATCCAAGTCAACGCTTCTTCTGAGCAGATTGTTGCTGCCAAGCAGCTGTGGAACGACATTCCCTGTCCTATCGTCTTCGACCATCAGGCTCATGTATTACAGCCAGCTATGGGTGAGGATCCAGGACTCGCGGTGGTGGTCGACCTGCTGCACAAAGGTAAAGCCTGGGTGAAACTGTCCGGCGCCTTCTTCAGCAAGATAGGCCCCCCAAGTTACTCAGACACAATTCCTGTTGCGAGGGCGTATGTAAAGGAAGCGCCGGAACGACTGGTTTGGGGGAGCAACTGGCCTCATCCGACAGACAAGTTTATCCCTGATGATGCAGCCCTGCTGGACTTGTTTGGCGAGTGGGTGCCGGATACTGCAACGCGGAAACAAATTCTGGTCGACAATGCGGAAAAGCTATACGGATTTTAGTCGTACGTGTTTCAATATTGAGAATCTTAGAATAGCTGCTTCAAGTCGTGTTCCGATTCGCGTTCCCGATGGCTTGTGCTTGCCATGGTGGTCTGGGCAGGTTTTGAAGTGAGCGGAGGTCTTATCTTTATGAGTAATGATATTAAGGGGCGTGAAAACCAGCGAGGCAGATGGCCTACACGCAGTTTTTTTGTTCTTCCATTGGTTTTATTGACGCTGGTCGTGATCGGTCTTTTCTCGACCGGGGGCGTGGTATTTGCCCAGACGGCCACAACGGCTCCTGCTGGGTCTACTGCTCCGGGAGCCGGGCAGGGCTTTCTAATCGACAAGCACTTGCCTGTCACCACTTGCGCGTCATGCCATCAGGAAGAGCCACCGGCGAAGGCAGCTCCCTCCGCAGCCTGCGTCACTTGTCATGAAGACATCACCAAATCTAAAGACCCGGAACCCAATCCCCATCACGCGCACATCGGCAAACTTTCCTGTACGACCTGCCACCATGTCCACAAAGCGTCGGTCGTTGCCTGCAATGACTGCCATAATTTCAATATGAAGACGCCTTAGGACACCAAACGCGCGGAATGCCAGGACGCGCACTGCGATGACGGGCGCAATGAATATTCAGGAAAAGAATTGGGAGAAATAGACATGGCAACGAAAGAGATTTCGCGGCGCAGCCTTCTGAAGGGCGCCACTATGACAGGGGCCGCGCTCGCGGCCACGAGTGTTCTCGCTCCCGCTGAAGCACTGGCGAAGAGCGACAAGTCGACCAAATGGGATCGCGAGGCGGACGTCGTCGTCATCGGATCGGGCGCAACCGGGCTTCCAGCCGCGATCGTCGCGCGGGAAGCGGGCTCAACTGTGATTCTGGTGGAGGCCGAGAATCACATCGGCGGCCATGCCATCCTCAGTGCCGGTAACGTTCCGCTCGGCGGCGGAACAAGCCGACAAAAAAAATATGGCGTCCAGGACTCATCGGATCTGATATTCCAGGATTTGACAGACTGGTCTGTAACCGAGCCCAACGGCGCGACCGATTATCGCTTCAACGACCGTGAGATTGTCCGTGCATTTGCCGACGTCAATGTCGCTACGTACGACTGGCTGACGGCACACGGCGTCCAGTGGGTTGATAAAGGACCGGATACGGTGGGCGGAGTTAGCGTCGGCAATTCGGCACCGCGGGAAAATCATGCAATGATCGGACATTGGCCGCTATGCCAGAGCGGGAAGGTCGTTGGTCCGGAAGTGCAGACGACCGTCATCGAAGCGTACGGCGGTAACGGCCTCATGCGGTCGCTTGAGGTTGCAGCCCATAAAGCAGGTGTTGAGTTATTGATGGAACACAGGATGACGTCGATCCATCGGCAGAACGGCCGGGTGACCGGCATCACCGTCGATCACAAGGGCAAGAAGTTTAACATCCATGCCCGCAAGGCGGTCATCATCGGGACGGGTGGCTCGACTGGCAACGTCAATTTCCGTCGCATGTTCGATCCTCGCCTCACCGAAGAATATTGCGGCTTGGCGGGTATGCCCTGGTCGAACCAGGATGCCAGCGGAGAAATCGCTGCCATGTCCATTGGTGCCTCCTTGTGGGGATTGGCCAACGAGGTCATGGAGGCCGGCGCAACCTTGACCAAGCCCGAACAGATTGGATGCCAATATGGTTACCGCACTCTGCAGTGGCTTCCCGGAAGCGAAGTCTTCGATCGCGCGGGCGCGTCGGGCCTGAGGATTGTCAATTGGCAAGACGCTATCACGGTCAATATGCTGGGGCAGCGATTCTATGATGAGACTGGACGGCAATTCCGCGCCAATGGCTATAAGGCCGTCGATCCCTACAAGCCCGGCAGCTATCTCAATGCAAAGAATGTCAAATACAATCCCACAAATTGGATTAACGCCGCTATGGCTGGAATAGGTGACGGCCGCAATGGAGGGGGACCAATCTGGGCTATTTTCGATTCCGAGGCGGTGAAACGCGAAAGGTGGATACTAACTCCGCCGAATGTCGACAGGAAACAAGGATTCTTCTTTGAGGCCGACAGCCTTGCCGAGCTGGCGAAGAAAATCATGATGAAATATCAGCGCGTGCCGATGCCCCCGGAAAACCTGGAGGCGACGGTGGCGCGTTACAACTCCTTTGTCGACTCAGGTGTCGACGAAGACTTCGGCAAGCCCAAGCCGTTGTACAAGATTGCCAAGGCGCCATTCTATGCGGCATGGTCAACTCCGGTGCTGCATGACACGAGGGCCGGGCTGCGGATTAATGCGCGATGCCAGGTCATGGATATGGAAGGCCAAGTCATTCCCGGCCTCTATTGCGGCGGCGATTCAGCGGGCGGCTTCAGCGAGCATGGGTTGGCACGTGCTATATGTCAGGGCTATATCGCTGGCAATTGCGCGGCTAAGGACATGGCAATCGCCGGATAAGTTAGAATCCACCACCGAGATGCCAAGGGCACCGAGAATTGCATCTTCTCGGTGCCCTTGGCGACTTGGTGGCTAAGTAGTTGGCTGTAAAGAAATCCGAACCGCCAGATTGGTTACCACGTGGAGCGCGACTAGGACTCCTCGCGGTAACGGGTTCAGCATCCAAGCAATCGGGACGGATTCTTCTGCACCGCCATTGCAGACGGAGCCACAGGCCAAAACCGGTGCAGAGATCGAGACGAAGAAGTTCGAAAAGAGCAGGAAGAATGCGCCCACCCAGTAGGCACCGACGATCTCAAGCACGCCGTGAGACAACGTAAATGCTCAGGCCAGCCCAGATGAGGCACATCAGAATCAGGGAGAGGAACACGCGCAGGGACGCAATCAATGTTCCACCTTTCCGTCGCGGCTCTGACGCGCACCGCAGACGTTAAACCGCACCACTACCACCGTCTACGAATAACTCTACCCCAGCCACATAGCTTGAGTCCTCCGATGCAAGGAACACGGCTACTCTAGCAATCTCCCTAGGATCGCCGACACGTCCGAGCGGAACCATGCTGGTAATGAGCTTTTGCACTTCCTCGTTTCCAAACATTGCCGCACTCCCTTCCGTCAGGATCGGACCAGGGCTGAGAACATTCACACGCGGCCCCGTTCCCTTCAGTTCGGCTGTAAATGTCCGCGCAAAGCTGCGAACTGCAGCTTTTGTCGACGCGTAGACCGACACTCCTGGAAATCCGCTGCTGCCAACGACTGACCCGTTCAGGATGATTGAGCCGTTCTTGTTCATGAGCGGAAGTGCTTTTTGAATCGTGAAGTAGACACCCTTGGCATTGATATCCACGCAAGCATCGTAGAACTCCTCCGTTACCTTGTCGTGCGGCATCTGCCCATAAATACCTGCGTTGGCGAAAACGATGTCCAGCTTGCCCTTCCTACTTTTAATCTCGGCATACATTCGGTCGAGCTCGGCCAGCTTCCCTGCGTCCGCCTGAATGCCGAAAGAATTCTCGCCCAACCTAGACACTGCCTGTTCGAGCTGTTGCTTTCTACGACCGGTGATGAAGACGAATGCGCCCTCATTGATGAATTCCTGCGCGGTACCAAAGCCGATGCCTTCGCTTCCGCCGGTGATCAATGCAATCTTTCCTGTTAGCTTTCCCATTTGAAGCTCCTTTGTATTCATCTATGTTCGCGAGAGTTATGCCAAGCACCGGCTATTGCCAGCCGCCACCTAATGCCTGATAGAGCTGAACCAGCGCTATCAGTTCGTTCGTCTGGGCCTGCGCAAGACCAAGCTCCGCAGAGAAGGAATTCGTCTCGTTGGTCAACACCTCCAGATAGTCGGTGGTCCCAGCCTTGAAGCGTACCTCCGAGAGCCGTGCAGCATCCTGAGCTGATGCAAGCAGGTACTCCTGCTGAATCCGGAACTCACGGTTCTTGCGATAGGCCACCAGTCCATTCGAGACATCTCGAAACGCGCCTTGAATAGTTTGCTGGTAAGTCAAAAGCATCTGCCGGCGTTGCGCCTCGGCCAGGCGCACACCGGATTTCAGCCTTCCGCCTTCGAATATTGGCTGAGTAAAAGATCCGGCAAGGCTCCATATCCCCGCAGGTCCCGTAAAGAGATCCGTTAGTGCAGGACTTTCGAAACCGCCGCTTCCGGTTAGCGATATTTGGGGGAAATAAGCCGCACGGGCGACTCCAATCTGCGCGTTGGCGGCAATCAAGGATTGCTCGGCTTGCCGTACGTCCGCACGCCGCTCCAACAGAGAGGAAGGAAGTCCGACTGGGATTTCGGGAGAATGCGGCTGCTCGGTCAGTTTCCGTCCGCGAGGAACGTCGCCGGGATTGTTTCCCAACAGGATGCTGATGGCGTTTTCCTGCTGCGCGATCTGCCGTTGAAAATCCGGAATCTCCGTAGCAGCAGTGTAAACCAGTTGCTCGGATTGCCGAACATCCAACAACGAGTTGATGCCGTGCTTCTCCAGCGTTTGCGTCAATTGCAGTGATTGCGTGCGCGAGTTAAATGTCCGCTGCGAGATCTCCAATTCGAGATCCAATTCGCGGAGCTGAAAATAAGCAGTCGCCAGGTTTGCCACGAGAGTTGCCCTCACTTCTCGTTGCGCCCACTCATTAGCCAGAAGAGTTGCTCTGGCAGCTTCGGTAGCGCGGCGATACTTTCCCCAAAAATCAAGGTTCCATGAGGCGGACGCGGTCAGCTGTCCCTGCGTGATTTCGTAAGCAGGAATCGGGCCGAGGTGGGGACTATTCTGGCCCGAGATATTGCCTCCTACGCCGAGAGAGGGATACTGATCGGCGCGTGTGATTCCGAGTTGTGCCTGCGCCTGCAAGACCCGGGCGGCGGCAATGCGAACGTCATAGTTATTCTTGAGAGCGGTGCGTATCAGGCGCTGGAGTTCGGGGTCTTGAAAAACCTTCGACCATTCTTCGTCGCCTAACGACGCGGCGGGTTTGTCCGCGACTGGTTTGTCCGTTAACGTGCCGTTGCTTGCCGGCTTCGGGTTGGGTTGAGACGCCGGGCCTCCATTCGAGAGGCTGGCCGGCGCGCGGTATTCGTCTGGAACGTCTATTGCAGGCCGCTTGTAGTTTGGGCCAACCGTGCAACCGGTGAGCGCGGCCATGCCCAGACAGAGAGCGAGTGTGAGGTAGTGATTGTGCTTCAGACTTTGAGTCATGGGATTAGTCGCCTGTTCCTTCCTGCAGCCCATAGGCGGGCACAGGTTCGCGTGTCGATCGGAAGAAGGAAAACCGATCCAGCACCTTTTCCTGAAATTCCTCGAGGTAGAGATAGATCGCAGGTGTAACGAATAACGTGATGAACTGCGAGACCACAAGACCGCCGACGACCACTAAACCGAGTGGCCTGCGGGATGCTCCATCAGCGCCATAGCCCAATGCAATCGGCACCGCGCCCAGGAGCGCCGCCATCGTCGTCATCATGATGGGACGGAAGCGTTCCATGCTGGCATCGTGAATTGCCTGATCGTCGGCAATTCCCTGACGGACTCGCTGCTCCGCAAAGTCAACGATCATGATTCCGTTCTTCTTCACGATGCCCATCAGCATGAACATGCCGATGTAGGCATAGAGCGAGGCTTCCTCGTTGAACAGCCATAGCGTGAGCAGGCCGCCGAGCAGTGCCACAGGCAACGACGAAAGCACAGTCAACGGGTGTAAATAGCTCTCGTAGAGGATCGCCAGGATCACGTACATGACGAACACTGCGACGAGCATCAACGCCACAAGGTCTCTGACCATGTTGCGGAATGTGAGCGCCTCGCCCTGCAGTTCTCCGACTATGCCAGAGGGCAGAATCTGCTTCGCGGTGCCTTCTACAAATTGCGTGGCCGGTCCGATGGCGTAACCGGGTTTCAGATTGAAGAACATGGTCACGCTGGTGAACTGGTTGATGTGATTGACGGCTTGCGGTCCGAGCATCTGGTGCCAAGTTGTAACCGCGCTCAGCGGAACCATACGCTGACCGTCGTCGCTCTTGATATAGAGTTTTCCGAGGTCTTCAGGCGCTGAACGCATGTCATCCGCTACTTCCAGGATCACTTGATACTGGTCGGTTGGTTTCTTGATCAGATAGCTGTAGTTCTGCGAGTATGCGTCGTGCAGAAGAGTAAGTATCCGGCTCTCCGACACACCATACAACTTTGCCTGCTCACGCAGAATGTCAACCTGCAGGTTCGGCGTGTGATTGTAGAGATCGGAATTCACGAAGAGGAAACCGGGATATTCGCGCATCTTTGCCATCATCTTTTCTGCCGTGCCATAGACCTCGTTAGCATCGATTCCGGAAAGCGCATAAGCGAACTGCCCTTGCGCATTGGCAGTTGCACCGGTACTGATCTCGAGGGCCGGATTGGGCTGCAAGAACGCTATGGTGCCCGGTATCGCGTTGTCGATGCCGCCCATCAACTCCCCTGCGACCTTTGCAATGGGAGGACGCTGCGAAGCCGGTTTCAGGAACGCAATCAGGAACGCCTGATTCGATCCCATGAACTGTCCGTTGCCGCTCATCGTAAAGGTGCTCCGCACGGCCGGATTCGCCTTCATGATCTTTTCCGCCTGTGTTTGATACGCGTGCATTTGTTCGGGAGAAGAACCCTCCTGAGCGACCAGCACGCCGCGGATAAACGAACTGTCACCGACGGGCAGGAACGATTTTGGGACCACCGAAAAGAGGTACACGGTTCCGACCAGGCAGACCGCCCACGTTGCTGCGGAGATCCAGCGATTGCGCAGGAAGAACCATAGTGATCACCCGTATACGTCAAGCACTCGATGCTCGAAGGCACCGAATACGCGCTCCATCCACGTCTTCTTTACATCCGCGCCGCGCCGGCCTAGCAGCCGCGATGTCATCAAAGGCGTGAGGGTGAGCGAAACGACTCCGCTGGCAAGAATCGAGATCACGATGGTGATCGAAAACTCGCGGAAGATTCGGCCCATGAGTCCGCTCATGAACACCAGGGGGATGAAGACCGCTGCCAACGAAAGCGTCATGGCCAGGATGGTGAAGCTAATCTCCTTAGCTGAGTTCAACGAAGCTTCGAAGGCGTCCTGCCCTTCTTCCATCAGCCGGACCGTGTTTTCGAGAAACACGATGGCATCGTCCACGAGGAATCCGATGGCCAAGGTGAGAGCCATCAAGGAAAGGTTATCCAGGCTGTAGCCCAGCAGACGCATCGCTATGAACGTCAGAAACAGCGACAAGGGCAGCGCCACCGCGGGAATCAGCGTGTCGGTAGCTCTGCCAAGAAAGATGAAAATGACCGTGACCACCAGGATGAAAGCAATCCAGAGCGTAGCCTGCACATCTTTTATGCTGCCTACGATGGTTTGCGAGCGATCGTACGCAGGCACAAGAAGAACGGACGTTGGAAGCTGCGACTGAATGGTTGGGATTAAATCTCCAACCGCTTTGGCCACTTCAACCGCATTCGCGCCCGCTCGCCGAAACACCGCGACCACCACGGTTGCTCCGGGTTGGGGGTATCCGCGCACCCAGAAGCGCATATCGATGCGCTCGTCCTGAACCGATTGCCGGGCATTGGCAACATCCTTCAGATATGTGGGTGAACCGCTGTTCTGCCCGACGATCAGTTGGTTGTACTCGTCAGCAGTGGACAGTTGTCCTTGCGG
Organism: uncultured Acidobacteriaceae bacterium; assembly: GCA_964559875.1. Taxonomy (GTDB): domain Bacteria; phylum Acidobacteriota; class Terriglobia; order Terriglobales; family Acidobacteriaceae; genus TOLSYN. The sequence continues at coordinate 9,321 of CAZLJQ010000068.1, forward strand.
CTGCAGCAGGAAGCTGCGGTGAGGTCCATCGATCTGGCCTGCGCCAGTGTAGGCAGTTCCACTCTTGATCGCGTTGGTCAGATCTTCGAGAGTGATATTGCGGACCGCCATTGCAGAAGGGTCGGCCTTGATCCGCACCGCCGATTGCGTTCCGTAAACTGCAACCTGGCTAACGCCTGGCAGAATGCTGATACGCTCGCCCACTTGCGTGTTGGCGTAGTCGTAGAGTTGTCCTTCGGTAGCCGTGTCGCTGACCAGCGCAATATACTCAATCGGCTGATCGTTTGGATTCGTCTTGCTGAACGTTGGAGGGCTCGGCAGGTCCGCGGGAAGCTGTCCCTGCGCGCGAGAGATAGCGGCCTGCACATCCGTCGCCGCGGCATCGATGCTCTTCGACAGATCAAACTGCAAGACGAAGCTGGAGTGTCCCTGACCGTTGTTGGAGGTCACTAGTTCGAGCCCGGAGATCTGCATGAACTGACGCTCGAGCGGCGTGGCCACGTTGTTGGCCATGGTGTCGGGCGTGGCTCCAGGGTAGTTGACTTGCACCTGGATCACCGGATAATCAACAGCCGGCAGATCGCTAACAGGCAAATGCCTGTAAGCCCACATTCCGAACAGAATGACCGATACGGTGAGCGCAATCGTCATCACCGGACGGCGAATGAACGGTTCTGACAGATTCATGATTGGCCTGCTTTCTTGGCGCTCGGGTTATCCGCATTCGAAGGCGCAACACTCGGAGCGTTGGGATCGACTCGCACCTTCGCGCCTGGGCGAACCAGCATTTGTCCGGCGAGCACGATACGTTCGTTCGGCGCCACACCTTCGGTTACAACGACATCTTTGCCCTGGCGTTGGCCTAACTTCACCGGCCGAAGCTCCGCCGTATCATCCGGCTTCACCACATAGACGAATGGCCCTTGCTGACTGATTTGTGTCGCTTCATTCGGAATGAGCACGGCTTGCTTCGCTGTGTTCAGCACGAGTCTTACATTTACAAACTGGCCTGGCCAGAAGTGACGGTCGGGATTGTTCAGCGTGGCACGCAGATTGACCGTCCCGCTGCCGTTCTGCACCGAGTTATCGAGGAACTCAATACGCCCCGACTTAGCTGCATCCTCCGCATCGGATGGCAGCCGCACAGACGCTTTCAACAAGCCTCGTGACATCTGTCGCTGAACTTCGGGAAGATCGCTCTCGGTAACAGTGAACGTCGCATAGATCGGATCAAGGCGCTGGATCGAGAGCAGCGCGGTGGAGTTTGCTTGAACGACGTTGCCTATATCTACCAGGCGCGCTCCCGCCCTGCCATCAATTGGAGAGTGAATGTAGCAGTACTCAAGGTTCAGCTTCGCCATCTCGAGGGCTGCTTCCGCGGCCTCTGCCAGAGCCTGGTTCACGTCGACCGCGTTCTTTTTAGTATCGTAGTCTTGCTTCGAGATCGCGCGTGTCCCGATGATCTCCTCGTCGCGCGCGAATTGGATTCTTGCAAGATCCAGTGCTGCCCTTCTCTGCGCAAGGGTCGCCTTTGCCGAGTCGAGCTGCGCTTTATAGGGTCGCGGATCGATGACAAATAGCAACTGCCCCTTGTGGAGATTTTCGCCATCGCTGAAACGCCGTTCGACAATGCGTCCCGCGAGTTGCGGAGTGACAGTGACAGACTCGAAGGCTGCGTTTCTGCCGATTTCGTCCAGATACTTCGGGACATCCTGGGCAGTCGCATTCACCACGGTCACCAATGGTGCCGGCATTGCCGGCGCGGCCTGGACATTGCTTTTGCTGCATCCCGTTGTTAACAAGTGCAACGCTAGCGCTACCGCAAATAAGATCGGTACGTAGAGTAGCTGTCGAGTGCTTTGTGTCTGATTCATTGCCATCCTCTTCGTTGTCCCCGTTTTGCTAAATGCGTATCCAATCACGCCGAAGTCACCAAATGTGGAGTGGTTAGCGGACCAATTGCAGAGTCGCTGCATTCATGCGATGTCTTTTCTGTCCTCGCTTTGGAGCGTAGAGCTGCCTCTCCGCTCTGCTGCAGTGCGCGACTGCGAGCGGTGACGATGTTGTGCTTTGCGCAGCCTAAGAGAAGGGCGCAATGATGATCGGAATAGCGCTCTAAGACCGACATCACATATACGAAGCGATCAAACGCTTCGAGTTCCAGAATCGCGGCATATGGTCGCTCCTCCGCAGAGAGCGTGTCGAGCAACTCGGGGCGCGTAGTGCCGGTCGCGTCCATCGGCCGTGGGTTCACAACGCGCACGGCGTTCAGGACGACCGTCCGCCTGGCCCAGGACCGTGCCCACTCCTTGAAGACCGGATTGTCTTTTGTCGCGTCCTGCAAGCCTGCTACGAAGCACTGCTCCGCCATTTCCCTGTCCGCAGTCAATAAGAGTGAGAGCAGATACAAACTATTCATGTCCTCGTCGAAGATCTGCTTAAAATCGGCGACGCTCGCATAGGGACTGTTCTTGATGCTGAGTTTTGTGTCCGGCATATTCACCTCCGTGGTGATCGTCTTGCTCATTTGTGCAATGTTCATTCGTGCGTTGGATCTGGTGCCGTGTCATCCCTTGTCTTGCCGTGGCAATTCCTCGACAGACGCTTCAGGACGTACCGTGTGAGGACGCCACAGCAGGCGAACTTTGCTCCGTCCTTCATCAGTCCAAGCAGTGCGTCTTCTCCCTCGCGACTGATCACCGTAAGACTGCCCACATCGATCACCAATTTGCGGCCATTGAGATTTCGGAACGCGTCTTTCCAACTGGTGCGAAGCTCATTCACCCAAGGGGCCATGAGCTTTCCTTCAACCACCAGCGTGCGTTTGTGTCGGGTGTCTATTGTGGAGATCTTGAACATATCGGTGACCGCTACGCTTGAGTACAGTGCAACCGGCGTGCCGAAACGGAGCACCTGAATCGTCCTCGTAAAGCGAAGAAACCATTGCCAGGGAGTGAACCGGCTCTCGCATGGTGTCAAAGAATGTCAACGTCAAAATTGACACTGTCAAAATGGATGACAGAGTCCCCTGGGAAACGACGCTCAGGAAGAGGAGTCATAGCAGGTCCTTCGCGTCTGGTATGAAGACGCGAAGGAGCCCGTGTTTAATGCAGTCTGTGGAGGGAATCAAAAAATATCGAGAGCTACGACACTAGGCGAGGATCGATGCCGAGCTTCTTCATGCGTGCGATGAGTGTGGTCCGTTTGAGGCCCATCCGCACTGCAGCGCCGTCAGCGCCTGCTACTCGTCCGTGAGAAAGTTTCAGTACGCGAACGATCTCATCCCGATCATTGGCTTCGCGCGTGCCCAACGCGGGAACGCTCCGGCCATTACCTGCCATCTCGCTAATGGGAACTTGCAGCGCAGGGCCGCGGGTGAGTATCACTGAACGCTCAATGAAGTTTTCAAGCTCGCGAATATTGCCCGGCCAGTGCCAACCTGACAGCTTCTTCATGGCCTCGGCGGGGATGGATTCAATCTCCTTCTCCATGCGCCGGGCATACTTCTGCGTGAAGTAACGGACCAATAGCGGGATATCATCCGGGCGTTCGCGCAAAGGCGGGATACGAATCGGAAACACGTTCAGCCGATAGTACAGATCGCTGCGGAACTCCCGATCCTCAATCATTTTTTCGAGGTCGCGGTTGGTGGCTGCTACCAGTCGTATATCGACCCTCTTGGTCCGAGTGCTTCCCAATCTTTCAAACTCACGTTCCTGCAAAGCTCGCAGCAACTTGGGCTGGATGTCGAGGGGAATGTCTCCGACTTCGTCCAGGAACAGCGATCCTTGATCGGCCAGCTCCAGCCGTCCGACTTTCTGTGAAATCGCACCGGTGAAAGCGCCGCGTTCGTGTCCAAAAAGCTCACTCTCAAGCAGTCCGGTCGGAATGGCTGCGCAGTTGAGCTTTACGAATGTCCGGTCTTTGCGACGGCTGCGTTCATGGATCGCGCGCGCAATCAACTCTTTTCCGGTTCCTGTTTCGCCCAGCAGCAGCACCGTAGAATCGCTGGGAGCCACGGTGTCCACAAGATTCAAAACGTGGCGGAGGGCTGAACTTTGTCCAACGATTCCTTCAAAGTCCATCTCACCGCGGATTTCCTCTTCCAGGTATAGCTTCTCTTGCGCGAGTTTGTCTTTGAGATCGGCGATTTCTCCGTAAGCCAGCGAATTCTCCACCGCAATCGCAACCTGTCTCGCGACCTGCAGCAGAAAAGTGACTTCCGGTTCCCCAAACGCATCTTCATTTTGACTAGCCACCGCCAGCACACCAAGCACGCGGTCCCGGCTTACCATCGGCACAGCGCAGAACGCATTCATTCCATCTCCCGCGGCCTTGGCGCAGAGTTCAGGCGGTGCGGCGGCGGGATCGAGCCGATTCATAACCCACGGCTTTCCACTTCTAAATATCTGATCCGGCACTGAACCCTCAACGCAGATCATTGCCGTGTCAGCAAGGGGGCCGTTGCTATCGGGAAAATCGAGAGCATGGACACGCAAACCATTGCCGTTGGGTTCGGGCAGCAAAATCTTTGCAGCATCGCATTGCATCACCCGGCGAACGCTGGCTGAGATGGATCCCAGGAGGTCATGAAGATCCAAGTTGGAGACAACTTGATTGGTGAGGTCAAGGATCATGGTCAGCCGATCCTGTGCCTGACGCGACACGTAGAAGTTCACCGCCGCATCTATCGCCAATGCAATCTGATCAGCCGCAAGCGATAAGAATCGAACCTCGTCAGCGGAATAGGCGTGGGGCCGCGAGCTGCCGATGCTCAACACGCCCAGGCGGCGCGTTCCCCTGGCAAGTGGCAGGCAACAGGTGGAAGCAATCCCTCTCTCGGTGAGATGTTCGCCATATTTCGCGAACTTCGCCTCTTGCGTCCAGTCCCCGGTGACGAGAACTTGTTGAGAGTTGTGCACCAACTCGGCTGGAGTGTTTTCCACCACGACCTCTGCCAAAGGCAAGTCGTGTCTTCTTCCGTTGGAGTAGAGTAGATGCCATGCAACTGTATTGGTGTCTTGTTCAAACGCGACAAGTTGCAGGTAGTCAAGCGGAACAACTTCAAGCAGCGCGGTGAGGAGCACATCGCCGGCCCGGTCACAATCGTCGCACGAGCCAATTACATGGGTTGCTCGCAACAGGGTTTCATAGCGATCCCTATAGGGCGCAGACATCGTTATGGATGTAGCACCCATACGCTCTCGCGCATCAAATCGGAATTCGGGTCCATCAGCACTCATCGTCCACGCCAGTCAGTCTGATTCTCCAGATGTTTCGATAACCGGGAAAGCTTCAACAAAACCTTTGAGAGCCCACTCGGAGCAAAGTTCTTCTAAGTAGCGGAAATTGCCGACAGCTCGCTCCTGTTCCCGCAGTTGTGAGATGGTGCGTCTCTGAATCGTCCTAATCCCTACGAGTTCAGAAACGCAGGCTTCATCCGCTTGTTCTTATACGCCTCACCGGATACGGATTGGAAGCGGATTGGGACCCCGTTGGGATCCATCTCCGTCTCTCTAGCATCTGCGCACCGGAGGCGGAAGCCCCGCATAACATCACCAGGGGATCACACCTTCTGTATTGGAGAAGGTGCCCGTCGGACCATCCGGACCGAGCAGTGCGAGGCGCACCGGCTCGCGGGCGCCCTCTTCGACAGTCTTTGTGCCCATATAGTTGTTGAGGTTCGTCTTGGTATAGCCGGGGCAGGCGGCGTTTACTTTGATCGCCGTCGACTCCAGCTCGATCGCCATGGCGAGCGTGATAGCGTTAACAGCCGTCTTGGACGCAGAGTGGCCGGGAACAAAGATCGCGCGATAGTGGCCTACCGGGTCTGAGTTCAGCGTTAGCGAGCCCACGCTGCTTGACATGTTGACGATGCGGGCTGCCGGCGCTTCGCGCAGGAGCGGCAGCATCGCCTGGGTAACAGCGAGGACGCCGAACACGTTGGTCTCCCAGATCGTGCGCACTTCGTCGAGGGAGACAACACTGGGGCGGCTCAGTTTGACATACTCCTCAAAGGACATATCGGGCGGCATACCCGTATTCGAGATGGCCGCATTATTGACGAGCACGTCGAGGCGGCCAAGCTCCTTGCGGATGCGCTCCGCCGCGGCTTTGATCGAAGCCTTGTCCGTCACGTCGAGCTGGATGGCGCGTGCGTCCGGCCCAACCTCTTTGGCCGCAGCTTCGCCGCGACCGAGATTGCGCGACCCTATCAACACGGTGAAGCCGTGTGCCACGAGCTCCTTTGCGATTTGAAGACCTATCCCTTGATTAGCACCGGTTACCAGGGCGACGGGTTTCTCTTGCATAGCAATCTCCTTTGCTTGGTTTAGAAGCCTTCCTCCTATCGAAGAATCCCCCCGGTTCAGGCCGGAAAGAAGTTCATGTTGCTGAGATCGGTGAGGAGTGTCGGCCCCGTTGGGTTCCATCCCAGCTTCTCTCGTGTTTTCGCGCTGGAGGCGCGATTGTCCCACGCAATGAACGTTGAGAGCCAGCCAAAGTGTGCGGGCGCCTCTTGCTGTGCGATGGAGACGACGGGCACGCGCAGGCCCCGGCCAATGGCCTCTGCAATGTCCCGGACTGGCACGCCCTCTTCGGCCGCCGCGTGATACCTGCTGCCTGCTTCGTGCTTCTCCAACGCCAGCCTGTAGAGATGGGCCACATCGAGAACATGCGCCGCAGGCCAGCGATTAAGCCCATCGCCGATGTACGCCGAAATACCCTTCTCGCGGGCCATCTGGATCGCATACGTGACAAGGCCTTGCTTCACAGTGTTGTGAACCTGGGGAAGCCGCATCACCGACACGTTCACACCACGCGAGAGTTGCGCCAAGCCTGTCTGTTCGGAAACGCGAGGCAGCGCCCGGTGGACAGTTGGCTCCATGTCTTCGGTTGCGACACGGCCTGGCGCAAGTCCCCCCGTGCCAGAGGTGACAATCATGGGTCTGTTCGAGCCCGCTAGCGCATCGCCAAGCGTCTCGATTGCGCGCCTATCAATCTCACAGTTTTCTTTGAATGTCGTGAAGTCGTGAATGAAGGCGCAGTGAATCACCGCGTCCGACGTGGCCGCTCCGCTGCGCAGGCTCTCCAAATCTTCGAGATCACCGCGATGCACCTGGACACCAGCGGCAGCAAGCGACTTGGCGCCTGCGTCGCTGCGAGCGAGTCCGAGCACCTGATGGCCTGTGTCGATCAACTCCCGGGAGATGGCCGAACCAATGAAACCTGTTGCTCCTGTGACGAAAACACGCATATGAGAACTCCTTGTTCTTTAGATATTCGACCGTTCACAAATACGACCACTGGTCATACCGAGCTATTGGAACTTTCAAACATCGTGTCTCGGTATCGCGTCGAGATCGGCAAGCACCTCAGCGGGGATCTGCAGCGTAGCCGCCTTAAGATTCTCGCGAAGATGTTTGAGGGAAGAAGTTCCGGGAATTACCAGGATGTTGTGCGAGCGCCGGAGAAGCCATGCGAGTGCAACCTGCATCGGCGTAGCATCGAGGCGCTCAGCTACTTCAGACAATGTGTCCGACTGCAGTGGGGTGAACCCGCCGAGAGGAAAGAACGGAACATAGGCGATGCCCTCACGAGCAAGCTCCGCTACGAGCGCATCGTCGGTCCGATGTGCCAGGTTGTATTGATTCTGAACGCAAACGATGGGCACGATTCGCCGTGCTTCCGCGATCTGTGCGGCCGTGACGTTACTCAGGCCAATATGACGTATCAGGCCCTTTTGCTGAAGCTCGGCCAGCACAGTGAGCGGCGCTTCGATCGAACCCTCTGCTGGTTGGTGGACGTTAAACATGCTGCGCAGGTTGACCACATCAAGTACATCCAGGCCGAGATTGCGGAGATTATCGTGCACCGCCCCAGTCAGTTCTTCGCGTGAGAGAGCCGGAATCCACGA
>CAZLJQ010000069.1:0-17235 GCA_964559875.1 uncultured Acidobacteriaceae bacterium
CGTGTGCCCGGACAACCCGGACGTTGTTATAGACAGGATGACAACGTAGGGGCAACGGCAAGAACAAAGGCGACGGCAACAACAAGAACAACAACAAGAACAACAACAAGAACAGGAACAAGAACAGGAACAAGAACAGGAGCAACAACAGGAGCAACAACAAGAACAACTGGCCCGATTGTGCCTGTGAAGATTGGACGGAGCGGCAGAGGTTTTTAAGTGGCTTCTTCAGTCTTGGGATGGAGGTAGGTGCCGTAAATCTGCTCCAGACATACGGGGCAAAGGCCGTGGGAGAAATCGACTCCAATGTGGTCGTTGAAGTATTTATCGACCTCCTCCCAGTATTCCGCTTCGTTGCGAATCCGCTTGCACCTGGAGCAGATGGGAAGAATGCCTTTCAGCCTGGAGATTTCGCTGATGTCTTCCACGATGAGAAGCACGGCATCCTGACCCGCTGCCGGAAGAGGGCTGGCAGAGATCAAGAGCTCCAGCTCCGCTTTCTTCGGCGCGGAACCGGTAAGGAACTTCATGCGCCGCTGAGTGGTTGACACCGCGTCAAGGCAGCGCGAGACCGCGTTGCGAATGACGCAATTTCTGCAAGCGGGCGCATGGCCGCAACCTTCGGGAACTTCGTGCGAATGCAGGCAGTCCAGAACCTCTCCACCGCGCCGTGAGTGAATTGCTTCCTTTTCGAGACCAAATGCTTTGCTGGCAGCAGAATTCAAGTCGAGGATGCGAACGTCGCCATCGACAATAAACATGGGTACAGGGATGGCATTCAGCAGGTGAGTGTATTGCAGTTCGCTACATTCATTCATTTCGAAACCTCACCCAGGACGGCGCGTCCGCTTAACCACGCCGGAAACAATCAGACTTGGTTGCAGAGTAAGGTAGCAGAAAAAAAGCGATGCGCACAATGACAAGAAGCGCGAAGATCGTTTCCCCACCTTAAATTCGCAAAGGAGGCGAGTTTAAGGCGGGGCTATGGTTCGTTAGTCAATGTAGATGACGTCGCTACCCTGGCCCTTGACGTCCGTGTTGTATTGCGAGGTGAGCTGCTGACCCTGCTGGGTGTAGATGTAAAGCTGCCCGCCTTCGATGGTAAAGACCTGGCCGCTGTTGGGTTGGTAGGCGATTCCAGTGGCGTTGCCATAGGCGTTGGCGAGGGTGGATGCGGGAGTGCTGGCGCTGGGATTGACCATGGAGACACAGCTCTGCACGCCGCAATTCAGTGAGGCGACCCAGAAGACTCCGTTAATGTTGCGAATCCAGCGCTTGACTCCGTTGCCGATGGGAATGCTGGGACCGGCGGTTCCGGCGGCAAGGTCGATGACCGTGAAGTAGCCGTTCTGCACGTTGTTTCCGCCCGAGTCGGTGAGGGTGCTGGTGGAGCCAGCGACGTAGAGTTTGTTGGCCTTGGTATCGATGAGGCCGATGCGGGCGCCGGAGATCGTCCACTGAGTAATAGCTTTGGCGGCGAGGGCCGTGCCGGTGTAGGTGGTACCAGTAACAAGATTAGTAGGCGTAGTGATGCTGGTGGTATCGATCTCGGTGACGGTGGAGGCGCTGGAACCACCGCATTCGGCACCGCAACTCAAGACGTAGGCCTTGGTATTGTCGGAGGAGAAGAATGCGGCAACGGGGCGCGAGAGCGCGACGGGGTTTCCGTTGGAATCGGTGAGAGTGAGAGTGTAGTAGGGCGGAACCTCAGTGGCGGGATCGATGGTGGTGAGATCGACCCAGTGCGCGTTGTCATCGACATTGGTGAACGCCAGCAGATGCGTCTGCGCCGTGTCCATGGCGAGGTTGAGCACGTTGGGGAACGGAATGTCAGTGTTGAGGCTGCCGTCGGTAGGATTGAAGCGGACGATTCCTCCAGGCGTGCGGAAGGTACCGTTGGAGTAGTTAGGAACTGCCGCGAAGCCAAAGAAGTTGTTGGTGGAGGTAACGAAGCTCTGGGTCCATCCACCAAGCTGTGTGGTGCCCTTGATGGCCTCGGTTATGTTATTGAGCGAGGTGATGGAGTTGGCGCCGGAGTTATTGACGAAGGTCAGGGTACCATCGGGCGAGGACTGCATGTAGGTAGGCTGGGCACCGACGGCGAAGCTGAAGGTGGTGAGCTTGTCCTCGGTGGCATCGATCACCTGCAAGGCTCCGGAATAGTAATTGCTAACCAGGCTGCGGTGCGAAAGATGAGTGGTGGGTTTGTAGGGCTGATTGCCCGAGCCGTTGTTGAATGTGGTTTCACTGGTGGTGTCGCCGTTGCCGCCGCAGCCGGCTAGTACAATTGCGCCCAACAGGGCGATGATCAATGTCGCTTGCTTCAAGCAACGCACTCCAGACGAGATGGATTTCGATGATGCTGGAAAGGCTGATTATAACATCCAGGGAAGCACATGCCGCAGGGGCGGTGGTGGTATGGTTGCAGAAAAGCCGCGAATTGCAGGCTGAGATAAACTGAGAGCGTAGCGAGCAATGCAACGAGCTTCGCGGGCGGGTACGCAGCAACGGAACACCGCTCTGGCCGCGGGCGCCAGACGGCACAGAGATGGAGGGCGTTGCTTCCCACCTTAGCCGCGCCAGAGAACGGCGCGCCGAAGGTGGGGCACCCGTCAGTGTGGTGAATTCGGCGGACGGAGCTAAAGCCGGGACGCCGACAAGGAGCAGGAATGGCAGGATTTCTGGAACGGCTGGGCCGCGGGCCCGTGTTGTGCGACGGCGCGATGGGAACACTGCTCTATGCCAAGGGCGTGTTCATCAATCGATGCTATGACGAGCTGAACATTTCGCAGCCGGATATGGTGAGCGGGATTCACGCCGAGTACGTGAAAGCGGGAGCCGAGGTGCTGGAGACGAACACCTTTGGAGCGAACCACTACCGGCTGCTGCGTCACGGGTATGAGGCTCGGACAGAGGAGATTAACCGCGCAGGAGTGCGGCTGGCACGTGCGGTGGCGGGCAACGGCGTGATGGTGGCTGGCAGCGTGGGGCCGCTGGGAGTGCGCATTGAGCCGCTGGGCAAAATTGCACGCGAGGAAGCACGCGCGGCCTTCCGGAAGCAGATCGAGGTGCTGGCGGATGAGGGCGTGGATCTGATTCTGCTGGAGACCTTTGGATCAATCGACGAACTGCACCAGGCCGTGCTGGCGGCGCGCGAGGCGGCTCCGGGGATTCCGGTGGTGGCCGAGGTGACGATTGACGAGGAGGGCAACGCGCTGGATGGAGCCGAGCCGGAGGTTTTCGGCAAGCGGCTGACGGACTTTGGCGTGGACGTGGTGGGGTGCAACTGCTCGATTGGACCGGCGGCGATGCTGGACACGATCGAACGGCTGCGGCGAGTGACTTCCCTGCCCTTGGCGGCCCAGCCCAACGCGGGAATGCCGCGTAGCGTGGAGGGACGGAATATCTATCTGTGTTCGCCGGAGTACATGGCGAACTATGCGCGGCGGTTTGTGACGGCGGGCGTGGCGCTGGTGGGAGGATGCTGCGGAACAACGCCGGAGCACATAAAGGCCATGAAGCTGGAGCTGCGGGTGGATGAAGCGCGGGTCTCGTCGTTTCATGTGACGACCGCTGGCCCAACGGTGGCTCCGGAGGTGAAGCCTCTGGAAGAGCGCTCCAAGCTGGGACGGAAGCTGGCGGCGGGCGAGTTTGTAACGATGGTGGAGATTGTGCCGCCGAAGGGAAGCAACCCGGCGAAGGAGCTGGCTGCAGCGAAGTATCTGCGAGGCGTGGGCATTGATGCGGTGAATGTGCCGGACAGCCCGAGAGCTTCGGCACGCATGGGCAACCAGGCGCTGTGCAATCTGATTGAGCGCGAGTGCGAGATTGAGACGATTCTGCACTACACATGCCGCGACCGGAATGTCCTGAGCATCCAGAGCGATTTGCTGGGAGCCAGCGCACTGGGACTGCATAACCTGATCTGCATTACGGGCGATCCGCCAAAGCTGGGGAATTATCCGGACGCGACAGCAGTGTTTGACGTGGACTCGATTGGGTTGGTGAATATTGTTCACAACCTGAATCTGGGAGTGGACATTGGCGCGAATCCGATTGGTTCGGCGACACAGTTTGTGATTGGAGTGGGCGCAAACCCAGGGATCAGCGATGTGGACGAAGAGGTCCGGAGATTTGAATACAAGTGCGAGGCGGGAGCGCATTACGCGGTGACTCAGCCGGTCTTCGACATGAAGCTGCTGGAAGCTTTTTTGCGGCGAGTGGAGCACTGCAAGATTCCGATCATGGCGGGGATTTGGCCGCTGACCAGCGTGCGGAATGCGGAGTTCATGCGCAACGAACTGAGAGTGAGTGTGCCGGATGAGATTCTGGCACGGATGACGGCGGCGAGCACGAGCAGCGAACGGGCTCGGGAAGAAGGCGTGCTGATTGCCCGAGAGATGCTGCTGGAAGCTCGGGGGATGGTACAGGGAGTACAGGTGAGCGCGCCTCTAGGGAAATTTGCGGCGGCAGTGGATGTGATCGAAGCGCTGGGCGTAAGGACAGGGGTTTCAAGGGTTTAGTGTAAGAGCGAGAGCACCCGCTAGCTGCGGGCGACGTTGCTTCCCACCTTGGCGCCGCAAAATGAAACGGCGCGAAGGTGGGGCATCTGTCGTCTGCCTTGGTGTAATTCTTCCATTTCGTCATGCGAGTGCGGTTTCCGGCTGAGATAGCCGTTCATACGTCGCAACCTCCAACAATTCAGAACGCGAAGACCATAACAAGTACAACCCACACACGCGAAATGGGGCATTTTTCGGCCGCCCGCCGCACGGATTGCGGAGTGGTGGGTAAAGGCTGCGTGGTTGTTGACGGCTGGGTCACGCGAAAAAGAAAGAGCCCTGAAGGGAATTCGAGGACTCCAACCTAGTAACGGTAATGGTCCGGTCGCTTGATCGGTAACGGCTCCGAAATGGTTCGGAAGAACGCACCTCACAACCAGGATCACTGAACCGCGAGTACATCCTAGAAGGATCGGATATATGAACAAATTCATGTATGTGGCAACGGTTGCGCTGATGGCCAGCGGTATGGTCTGGGCACAGAGTAGTGCTACCCCGAGCACGCAAGATACGAAGGGCGGAAGTTCCGTGACTACGGCACCGCAGACGGGTGGACAGAGCGACAAGGCGGACCCGAATCTGAAGCAACCGGGCGCGATGAGTGCACCGGAAACAGCAAACCAGGTGACGAGTGCAAAGGACGCAACACCGGCAAAGGGTATGGAGAAACACAAGAAAAGCAAGACGGACAACACGGCCTACGATGATTATGACGCCGCTGGACGCGCTGACGCCGGCAGACGCTAACGTAAGTAGAATCGAAAAGCCTCCGATCTTCTCGGAGGCTTTTGTGTGCGCTGAAAGCGGCCGCAGATGATGGGTGGCGGCGAGGGAGTGCGTCAGCTCTGGAGCTTGTAGAGCGAGTGCTATTGCGGGATGATGCGCTTGAGGATGAGGAGCTTGGAGTGGCCTTCGCGGCCTCCGGGAAGATAGAGGAATCCGGTGGCGGAGTCGTAGGCGAGGGTGTGGCCTTTGACCTCGACGGGGAGCTCGACGGCCGTTCCTAGAGAGGCTTCAGCGGGGATGACGAAGACCGAACCATTGGAGACGGCGAGCAGTGAGCCGGTGGGCTCGTCGAGGATGAGTTGATCGACACCTCCGGCGACGGCGGAGCGGCTGAGCTCCTCTCCGGTCGCAGGGTCGAGAGCGAGCACCGCGTAGCGGACGGCGACGTAGAGGCGGCGGAAGCGCAGGCTGTAGGTGACGCCGGTAGGTTCGGAGCCATTGAGCTGGAAAGTGCCGAGAGTCTTCAGCGCTGGGCTGAGGACAAGAACGCTGCGGCGGTCCTGCAGGGTCAGGAAGAGCTGAGGGCGCGCGGGATCGAAGGCGAAGGCGTAGGGACGGCCATCGAGAGTGGCGCTGGCGACGAGCTGTCCGGCGAGCGAGAGATCGAGGGCGGCGATGGAGTGCGTGGAAGGAAAGGTTACGTAGAGCAAGTGCTGAGTGGGCGCGACGAAGAGCGTCTCGGGTGCGGCTTCGACGGGAATGATTTGCTTGACCTGCCAGTCGACGGTGGAGACGGCGACGATGTTGTGAGCTCCCGAGTTGGCGATGTAGACCAGGTGAGCGGGCTCATCGACGGCTACGCCACGGGGCGAGGACATGTCTTGAATGTGGCCGACGATGCGCCGCTTCTGGGTATCGAAGAGATCGACGGAACCGGCGCCGGGATGCGAGAGGAGAATCATTCCGTGCGCGAGGGCAACTTCATCAAAGCCCGGACGGCCTGGAAGATCGAGCACGGCGACCTGCCTGAGCGCCTGAGCACTGGCGGCAGCAAGCAATAGAGGAGCGGCGAAGAACAGAGCGTAACGTCGGGCCAGGAAAGTAAATAAAGACAGATTCACATTGTGGTTGGATGCGCTAAGGAGCAGAACTGCTGCCCGAACGAGAGCTGACGTGCGGGCTAAAGCATAGCGGGCACGCGGCGGCAAACGCCGCTCCGATGGCGGACGCTGGGCGACATTAAGAATTTGAAGGGCCTGGGCTATGACAGCAAGGCGAGCGGTGGGATAGGCTGTAGGGGTCGCTTCAGAGACTAGAGGAGATTTGCGATGAATCCTTCTTCCCTTCCCGGCCTGGCTGCAATGGCAGTGGAGCCGATTGCGCGCAGAAGTCTGGACGCCGGGCAATGCGCATTGGTGGTAATCGACATGCAAGAGAAGCTGCTGCCTGCGGTGATCAACCGCGAAGAGCTGGTGCGTAATGTGCGGATGCTGATCCGGCTGGCGGGCGTGCTGGAGATTCCAGTGCTGATGACGACGCAGTATGCGCGCGGACTGGGAGCCACGGTGACGGAGGTGGCGGAGCTGCTGCCGGAAGTGAAGCCGATCGACAAGCTGGAGTTCGGCTGCTTTGGGCGCGAGGAATTTCGCTCGGCGTTGCGCGAGCTGCCGGGACAACGCACGACGGCGCTGCTGTGCGGCATGGAGAGCCACATCTGCGTGATGCAGACGGCGCTGGGCGCACTGGAGAACGGATATATGGTGCATGTGGCCTCTGACGCGGTGAGTTCGCGGACGGAATCGAATTTGAGGCTGGGATTGCAACGGATGGAGTCGGCGGGATGCGTGATCTCTTCCACGGAGATGATGATGTATGAGCTGCTGCGGCGCAGCGGCACGGCGCAGTTCAAAGAAATGCTGGCATACATAAAGTGAGCGCGAAGTGAGCGAGCAATTGGACGAGCGAATCCGGAGCAGCGGGCAACGGGGCGTTGAGCAAACGAAGCTTGACAGCGCGGGAGCCGGGCTGGTGGATTCGACCGGCGAGCAGGAACGGCGCTTTGGCGTGGTCTTCCGGCTGCTGGAAGAGGCGATTGCGCGAAAGGTGTTTCCGGGGGCGGCGCTGGCGGTGACCCAGGGCGGCGAACTGCTGGCGTGGAAGGGATTGGGGCGCTTCACCTACGAAGCGGATTCGGCTGAGGTGAGGCGGGAGACTGTGTGGGACCTGGCGTCGCTGACGAAGGTGATTGCAACGACCTCAATGGCGATGGTGCTGTGGCAGAGGGGAAGGCTGGAACTGGACGCTCCGGTGGTGGGGCGGCTTCCGGAATTTGCGAGCGTGGCAGGCGCGGAACGGGGCGACGAACGGAAGTTGCGGGAGATGGTGACGGCGCGCATGTTGCTGGCACACTGCTCAGGTTTGCCGGCGCATCGCAAGCTGTATCTGGAGACCCAAGCATCCTCGTTCCCACATTCGCCAAAAGAGGGCGGATGTGGGCCACTCTCGACGGCTGTTGGCGCGCATCGGGCTGCTGGACGCGAGGCGATGGTGGCGGCGGCGATGCGGGTTCCGCTGACGGCTGAGCCGATGACCAGAGCGAAGTACAGCGATATCGGATTCATGGTTCTGGGCGAGTTGTTGGAGCGGATTGCGGGCGAGAGAATCGACGAGTTTTGCCGGCGGGAAATTTTTTCGCCACTAAAGATAGAGTTTAGGTTTTCTCCTGAACTTACGGGAAGCGAAAGTGTTCCACCGACCGTGATTGATACTGAGTTCCGAGGACGGGTGGTGCAGGGCGAGGTGAATGACGAGAACGCGAGCGCCATGGGTGGAGTTGCGGCTCATGCGGGACTGTTTGGCGATGCGCTCAGTGTGGCGAGATTTGCCGAGTTCCTGCTGCAGGGTGGCGAACCGGTTTTCCGGCGGGAGACGGTGGAGCTGTTTACGAAGCGGTACGGGCAGATGGCGGGGAGTTCGAGGGCACTGGGATGGGATACGCCTTCGCGGCCATCGCAATCAGGGACGAGGTTTTCGGGGCGCTCGTTTGGGCATCTTGGGTACACGGGGACTTCACTGTGGTGCGATGCGGAGCGCGTAATTTCAGTGACGCTGCTGACGAACCGAAGCTGGCCGGACGGAAGGATTCAGGCGATCAAAGAGGTGCGTCCGGTGGTACATGACGCGATTATGAGCGCGCTGGATGTGTAGAATCCAAGTAACGCGGCATTCATATTCTGTGAAATTTTCCTAGGACGAATAAATGGACAAGCTAGTGATACGCGGCGGCATTCCGCTGCTGGGTACGGTACGAATCAGCGGGGCGAAGAACGCCGCGCTGCCGGCGATGGCGGCGGCACTGCTGACCGATGAAGCAGTGATTCTAGAAAACATTCCGCAGGTGCGCGACATTGAGACCGAGCGGCGGCTGCTGGCGGCGATGGGCGCAGAGGTGGAGCTCGGCTACGGGCGGGCGCATCACCGGACGACGATCTGCGCAGCAAACTTGAGCAAGAATCCCGAGGCAAGTTATGAGCTGGTGAAGACGATGCGGGCATCGTCGCTGGTGCTGGGGCCGCTGGTGGCGCGGGTGGGCTTTGCAAGGGTTTCGATTCCAGGAGGCTGCGCGATTGGAGCGCGTCCGATCGATCTGCACATCAAGGGACTGGAAAAGCTGGGAGCAAAGATCGTCATTGAGCATGGATATATTGAGGCGCGGGCGGAAAAGCTGAAGGGCGCTCACTATTCATTTGCCAAACTGACGGTGACAGGCACGGAAGACGTGATGATGGCGGCGGTGCTGGCCGAAGGCGAGACGGTGCTGGAGAATTGCGCTCGCGAGCCGGAGGTGGTGGACCTGGCGAATTTGCTGGTGAAGATGGGAGCGAAGATCAAGGGCGCAGGGACTTCGACCATACGGATAAAGGGCGTGGAGAAGCTGGGCGGCGCGAGGCACAGGATTATTCCGGACCGGATTGAGGCGGCCACGTTCATTCTGGCGGGAGCGCTAACGGGCGGAGACCTGATGATTACGGATTGCGAACCCACGCATCTGACTTCCCTGCTGGACCGTCTGGAGGAGATTGGAGTGAAGGCGAAGGTGGGCAAGGATTGCGTGCGAGTGATGGGCGACGCGGCTCCGCTGCAGTCGGCTGACATTACGACGGAGGAGTATCCCGGCTTCCCAACGGACGTGCAGGCGCAATACATGGCGCTGATGACGCAGGCGGCGGGAACGTCGATTATCACGGAGAACATCTTCGAGAACCGCTTTATGCATGCGCAGGAGTTGTGCCGCATGGGAGCGAACATCAAGATTGAGGGCCGGCGGGCAGTGGTGCGCGGCAAAAGTCCGCTGAGTGGCGCGGCGGTGCAGGCGAGCGATCTGCGGGCATCGGCTTCCCTGGTGCTGGCGGCGCTGGTGGCAGAGGACGAGACGATCATCGATAGGGTGTATCACATTGACCGCGGGTATGAGCGGATTGAAGAAAAGCTAAGAGGAGTGGGGGCGCAGGTGAAACGGATTGGAGAGATACTGCCGAGAAGAGTGGGGGTATAAGGGAAACCTATTTTTGTTTTTGATTGACGACGAAAGGCGTGATCGCGGATAAATCCTGGTCTCCATGAGTTGGGACATGGGAAGCGAGCACAGCCTGGGCCACTGCGGCTGCGGGTAACTCCGCCCCTGAATTCTTTGCCGCTTCCTGAACCAGGTCCATATCTTTGCTCATCCAGCGCAAGGGAAATTCCGGTGAGTAGTCTCCACTCTTAATTTTTTGGAATTTTCCTACAAATGCCGGAGGAACGACTGCCGTCTTAGATAGAACGTCGAACAAAATATTCCGGTCGATGCGAAGATGCTCTCCCAGTGAGATGGCTTCCGCGATCGCCTGCATATCGACACCTAAGAGAAGGTTGACAACGAGCTTCATCAGAATTCCAGAAGAAGCCGGCCCGATTAGAAACCACTGTTTAGCAATGGACTTATAAAGCGGCGTGCACTTGTCGAAGGTACTCTGGTCGCCGCCTGCAAACAGCGTGATCGTGCCGGCTTCGACTGACGGCGTCGAACCGGAGATAGCCAGATCGAGGAAGCGTACGCCCCGATTCGCAGCCTCGCGATGAAGATCGCGCGATAACTCTGGCGAGATCGTGCTCATTTCAAGGACGATGGTTCCGGGCTTGGCCGCAGAAAATACGCCACCATCATCGAAATACACCGAACGGACCGCCGCGTCGTCACTCAAAGACGAGAGCACAATCTCTGAACCGGCTACGAGACTCGCAACTGATGTGGCAATTGCCACGCCTTCATGGCTTAGCGAATCTGTCGGCCCTGGACTGCGATTCCAGGCCTGAATATCCCATCCTGACGAGTGCAAGCGTTTCGTCAACCGGCTTCCCATAAGTCCCAGTCCGATGAACCCAATCCTGGCCGAGGATTTATCTAGTTTCGGCTCTCGCATAGCTGCACTTTCTCCTTTTCTCAAATTCGCTGTCAATCACCTGTACTTCACCGAGCAACCGTAGGGACGGGTGGCGGTGGTGGCAACGGGTTTGCCGGAGGTGGCCTGCGTGAGGGCGACGGCGACGTAGTTGGTGGAATTCGGAACGTCAGCGATGTCAGTGGTGGGGTGGTCGTCGATAGCTCCCTCGTAGATGAGCTGGCCTTGAGGGTTGATGATGAACATGTGGGGAGTGGTTTTGGCTCCGTAGAGATGGCCAAGCTGGCCGTTGGGGTCGAGCAGGGCTGCGGTGGGAGCGGCTTTGGCGCGCTGAAGATATTCATTCTCCTGGCTGGCGGTTTGGTAGCCTTGCTCGCCGGGAGCCGATGAGAGGACGGTGAGCCAGATGACTCCCTTGGCGGTCCACTGTCTTTGCAAGCTCTGCATGTTGCCGCTCTGGTAATGCTTGATGGTGTAGGGGCATCCCTGGTTGGTCCATTCAAGAACAACGAATTTGCCTTTGTAATTGGCAAGGCTATGCTGCTGGCCGTGGCTATCGACGGCGGTGAAGGCGGGCGCGGGATCTCCGATGCGGAGAGCAAAGAGAGCCTGGGTAAGAATCAGGAAGAGAGATGCGAGGATGAGCTTCTTCATGGATGTTTCTCCTTGGCGGCGTGCGAGGTGCGGAGCGGCACATCGACCTGGTATGAATCTTTTCCGTTGAGCACAAGCAGTCCCTGGAGACGCTCGGGATCGTGCTGCAGATAGTCGGACTTCTTGAGTTCGAGGCGGGTTGTGTTTCCAGCTACCGAAAGTTGCTGCGGAGCGGAGTTGTCAATCTGCCCGGAGTTGGCGGGAAAGAAGATGGCACTTGCCACGGCAGCGGGAGCGATGAGACTGAGACGAAAGTTGGCGGACGAGTTAGAAGCTGCCAGGTGGAAGCTGGCGGGGAGTGGCGTGGGAATCTGCTGAGCAGCGGCAGTGAGGAGTGAGTGGGCGTTGCCGTCCTGAGTGGCGGGGGTGGCGACGCGCAACGTGGCATCGAGTTGGGCTCGTTGCGGAATGCAGATATCGTGGCAGACAAGCCAGTTGACCGTGGCGGCAATGGGAAGGCTGGTGCCGGGTTGCGTGGCTGCGGAGACGGTGAAAGTTGAAAGCAGAACGACGTTGCCCTGGTAGCCGTAATCTGTGCCTGCAGTGGTGGAGAGGCGCGTAGGCGAAGGCCATTCGAGGGCTGCGGCGGTGACTCCAGGGGGAAGCTGCCAGTGAACGACGGGAGGCTCGCCTGAGTCTCCGGGATTGAGCCAGTAGATGTGCCAGTCCTTATCCATTACAAACTGGATGCCGATGCGGGTTTCGGTGCCGGGCTGCGCGGCGGATTGCTCCAGCAGGAGAGCCGCTTTGGAGTGCTCGGGCGGTTGCGGCTGCTGCGGGGCGTGCGAGCAGGCAGTGATGGAAGCGAGAGCACAGAGAGCGGCAACGAGCATGGGACGCATCAGAGAGGAGTCTCCACGAATTTGATGCGGGCAGGTGAATGGCCGATGCGGAGCTAGCGATCAAGAGGACGGCCAATCTCCCAGTGATAGCCGAAAGGATCGACGATGCGGCCCATGCGCCAGCCGTGTGCTTCGGTGACCGGGTAGACCGGCGATGCTCCTGCCGCGATAGCCTGCGCGAAGACGACATCCGGATCGGAGACGGTCAGAATCATTCGCACCGAATTGCCGGCTGCGGAGTCGGGGCCGAAGTCGCCATGTCCGGGAGACTCTTCGCTGAGCCAGAACTCGGCGCCGGCCACGGAGAGTCTTACCACTACGCCTCCTGATTCGTCGTCGAGCCGATAGACTTCGACTGCACCAAACGCCGATCGATAGAATTCGACTGCCTGAGCGCTGCGCCGAACTGACAGCCAGGGCTCAATTGAAGACGCGAACTCCTCTGCCATAAGTCTTCCTCGAGAAAAACCATTCAGACGCTAACTGTATTCCAGATGCTTGCGCAGAAAATCGAGCGAACGCTCTCGCGCCAGAAAGGCTGAGACGGGTTCGAAGCTGGCGCGAGCATCACAGTTGAAACCGTGTCCTGCGTCGTACCAAAAGATTTCGACTTCAGGATGCGCGGCGTGGACCTTCTCGACGTCAGCGGCGGGAATGTGCGCGTCTTGCTTGCCGAAGTGCAGCATGACGGGAGCGGTAGGAGTCTCAGCGGCGTAGTTACTGATGCGGCCCGCGTAGTATCCCACAACAGCCGACGGATGAAGCCTGGTGGCAGCGAGCCACGCCATGGTTCCTCCGAAGCAGTAGCCGATGACGCCAACCTTTTTGCCGGTAGGGCTGGCGGCAAAGTCCATGGCGGCGGCGATATCCAAGAGAGCTTTTTCGGGATCGAGCTTGGGCATGAGAGCCAACGCGGTCTGCATGTCAGGCCCATCGTAGCCGAGCTCCACGCCGCGTTCGACGCGGTCAAAGAGAGCGGGAGCCACGGTGAGAAATCCGTCGGAGGCATAGCCGCCGGCTACGGACCGGATGTGCGGGTTGACTCCGAAGATCTCCTGCACCACGACCAGCCCTGCGACAGGTTCGCCGTGCGGGCGGGCGACATAGGCGCTCAGCTCGTGTCCGTCGGCGGCCTTCAAGGTGACATTGGTATGGGTATGCATCTTCGCGCCTCCTGAAATAGAACCGGGAATGAAAATAGTGCGAATCCTAACGTCCGGCAAGCGCAGGGTGGTGCAGTTGTTGCCGCGCTGTTCCAGTTTGGGCAAAAGGCGCCTGGCCTGCACCCACATTTGCGCCGTAAAAGCACGACGCAGATGTGGGCCACCGGTTTAGAGAACCTTGCAGGCTTCTTCGAAGGGGAGACGCGGGCTGCGCGGGTAGAGTTTGCTGCGATCACCGTAACCGAGATTGCAGAGGAAGTTTGCCTTCCATTTGCCGTCGGGAAAGAATTCGGCGTTGACCTTGGCGGCGTCAAAGCCGGACATGGGACCGCAATCCAGACCGACGGCGCGCGCAGCGAGGATGAAATAGGCGCCCTGCAGCGAACCGTTGCGGAAGCCGCTTTCTTCGATGAATTCCGGCTTGCCGACGAAGTAGGAGCGCATGTCTGCGTGCGGAAAAAGGCGAGGCAAATGTTCGTAGAACTCAACGTCCCAGGCGATGATCGCGGTTGCCGGGGCGGAACGAGTCTTCTCCACATTGCCGGGAGCCAACGCAGGGATCAGACGATTCTTTGCTTCAGTGGTGGTCAAAAAAACGAATCGCGCGGGCGAACTATTAGCGCTGGTGGGCGCCATCTTCGCAAGATCGTAGGCTTTCTTCAGAACCTCTACCGGGACCGCTTTGGGGAGCCATACGTTATGGGTCCTCGCTTCTAGAAAGAGCTGATCGAGTGCTTCGCTGGAAATTTGATTGCTGATTACTGCCGCATCTTTTGCCATTCTTATCCTCGCGTTCTCGAACTGCGTGGTTTGTCCCGGAGAAATTCCGGGGTCACTTGTCTAGATGCGGGCGAGCAGGTGTGGGATTCGGCAAGAGATGAACGGCTACGGGCGCGAGGCGCGGTAGATGGAGACCTCAGGCTTGCCGAGAGTGTGCACGATGGCAACTTTGACGAGGCCGCGGGGATTGAGGCGCACGGCTTCGGCGACGGGATCTCCGGCGATGGCAACGATGTAGTCAGCTCCGGCGAAGGGCGCAGAACGGGCTGAATCCCAGGCAACGCGGGTGGATTCGCTGATGATGCGGGAGAAAGGAATGCCGGCGCGCTGAATGGCTCCAACGTAGTCGCTGGTGTACATGAGGACGGTCGCGTTCGGCGGAATCAAGCCAAGGGTTTCGGCGAGCTGCGATTCGAGTTGCAGGCGGCTGCGGCTGTTGACCCAGGCTTCGCGATAGCAGATGGGAATCATCCAGCGGCGGGAGAAGTTTTGGTCCTGCGAGCGGCGGGAGAAGCACCAGGCGGAGGAGCTGAAGGAAAAAAATGTGATGGCGAAGAGCGCAACGGTTACAGCCGGCGTGAAGCAATGACGAGTAGGCGGCCAGAGCTTACCGGCGGGTGCAGGCACCGGGCATAGGCGAGAGATGCCCCAGGGAATGAGAGCGGTGAAGACGGCGACGGTGGGAAGCAGTTCCAATCCGTAGCGCACGTTGTAGTAGGAGAACGGCCACCACTCGGGAATGAAGATGGGAACGCTGCCATAGGCGATGGAGTAGGCGTAGAACGGGAGCGGTATCCAGAGCAGAAGCCAGGCGGAGAAGCGGCGCAGGTGGAAGAGTGAGATCAGGACTCCGGCGGCGGCAAGCAGGATGAGCCAGTTTTGGCCCGAGGCTTCACCGAGGTTCATGCGCGCGGCCTTGAGGAAGTATTGTGCGGCCACCACAGGGTGATTTTCGCCGGGATAGGGAGGGTCTCCGGGACGCGCGGTGCGCTGGGCGATGGCTTTGGCGGAGTAGGGGCCATTCAGCCAGTCGAGAGGATGGCGATTGATTTTGTAGTTGTGCGCGAGCCAAAGCGTGGGGCACAGAGCAAGCAGCAGAATGAAATAGGCGAGCGAGCGGACGAGACGCTTGATCTGCTGCCGTGGCGGACGGGTGGCGAACCAGTTTTTGACGGGCCACAGCGCGCAGAGGGCTACGACAAAAGCGAAAATCCATCCGTCATAGCGGGTGAAGATGGCCGCAGCCAGGCAGCAGCCACAACGCTCGATGGCACGCCACGCAGGAAGAGAGCCGGGGCCGGATCGTCCGGCGGCAGCGGTTTGAGGAAGGCCGGCTGGTACGTCTCCATGCAAAGCTCGCAGGAAGTCGTCGAAGTAGACGACTGACCAGATGACGGCGGCAAGGTAGATGGACTCGGTCATGGCCGTCGCCTGCATGTAGAGCAGGGAGGGATTGAAGGCGTAGATGGCGGCAGCCAGCGAGGCAGGTGCGGCAGCGGTGCGGGCACGGACGAGGCGAAAGATTCCGACTATACCGAGGACGTAGGCCAGCATGGAGGGGATGGAGCCTCCGACGCCGGTGCGCCAGAGACGGTCATTGGCAACGAAGGGCGCAATGAGCAGATGCGGCAATGGCAGCCAGACGGAGCCAAGCTGATCCCATCCGGGATCGCGCGAGTCAGTGAAGCGGCGGGCAATGTTGAGGTGGGCGACGGCGTCACCGTAGAGCAGGATGTCTCCCTGGCGATAGAACCAGGCGAAGGCAACAAAGGACAGAAGTAGCGCGAAGGCGAAGACGAAGACTAGCTCGCCATTGCGCCCGAGTTCTTCGTTGCTGACGGTACGATCCTTACTCACTTAAAGCCGCCGGAGATTAGTCAAGATGAGTGAGGCTGCGGAAGAGCTGAAAACGCTCTTCGATCTCGTCACGAGTGAGTGAGATGAGCCGCTCGGGGCCAAAGCGCTCGACGGCGAACGAGCCCATGACGCCTCCGTAGAACATGGCGCGCTTGAGGACCGCGGGAGTAAGCGCAGGCTGCGATGCAATGTAACCCATAAAGCCTCCGGCAAAGGTATCGCCCGCGCCGGTTGGGTCCTGAACCTCGGCGATGGGCAGGGCCGGGGCGCGGAATGGATGCGAACCATCGGAGAAAAAGATGGTGGCGCCGTATTCTCCATGCTTGATGACGAGCGACTTGGGGCCGAGAGTGAGAATCTTGCGGGCGGCAAGGACCAGGCTGTGCTCGGAGGCAAGCAGTTTGGCTTCGCCATCGTTGATGAGGAGGATATCCACTTCCTTCAAAGTTTCGAGAAGCTCGGCGCGCTTGATGTTGATCCAGAGATTCATGGTGTCGCCGCCAACCAGCGAGACTCGCGGCATTTTGCGGCGCACGTCGAGTTGCAGCTCGGGCTGAATGTTGGCGAGAAAGAGAATCTCGGAATCGGCGTAGGCGGCGGGAACCTTGGGAGCAAAGTTCTCAAAGACGTTGAGGTCGGTGAAGTTGGTCTTGGCTTCGTTGACGTTCTCGCCGTACTCGCCGCCCCAATGGAAGGTGTTGCCGTGAGCGTGCTCGATGCCGCGTGTGTCTATGCCGCGAGCCGTGAGAACGGCTTCGTGGGTGGGAGTGAAGTCCTCTCCGACGACGCCGACGACACGAACCTGAGTGAAATAGCTGGCCGAGAGTGAGAAGTAGGTGGCGGCGCCGCCGAGGATCTTCTTGCGTTCGCCGAAGGGAGTTTTCAGAGTGTCAAAGGCTACGGAGCCAACCACGAGGATAGACACGTTATGCACCTGCCTTTGTGCCGAGATATTTGCCGACGAGCAGGTCGAGTTTGACGCGCGTGTCGTGAGGAATCATTTCGGGTGAGGTCATAATGGCCATGGCAAGCGCCTGTCCGCACTTGCAGGAGCGCTGCGCGGGCATGGCGGCAACCGCCTCACGAACTACGTTAGCGGCATTCTCCGCGTTGCGGTTGAGAACGCCGATGATCTGCTCGACGGTGACATGGTCGTGATCGGGATGCCAGCAATCGTAGTCGGTGACCATGGCGATGGTGACGTAGCAGA
>CAZLJQ010000070.1:0-17052 GCA_964559875.1 uncultured Acidobacteriaceae bacterium
CCCTTGATTACCAAGTTCGTAAAGCGCGAGGTTCTGGCGCATTAAAGCGCTGGACTGCGTTTTGCATTTCACATTTCACATGGATTCCGAGATTCCGGTAATCCGGGATTCCGGCGCCGGCGGCGCAAATCCGCCGGGGGCGAAGAGAAGAGAGCGATGAATTCGGAAAAGATTCGTAACCTGACAGATGCGGAGCTGGTCCATCAAAAGACCGAGCTCAGCGAAGAGCTCTTCAAGCTGAAGTTCCAGCTCAAGATGGGACAGACGGAAAGCTTGAAGAAGATGCGCGGATTGAAAAAAGATATCGCGCGCGTGCTGACGATTCAGCGCGAGAAGCAATTGGCCGCAGCAAAGACCGGATCGGAGAAGAAGTAGCCATGGCAGAAGAGACGAAAACCGAGAAGACCGCGGGACAGCGCAAGGTCCTGGTTGGCCAGGTGGTTTCGACCAAGATGGCGAAGACGATTGTGGTCGAGGTGCATCGGCAGAAGGCTCACCCACTGTATGTGAGGGTGGTGAAGCGCACGAAGAAATTTTATGCCCACGATGAACTGCAGACGGCGCGTACGGGCGATTTTGTGCGGATCGAAGAGACGAGGCCGCTCTCCCGCCTGAAGCGTTGGACGCTGAAGGACATCGTGAAGCGCTCGGCACTTGCCGCCGCAGCGATTGCCGCAGAGAACGCGGCTGTGGAGACACCGGAACAGGCCGGCTAGACGGCAGTCGTTCGACGCGACTGGAGGAGATTGCACCATGGCAGTGTTTATGAGGTCCATCCTCGAGGTGGCCGACAACAGCGGAGCCCGCAAGCTGCAGATGATTCTGCCGATTGGCGGCTCGACCGGACTGCGGGCGCGAATTGGCGACGTGGTGACGGCGGCGGTTAAGGAAGCATCGCCCGACGGAACGGTGAAAAAGGGAACGGTAGTGAAGTGCGTGATTGTGCGAACCCGCAAGGAGACGCGCCGCCGCGACGGAAGCTACATTCGCTTTGACACCAATGCCGCGGTGTTGATCAACGCCGACGGCGAACCGGTAGGAACCCGCGTGTTTGGTCCGGTTGCGCGAGAACTTCGCGAGAAGAAGTTCTTGAAAATCGTATCCCTGGCCCCGGAAGTGATCTAGTCCTGCGGGCGGCAACAGCGGCCGCCCGATGGGAGTTCCTCTGACGGGGAACGGTCCAAGAGCGCTGAAGGTTTTGAGAGGGAAGAGATGGCAACCGTTGATATCCGCCATAACGATAACGTGAAGGTGATTGCCGGGCGCGACAAGGGCAAGGAAGGCCGCGTCCTGCGCGTGTTTCCCGGAACAGGCCGAGTGCTGGTTGAGCACGTGAGCGTAGTGAAGAAGAACGTGCGTCCGAATCCGCAGAAGGCCATTAAGGGCGGCATCGCCGAGCAGGAATCGCCGATTGCGATCAGCAACGTTCAGCTGGTCTGCGGCACTTGCGGTCCGGTGCGGCTGCGTCACGAAGTGCGGGGCGACAAGAAAGTTCGCGTCTGCTCGAAGTGCGGCAATACGCTGGATAAGGAAAAGTAACCACTCCGAAGAGCGCCAAAGACAGGCCTCTTCAATTGACGACCTCACGCAACGGTAGACACTCCGGGACCGTGAGAGAAAGCGAATGGAAGCATGGCAGATAAACCGAAAGACGCGAAAGCGAAGCAGCAGCCAAAGCAGCAGCCCAAGAAGGCGAAGGGCGAAGCGGTAGCAGAGGCTCCTGAGCAGAGTGGAAAACCGGCACGGCCAAAGCTGAACAATGCCGCTTCGGCACGGCTGCGCAAGAAGTATTTTGAAGAGTTGCGCCCGGCGCTGATGAAAGAGCTTGGGCTGAAAAACACGATGGCCGTCCCGAGACTGGAAAAAGTTGTAGTCAACATGGGCGTGGGCGAAGCGACGCAGAATGCCAAGGTGCTGGACCCGGCAGTGGCCGAGCTGGCGCAGATCACAGGCCAGAAGCCGGTGGTGACCAAGGCGAAGAAGTCGATTGCAGCGTTCAAGGTGCGCGAGGGAATGCCGATCGGGTGCATGGTTACGCTGCGCGGCGACCGGATGTACGAGTTCCTGGACAGGCTGTTGAATGTGGCGCTGCCGAGGGTTCGCGATTTCCGCGGGGTTCCGACGAAATCGTTTGACGGACGCGGCAACTATACGCTCGGTTTGAAGGATCAGCTGATCTTCCCGGAAATCGACTACTCGAAGGTGGAACACACGAAGGGCATGAACATCACGATTGTGACTACGGCGGCGAACGACGAACATGCGCGCGCGCTGCTGAAGTCGATGGGGATGCCATTCCGGGTTCCGGGCACGAATTAAGACGTAGCACCAGGATGTAGTAACAAGACGCACCACAAGGTGTGAGAGATAAAGGAAACGATGGCCAGAACATCCAGCATCGCAAAGGACAACAAGAAGCCCAAGTTCTCTTCGCGTCAGCACAACCGTTGCAAGCTGTGCGGACGCCCGCGCGCCTATCTGCGCAAGTTCGGCCTATGCAGGCTGTGCTTCCGCAACCTGGCACTGCAGGGAGAGATTCCAGGGGTTTCGAAGTCGTCCTGGTAGAACAAAACGGCTCGGCGACGGGTAACGCTTCGCGACGGGTACGCGGCAATAGAATGCCGCTTCCGGCCGCGGGCGCTAGGCCGGTCGCTGACGCTAGACCCTGATCTGCGGGGATGATCCCGCAGAGGCTGGCACGTGGTCCGCTAGATGGACCGTCCTGCGAGAGCAGGAACAGAAACGTCGCCGCAGGTTCTTTCCACTGTGGCTCTCTGAAATGGAGAGCAGCCGGCGCAAGCCGGTGCAGTATTGCGCCAGGCCAGCGCGCGCAAGAAAGAGAACGGGCGAACGAGATCAGGAGATGGAACGATGAGCTTTACCGATCCAGTGGCAGACTTCTTAACCAGAATCCGCAATGGCATCAAGGCGCGGCACCAGAAGGTGGATGCGCCGTCTTCCAAGCTGAAGCTGGAAATTGCGCGGGTACTGAAGGAAGAAGGCTACATCGCCAACTATAAGGCGACCGAAGAAGACGGCAAGAAGATTGTGCGGGTGTACATCAAGTACAACTCGGACAACGTTGCCGCGATCACGAACATTACGCGCATTTCGCGCCCCGGCTGCCGTGTGTACGTCAACCGCAACGAGATTCCTCGCATTCTGGGCGGTCTGGGAATTGTTGTCCTGACCACTCCGAAGGGGGTTCGCAGTGGCAAGCAGGCCCGCAAGGACGGCGTGGGCGGCGAAGTGATCTGCGAAGTGTACTAGTTAGTTAGCAGGGCACATGCAGTCGGGTAACGCGGCAACAGAATGCCGCTTCCGGCCGCAGCGCCTGGAGCAGACGAGGCCGGTGAAGAGCCGGTCCGGAAGCCCACCGTGGCATGAGTTCACGGCGGTGCATGGAGAGAGTGATGTCAAGAATCGGTAAGAAGCCCATTCCGCTGCCCAAGGGTGTTTCGTACACCGTGGAAGGCAATTTGATCACTGTGAAGGGGCCCAAGGGCACCGTCACCAACCACCTGCCAGGCGGAGTAACGCTGGAGACAGAAGACGGCGTACTGCTGGTGAAGCGCGACGATGATTCCAAGGCCGCAGTGCATGGCCTGGTACGGGCGCTGGTGAATAACGCAGTGGTGGGAGTTACCACGGGCTGGACTCGCGAGCTGGAGATTGTGGGCATTGGATATCGCGCGGAGTTGAAGGGCAAGGGGATTGTGGTCTTTACCTTGGGCTATTCGCACCCGATCGAGTATCCGCTGCCGAGCGGCATTGAGGTTGCGATTGACCCGAAGCTGACCAAGTTGACCGTCAGCGGCATCGACCGGCAGAAGTTGGGCCAGGTAGCCGCTGAGATGCGCTCACTGCGTCCGCCCGATCCGTACAAGCAGAAGGGTGTGCGCTACGTGGGCGAGAAACTGAAGAAGAAGGTCGGCAAGACGGGCGCGAAGTAAGTTTTAGTGGATGAGGCGCGGTGCGCCGATTCTGAACGGCGAGACGAAATGATGTCAGCCGTAAATCTGCGGAGCTTCGCAGCCGGGTAACGCGGCAATAGATGCCGCTTCCGGCCGCGGCGCTCGGCTTGTCGGACGAGAATCCGATGGGCGTCCGCACAACCTTGGCGAAGGCAAGCTTTCGCTGAGACAGACCGGTCCCCGGCATAGAACCCGGGATAAAGGCCGGAGCGAAGGACGAGAAGAATGCTGAATAAGAGTTCCAAGAATCTGACGCGCGACAGGATTCACACACGGATCCGCAAGAAGCTGGCGGGCACGACAGAGCGCCCGCGGCTGAACGTATACCGTTCGGTTAACCACATTTACGTGCAGCTGATTGACGACGCCAAGCACGCGACGATTGTTTCGGCTAGTTCGCTGGAGCAGGGCAAAGAGGGCGACAGCAAGAAGCACATTGCGGGCGGCAATATTGCAGCAGCCAAGCAGGTGGGCAAGCTGATTGCGGAGCGGGCGAAGGCCAAGGGCATTGAATCGGTGGTCTTTGATCGCGGCGGGTATCTGTACCACGGGCGGATCAAGGCCGTGGCGGATGCGGCGCGCGAAGGCGGATTGAAGTTCTAGTTCCGGCGGTGAGCGGGACGCGACAGAGTTAGAAGTTGGAAACGGCTTTGCGACGGGTACGGGCCAAAAGACGGCCCTTCCGGTCGCTGACGCCGGGTCCTCTAGGTTTCCGAGACCGCAGGCGCGGTCTCCAGGAGAATCGACAGCAAATGGCAATCGTCAAGAAAAAGCTCGATGCCGGGAGTTACAACCTGAAAGACCAGGTGGTCAACATCAACCGCGTAACCAAGGTGGTTAAGGGCGGCAAGAACATGTCGTTTGCGGCGCTGGTGGTGATCGGCGATCCGGCGACCGGCGTGGTTGGCTACGGCTCCGGCAAAGCCAAGGAAGTTCCGCAGGCGATCCGCAAAGGGATTGAATCGGCGAAGAAGAACCTGATCAAGGTGAATTTGACGCAGACCTCGATTCCGCACATCTCCCTGGGCCGGTATGGTTCGGGACAGGTGCTGCTGAAGCCGGCGCCGGAAGGCACGGGAGTGATCGCCGGAGGCGCGGTGCGCGCGGTGATGACCTCGGTGGGAATCCAGAATGTGCTGACCAAATCGATCGGCACCACCAACCCGCATAACGTCATCAAGGCTACGTTTGACGCGCTGAAGAAGCTGCGCGACCGTAGCGAAGTGGCGGCTAATCGCGGCAAGTCCGTGGAGGAGCTCTAAGTTATGCCACGCACACGCAATAAGAGTCCGAGGGTAGAGGCTCCGGCCGGTAAGCGGCTGAAGCTGAAGTGGGTAATCTCCCAGAATTGCACGCCGGCCAAGCAACGGCTGGTGGTAAAAGGATTGGGCTTTACCCATCTGAACCAGGTCATCGATCGCGAGGATACGCTCTCGATTCGTGGCATGGTGGCCAAAGTGCCTCACCTGATCCAGATCATCGGCGAGTAGGCCGATAGGATCGCGGTAAGAGATGCGCACTACATGGGTGTCCGGCGGGTACGCGGCGAAACGGCCGCTCCGGCTGCGGCGCTCGCATAGCCGAGTCGCCCCGCTAAGGCTGGGTGGCGTTAGGAAACAGCCCGCTTGCCACGGGGAACTCGCCGGTTTCGACACGGGGATGTTCGGCTGTCACAGACGGCCCATCGACATGTTTGGCACCATGCAAGGGATAAGAAACCATGAATCTGACAACGATTCGCAAGCCGGCCAAGGCGAATGAAAACCGCAAACGCGTGGGCCGTGGCATGGGCTCGGGAATGGGCAAGACTTCTACCCGTGGCCACAAGGGGCAGCGTTCGCGCTCCGGTTCGCGCAGTATGCGCGGCTTTGAAGGCGGCCAGATGCCGCTGCACCGCCGGTTGCCGAAGCGCGGCTTCGTCAACATTTTCAAGAAGGAATTCCAGATTGTGAACCTCTCCCGGCTGGCTGAGCTGGGGGTGACGGATCTGACGCCGCAGGTCCTTTACGAGCTGAAGGTGATCACGAAAAAGAACGGACTGATCAAGGTGTTGGGAGTGGGCGAGTTGACCACGGCCCTGACGGTGTATGCCCATAAGTTCAGCGAGACGGCGCAGCAGAAGATTACGGCGGCCGGCGGCAAAGCTGAGATTCTAGAAGTGAAGCAGCCCGCAGCGCTCAAGCGCGGCAAGAAGTAAGACCACCGGAGCCCGTCTGCTGCGAACAGACGGGCTGGGCCGGGCTCTCCCATTGGGAGGCCGCGGCCCGAACAGCACAGGTACAGAGGCCCTCTTACCATGTTCGAGAAGCTGGCGAACATCTTCAAAATCCCGGATCTGCGCAAGCGCGTACTGTTCACGCTTGGGCTGCTTGCCGTTTACCGCATTGGCGGCCACCTGCCGACGCCCGGCATTGATCCTGCGGCACTAGCACGGTTGTTTGCCAATGCCAGCGGCGGACTGCTTGGCTTTGTCGACCTGTTCAGCGGCGGCAATCTGCGACGGCTGACGATCTTCGCCCTGGGCATTATGCCGTACATCACCGCCTCGATTATTTTGCAGTTGCTGACCGTGGTGTATGAGCCGCTGGCCAGGCTGCAGAAGGAAGGCGAGCTTGGCCGGAAGAAGATTACGCAGTGGACGCGGTATCTGACGGTGGTTTTGTCGCTGATGCAGTCGTTTGGCATTGCGATGACCCTGCAGCACGGCGTTGGCGGCGAGCAATTGGTGCACAATCCAGGAGTCAGCTTTGTGCTGATGACGGTGCTGACCTTGACCACGGGCACGACGTTCATCATGTGGCTGGGCGAGCAGATTACGGAACGCGGTATCGGCAACGGCATGTCGCTGATCATCTTTACCGGCATTGTGGTGGGATTGCCCCGCGCAGTGGTGGAATTGGTGCAGAAGGCGAGCAGCGGCGGAGCGCTGGGACCGCTGGGGATTCTGATCCTGCTAGCCATGATGGTGGCAGTGGTGGCGTTCATCGTCTTTGTGGAACGCAGCGAACGGCGGATTCCGGTGCAGTACGCCAAGCGGGTAGTGGGCCGGAAGGTGATGGGCGGACAATCGACCCATCTGCCACTAAGGGTGAACTCCGGCGGTGTGATGCCGGTGATCTTTGCCAGTTCGGTGCTGACCTTGCCACAGACGGTTGGGTATGCGCTGCAGAATAACCGCTACTTCGGGACGTTTTTTGCGAATCTGAGCAAGGCTTTGGGATGGGGCGAGCCGCTGCATACTTTCCTGTATGCGCTTGGCATCCTGTTCTTTGCCTACTTCTACGTGTCGATCGTCTTTAATCCTAAGGACGTCAGCGACAATATGCAGAAGTACGGCGGATTCATTCCAGGAATCCGGCCGGGTGTGCGGACGAGCAACTACATCAATGACGTTCTGACTCGTATTACGCTGGTCGGGGCTTTGTATCTGATCATTATCTCGTTGATTCCAGAGTGGATGATTGCGGGTATTCATCTGAACAATCTGCCGGTGTGGCTGGGTGGAGCGATGTTTGACCACCTGCCGAACTGGGTGTTACATGGCTTGAATGTGAACTTTTACTTTGGCGGTACTTCGCTGCTGATTGTTGTAGGTGTGGCGATGGATACGGTCAACCAGATCGAGTCGCAGTTGATTATGCGGCATTATGAAGGATTTACTCCAAAAAGTGGACGCATCAGGGGACGCAGAGCGTGGTAAAGTACGTAGCCCAGGCATCATAAGCACTCATATTATGACGTCGGAGGCTAGCAGATGAATACTAGGGCCACTCCGTTGTTTGTGGAGAAAAAGACAAAGCACTTTGTCGGTCCGGTAATTTTGATGGGACCGCCGGGGGCAGGCAAGGGGACGCAGGCTAAGAGGATTTCGGAATACTACGAGATTCCACAGATTTCAACGGGAGACATCCTGCGAGACAACATCAAGTGGGGTACCCCGCTTGGCAAGCAGGCTCAGGGGTTGATCGAGCAAGGGGAACTGGCTCCTGACGAATTGGTATGCCAGATGGTTGGCAACCGCTTGGCGCAGCGGGATTGTGCGCGCGGGTTTATTCTGGACGGCTTTCCGCGTACGTTAGCGCAAGCCGAGTGGCTCGACAAATATCTTGTCGAGAATCGTTTCTTTGAAACAAAGAATGGCTGCAAGCAGTTGGTTGTGATCCAGTTATCGGTAGAGTATAATCGTCTACTGCGAAGGCTTACCGGGCGGCGGACTTGTCCTACCTGCGGACGGATCTATAACGTTCACACCACTCAGCGACCGATGGTCGAGGGCGTCTGCGATGTAGACGGCTCGGCTTTGATCACGCGGAAAGATGACCGCGAGGACGTTATCATCGAGCGCTTGAAGAACTACGAAGCTCAGACTTTACCGCTGGTGAACTACTACAAAGAGCGGAATCGGCTGAGTGAGCTCGACGGTGCGGCGGATTTGGACGCAATCACGGCCGGAGTGTTTAAGGCAATCGAAAATGGCGATCGTTTGTAAGTCTGCCAGCGAAATAGAAAAGATGCGGCGTAGCGGCCACATTGTTCGCTTGGTATTGGATGTGGTTACCGCGATGGTAGCTCCGGGATTAAGCACGATGGATCTGGAGCGGGCGGCGGAAAAGAAAATCCGGGAATTGGGTGCGAAGCCCGCGTTTAAGGGATATTACGATTACCCTTGCGTGCTTTGCACCTCGATCAACCAGGAAGTAGTGCACGGTATTCCCTCGGATACGCGCAAGATGAGGGAGGGAGATATTGTTTCGATCGACTGCGGAGTCGTGCTGGACGGCTACTACGGCGACGCGGCGGTTACGGTTGCGGTGGGCGCGATCAGCGACGAAGTTCGATCCCTGGTTGAGGTGACCGAGCAGTCGCTGCACAAAGGTATTGCCGCAGCGCGGGAAGGTAACCGGTTGGGCGATATCGGAGCGGCGGTGCAGGAATTTGTGGAGGCCGCCGGATTCAGCGTAGTGCGCGAGTTTGTGGGACACGGCATTGGGACCAAGTTGCACGAGGACCCGCAGGTTCCCAACTACGGAGTACGGGAGCACGGGCTGAAGCTGCGCGAAGGTATGGTGCTTGCAATTGAGCCGATGGTGAACGCGGGCGCGGCGCCGGTTCGGGTGTTGGACGACAAGTGGACGGCGGTAACCCAGGACGGAAGGCCCAGCGCGCACTTTGAGCACTGTGTAGCCATTACAAAAAACGGTCCGGTGATCCTGACCGAATAGTCCAGGCATCGGGGAGTAGTGACCTGAAGCTGGAAATTGAAATTGAGGTTGGATGAGTAAGGAAGACGCGATCGAAGTGATGGCAATGGTGATCGAGCCACTGCCCAATGCGATGTTCCGGGTGAAGCTCGAGAACGACCACGAAGTGCTGGCGCATGTGTCGGGAAAGATGCGCAAGAACTTCATCCGAATTCTTCCAGGTGACCGCGTGGCCGTGGAGCTTTCCCCCTACGACCTGAATCGCGGGCGCATTGTGTACCGCTACAAGTAGCGGAAAAATTTGCGCAACCCGCCATGGTCCGATGGACTAGCGGGCATTTGCGTGTTTGAGGAAAACCATCCGCGGCGCGCGGTTTGCGGCGCGGGGGTGAAGACGGCCGGCGCGGTTTGCGTGGCTCCGGCCAGGTTGAGCGTTGGCTGCACGAGGAAGTGGCAAATGAAGGTACGGGCTTCAGTAAAGAAAATCTGTGACAAGTGCAAGGTCATCCACCGCCATGGGGTGGTGCGGGTGATCTGCGAAAACTCGAAACATAAGCAGCGCCAGGGCTAACCCGGGGCTGCTCAGCGGGAAGTTGAAAACCAGAGTAGGACAACACACATGGCACGTATTGCAGGCGTCGATCTGCCCCGCAACAAACAGGCACGGATTGCGCTCACTTACATCTACGGCATTGGCCAGCCCCGCGCGGTAAAGATATTGGGCGCGGCGACGGTCGATCCGTTCAAGAAGATCCAGGACCTGAGCGAAGAGGAAGTGAACCAGATTCGACAGGTGATCGAGGACGAAGGCCAGGTTGAAGGCGATCTGCGCAAGGAAATCTCGCTTCACATCAAACGGCTCATTGAAATTGGCTCATATCGCGGCAACCGTCACCGCCGCAGCTTGCCTGTCCGCGGACAGCGCACGCATACCAATGCCCGTACCCGTAAGGGTCCGCGCAAGGGCACGGTGGCCGGCAAGAAGAAGGCGACGAAGTAGTCGCCATCTGGCCGCAAGGTCGCGTATTTCCTCTGGCCGCGCGGTAGGCGGCAGGATGGAAGGCGCTTACTGGTAAACCCAGAACAGGAATTGAGAACGGAATATGGCAAAAGCAGCTACCGGCGCCTCCGCACCGGACAAGAAGGCGAACAAGAACAAGAAGTTCAAGAAGAAAGAGCGCAAGCACATTCCTCACGGACTTGTGGTAATTACCGCATCTTTCAACAACACCATTGTGACCATCAGCGACCCGTCGGGCAACGTGATTTCCTGGAAGAGCTCGGGCTCTTTGGGATTCCGCGGCTCGCGCAAGGGGACGCCATTTGCCGCGCAACAAGCCGCGATGAACGCTGCCAATACGGCTCGCGATCACGGTCTGCGCTCCGTGGATGTAAGGGTTTCAGGGCCGGGTTCGGGACGTGAATCAGCGATTCGCGCACTGGCTGCGGCTGGAGTAGAAGTACGTACGATCAAGGACATTACCCCGGTTCCACACAACGGCTGCCGTCCGCCGAAGAAGCGCCGGGTTTGATGCAACTGTAGCGGCCCACAGGATGGGCTGCCATCCCACGTTTGCCGACAGAAGGCGAATATGGGCCACCAAAGATTCGAGCGGGATGGAAGGGAATCCAACTCCTGTAAACCGCTCATAGACCGAAGGAGAATAAGTTGGCTCGCTATAAAGACGCAGTATGCCGCCTTTGCCGCCGAGAAGGAACGAAGCTGTTCCTGAAGGGCGGAAAGTGCTTTATGGAAAAGTGTCCGGTGGAGAAGCGCAACTTTGCCCCTGGCCAGCACGGCAAGGACCGCAAGGCGAAGATCGTTGGCTATGGTCTGCAGCTCCGCGAAAAGCAGAAGGCAAAGCGCATGTACTTTGCGCAGGAAAGCCAGTTCCGCAACTACTTTGAGAAGGCCGCGCGCGCCAAGGGCGTGACCGGTGAGATTTTGCTGCAACAGCTGGAACGCCGTCTGGATTCGGTGGTGTACCGCCTTGGTTTCGCGGTTGCACGCCGCCAGGCACGCCAGTTGGTGCGCCACGGACACGTAGCGGTGAATGGCCGCAAGGTGAACATTCCTTCGTTCCAGGTCAACGTGGGCGAAGAGATCGCGATTCGCGAAGGCAGCAAGAAATTGGTGATTCTGGAAGGGGCGAAGGAGTTTGCTTCGCACCAGACTTCTCCGAACTGGCTGGAGATCGACCGCGAGAACTACAAGGGGAAGGTACTGGCGCTGCCGAGGCGCGAGGACATCAGCCTGCCGGTCAACGAACAGCTGATCGTGGAACTGTACAGCAAGTAACAGGCGTGAGTTTGTAGTTGTCGAGCAACCCAACTTAAGAGCGGCACGGAACGACATTCGTGCCGCATGACCCTGTCTCGGACCAGATCCGCCTGCGGCCGCTAGATGCCGCGGAGCCAAACGGCCGAAGAAAGAGGAGAAACGAATGCTCTGGAAGGGATTTCAAAAGCCTAAGCGCCTGGCGATGGATTCAGAATCGCTGACTGACAAGTACGGTCACTTCTGGGCGCAGCCATTCGAGCGCGGATTCGGCACCACGATCGGCAACGCGTTGCGGCGGGTACTGCTTTCCTCGATTGAGGGAGCGGCGATCACCGCGGTGAAGATCGAAGGCGTGCTGCACGAATTCCAATCGATCCCCGGTGTGGTCGAGGACGCCACCGACATTATTCTCAACCTGAAGCAGATCCCGTTCAAACTTGCCGGGGATGCTCCGAAAACGATCTACCTGCGCGCCGATCAGCCGGGTGTGATTAACAGCGGAATGATTGAAGCCGATGGCGATGTGGAAGTTCTGGACAAGGACGTTTACATTGCGACGGTGAGCGAGGGCGGCAAGATCGAGATGGAACTTCGCCTGAAGAAAGGGCGCGGTTACGTTTCGGCGGACAAGAATTTCGACGAGGACCTGGGACTAGGCTTTATTCCCATTGACAGCGTTCATTCACCGGTACGCAAGGTGAACTACGCGGTGGAAGCGGCACGCCTGGGCCAGATCACCGACTACGACAAGCTGGCGCTGGAAGTGTGGACGAACGGCTCGGTAACGCCCCCGGATGCGATTGGGCTGGCGGCGAAGCTGCTGAAAGACCACATGAACATCTTCATCAACTTTGAAGAAGAAGTGGAAGCGACGGGTATTTCGGCGGACAACAAGCCGGAGATCCGGAATGAAAATCTGAACCGTTCGGTAGAAGAGCTGGAGTTGAGCGTTCGCAGCTACAACTGCCTGAAGAACGCGAACATTCAGACGATTGGCGAGTTGGTTTGCAAGTCCGAAGCCGAGATGCTGAAGACGAAGAATTTTGGCCGCAAGTCGCTCAACGAGATCAAGGAAATACTGGCCTCGATGGGACTGGGCCTGGGCATGAAGATCGACGAGCACGGCAACGCGGTTGCCACGAGCCAGTCGACGATGGGCAGCAGTTTGCCGTCGCCGTACGGCTCTGGCGACAACAACCCGGGCTTTTAAGTTTTTTGCGTTGGCCTCCATAACAGGGGCCAACGCCATCTCCCGGGCTGGCCGGGAAGTTCAGTTCAGCCGGAGGTCAGCGGCTCCGGCGATATCAAGGATTGAGTCATGCGTCATCGTGTAGCAGGTTGGAAATTAGGCCGGAACACATCGCACCGGCGCGCTTTGCTGCGGAATCTGGTCACTTCTCTAATCATCGAGGAGCGGATTGAGACGACCGTCACCAAGGCCAAGGCAATGAGATCCCACATCGAGAAGATGATTACGCTCGGGAAAAAGGGTGGGGTTGCAAACCGCCGTCTGGCTGCGTCGTATCTGATGACGCCGGAGGCGGTCGACAAGCTGTTCAAAACGGTTGGCCCGCGATTCGGCGACCGTGATGGCGGCTATACGCGCATCATTTTGACCGGCTTCCGCAAGGGAGACGGCGGCGCCAAGGCATTCATCGAGATTCTCGGCAGCGAGAAGATTGTGGATGCGAAGCGCGAAAAGCGGGCCGAACTCCGCGCCAAGCGAGCGGAAGAGACACGCAAGGCAATGGAAGAGCAACAGGGTCCTGCGGCTGAGGGCGGCGAAGAGCCGAAGGCGTAGTTCTCGGGAGATTCAACACCGGCCTCCCGGCGTGTGGCTTGGGAGGTTGGTGTACGTAATGATGCGCACCTGCGGGTGCGCATTCTTGTTGGATGTGGAATTACTCTGACATTACTTCTTGGAATTGCATGACACCCGAGTTACCGTCTTTCCGTCGGACCACTCGCAGTACTGCCTCCCGTCGTCGCCGACGCAAGTTCTCCACCAAGTCCCATCGGGTTGCTTCAACCAAACGGAGCAGCTTGGGACAGCGAATGCCAGTGTGCCAATGAAGACGCTGATCGCCAGAACAGCTCCGAAAAATAGTCTCCTGAGGTTCATTTCTCCGCCCTTCTCCCGTAGGTCTGCTTCATTGAAATTGTTTGATCTGAAAAACGTGAACGAATTGTCGTGGTAGTGTTCAGTCGGTGCACATGCCGCCCCAGTTGTCCATCACGGGCATGACACGAATGATCGAGACGGGACTGTTGCGGTCTTTGGCTTCAAACCAGATGCCGCGCTTAGTGGCGATGAGCAGCGTGCCGTTAGGACGGGTATAAGGGCAGTACTGGCCGATGCGCGCGCCAACTTCCTTCATGGATGAGCCGACGTGCAATCCATCCGTGGTGGTCCATTTGCCGCAGGTCACGTTGATTCCACGAAGGCCTTTTTCAATCGTCGGCTCGATGCCGGAGTCTGTCCATGTGAATTGAATGCACTCGTCCTTGTAGTTGTAATACACCTCATCGGAGGCATAGCCGGGGCCGCGAAACGTGCTGCGGAAAACGCGGTCCGGATTGCCGAGGTGCTGCACAGCGTCGCTGACGAGTCCTCCCATTCGCACGGGGCCGATGCGGTCGCCGGCGATAATTAAGTTGTCGTAGTTCATGTCACGCGCGCCGTTGAGATGAGGGTCAGTAGACTTTGAGCCCTTGGTGTGCCAGTTGTTGCTGGCGCGGAGGTATCCGGCGGTGGTGAAGAGGGCGAGGCAGAGGAATGCCAGGCAGAGAGAACGTACATAGGCGCGGGAATTCATGGAATGTCTCCTTCGGGCTAGCCAACACCTCTCCTAAATCCTAAGACTTTGCAGACGGCGCGCAGCCTTGCAGGCGACTGGCTGCGGCCTGGGCTGTGCCGGGTGATTCCTTTACTTGCATCGTGCATTATGCGCGGCGATGGCGGCCTTCACTTGCTGACGGCAGGCATCGGTCCTGCATTGGGCAAGTTGCGCCTGGAGCTGAGCTTGTTCCTGCCTGCACTGTTGCTGTTGTGCAGTGGCCGATTGTGCAAGCACGGTGTTTCCGGTAAGCAGCATGGAAGCGCCAAGAGCCAAGCCAACGAGCGAGAGAAGACAAGCGACGATGGTCCTTTTCATGTTCATGGTAGTGTCTCCTTTGAGGTAGCAACGGTGGACGCGAAACGTTATCTAGCGATCTCAAGATCTGTGGGGGTCTTCGCTTCGATCCAGGTCTTTCCCTGGTAGGTCGTGAAATCCGTGAACCAGAATCCGTTGCCCCGATACGGTTTCTCGCCATTGTCCCGGTCCCTTACGGCAGGAGTGAGATGCCAGACCCCGGACTCCTGGGGAGTGCCTTCGAGTACGCCTGTGTCGCTGTGGAAGCGGAGTCCGGCGGGAAGGCTGTTGGCGAAGATCTCGTATTCAGGATTGTTGACCGCGCTACGAGTTATGTTTACCGGCCCTGGAGCTGTCGAGGCCCAGCCGATCTCGTATTTGATGTTGGTTTCGAAATGATCGCCGACCTTGCCGGTCAACTTTCCAGCAAAGTGAACGCTCGAGAAATAACGTTGGGACGCTGCACTCACGATGGTGGTGCACAGGATGATCGTGACGGCGGCACAAGCAAGGAATACAAGGGCCTTGTGTTTCAATCGGCTTCTCCTCCGCGTCGCGTGCTGACGCGTCAACCGGAATTGTTGTTTTCAGAACCCTGATCGCAAGTTTCCCCACGTGCTCTCGCGGAGGGCATGTGCTGCAGAAAAGCACCCCACTTCGTGCCGGAATGGTCTCACAAGAGCTCTGGACAGACAAGCGGATATTTGTGATTTACGTTTTCATGATCCGTACTGCCGCATGGTCCCTCCAAGAGGGGTAGGAACGTGGCGGACCGAGTTGGGACGCGCGCATGGGAGTCAGCGCTCATGGCGAGGCGGCGGGTGTACCATGATTTGCATGAGCCGCGATCAATCCGACACAAACACTCTTGAATCGACGTCCGCATCCACCAGAGGCGTTTACTCCTTCTATCTGGCCGGACAATGGCTGACATCGCCACAGGTCATCGAGGTGACTTCGCCGTTCGATCAGCGAGTGATTGGACGGGTTTCGCTGGCTGGGCCAGAGCACCTGGAGCAGGCAATTGTGGCTGCGGAAAAGGCGTTCACGGTGACCCGGAAGCTGGCGGCGTACGAACGGCAGAAGGCGCTGAAGAAGATCGCAGAAGAGCTGGGCGAACGGCTGGAGGAGTTTGCGCAGTGCATTTCAGCAGAGGCGGGCAAGCCAATACGGACGGCGCGGGTCGAGGTGGAACGCGCGGCATTCTGCTTCCAGTATGCGGCGGAGGAGACGACTCGGCAGAATGGCGAGCTGCTGCCGCTGGACGCGCAGGCGGCGAGCGCGAACCGGATGGCGCTACTGCGGCGAGTGCCGCTGGGAGTGGTCGGGGCGATCACGCCGTTTAATTATCCGTTAAATTTGGTGGCGCACAAGATTGCGCCGGCGATGGCTGCGGGGTGCTCCATCGTGCTGAAGCCGGCGACGAAGACTCCGATGGTGGCGCTTATGCTGGCGGACGTGATTGGGCGCTCGGGGTATCCGGTGGAGGCGGTAAGCATTCTTCCGATGACGGCGGAGACGGCGGCGCCGCTGGCGGAGGATGCGCGGATCAAGCTGTTCACGTTTACGGGATCTGGGCCGGCGGGATGGGGGTTGAAGGCGCGGGCGGGAAAAAAGAAAGTCGCGCTGGAGCTGGGCGGCAACGCGGGATGCATTGTGCATGGTGACGCCGACTTGGACAAGGCCGTGGAAAGATGCGTGATGGGCGGCTTTGCCTTTGCCGGACAGAGCTGCATCAGCGTGCAACGGATTCTGGTGGAGCGCGGAGTGTGCGAGGCGTTTACCGCGAAGCTGGCTGCGGCGGCGCAGAAGCTGAGGGTGGGCGATCCGGGCGATGAATCGACCGACGTGGGACCGATGATCCGGCTGGCGGACGCAGAGCGGGCCGAGCAGTGGATTGCCGAAGCTGTGGCGGGAGGCGCGCGGGTGATGTGCGGCGGCAAGCGCAATGGGAGCGTGTTGGCTCCGACGGTGCTGACGGGCACAAAAGAGACGCAGAAGGTAAATTGCCAGGAGATTTTTGCGCCGGTGGTGACCGTAGAAGCCTACGACGACTTTGACGAGGCGATCGCTCGGGTAAACCGCTCGGCTTACGGGCTGCAGGCGGGGGTGTTTACGCGCGACATTAAACGGATACTGCACGCCTACGAAGAGCTGGAAGTGGGAGGGGTGATCGCGGGCGACGTACCGAGCTTCCGCATCGACCACATGCCGTATGGCGGGGTGAAGGATTCCGGCGTGGGACGCGAAGGGATTCGCTTTGCGATGGAGGAGATGACGGAGCCGAAGCTGCTGGTGATTTCGTAGATGGGAATTGCGTAAAACGGGAGAAGTGGGCAGTGTTTGCGTACGCGCGGAAGCTGTAGCGCGGGATAGTTGGACAGATAACCTGTTGGGGTAAAAGACACCGAGGGTGTAAAAGATTTTGTGTAAACGGTCTTGACTGTTAGAACAAGGAGACC
>CAZLJQ010000071.1:0-17021 GCA_964559875.1 uncultured Acidobacteriaceae bacterium
GCCTGGATTCAGAACTTCCGAAGGCTCGTCACCCGATCGGAATACCATATCGAGAACCTCCTCAGCTTCGTCCAGCTCGCTTGCCTACACAATGCTGCTCAAACATTTATGCGGCCGCTTCTAGTCTCAATCGAGAGTTTCTTGAAATCTTGATAGTATTCCTCGAGTATCTGCCGTGTGAATCTCCCGATAGCGGCGTATTCGAAATCTGTAAGGTTGGCGAGTGAGACTCGTGCAGAGGTGTCGACAACTTCAAATCCGTTGCCGGGCAACAATACCACTCCGGTTTCCTTCGCAAGGCGGAACAGAAAACCAATTCCTAGCTTGCTTTTGATAAACCAGGCTTCAAATTCCGGTCCGTACAGTTTTCCGCCTATTTCCTGCAAGTCTATCAGTGTGTAGTAATTAACATCGTTGAGCTCGTGCATAGCTTTCATGCCCATATTGTTGTAGAGCGTTTGATATCTTTGCCGGATTAGCTGTTTGGCGGCGTCTTTGTAGCGATGTTCGCGATCCATCAATCCGTTCAGTGCGAATAAGGCCATCTGTAACTGCTGCGGCACCGATAAGCCAGCAGTATGGTTCAACGCAACAGCACGACTATCGGCGACCAAGCGATCAAGAAAGCGCAAGGTGCGCGGCTGGGTGGTCAGTGAGGCATAGCGCGCATCAAGGAGAAGTTTCTCCTCTTCCTGCAGAGCGATCAGTGCTGCATCGAACACATTATCATCATGCAATGCGATAGCGCCGAGGCGCCAGCCGGTCGCGCCAAAGAATTTCGAGAACGAGTAAACGCATAGTGTGTTACGCGGGCATTTCGCAAATAGTGAAACGAAGTCGTCCGCAAAGGTGCCGTAGACATCATCCGTAACAATGAACAGATCTGGACGCTGGGTCGCAATTAGAGCGGCCAACTGGTCCAAGACAACAGTTGACAGCTTGGTGGATGGCGGATTGCTCGGGTTGACGATGCAAAATACCTTGATCGCAGGGTCCAGCAGCTTGGCGATTTCGGTTATCGGAAGCTGCCAGTCCGCATGTTCGTCCATTCGGATGTCGACGACTTCTAGCTGGTAATCGTTGAGGACTGGGATTTCCAAATAAGGAGAGAAGATGGGCGTACTGATGGCGATCTTGTCACCTGGTTTAATCAGTCTATTTTCTCGCAGGCTCTGGAAGATGTAAGTCATTGCCGCTGTGCCACCCTCGGTGGCAAACACTGAGAAGTTGCCATTACGCGGCAGCGGTCCAAACATCTCCTGTGCAAGATAAGCTTTTACGATTTCTTCAGTATGCGGAAGCATCCTCGGCGGCGTAGGGTAGTTACATCCTAGAAATGCACTGACCATTTCAAAGAGAAATGCATCCTGGTTAAGTCCGAGCTGATCCTTAGCATAGGAAATTGCTGCGCGCAAGAAATGGATCCCATCCGTTTCGC
This sequence comes from uncultured Acidobacteriaceae bacterium, assembly GCA_964559875.1. Taxonomy (GTDB): domain Bacteria; phylum Acidobacteriota; class Terriglobia; order Terriglobales; family Acidobacteriaceae; genus TOLSYN. Next base: position 1,439 of record CAZLJQ010000071.1, read on the forward strand.
TACGATGGTTAGCGTAGGCATCGAACCTTTGGACGATACCGTCGTGCTCTGGCAGGCCGCCGAAACCGCTGTCCAAATATGAGTACGAGCGTTCCGCTTCCCGCATCGCGAATTCACCCAGGCTTAAAAACGCCCAACGCGGCAGTGTCGCCAGAAAATTAGGGTTGCCGCGTCCGGCGTTCAGCATCATACGTTGAGCGTCTGAAGAGGCAATGCTTATCAATTGATCTTTAAGTTCAAAAGGACTTAGTTCTGCAACTTGACGGTCTACCTTCTCTGACATGACAGTGCCTCGATAGTGAATTAGTGGGCTGCGTTTTTGGTAATAATGCCGATGATGACAGGTCCCCAAAGGGTGAGGAAAACGTTGGCGACGGCGTAGGTGACTGTGAATGAAACTACAGGCGTGGCATTGCCTGCCTTCGAAAGCAAAGCGGCGAAGGCGGGGTTGGCGCTGCGCCCGCCGGCAACGCAGGCGAGGGCCTCAATAGGGCTCTGGATACGCAAAACGAAGTAGGAAAAGAAGAACGTGATGACCTGCGGAATCAAAGTTACGGCAACACCGAGGAACAGTAACGTCAAGCCGTGTTGCCGAATTGCGACGAGCGCCTGGGGGCCGGCGGAGATGCCGACGATTCCGACAAAAACGGCGAGCCCAAAGTCGCGAAGGAAATTGGACGCGCCCAGCGGTAACGCTGAAAATTTCGGATGCACGCTGCGCAGCCAGCCGAAGAACAAGCCGGAGAGCAGACAACCACCGCCGCTGCCGATTGAGATCGGGATGCCCCACAGCTTGAACTGAATCAAGCCGATGAGCATACCGACGAGCATACCGATGCCGAAGAAAATGAAATCGGTGATGGCCGCAGCGGTGATTTTGTAGCCGATCTTTGATTGCACTCGATTGAGGTCGGCTGGGCTTCCGGTAAAGTGCAACTCGTCGCCGCTTTTTAGCTCAAGCTTGGGCAACAGAGGTAGATCCAGCCCCATTCGCTTGACTGCTGTCAAGAAAACACCGTGACGGGTATCGACATTGACGTGATCGTGAATCTCGCCCAGTTCACGGCCACTGAGGGCGCGGTTGGTCAAAATGATCTCGCGGTTTTCCTGAACCAGCAGCAGACCGGCCGGGGCAGTTACTTCCTGACCCAAAAAGTCGGAAGCAGCATCCATAGCGTCGATTGTGCCGGTGACCGCAACGGAATCGCCGCCACGAGCGATTGTCGTATCGGTAAAATCAAGTGCCTTGCCATCTCGAAATACGGCCTCGACTGCGGCATCAGAAAGTTTTTCGTCGATTGCCAGCGCCGTTGCACCAACTGCCTTACTGGTCGGAGCAACTTTATAGGTGCGCGTGTCGATGCCCCTCACTGCATTGAACTGTCCCGGATCGAGTTCTGCGCGACCACCGGACATCAGTTTCGCGAGCTTCACTGCCTCTTGGCGAATATTCCATTTCATGACCGTGGGAAAGAACCAGCTGACCATGATGATCGGCCCGAGCGACCCAAAAATGTAACAAACGGCATAGCCGACTGCGACATTGGTCTGCATGGTCTTGATTAATGCAGGAGTTAGTCCTAACTTGGCGATTGCGTCTCCGGCGGTGCCGAGAATCGCAGACTGGGTGAGCCCGCCAGCAGCAAGCCCCGCGGCCATCCCTCGATCCAACCCGAACATCCAGGCAACTAACAGGACACAGAGCAAACCGGTAAAACACATGACGAAAGAGGAAGCCAGTTGGTTCAACGAGCGCCGGTTGAGAGCATGGAAGAACTGAGGGCCACCTTGGAATCCGACAGCGTAGATAAAGAGAGCAAAGAATATGTTCTTAACGCCACTATCTATGTTGATGCCGAGCTGTCCAATGACAACGCCAACCAGCAGGGTTCCGGCGATGCCACCCAAAACAAAACTGCTAATTTTGATTTTTCCAACCAGATACCCGAGCGCGATGGTTGCAAAGAGCGCAAGCAACGGCTCAAGAGTGAATAGGTGGCGCAGGAGTTCCATATGATCTTCCTCGTCTCGTCCTCTACTGTAGTTTTGCGCCGGGGAGGTATTCTCAACTGCCGGCATCTGCGAAATTACCAAGTGAAGAGATAGGCGTCTGTTCTGTATTGCTCACATTCGCGAAAGGGGTACCCCTACAAACGACTTGCGTGACGAACCGGAGCGGCAGGAGCACGTTGTGGCGAAGAGAATTTGTTCTTCGTCACAGGCAAGAGTGTTGCCCCGACACCGAGATGCGGCTTTGGAGGGACTGTGAGCTCGATTGACCAGCATTCATCAACCGCCAGGGCGCACTATCCGAGGTATGCACAGTACAAATTTCGCAAAGCGCGCTGTTGCGGTACTACTCTTCGTCTTTATGCTGGTCCTGGGAGTTTGTGCCCAAGACAAATCCGTCCACTCCAATCCGAGCAGGATGAACGCGAGTCCTCACCAGGAACCTGAACGGGCAGGGGCCACCTTGCATGCGATAGTGGCCAGTGGCCGGCTGGAGATTCTTCGATGGCCCAATTTCTCGGACTATCGGCTTCAGTTGGAAGCCCTGTACCAGCGTTCGGGCTATGCTCCGGTCTGGATCCGCAATGGATCTCCCACACCGCAGGCGCTGGAGATGATCTCCATACTGCAGCAAGCCGATAGCAAGGGACTACTTGCCGAGGACTATGACTCCCCTAACTGGGCCGAACGCTTGGCGCGTCTGCAAGCGCAGCATACGGCAGCGGATGAGGCTCGCTTCGACGCGGCACTGACCGTTTGTACAATGCGCTACGTCTCGGACATTCGGATTGGAAGAATAAATCCCAGCCACTTGAAGTTCGGACGTGACATAGGCCCTAAGGAAATGGATCTCCCCACGCTACTGGAGAATCGCCTGGTGAGAGGCACAGATCCGAAATCGGCGCTTGCGGATACCGAGCCTCAAATCGCAGTGTATGGTGAATTGCAACAGGCGCTCGTGAAGTACATGTTGCTGGCTAAGGGGGACGACGGAGAAAAACTGCCCATTCCTCATAGCATAGTGTTTTTCGGAACGGCGTACGACGGTGTCCCTCGACTCGCCAGATTGCTTCGTCTGGTAGGCGATCTGCCGGAGAGTGCAGAAATCGACCAAGGCTCTCGACTCTACATGGGACCTCTGGTGCAGGCGGTAAAGCGGTTCCAGAGACGTCATGGTCTCCGTCCCGACGGATTCCTCACCAGTGAAACGATTAAGCAATTGAATGTCCCGCTGAGTGACCGCGTCGAGCAGATACGGCTTGCATTGGAGCGCTACCGCTGGCTGCGCTATGACTTTGCGCAACCGCCGGTAATCATCAATGTCCCTGGATTTCGTTTGTATGCATTGAATGAAGAGGGCAAGGTCGGCCTGGAGATGACCGTGGATGTGGGCCAGGAGTATACCCCTACGCCGGTGCTGGAGAACAAAATTGAATATCTGGTTTTCCGCCCGTACTGGGATGTGCCGTCCGACATTCAGAAGGATGAGATCGTTGCGAATATCAAGCGCGATCCCAACTATCTATCGACGGCCAATTTTGAAGCTGTCACCACGGATGGACGCGTTGTTACCGAAGGCAAGGTTTCGCAGGAAGTTCTGCAACAGATAGGTTCCGGCAAGCTTCGTATTCGTCAGAAGCCAGGGCCCGAAAATTCCCTTGGATTGGTAAAGTTCATATTTCCCAACCAGTACAGTGTTTATCTACATGACACTCCGTCGTGGGGGAAATACTTTGCTGACTTCGCCGACCGCGACGTCAGCCACGGCTGCATTCACCTGAAAGAACCTGCCAAACTGGCGGCCTGGGTGCTTAGAGACAAGCCGGAATGGACTCTCGAACGGGTGCAGCAGGCAATGCAAAGTGGGCGGGATGACCTGCGGGTGAACCTCACCAAACCTCTGCCAGTGCTGATTGTTTACATGACCGCTGCGGTGCGCGACAACGGAGACATCTATTTTTATCGTGACGTTTACGGGTACGATGCAGAATTACAGGACGCTTTGGCGAAAGGCTACCCCTATTCACGGTAAGAAGGAATACCTACGCCCCCCGGTTGCGCTATGCGCTCACAAGCAAAAAAGGTCTTCTAGATACCGATTTCAACCCTGATCGGAACCGGTTTTTCCTGTTTGCGAGCGAGAGACGGATGGGGCCACTCATTCCGGGAAAACTGGACAATTTGATTTCGTAATTACTGACTCCGCAGGGTATTACTCGGAAGTATCACGGAAATTGTATCGGATTGCTCAGCGCGCCAGATTGAACAATGGGAGACTCCTGGTGCAAGCGCCGCTGGCGACTTGCTGGAGAGTCCACGCGACTGCACCCGCTAGCCGTTCAGCAGTCCGCACAGATTTAAGTTTTTCCGCCAAAGAAACCGGAGATAGAAATGACCGAGCGCGATTCCGTTGTAGCCATTTACGATACGCACGAGCAGGCAGAACAGGCAGTTAAGTCTTCAAGAGGCCGGGGTCGACATGAAGAGCCTTTCGATTGCAGCAAAGGACCAGCACACAGATGAACACGTCGTCGGTTACTACAATACTGGCGAGCGAATGAAGCGCTGCGGAAAGGTTGGCGCGTTCTGGGGCGGATTTTGGGGGCTGCTGTTTGGAGCAGGTATGTTTGCCATCCCGGGCATTGGACCTGTCCTTGTTGCTGGTCCTTTGGTGGCTTGGATCGTGGCAGGCCTCGAGGGTGCAGCAGTCGTTGGCGGCGTTGGCGCGATCGGCGGTGGGTTGGCGAGTATCGGGATACCAAAAGACAGCATCCTTCAGTACGAGCTTGCTCTAAAGACAGACAAATTCCTGCTGATCGTTCACGGAACGCCAGATGCGGTGAACAAGGCAAAGGACATCATCGACGCCGGAAAGCATAGCGTCTACACGGTTCATACCGAGCCTGCTCTTGTGAGCTAGCTTCCGGGTGGCACGGTGCCACAAAGCTCGAATGAGCCGAATCGCTTAGAAGTCGTGTTTGGGAGAACTAACCGCTCGTGAGAAATCAATGATGTATCGGACCGGGGTCGTGCAGAAGAGGCAGGGCGTTTCCTGTATCTCCTGCACGTCTTCACGCAATACGCTCAACGGGAAGGAGCGCAGGCAATTCGTGCAGGTGAGCACGATGAAGGGAACACCCTTCGAATCTTTTCCGTTGCGTGGAATCCAGACCGGAGCCGACTGCCGGTTGTGGTCCACCGTCCGTGTAGCAGCGGTCTCAATCAGATCAGCAATAGTCTTCAGAAACTTTCCCGCATCGTGCTGTCCCTTGGCATAGAACGCATCGGCGATCACTCCGCCGGGAACATGATCGCCGGACTGATAGGCCCCGCTGACGGCAACTACAGCGATCTCCGGAAAGCGACGGCGTACGACGGAGAGGAACTCGAACCCCGACATTCGCGGCATGTTGAGATCGGAGATGATTACATTAGGGGTAGCGCCTCTAATCTGGAGCAGGGCGTCGAAGCCATCTTCCGCAGTGTCGACTTCGTATCCTGACGTGCGGAGTAGCATTGCCATACTCTCGCGAACGCTTGACTCATCATCGACAACAAGAACCCGGGCTGGTTGCGAGTGTTTCATGGCAGCGCTCTTCCTTGCGCATCTTTTCTCAGAAAATCATGCCATCTACTGAAACCGATGACTGTTCAATATTGCTCAAGCGGAAGTCAAAACTTATTGCAGGGGTGTGCCAAATTCCATCGCGCGTGCACGAGAGCCGGCATAAGAGTGCTAGCGACACGAAATGCAAGCGCATACAAGCCCCGCAACTAGTCATGAAGTACGACGCTGAGCAGCGAACTGTGAACATGCATGCCGACGGCGTTGTACTCGATGAAGCCAAGGTCTCGGAAGCGATTGAGAAAAAAACTGACACGCGAGCGGGTTGTTCCGATTATCTCAGCAAGGGTTTCCTGGCTAATCTTCGCAATCAGCGGAATCGGCTTGGACTCATGGCCGATGTTGGCCATCAGCAGGAGAAGCCGAGCGAGGCGTTTTTCGCTAGAATTGAAAAGATGATCGACCAGGTCAGCTTCCAGCCGTACATTCCGGACGAGCAGGTAGGCGAGAAAGCGCTCGGCAAACTCCGGATCCTTGTGGAGTAGGGAGACCATGGCCTGCTTTTCCACACGAAGAACCATGCTGCGTTCTTCTGCGTTGGCGGTGGCCATGCGAAGCGGTTGGCCGGCGAGAGATCCTTCGCCCAAAAAACTGTTCTCTGGCAAGACCGCGACGACGGCTTCCTTGCCTTGCGCGCTCACAACCGTGAGTTTGACCTTGCCGGTTTGGACAAAGAACACGGCGTCGGCCACATCCCCCTGCGAGAAGATAGATTCCTCTGCCTGGTACACCTGGCTGGTCTTTCCCACAGAGAGCTTCATCAGCAGGGCGCGGGGATCGAAAGAAGGGGGTTGATCGGATGCCCCTCTGGTAGGCGACGCAGAAGGAATCACCACGCGCTCTACCTTATGAGGCCCACATGGAGTCGGGCGCTTTTTCTGTTCTACGACGATAGGTCGTTTGGCAGCCAATCACGTCCCCCAGAGATTGCCGGCGAGAATCTTTATCCGAGCGAGCAGATTATACCCTGTTCTCGTTCGCCACTATACGGTGTTGAGTTGAGCACTACAGCTCAGACAGATGGATGGCAACGCTCTTATGTTGAAAGACCTCACCTTCTAACGATTCGGTACCGCACGGCCTGGGACGGGAACCGATTGGTCCGAGCTTCGTGTCGAGGAGATAACAGTCTGTGGTTGCTTCTCAGGCGGGATCACAGCCCCGGCCGGATAGATGAAGATCTGCACCGTTCCCCAGTCGCCTTCTGAATTCGTGTCGGCTTGTTTGCCCATTCCCAAAGTCTTAAGCTGAGTGTCATCGAAACCAAAATTCTCCACCAAATATTCACGCACAACCATGGCCCGCGCCTCGGTCAGAATCATTTTCTTCTCGGCATCGCCTTCTTTGCCAGCCGATACCACGACCACCGCGAACCCGAACTGGTTATCAGCCAGGAACTCACCGCCGTCATGCAGCGACTTTTGGTTCTTCAGCTTGGCAGAATCCTGCTTATCGAAAAGTTGTTTCGATGAGTACGTAAAACTCTTGATGGGCGTACCTTGCGGCATTTGTTGAATTTCATACTTCGCCAACTCGGCGGAGTCTTCGTATCCGCGGCTCTTGAAGTAACCCCGCAGAAAAAAGTTGTGCTTCAAGGCTTCCATATTCTCCTGAAAGTCGGTAACTCCTGCCTGAGCACGAACCATCGTGTCGCGCATCGTGCCCGTCGTCTGTTCGAGGTCGCTGTAGAGCTTCCTATCGTTCACCAGCGCGCCTACTGTTCCTTCACCCCGATCAATCTTGGCGGATATCGAGTTCAGGTTTGCGGTCGCAAGAGTGGTGTTCTGGATGGCTTGCTGGCTGCTATCGAGAATTCCGTCTGCTTTCTTGAGCAGGTCTACCATTTCGAGTGGTTGACGGCTAGCAAGCGTATCTGCATCTCTTACTTCGGGAGAACCCGCGGAGCCGAATGAGATCGCGAGATACTGATTGCCCAACATTCCCTCGGTCTCGATCGTGGCTACGGAGTCTTGCTTGATGATCTCGTGGGTCGATTTGCTGAGATATATGACCACCGTAACTTGTTCGCCAGGCTTGTGCGGCAATTCAATGCTATGAACAACTCCACTGTGGACTCCAGCTACCCGCACATCCGCTCCTGCATTCAACCCAACAACATTGCTGAACCGCGCTTTGACTTTGTACGTAGAACTAAAGAGATATTGCTTGCTTCCAATGATGAATACACCGGCCACCAGAATGGCTAAGGTCACAACGATGAAAGCTCCTAACCGCGTTGCTCTTGACATAAGTTCTCCTACGAATGCTTCAGAAACTCACGAACGAACGGGTCGTCGTTTCCCTGAAGTTCTTGAAAGGTACCCTCTGCCGTGACATTGCCTTGATTCAGCAGGATCAAACGGTCGGCAATAGTCTTTGCGCTATGCAGATCGTGGGTTACCACGATGGATGCCATCTGATGTTCAGCCTGGAGTTTAAGAACCAGCTCATCAATCTCTGCGGAACTGATGGGATCAAGGCCAGCCGTGGGTTCGTCGAGCAGCAGAATGTCCGGCTCGAGGGCCAACGCACGTGCCAAGCCTACCCGTTTCTGCATGCCGCCGGAAATGTCCGAGGGCATCTTATCGAGATGCCCATCCATGCCGACCTCAGCAAGCAACTTCCTGACACGGTCACTCAGCTCAGAGCTCGCCATTCCGTTCCGGTGGTGCTGCAAAGGAAAAGCAACGTTCTGCTCGACAGTCAGTGAGTCGTAGAGTGCGGCATGCTGAAAAAGAAAGCCCATCTTCTTTCGGACCGCACTGAGTTGGTCGAGAGACAAGCCTGCCAGGTCTTGCCGGTGGATGCACACTGCTCCAGAGTCAGGCGTCTGCAAGCCAATAATCATCCTGAGCAAAACGCTTTTGCCGGTACCGCTGCGCCCCAGCACCGCCAGGGTTTCGCCACGGCTAACCGTGAGACTGACTCCGTTCAAGACTCTTTGTGGTCCGAAAGATTTGTACACATCTTCCACGGCGACGACCGGCGTGCGGCCAGCGTCGGTGGCTTGCAGTTTTATCGAGATTTGATCGATTGTGGCCATAATTGTTTACGGAAAAAAGATGATGATGAATTTCACGAGCACCACATCAGTCAGGATCACGAAGAGAGAGGACAGGACCACCGAACTGGTAGCGGCTCGGCCTACGCCCTCGGCCCCTCCCCGGGTACGCATTCCCTGAAAACAGGCGACGAGCCCGATGATCAATCCGAAGACTGCAGTCTTAAACGTGGGAGGCAGGAAATCATTGAAGCCCGCGCCATTAAATCCGTTAATGATGAACTGGTGGAACGAGAGCGGTTCAACCGTGGCGAGAGCTACCCAGCCCATCAGCAGGCCGCAAGCATCGAAAGCAAGGGTCAGCAATGGAAGCATAAGGGTGCAAGCCAAAATGCGCGTGGCAGCCAGCAGCCTGTATGGGTTAACCGCAGATGCCTCGATGGCATCGATCTGCTCGGTCACTTTCATCGACGCCAACTCTGCGCCGATTCCCGCACCCACCCGGCCACTCACGACCAAGGCGGTCATAATCGGACCAATCTCATGGACAACGGAGAAGACGAGCGCCGCCGGAAGCAGCGATTTGGCTCCAAATCGAGTCATGCTCTGCACAGACTCTAATGCGAGCACAACTCCAATGGCCGCGCCAGCCAATGCGACCAGCGGCAGCGACTTCGATCCGATGTCGTCGAGTTGCCGGAACAATTCGCGGAACTCAAACGGCGGAGTTACTGCGGCCCGGATAACCCGCCAGAAAAAGATGCCCAGTTCGCCGAACCACTCGAGGAACTCGGTGGTCACCCATTTGGGGGCGCTCTCATCCTGCGACGGCGGTGAGATGGGCTGCCCGGAAAGTGGAGCAATCACACCCGCGAGCGCTTCAATGCGGTGCTCGCTCACTTCGACTCCGGATCTGGCGCGGCGTGCCGGTCATTGAGGTGCATGCGGGAGAGAAGGGAATGCGGGCCGCTGTAGAAGAACTCCAGCAGGATGTTCTCGCCAACGCTTCCCAGCAGGTTGTAATTGCCCATTCGCAACGCAGACCGGGCGCCATAGTTGTCGGGATACCAGGCGTACACCGCCGTCACCGTACCTGCATAGGGAGCGATGAGGGCAGAGTAAGAGAAAGCCCTGTGGCCGTCTTCGCCGTGCCGGGCTGTCAAAGTTGACACTACGGCATGTCGCAACCGCGGAAGTAAGCCTTTGCACTCACAGCGGTAGTACAGGGTGTCTTCTTTAAATGCTTCCGCTAGCGCGTATCGTGTCGTGGTGCTGATCCCTGCGATCCCGAGGGCGGAGCCGAATCGCTTGTCGTAGCCCGCCATCCCTAGCCCCCACGCCGCCGGAGTATTGTCCATTTGGCCAACGCTAGCCACCACCGCGGCTCCGGCGATGGGATACGGGCCAAACGCGTCGAAGATGTAATTGCGGAGCTTGATTTCCCGTGTTGGCCGCGTATAAACCAGGTCAGCTTGCGGTGCAGTGCTTGCGACGAATCCTGGAGAGTCAGCCTGTGACTGTGCTTTTACCGTGATTGGCAACGCTGCGATATTCGCAATGGCAAATAGCAAGAGAACGGATTGGCGCAACTTCATCTGAGATCTCCACGGTGGTAAAGTGCGTCGTTACTTTCAGATTCTGGCAGGGTTGGGAGGACAACGGCTGTTCACTATTGCTCAGTCGAGGTAATTTCGTGGGCAACGGTTCGGCTCCGATATCAACAGATAGCGAACGTGCTCAAATGGCTCGTGCTGGTGCTTTTCGCCTATCCGGTAACGGCATTTGTGGTTGGAGCAAATTGGGGCAAGGTGCTGCGCGACTCTCTCATACCTTCGCATTCTCCACACCCGCGATGAGTGGTCGATGCTGGTGGCGATTCTTGGCACTACGATAAGTCCCTATTTGTTTTTCTGGCAGTCTAGCGAAGAAGTGGAAGAAGAGAAGTCGGCTGGCCAGAATACCCTTACTAAACGACGAGGAGCGCCCCCCTAAGAACTGGAGCTACGAAATATAGATGTTGGTGTCGGAACATTTTTCTCAAACCTGGTCATGTTCTTCATTATCCTTACGACCGCAATCACTCTCAATCGCCACAGCATCACTCACATTGAAACCTCTCGACAGGCCGCTGAAGCACTTCGTCCCCTAGCTGGCAGGTTTTCCGCGACGCTTTTCACTCTGGGGATTGTCGGCGTCGGATTCCTTGCCATTCCTACGCTGGCGGGATCAACGTCATACGCTTTTGCAGAAACACTTGGTTGGCACCAGGGTCTCGACAAGAAACTAAAATGGGCACGCGCTTTTTACACGCTCATTCTTCTCTCGACGATAGTTGGCGTCGGAATCGATTTCATGGGCATCAATCCGATTAAGGCTCTCTACTGGACGGCGGTCATCAATGGATTGCTAGCGCCCTTTCTTCTCGTTGCAATTCTTATTGTCGCCTCGGACAAAAAACTGATGCAAGGTCAACCGAGCTCCCGCCTGGGATGGGCCGTCGTGGCAATCACCACTGTTGCAATGTTCGCTGCAGGTGTAGCAATGTTCGTTCTCTAGTCACTTGCCAGGAGCCGCATTGCTTCCACTTGCTGACGGCAGCACCATACCACGCGGCGGTCTTACACTGAACTGTACCTTTGCCTTGGCGTCCGGTAGCGGCGCTCCGTATGCGTCCACCTCCGAAATAGCGATGATGGTTGTCCCCGGCGGAAACTTGAACGCTCAACGGGGAAGAGATGCCGACCAAGCCCGCCGGGGTCTATCTGGACTACTCGATGGTCATAAGGTTCTTTACGCTTTTTACTCCGTTTACGTTGTTAACGAGTTTGGCGACCAAATCACTTTCGGTTTTGTTTTTCGCCTTGCCGCCCAATGTAACCACACCCTTTTCGGTGCTGACCGAGGTATCGAGTGCACTGGTCGAGCGGTGATATAGCAATATGATCTTGACTTGGGCAGTGATGGATGCGTCATCAACATCTTGACCTACCGTCCTCGACGTCTTCGCTCCTGCCACTGTCATCTGATTTCTTACGTCTTTAACCCCCTCCACGCCCTTGGCGTATTCGGTCGTCAGATCCTTCTGTGCCTGGCTGGTCGCTTCGCCTCGCAAGGTGACGATGCCGCCTTTGACGTCGCTCGCGTCAGCGTTGAAACCGCTTACGCTGCGATGGAACAAGAGTGTGGTCTTCACCTTCATCATCAGCCATGCATCCGAGTCCTCGGCAAGGGGTTCACCTCTGACGACCAGCCTGTTCTCTACACTTTTAACTCCCGGCAAGCTTGCGACGGACTCCCGGACCAATAATCTGTGGGACGCTTCGGATACAGTTCCCGTTAAGGTGACAACGCCATTCACGGATTGAATCTTAATATCATCAGTCTGGAGGTATGTCTCGAATGCATACGACTTCCTGGCGGATGATTCGATTCGGTTATCCATCTCGGACGCGTACACCGGTAGGCTGATCGCTAACAGCGCAATGGCAGCAACCATCAGAGCTATACGGTGTATTCCTTTCATTGCATTTCTCCACGTTTGTAAGTGGAATTTACGTTTTCATGAGAACAACCTTTTCTTCATGACCGGCTCATTCACAGGCGAGTGTATCTAAAGGTTGGGGACACCCATTTCAACGATTGTTGGCAATGCGTTGGATAAGCGTTGGGCTTTCGGGACTACTGAGGAGAGTTGGCTTTCTCTGCCGCATTAGTAGACTTGTCATCCTGCTTGAGCGCCTTGGCATCTTCCTTCTGAGCTTTTGCGTTCGCATCTGCTGACTTTTCCTCCAGTTTCTGCTGTTTTCTCTGATCTTTCATCTCCCTTTTGGTCATGGAAGTGTCGTCGGTGGAGGTGGCGGAGTCCTGCTCCATGGCGGGTGAGCCCTGCGTCATTGCGGGGGGAAGGACGGTATCGGGAACGGCGCCCTGCGTCGTGGTGGTTGTGGTGGTCTGAGAGAAGGCTGGCTGTGAATCCTGTGTCGTAGTGGTGGTGGATTGCGTGGTGCTCTGTGCCATTACAGGCAAGGACAGGGCGAGAACGATTAGCGATGCCAGAACGGCGGCCGATAGATTCTTGGATTTCATTTGACTCTCCTTTACTTCGTTGGTCAGAGAGTATGGTAGAGCCCCCATCACTACTTAATCTGTGCAAAGTTGCTCACTGGCTCAACTCGGAAGGCGGGCGTAAGGCCACTAAACGAAAGTAATCTACAAAGCCCTCATCTCACGCTGCACAGTTCAAAATATCCGTTCAGTGGAGCCAGTCCGAATGTATGCCCAAGCTGAGCAACATTGGACAGACCGCAGGATTCTGGAAATGAGAAGCTGTGGAGTGAATCGCGAGAACTGAGGAGGCTAACGTGCTCTGGACGGCTTTTATTGTGCTTCTAAGTTTGTGGCTTATGGGATTTAGTATCCAAGTCGGATGGCTCCTGATCGATTCGCTCCTTGTCCTCGGGTTCCGTGCTGGTCATCAACCTACTGAACGGCAACGAGCGGGCAGGCATCGAGTCCCACAAGAGACAGAGATGATGAAGTTTGTCACATAATAGCGAAGAAATTCAGAATGGGGTCGCCCGAACAGTGCTGATGTTTATTAATTTGCTTCAGGCCTAGACGAAAAGCAGAAGCGTGAGCATCACTGCCACGCTGTTCCACTTAGGCTGGTTCGGATTGTTCTTCTTTGGCATTCTGGACAGCTTGCCATTGCCAATATTCGCTGGTTCCGACATTTTGATTGCTATCCTCGCTGCCAGTCATCACAATCCATGGTACCTGTACCCAGCCATTGCGATGTCGGGTTCGCTGATTGGAGCGTACGTCACACTCAGGTTAGCGCGCCGAGCAGGTATTACATATCTGCACAGCAAATTCGGTAGCGGTCGAGTGCCAATCATCTTGAAATTCTTTGAGAGGTGGGACACTGGAGCCCCTAGTCGTCGCCGCTGAAAGCTGTGCTGGAGTTTAATCAGTTCAGTGTCGCCACAGCGGGTAGCGTTTTCGAGGCCCTGCATTTGATCGACACGAAACGTTTTGATGTGCTGCTCTCCGACTTGCACATGCCCGGAGCGGCGAACGGCTTCACCGTAGTCAGTGCGATGCGCCATACGAACCCGGATGCGGTCACGTTGATGTTCACCGGGTACCCTGCGCTCAAAGAGGCGATGAGCGCCATTCTGTTGCAAGCCGATGAAATCCTCCTGAAACGTTGGCTCCGCCAACGCTTGTTGCGCAAATTCGTGAGAAGCTGAAGAACAGAGGAATCCGAAAATTGACAAACTTGGAGCGAGATACGCCCGAGACCATCAAAGATTGGCTTGGGCGAGTTGAGGTCGAGGATGAACTGACCTCCGTTCCGCTGGACAGGGAGCAGCGCACCGGGCATCTTCCGAAGCTGCTTCAGGAACTCATTCATCGGTTGCGGGTGCCGCGAAATCTTGGGACGAAGCAGGTGTCGGAAGCCGCCGTCCAACACGGCAAAATTCGCCAGTCACAGGGCTATTCGATTCCGATGATCGTGGAGGAGTCGCGCATCCTGCAGGTTAGCATTTTCCACACCTTGCAGAAGAATCTGAGCACCGTGGATTTCAACTTGCTACTTACCGATGTAATGACCATAGCAGATGAAGTGGACTCGCAACTGAAACAGACGCTCACCAGCTTTATGGCACAATCGGCGGCGAATATAGCGTAGTACCGCTTTGCCGCTTCTCTCCACTAATCGTGGAGCACGATGCTCACCAGTGAACTGTGGACGTGCACGGCGCCGCCGTTGTAATCAATGAAACCCATTTCCCGGAACCGATTCATAAAGAAACTGACTCGCGAACGAGTTGTGCCAATCATTTCGGCAAGGGTCTCCTGACTCATCCTCGCGATGAGCGGTATCGGCGTCGAGTCTTGGCCAAAGTTGGCCATAAGCAGGAGAAGACGGGCCAAGCGTTTCTCGCTCGAGTTGAAAGGTGATCTACGAGATCCGCCTCCATGCGGATATTCCGGGAGAGAAGATAGGCAAGAAATTGCTCAGCGAACTCTGGGTCCTGGTGAAGGAGTGCGACCATCGCCTGCTTTTCGACGCGGACTATCGTGCTCTTCTGGTCGGAGCTGGCCCTGTCCATACGAAGCGGTTGACCCGCCAGGCAACCCTCTCCGAAAAAACTGTTTTGCGGCAGAATGGCAACCACCGCTTCTTTACCACTCTTAGATACCACCATAAGTTTTACCTTGCCGCTCTGGATGTAGAAGACAGCATCCGCCGAGTCTCCTTGCAAAAAGACCAATTCATCAACCCTTGTATTCCTGGCGAGTTTTTCCGGAGGCGAGTTTCCTAAGGAGTAGGCGCGGGTCAAACGGGTCACTCCGTCCAGGATGCCCCTTCAGCTGACTCAACTCTAATGCACATGGTAACGCCGAGGGCGGCGCCCCAGTGCCATTGTTGAATGTCTTCGATTTCATCCTCTAACGATGACGGCACGATTCGCAGCCATAGACCTCTTCCACTCGGAATAGCGCTTGCCGGGCTCTTGGCCGGGTGCTGACAGTATAGCTTCGAGAGGAACTTCGGAAGCGTGAATATTCAAGTTGGCGCCCTCCCAATTTCAAACTACGATGCAGGCAGACACAAAATACGTTTGTTCGCTGGTAGAAAAGCAAGATAAACAGCAAGAATGATCAATTTTGCTCAGAATAGCCAGAGCCATGAAACTTTCATAGGTGTCAGACCGCCACCGGGCGTTCTTCCGCAGACTCGGCAGCTTTCGGTTGGCTGCCCCTTCAAAAGAGCTGAGACCTTCCAAACTGAAGTACCCCCAAGCTTCTTCCTACCGAAACTCCCAGCCCGAGGTGTGCCCAAGATTTTTCGACATGATCAATTTAGCTCAGCACCGGCGGCTCATTCCGTGGGTGAATCCGTTCTTGCGGCTTGCGGATGAGCCGCACGCTCGATA
>CAZLJQ010000072.1:0-16618 GCA_964559875.1 uncultured Acidobacteriaceae bacterium
CTTCGACAAGAACAGACTACCCCCGAACGGAGCCAACGTTGTTATGAGATCAAGCAACGCGAAGGACCCCGGGGTCGCTCAAATATGCGCAACCGCTCCAGAGGCACCTCAACCAGCAATCGATTTTCCCCAATCACGATCCGTACGCTCCGCCCACTTTCACCTGCCGGAACCTTGCCGGAGCCGCGCCATGTCCTGTCCCCATGCTCTGCTCCGGTTGTCCCTTGCCGCAGTTCGGAGTTCCCCACAGCGTCCAATACCGCCTATCGCAGATCGCGTCCATCGAGTTCCAGAATTCCGTCGTAATGCCCGAATACGATGGGTTGCGCAGCATCCGTCCTCGCTTGCCGCCCTTGATCTCCCATCCCACCTCGCAGCCAAACTGGAAGTTATATCGCTTATCGTCGATCGACCACGAGCGGTTGGTCTCCATGTAAATCCCATCGTCGGTCGAGCCAATCAGCTCATCGAAGCTCAACGGCGTCTCGCCCGGCAGAATGCTTATATTGCTCATGCGCACAATCGGCACCCTCGACCACCCTTCGGCCCGCATGTGTCCGCCTGAGCGCGCCCGCCCAATTCTCGCCGCCGTGTCGCGCGACGACAAATATCCCTCGAACCCTCCCCGCGTAATGATCGGCACGCACTGCGCTGCCACGCCCTCATCGTCATAGGCAAACGTTCCCAACCCCGGCCCGTGCTCTGGACGCGCGTCGGCCACCACATTCACCAGTTCGCTCCCATAGCGCAGCTTGTGCAGCTTATCGAGCGTCAGGAACGATGTCCCCGCAAAATTCGCCTCATAGCCCAGCACCCGGTCTAGCTCAATCGGATGCCCAATCGACTCATGAATCTGCAGTCCCAGCTGCGACGAGTCCAGCACCAAATCGCGCCGCCCCTCAGGACACTGCGGAGCCTTCAGTAGCTCGACGCACTCGCGCCCCACCCGCTCCGCGTTTTCCAGCAGCCGCAGCTCGCCAATCAGCTCATATCCTCTGTTCTGATATTGCCCGCCAAACGAATTCGGATACGAGCGCTTCTGGATCGTGTCGCCTTCGAATGCATGCGCCGCAAATCCAGCCCCTGTCGTCGTCCGCGTCTGGTGAATCGCCGCCCCCTCCGTGCTGTAAAACCACTGCTCATGTCGCCGGAAGACCATCCCAGTCTCTGCCAGCGTCACTCCCTCCACCGCCGTCAGCGTCCCGTCGATCTTCCGCAGTAATTCCAGGTTCTCTTCCATCGGCACCGCAAACGGATCGATCTCGCAAGGCGAACTCCACTCTGCCACCGCCGCCGGCTCATCCACCAATCGCGCCGGCTCGCGCCTCACCCTCGCCGATGCCCGCGCAATCTCCGCCGCCAGTGCCGCGCAGCGTTCCACGCCCTCGCGTGTCAGCTCCTGGGTCGCGGCAAATCCCCAGCCGCCATCGGCCAGCACCCGCACTCCCAACCCCAGCGACTCGCCCTCGGAAGCGTCCGCCACTCGCCCGTTCCGCGTTCCCAGGGAACGTCCCCGCTCATCTACGATCCGCGCCTCGGCATGCCCCGCACCCCGGGCCACCGCCATCCCCAGCGCCCAATCCGCAATCTGTTTCATCTAACTCCCTCGCGCGTACGATCGGCAGCACAGCGTTACCCGCCCAGCGCCCGCAACCAGTCAGATTCTAATCCTTTCGCTCGCCACCGGTGCCAGGTTCCCCACCCTCGACGCGCCGCCTTTGCGCGGCAATCCACTCATCCCTCAAGCCTTTCCAAGCCGCTCCCTAATTACAAAAGCCGCGATCTCCTCGCGGCCCCATCTCGCTTCTATTCGGATTGTCTTGCCCCGGCCTACTGCTTCTCCATCCCCTTAGGGGTGAATGTAAGAATAGCCCGCTGCCCTGCGACGCCCAGCGTTCCCGTGGGCTTTCCGTTGTACGTCACCTTTACTCCCGCCGGATTTCCCAGCACCAGCATTAGCTTTTCCGTAGCCTTGTAGCTTCGGCTGCGCATCTCCGGATCCTCTGGATTGAGCGTCACCGACTCCACTGCCTTGCCGTCGCTGCGTACACTGATCCACGACCGCTCAGTCGCTGAGATCGAAATCTCCACCGGCGCCGCCTTGCCCGCCGCACCCACCTTGGAGGCCGCTGGCCCCGTTCCATTCGCCGGCTTACCCTGCTCTCCACTCTGGTCCGTGCTCGCATCCGGCTTCGCAGCCGCTCCTTGCCCCGCCTTCGGAGTCGCTGCTGGCGCTGCGCTCTGGTCTACATTTGGTGCCGCGTTCGGCGCTGCGGTCTGGGTTGTATTTGTCGTTGCGTCTGGCGCCGGACTTGGCGTTACGCTTGGCGCTACCGCCGTCGGCGGCGAAGCAACCACAACCGGAGCCGATGCCACCGGGGCTGTCCTCTTCGCTTCTTTCCGTTCTTCTCTCAGCCAAACCGCGCCTACTGCCAGCGCAACTATCAGGGCTACCACGCCTGCTATGCTCGCTGCGCTCATCCCAGGCTTTGCCCGCATACTCCGCGCAATGGCAACCTGGTTTGACATCTCCTGCATGTCGGTTTCCGGCGCTTGCACATTCGCCGCCGCCATGTAGGCTGCAACCGTCTTCTCTTCGTCCAACCCTACAAAGCGGGCATAGGCGCGCACGAATCCCTTATTGAAGATGCCGCCTGGCAGTTGATCAAACTGCTCGTTTTCCAGTGCCTGCAAGGCCCGTGTGCCGATCTTGGTCGTTTCGGCAATCTCCTGCAGCGTGATTTTGCGTGCTTCCCGAGCCTGCCGCAGATTCTCACCAAAGCCTGCCACGTTCGCCCTCGTCTGAGTCCAAACTCAGAACTGGCTGCTCCCGATGCTGCTCCGGCAGCACAAGCGCAATCAATGCTCTACAAGTATGGAGTCCTGCGCACATCATAGAAACGCCGCAAACGCAAGTCAAACATAATCCCTTACATTATCCCTCCACACGGTCCTTTGCAGCTCGGAATTCGGCCCCAACGTCCACGTCCGGACGGCCCAAGCGCCAGCAGCCGAAGCCGCGTCCTTTGCTGCATACCCGCCAAGCGCCGGCGGCCGGCAAGGCGTCCGTACCCGCCAACGAACTTTGTTGCTCCATGCCATCGGCCGCTTCTGCGCCTTCTTACCCCGGCTTCGCCTGTTCTCCAAAAACGCACTAAGCTCTATAATGAGGAGCCTGTCTGTCGTGGCTCAGGCCTGCGCAGGAATTATCATGACGCATCCGCAACCATCGGCTGAAGTCAGCCACTCCAAACCGGAGCTCTCCATCCTCCACGATGTGGCGAAAGCGCTCACGTCTTCTCTGAACCTCGACTCAGTACTGCAAACCATCATGGAGAAGGTCGCCGCCTACTTCCGGCCTGACACTTGGAGTCTGCTCATGACCGATGATGAGCGGCGCGAACTCTACTTCGCCATCGCCGTCGGAGATGCCAGCGCATCCCTCAAATCCGTGCGCCTCAAAATCGGCGAAGGCATCGCCGGATGGGTCGCCGAGCACGGCGAGCCTCTTGTTGTCCCCGACGTCAGCCTGGATGAGCGTTTCAACTCCCGCATTGACGATCTCACTCGATGGAAGACTCGCTCCATCCTCTGTGTCCCGCTCTCTTCCAAAAACAAAATTCTCGGAGTCATCCAGCTCATCAACGTCGACATGAGCACCTTCGGCGCCGATCAGTTCATGCTCCTGCAGGCCCTGGCCGACTACGCCGCCATCGCCGTTGACAATGCCCGCGCCGTCGAAAAAATTCAGGAACTCACCATCACCGACGACTGCACCGGCCTCTACAATGCGCGACATCTCTACAACACCATCGACTCCGAGGTCTACCGCTCCATCCGTTTCGGCTATGAGTTCAGCGTCGTTTTCCTTGACCTCGATCGCTTCAAGCTGGTCAATGACAACCATGGTCACCTCATCGGCAGCCGCCTGCTCGCCGAGATCGGTGCTACCGTCAAATCCCATCTGCGTCTCATCGACTACGCCTTCCGCTACGGTGGCGATGAATTCGTCGCCCTTCTCCCTCAGACCAGCAAACAGTCCGCCCTCGTCGTTGCCCGCCGTCTAAGGGACATCCTGCGCAACACCAAGTTCCACCTTGGCCAGGGCATCGACCTCAATGTCCGCGCTTCCATGGGCGTTGCCAGCTTTCCCGACGACGCCAAGAACGCTCACGACCTTATCCGCCAGGCCGACGAAATGATGTACACCGTCAAGAACACCACCCGCGACGGTATCGCCGCCTGTGGACAGGGCGCCATACTATAGCGCGCACCCGCTTGCCTCTCTCCTCTCGCACCGCTTACCATCGCCACCATGCAACGCCGCACCTTTCTCTTCTCCTCGCTCGGCGCCGTCGCCTCCGCCGCCCGCTTGCAGGAGAGCAAGATGTCCGGCTGGATTCGCAACGTTCTTATGGAAGATAACGCGCCCCCCACAAACTTCCCGCAGCTCCCCGCCCGATTCATCTGGGGAGCCGCCACCAGCGCATATCAGATCGAGGGCGGAGTGCACGAAGGCGGTCGCGGCCCCAGCATCTGGGATCGCTTCTGCCACACTCCCGGCAACATCAAGCTCCAGCAAAACGCCGACCGCGCCTGTGACCACTACCATCTCTGGAAGTCTGACATCGCGATCATGAAGTCGCTCGGCATCCAGAGCTATCGTTTTTCTCTCGCCTGGCCGCGGCTCCAGCCCCTCGGCTCCGGAGCTGCCAACCAGCACGGCATCGACTTCTACTCCCGCATCATCGACGAACTTCTGGCCGCTGGCATCCGTCCCTTTCCCACTCTCTACCATTGGGATCTACCCCAGCCCTTGCAGGATCGTGGTGGCTGGGCCTCGCGCGAAACCGCTGCCCGTTTTGCCGACTACGCTCAACTTGCCGCCCGCTCTTATTCCGACCGCTGCCGCAACTGGCTCATCTTCAACGAACCCAGCATGTTCGTGAACCTCGGGCACCTCACCGGAATCCACGCTCCCGGCATTCAGGACGCCGCCATCACCATGCGTGCCAGCCACATCGTCAATCTCGCCCAGGGCCGGTCTTTCCGAGCCATGAAGTCCGTCTCACCTTCCCTGCGCATTGGCAGTGCCTTCAGCATGTCCCAGCCCTATCCCGGCTCAAACTCCCCCGACGACCTCCGCGCCGCCGAGCGCTTTCATGCCTGGGAGAACGTCTGGTACATCGAACCCGCCCTGCATGGCCGCTACCCCGCCGCCATCGGCCCAACTCCCGAAAAACTCCTCGACATCCGTCCCGGAGACATGGAGCAAGTTCGCGCGCCCTTCGATTTCATCGGCATCAACAACTACTCACGCGCTCACATCCAGCACTATCCCCAGTACCCCATCCCCTTCGTCGCCATCCGTTGGCTCGGCGCCAACTCTGGTCCCAAAACCGATGTCAACTGGGAGGTCTACCCGCGCGGCCTCTACGAAATCACCATGCGCATCTGGCGCGACTACGACCTCCCCATCGAAATCACCGAGAACGGAGCCGCCTACAACACTCCGCCCGGCCCCGATGGCGAAATTCACGACCAGCCGCGCATCGACTTCTACAGCGCCTACATCCACCAGCTCGCCCGCGCCGTCGCCGACGGAGCCGACGTCCGCGGCTACCACGCCTGGAGCCTGCTCGATAACTTTGAATGGTCCGAGGGCTACACCCCTCGCTTCGGCCTCGTCTACGTCGACTACAAAACCCTCTCCCGCACTCCCAAAGCCTCCGCCCACTGGTACGCCAACCTCATCGCCGCACAGAAGAAGTGAAAGAGCTCTGCTTGACGGCAATGTCGGCCAGTTCGTTCACGTTTTCCAAAACTGTGACAAGTAGTAATGTTGAGAGATGAAGCTGAGCTGTGAGCCCGCTGAAATTAACGCTTACAGATCGCGGTCGCAGTTGGCCCGGGTAGCCACCGAGGCTTGGTGCGCGAAGTGGATGTTCTGCGCCGCCTGCGACTCCCCTTCTATCGGACAGACCTCGCCGAACACCCCCGCCATCGACTTCGTTTGCGAGCGGTGCGGGGAGCCGTTTCAACTGAAGTCCTCGCGCCTTCCCTTCAGCAATAGAGTCGTCGACGGCAGCTATGAAGCGATGCTGCGCGCAATCCGGGAAGATCGCACGCCGAATATCCTGCTACTGCAGTACTCATCCGATTGGAGGATCGACAATCTTGAACTGCTGCCAAGGTTCTGCTTTTCCGAATCGTTCGTTCAGAAACGCAAACCTCTGAGCGCAACCGCGAGAAGGGCCGGATGGGTCGGTTGTAACTTGCTATTGGGTCAACTCCTGCCAGACGCCCGCATAGGTGTCGTCATTGACTCGATCACAGCCGAGAGCAGCGAGGTTCGTCGCAGATTTGCGAAACTCAGACCACTGAACCAGTTGCCTCCATCACTTCGTGGATGGACACTGGAGGTATATCGTGGACTGGTGTCCCTCCAAAAACAGCGATTTACCCTGCAGGAGGCGTACAAATTAGAGCGAAGCTTGCATGCAAGCTATCCAGGCAACAACAATGTGCGCTCAAAAATCCGCCAGCAGCTCCAGATTCTAAGAGACCTTGGCATGTTGAACTTCATAGGCGGAGGCGAGTATTCCTTGCCTGGATGACGAGGGCTGCGACCGCTAGGAGCTTAGCTAAGACAGACGGGAACGATGAAAGGAAGAACGTATGACGGATAGCCGCAAACTTGCCACAATCGTGGCCGCACTCCGCGCCTGGCAAGGCCAGAAGTCAATACAAGGCCCGCTCAGCCCGTTGGATACCGAGAAGATCACTACCGACAACGGACGCTTCCAACCACTCAGCTCAGCCGAGATTGACGAGTTGTGCGTGGAACTCAACGCAGCCCCGGCCCGCCGCCTAGTCGTGACCCTTGAAGGTGGCCTCGTCTCGTGCGTGCTCAGCAGCGACGCGGAAGCAGAAGTCGCGGTAATCGACTACGACACTGACCCTAATGCCGAGCCCGACGAACTGGCCTATATTCCGCAGGGTGACGGCAGTTTTTCCGATGCCCATGTGTTCATTACCAGCACTGAGGTCAACCCGGCTCGTGTCGCTGAACTGTTCGCCTCCCTGCCCACCGACGGGGACGACGAGGAGGGTGAAGTGGCGAGCTGAGGCCTGCACGACGAACCGATCTCAATGCCCCTTCTACTTCTCCACCCCAAAGTCCCACACCACCGTGTCCTGCCCCGCCACCGCACTCACAATCCCGTACTCCCCCGGAGTCAAGTCCTCCAACGGAATGAGCTTCCACCAATCGCCGCTGAACTTCTCCGCCCGCGATAGCAGAAACTTTTCCGTCACGCTCTCCACTCCTTCAATCCCTACCTTGCTTTTTGCCAACACCCGCAGATTCTTCTTCTTCTCCAGCCGCACAATGCGGAAGTTGTCTCCGGCAATCGGCCCCTGATCGTTCTCCACATCTAAGAAAAACGACGGAGCCTTCGAGTGCACCCTCAGCTTGGCCGCCGCGCCCTTCAACTCCACGGTCTCCGTCTGGCTCGCAATCGGGATAATCGAGCGCTTCAGCAGCGTCTTCCCTTCGTTGCCGTTCACCTGGATGCTGTTCCCCTCCATTTTCTGCAGCACCGGCTTGCCTCCCGCTTCCTCCAGCAGAAACACTCCGCCCTGCGCCGGCAACCGCCATCCCGGAGCCACCAGTGGTGTATTCAGCTGCTCATCCTTGCGCGCGGCAACTTCTTCCGCCGTCACTTGCTTCATCTCCTTCGACGCTTCTTCCGCGCTCTTCTCTCGCTCGGAATTCCATTCGTCGGTCGCCTTCCAATCCACCAGCGCCACCGGAACTTCCTCCCACTCGCCCCGTTCTGCGCTGAAATACCTCACACGGTCGCCAATTTTCTTCCACTCCGTCGCCACCTGGTAGCTGCCGTCCGTCAGTATCAGCCGCTTGGCGACCGAGCGCTGCTGCCCGAGCGGCGCATCCGTCGCCTGTGCCCCTTCCGCTGCATACCCCGCCGTCATCAGCATTCCCAGCATCATCATCACGGCCAAACCCTTCACCGCACGCAACATAGTCCGCCTCGTAGCCTCACAACATACCATCGCTTCTGTCCTTCGTCTTTCCCGCTTTGCGAATCTTTTGCATTTTCTCTGCCGCGGCGCCTTGCTCCCAGCCCGTTTTTCGTGGAAAATTGATTGTGCACCCCTCCTATTTCCCCAACTCAAATACATCCTGCTTCCGAGGTCGATATGTCGGCTAAGTACATCTTTGTGACAGGCGGTGTTGTCTCTTCTCTCGGCAAGGGACTTGCCGCTGCAAGCATCGGCTGTCTGCTGGAGAGCCGCGGCCTCCGGGTAACCCTGCAAAAATTCGATCCTTATCTCAACGTCGATCCCGGTACCATGTCGCCCTTCCAGCATGGCGAAGTCTTTGTCACCGACGACGGCGCCGAAACCGATCTTGACCTCGGGCATTACGAACGCTTCACTCACTCTCACCTCACGCGCGACAACAATCTCACCACCGGCCGCGTCTATGAGCAGATCATCGCCAAGGAGCGCCGCGGAGACTATCTCGGCAAAACCGTGCAGGTCATTCCGCACGTCACCAATGAGATCAAAACCGCCCTCAAAAAGGTTTCTCACGATGTCGACGTCGTCATCTGCGAAATCGGCGGCACCATCGGCGACATCGAATCCCTGCCCTTCCTCGAGGCCATCCGCCAGATGCGCCAGGAGTACGGACGCGAGAACACCCTCTTCGTCCACGTCACTCTTGTCCCCTACATCGCCGCCGCCGGAGAGCTCAAAACCAAGCCCACCCAGCACTCCGTCAAAGAGCTGCTCTCCATCGGAATCCAGCCCGACATTCTTCTCTGCCGCACCGACCGTTTCCTGCCGCAGGAGATGAAGGCCAAGATCGCCCTCTTCTGTAATGTCGAGGAGAGCGCCGTCATCACCGCCCGCGATGTCGCCAGCATCTACGAGTGTCCTCTTGCCTTCTCTCACGAAGGCGTCGACAAACTCGTCATCCGCTATCTCCACATCGACGCCCCCAACTCCGACATGAGCCAGTGGGAAGCCCTCGTCCACCGCGCCTACAATCCCAAGGACGAGGTCCTCATCGGCGTCGTCGGCAAATATGTCGAGTACGAAGACTCCTACAAGTCACTCAAGGAAGCTCTCGTCCACGCCGCCCTCCAATACAACCTCAAGCTCAACCTCCAGTGGGTCGAGGCCGAGGGCCTTGAAACCAAAGACGCGAACGATCGCAGCTACGAATCCCAGCTCACCGGTTTCGACGGCATCCTCGTTCCCGGCGGCTTCGGCAAGCGCGGCATCGCCGGAATGTTAAACGGAATCCGCTTTGCACGAGAGCGCAACGTCCCCTACTTCGGCATCTGTCTCGGCATGCAAACCGCCTGCATTGAGTTTGCCCGCAACGTCTGCGGACTCAACGACGCCAACTCCAGCGAGTTCGATCCCGCCACCCCGCACCGCGTCATCTACAAACTGCGCGAGTTACGCGGCGTCGAAGAACTCGGCGGCACCATGCGCCTCGGTGCCTGGGACTGCAAACTCGAAGCTGACTCCAATGCCTTCAAGGCTTACGGCAAATCCGACATCAGCGAGCGCCACCGCCATCGCTACGAATTCAATCGCGAGTACGAGCAGCTCCTAACCGGCGCCGGACTCCGCATCACCGGCAACTCGCCAGACGGAACCTACGTCGAGATCGTCGAACTGCCCAATCATCCTTACTTCCTCGGCTGCCAGTTCCATCCCGAATTCAAGTCCAAGCCACTGGAGCCGCATCCGCTCTTCCTCAGCTTCATCCACGCCAGCTACCAGCATCGCGCCCTGCGCCTTGCCCACGCCGAGCCCGCCGAAACCAATCAGTACCTCCGTCCCGAAGGCGCCGGCAAACACTAGCGCTCGTTGAGAACTCACGAAAAGGAAAAGCCCCGATGCCATTCGGGGCTTTTCCTTTTCGTATAAGGCCGGGTGCCCATTCAAGACATCCTTTGGCTTGAGTGGGGTAGTTGCTCTTGCTCTTGTTTTTTGATCTGAGGTGTCATTCCAAGCCTCGCGAGGAATCCCCGCGCCGCCGAAATATGGCGCCCGCCCAGAGGCACTTCGGCCAATCTTCCTTACGACGATTTCCCGGTACGCCCCAAATACCACGGAATCTCTATCACCGTGATCCACGGGTTTTCCTGACGATTCAGTAGCGCCTTCACTAGCTCTGGCCGGTGATTGTGCAGCGCAAGGTTGTACCAGTGGTCCTCCACCAGCTCTGGCACAAGCACCACCAGATGCCGCCCCGGATTCTCACTCTGCACCCGCAACGCATACTCAACAATCGGCGCAATCACGAACCGGTATGGAGACGGCAGCACAACCAATTTCGGCACTGGAAGTCCAGCCTTTTTCGCCGGCTCCTCTATCAGGCTGCTCCAGCGCTCTTGGAAGTCCTCTTCGCCCGCCTCGCCGTCAATCCGCACAAAGCGAATCTCCTTTGAGATCGACCATGCAAAGCGCAGAGTCTTTTCCGACACCGTGCTCCACCTCTCCGTCGGAATCAGCACCATCGGACTACACACCTTCCCGGTGTTCACCTCTCTCTCCAGCGCTGTCGCTCTCACCACCTGCTCATAGTGGCGATGAATCTCGTACATCATCAGCATCAACGCCGGAATCAGCAGCACCGTAATCCATGCACCCTCGGCGAACTTCGCCACCAGCACCACGCACACCGTAATGCCGGTCGCAATCGCGCCCACCGCGTTGATCGCCATATTCCCCTGCCAGCCCCGTCCGGCGTGCGTCTTCCAGTGCATCACCATTCCGGCCTGCGACAGCGTAAACGCCAGGAACGCTCCAATCGCGTACAACGGAATCAGCCTGTCCGTCACTCCGCCAAAGATCGTAAGCAGCACTCCGGTCAGCAGTGCCAGCATGTAAACACCTGGCGTGTACACCAGCCTTCGTCCGCGCAACGTGAAGGCATGCGGCAAAAATCCGTTCCCCGCAATCGCCCGCGCCAGCCGCGGAAAATCTGCGAACGCCGTATTCGCCGACAGCGACAGCACAATCAGAATCGATATAATGCTGACCCAATAGAACCCGCCCTTACCCGCGACCGCCGCAATCAGCTGCGACAAAACGCTCTGGTAACCCACCGCTCCGGGAACCGTGGCAGCGATGTTGTAAACCGGGCAAAGATACGCAATCCCCCCAAGCATCAACATCAGAATCCCAATGATGATCGTCAGTGTGAGCCTGGCAAATTTGTCCGTAGGCTCCCGGAATGCCATCACCCCATTGCTCACCGCCTCAACTCCCGTCATCGCCGTGCAGCCGCTTGAGAACGCTCGCAGAATCAGCCATGCGCTCACCATCTCTGCGGCTCCCGTCAACCTCGGCGGCGCAATCACCGGAACCGGATGGCCTCCTGCCAGCACTGCTCTCACAATTCCAATCGCAATCGTTGCCAGCAGACAGATCACAAACAAATACGTCGGCAGCAGAAAAACTCCGCCCGTCTCCTGCACGCCGCGCAAATTGACCAACGTCAGAACCGCCAAAATCGCCAGGCAGATGACCAGCGTATAACTCTGCAACTGCGGCAAGGCCGATACCAGCGCGCCCACCCCCGCCGAGATTCCCACCGCCGCCGTCAGCACGTAGTCGATCATCAGCGCCGCAGCCGACAGCAGTCCCGGCCACACTCCCAGGTTTTCGCTCGCTACCGTGTAGGAGCCGCCTCCCTGCGGATACGCCGCAATCGTCTGCCGGTAGGAAAAATAGACGATGCCCAGCAAAACCAGAATGCTGAAGGTAATCGGCCAGATGTAGCGAACACCGGCCATCCCAAGCGGAATCAGCAACGTGAGTGCGGCCTCCGGCCCGTACGCTGCCGAACTCAGCGCATCCAGCCCAAAAACCGGAATGCCCTTCAGCGGACCGATCCTCTCTGCCTTATCCTCCTCCGTTGCCAACGGACGCCCCAACAGCGTGTCGACCAGCTTCATGCCAAGCCTCGTGTCTTCGATTTTTCGTCCATAAAAACGAAAGACCCGCACACGGCGGGTCTTTCAATCGCGATTTCCAAATCTAGTCCTCGCCCAACTGCCTCGAAAGGTACCGCTCATACCCAATTTCTTGAATCAGGTGCAGCTGCGATTCCAGCCAGTCCACGTGATCTTCTTCGTCCGCCAGAATTCCCGTCAGGAACTCTGCCGTCGCGTTGTCGCCCTCATCGCGCGACAATTTGACCCCATGGTTGTAGAGCTTCACTGCATCCAGTTCCAGCTGAAGGTCGTTCGCCAGCTGCTCCTTCACGTTCTTGCCGATCTTCAGTGAAGCCGGACCGGTAACCGTGGGCGTCGCATCCAGGAACAGGATTCGCTCGATCAGCTTTTCCGCATGCTTCATTTCGTCGATCGACTGCTTCTTGATGAACTTCGAGAGTGCTTCGTATTTCCAGTTCTCGCACATCTCTGAATGTAGGAAGTACTGGTTGATGGCCAACAACTCTTCCTGCAAAGCCTCATTCAGAACGGCAATAACCTTCGCGTTTCCTTTCATCGCCTTTGCTCCCTCCAGGTAAGCCCTTACTGCGGGACTCTTCGTAGATTACACCTTTACCGCGAAAGCGCGCCCATCATCGCCTCTGGGTACCGCGTCCCCGCCGTCACGCCCTTCGGCGCAATTGCCTCAAGCTCTTTCAGCTCCGCCGCCGAAACCTTCACCTCCAGCGCCTTCAGGTTCTGCTCCAGATACTTTCTCCGCTTCGTCCCCGGTATCGGCACAATGTCGTCACCCTGTGCCAGAACCCAGGCAATTGCCAATTGCGTGCTTGTGCATCCCTTTTGCGCCGCCAACTCTTCAATCTTCTTAACCAACTCCAAATTCTTGACAAAGTTCTCGCCCATAAAGCGCGGCATATTCCTGCGGCTGTCGTCTTCCGGAATATCCTCATAGCGCTTGAACTGTCCCGTCAGGAATCCCCTGCCCAGCGGACTGTACGCCACAAATCCAATTCCCAGCTCGCGGCACGTCGCCAGCACTCCATCCTCCGGATCGCGTGTCCACAGCGAATATTCGCTCTGCACCGCCGTAATCGGATGCACCTTATGCGCCCGCCGAATCGTCGCTGGAGCCGCCTCGCTCAATCCCAGGAAGCGAACTTTTCCTTCCTTCACCAGCTCCGCCATCGCTCCCACCGTCTCCTCAATCGGAGTATTCACATCGACGCGATGCTGGAAGTAAAGGTCAATCGTCTCCATCCCCAGCCGCTGCAAGCTCGCTTCGCAAGCCTCCTTCACATACTTCGGAGTCCCGTCGATCCGCCTCGGCCCCGGACCGGTCCGCACCTGCCCAAACTTCGTCGCCAGGATCACATCATCGCGTTTTCCGCCCTTCCAGCTCTTTACCGCTTGCCCCACCAGAACCTCGTTGATAAGCGGTCCATACGCATCCGCCGTATCCAGAAAGCGCATCCCGCGGTCCAGCGCCATGTGAATCGTTGCCGTCGATTCCGCATCGTCGTGCGCTCCATAAAAGTCGCTCATTCCCATGCAGCCCAGTCCCAGCGCTGACACCTTCAATCCTTGCTTTCCAAGAGTGCGTTCCAGCATCTGTCTATCTCCTAGGCACGCTCCGCGTGCGCTACCTTTTGTTCTTCCATCACCTTTGTGGCCGGCAAACTTTTGTAACCTTCAAACTTCGCATCCACATTTTAATGACTCAGTGACATTTCGTAACTATGTTAAATTGAACGGAAATCATAACATTGACCCATAGGGGAACTCTGCAATGTGCACTGCCCGACGTGCGATGGCTTCCGCCTTTTGCTTCTGCGTGTTCCTCTCCCTCTGCTGCTCTGCGCAACAGGAACCGCTCGGTGATGTAGCGCGCAGGTTCCGCGCCGAAAAAGCAGCCAAGCAGCAGGACACTGATTCGCCAATCAACGCCGCGCCACTCGACACCGCACGGCCGTCTCCCAAGCCAGCCGTCCTGCCATCGTCGCGTCAGTCCAATTCCGCCTCTCTCCCACATCCCGCCGATCTATCCAAAGAATCCTATGTGATCGAAACCTCCACCACCAAACTCTCCGTGGAAGCCGACGGAACCGCCACTCGCGAACAGGCTTTTGCCGTTCGCATCGGCGACGAAAGCGGCGTCAAGCAGTTTGCGGTGCTTGCCTTTTCCTTCACCAGTGCCAACGAACAGGTAGATATTGATTCGGTCCAGGTCCGCAAGCCCGATGGCACTGTAATCAAAACGCCAGACTCCAATATTCAGGAGATGCCCCAGGAGGTCACTCGTGCCGCCCCCATGTATACCGACATCCGCGAAAAACACATTGCGGTAAAAGGGTTGGGCGTCGGCGACTTGCTCGAATACAAAGTCCGGTTTCGCACCGTCAAGCCGCAAGTGCCAGGACAATTCTGGTTCGATTACACCTTTACCAAAAATGCGATCATCAAGGACGAACGCCTTGAGATCAGTTACCCCGCCGGTCGATACCTCAACGTCCGCAGCCCGGACTTAAAGCCGGAGATCCGCGAGGAGGCCGGGCGCCAAATCTATCGCTGGTCAAGCTCGAACCTCGATCGAACCGACGCCGACGCCGCGCAGCCACGCACAGGAAAAGCTCCCATACCGTCCGTGCAGCTCTCCACCTTCCATAGCTGGGAGGAAGTCGGCCGCTGGTACGGCGGCCTTCAGCAGGAGCAGGTCAAGGCCACTCCGCAGCTCCAGGCCAAAGCCGCCGAGCTGACCAAGGGTCTCGCAGGCGACCAGGAAAAGATCCAGGCAATCTACAATTTCGTATCACTGAACATCCATTACGTCGGACTTTCATTCGGCATCGGACGCTACCAACCGCATTCCGCCGAAGATGTCCTGAGCAACGAGTATGGCGATTGCAAAGACAAGTACACGCTGCTCGCATCCTTGCTCAGAGCGGCAGGCTACGACTCCTGGCCGGTACTCATCAATACTTCGCGCGAAATCGATCCCGGCCTTCCCTCACCCGGACAGTTCGATCACGTCATCGCCGCCATTCCCCTTGGAAACAAAATCCTCTGGGCAGATACCACCCCCGAGGTCGCGCCATTCGGCCTGCTCCTCCCCGTGCTGCGCGACAAAGAAGCATTAGGCATTCCCACCAACGGTGCGCCCAAGCTTTTGCGAACCCCCGCCGCACCGCCCTTTGCCTCCTCGCAGCTCTTCGCCGTCACCGGAAAAATAGATGAGAACGGGACCTTCACCGCACACATGGACCTCACCGTCCGTGGAGACATGGAAGTGCTCCTGCGCTCCGCCTTCCGACAGCTCCCGGAATCCAAGTGGAAGCAGTTCGCGCAGGTCTTCTCCTACGGAGCAGGCTATGGCGGCGAGGTCGCCGATGTTCACATCTCGGCACTGGCCGACCTCGCAAAACCCTTCCATCTCTCCTATGACTACACCCGCAAGAAGACCGCTGCCTGGGACAGCCGCAAAATCACGCCTCCACTTCCGGGCTTCGGTTTTGAGAGGAAATACGCCACCATCGAAAAGACGCCGCTACAACCCGAGGAACTGGGTTCGCCGACCGAGATCATCTACCGCTCAAGACTTGAGCTTCCGCCAAATTACACCTTGGCCGTGCCTCGGGCCGTTCACCTCACAAAACCGTATCTCGAGTACCACGCCACACATTCCCTGAAAGAGAACGTGTTGATCTCCACCCGCCGCCTCATCATTAAGCAGCGCGATATCCCTCTCAGTGATTGGCAAGGCTTCCGCACATTCTGCAAAGATGTCACCGCCGATGAGGATGCATTCATAAAACTGCAGATGGTGACCGCCGGTCTGCGCCAACGCGACACCGTCGCCTCGCCGCGAGAAGCGGTCGCGGACTCCCCGCAGGAAGCGGCCCCAGCCCCCCGGCAAGACCCACGCCAGGCAGCCGCCATCGATGCCGCCGGAAACAAGAAGTATGAGCAGCACGACTTCCGGGGCGCTCTCGCCGACTATCTCAATGCCATCTCCCTCAGTCCCTCCGAGCCCGCCTACTACTACGCCGCGGGTCTCGCCGAAGGCCGCCTCGGAAACCACGACGAGGCCATCGCCTACTACCAGAAGGCCATCTCGCTCTCTCCCCATTACATGCAGCCGCGCGAGGATCTTGGATACGAGTACTGGCTCGCCCGCCAATGGAAGCAAGCTGCCAGCGTCTACCGCGAAATGCTCAGCATCGATTCCAGCTATAAAACAAAAGTGATTCGTCAAAATCTCATCAGCGCTCTTGCCGCAGATGGACAGCAGGACGAAGCCCATAACCTGGCGGCCCAGTGGGATGCGACCGAAGCCCGTCCCTGAACGCTGATCGCTCGCTGCACTGGTGTCATGAGTTCAAGCACCAGCAAAGCACCCCAGCACTACTGTCGTCCTGGGCGCTAGCTTTCGCTCCTGCTTTTGCCCTTGTTTTTTTGAAGTGTCACCCTGAGCGCTAGCTTTCGCTCTCGCATTTGCCCTCATTTTTTGAAGTGTCACCCTGAGCGCCAGCTTTCGCTCCTGCTTTTGCCCTTGTTTTTAGAAGTGTCATCCTGTCTATAACAACGTCCGGGTTGTCCGGGCACACGTTTCCTGA
>CAZLJQ010000073.1:0-16200 GCA_964559875.1 uncultured Acidobacteriaceae bacterium
GGACGTCGCCGACGTCCTTTTCCTCACAGATTTGACTCATCGGACTTATTGATTCGCTCTGCAGCTGGGCATGCCAACTGCCTGTAGCGGGAAGAATTGAACACTGTTTGTTCGGTCAATTCTTCGGACTGCTCGAGCATCTTCGCAAAGCGTTCCCAGTATAACAGGCTAGGAAGTTCAGGCTCAAAAAAACGCGGCGTGCACAGATGCAATCCGCGTTCAAAAACTCCGTAATCTTCCCGCCGTAACCCACTGAATTAAAGCAGATTAGAATATTCAGGAGGCCGTGAGTATTCACAGGGATTGCGCCTGATCTGCTCGCCAGAGCCGGAGTCCTTACGGCTCGGCATTGGCGCGATGGGCAGCTTAGATGATTGCGAGCAATGGCTCTCGCGCGATCACGTTAGAACACATTATTGCAACCACCGTGACGGGCTTAACGCGACGTAAACACCTACTTGCCAGCGGCTAGAAAGCGCAGCAAGGCCTGTTGAAATTCCTGTGGCTTCTCAAGGTGCGGGATGTGCCCGCAGTCTGGAACCACGACGAGTTCGGCATGGGGAATTTCTTTTGCCGCAGCACGCCCAAGCTCAACAATGTGTCCCATTTTCGCGCGTGCTTCGGCGGGTGCGTAGCTTGCAAGCGGCGCCACGTGATCCTTTTCACCGACAATTAACAAGGTCGGCGGCTGGAGCAGCCGGTATTCGTAGCGGACCGGCTGCTGATAGATGAGCTGATAGGCAAGAGCGGAAGCCTTTGCCCATCGTGGGTACTCGCCGCTCAGCGTTACGCGGATCTGCACGTCGGCCAGCGGCGAGTAGATCTCCGGCTTCGGATTCGCAAAATAGTGCGCATAGAACGCGCGAATCTTCGCAGCATCGGTATTTGCGAGTTCTGCCTGGTAGAGCGTCTCATCCGTCTGCGGCGGAACATGCACGCGATAATCTTCGAGGCCAACTGGATCTTCGAGAATGAGCTGCGTCACCCGCTCCGGATACATCAGCGCAAAGCGAACCGCAACCATCCCTCCGGTAGAATGCCCGACCACCGCAATCTTGCCGACGCCTAGGGAGTCGAGTAGCTGCGCGGTATTTGCCGCCAGGAGCTGAAAGCTGTAGCGGATCTCCGGCTTCGAGGACTTGCCCCAACCGATTTGATCGGGCACGATGACGCGATAGCCCGCGGCGGAGAGCCACTGAACCACATTGCGCCAGTAATATCCGCCAAAGTTCTTGCCGTGCATCAGCACGACGGTGCGGCCATTGGCAGGTGCGGACGGCGGCACGTCCATATAGGCCATGCGAAGATTCTGTCCCTCGATGGTAAGCGGCAGAAAATGCACCGGCCACGGATATGGGTACTCTTCGAGCGCAATCCCCAGCGGCTTGAGATCGCTTGCTGGCGTTGCGTTTTCGGCAGCAACACCAGCGGCCTGAAACAGTGCAATTGCCAGAAACGCAACACAAATTCTAAAAGCAATTCGCTTCGATTTCATTTTGCCGAACTCCATCCGTTCTATGGCAGTGCATGACGAGAGCTGCTTGCATGGATTGTGGTCTCTACCCGGAACCGGTTTGAGAAATGATTGAGCCGAAGCTGAAAAAGGCACGATTGCCGCAGTTACGGCATCGTGCCCAAGTGTAAACCGCGTTACTTTACTTCGATGAAATCGGCGCTCAAAGGTGGACAGGTGTAGAACTCGAGGTAACGGAAGTCCTTCTCTGAGGTATTGATCGTGTTGTGCTTCTCTCCCGCAGGAATAAAGAGCACATCTCCCGCGGTAATAGGAATCTCTTTGCCGTCGATCACTTCCGTGGCTTCTCCGCTGATGACGAAGATGACAGATTCGCGATTCTTATGGGAGTGGTAAGGCACCTTGCTGCCCGGAGGGAGAAGACCAAACATTCCTCCAACGCTCTTGGCTCCATGCTCGGCCGTGAGGATCTCCGGCCTGTAAGATTGATCGGGTACAGGGTTCTTCAGGTTAATGTACTCTCCTGATTTATATAGCTTCATTTCCCCTCCAACACTCGAGATACTTCTTGCGTGCCTGCCCCGTAAGTTTACTGCACACGTCATCGCATAAACAATGTTTGTTCGTGCTGCCATGGCGGCCCTACGCTTTGCGCAAGAAGCACACCCGATTACAATAGAAGCAGCTAATCAGAATTAAATATCGAACCAGCTAATCGGAAACGAGAGTCCATACCTCTGACTTCATGATGACCAAATCTACACCCCCGTTAATTGAACTGCGCAACATCTCGGTGGCCCGCAATGGCCGTACGGTGCTGCATAACCTGAACCTGCGCATCGAAGCCGGTGAGCACGTCGCGATCATGGGTCCGAACGGCTCGGGCAAATCGACACTGATCAAGACCATCACGCGTGAGTTTTACCCGCTCAGGGAAGAGGGTTCTTCAATGACGCTCTTCGGACATGAAACCTGGGACAACTCCAAATTACGTTCGATGATGGGAATCATGACGAGCGACATCGCTGGTTTTTACGAGCGCTATGTTACCGGGGGCGACGCCGTTCTCTCCGGGTTCTTCGGCAGCGTTGGCCTGGCAAGACATCACAAAGTGAAGCCAGGAATGCGTAAGAAGACCGCTGAACTTCTCGAGATGCTGGAGATCAGCCATCTGGACGACCGGGTGATTAACGAGATGTCATCGGGCGAAGTCCGGCGAGTAATGATTGCACGAGCCCTGGTTCATGAACCGAAAGCTTTGCTGTTTGATGAACCGAGCAACAGCCTCGACGTGCATGCGCAGACCGAACTGCGGCACACCATGAGCAAATTGGCACAATCGGGTATCGCCCTGCTTTTGATTACGCATAACCTGCCTGACGTGGTTCCTGAGATCGAGCGCGTCATCTTTATGCGCGATGGCCGGATTGTGGGCGACGGCGGAAAACCGGAGTTGCTGACGGCCGAGCGCCTAGGCTCTCTGTTTGGATGTCCGGTGCAAGTTACGAAGCACGACGGGTACTTCCACCAGATTTCGTGAGTTGGGAGCAGTACAGAATAGAACGCCAACGGGGGAGCCGAACTCAAGTTCGACTCCCCCGCATGATATAGCTCAGAACAAATTAGGCTTCTATGCCTTGACCGTTTTGGTAGCGGTGGTTTCTTTCTTCACGGTGCTCTTGGTGGCGTCGGGCAGCCAATCCATCATGCTGCGCAGTTTGGCTCCAACTTCTTCCACCTGAAGTTTCTTC
Organism: uncultured Acidobacteriaceae bacterium; assembly: GCA_964559875.1. Taxonomy (GTDB): domain Bacteria; phylum Acidobacteriota; class Terriglobia; order Terriglobales; family Acidobacteriaceae; genus TOLSYN. The sequence goes on from CAZLJQ010000073.1 coordinate 3,226, forward strand.
TCGGCTTCGCGAAGCTTGGTGAAGTTCTTGTTGCCGCCGCGATATTCAGCAATCCATTCGCGGGCAAACGTACCATCCTGAATTTCTGCCAGAACCTTCTTCATCGCCTGGCGGGTGGCATCGCCCACGACGGCATCGCCGCGGGTCAGGTCGCCAAACTCGGCGGTGTTGGAGATCGAGAAGCGCATGCGGTCCAAGCCGCCTTCATAGATCAGGTCCACGATGAGCTTCATCTCGTGCAGGACTTCGAAGTAGGCGATTTCGGGCTGGTAGCCGGCTTCGACCAGGGTTTCAAAGCCCTTCTTGATCAGCGAGGTGAGTCCGCCGCAGAGAACGGCCTGCTCGCCGAACAGATCGGTCTCGGTCTCTTCCTTGAAGGTGGTCTGCAGAACTCCGGCGCGCGTGGAGCCGATGCCATCGGCATAGGCCAGGGCCAGCTCGTGAGCCTTGCCGCTGACATCCTGATGAATGGCGATGACGGCCGGAACGCCGCGGCCTTCGGCATACTGGCGGCGGACCAGGTGACCGGGGCTCTTGGGGGCAATCATGACCACATCCACGTCGGCAGGAGGCACAACGGTTTTGAAGTGGATGGCAAAGCCATGCGAAAAGCCCAGCACCTTTCCCTTGGTGAGGTAGGGGGCGATGAACTGTTCGTACAACTCACCCTGGGTCTCGTCGGGAGTCAGGATCTGGAGATAGTCGCCGCGCTTGGCGGCTTCGGCGGGCGCAACCACCTCGAAACCATCTTCGCGGGCGCGTTTGGCGCTGCCGCGCTCGGGGTCGATTCCGATGATCACGTTGTAACCGCTTTCACGCAAATTGAGCGCCTGGGCATGACCCTGACTGCCGTATCCGAACACGGCGATGGTTTTGCGCTTAAGCGCGTCGGGATTGGCGTCATGGGCGTAAAAGATAGTGGCCAAGGGAGACTCCTTTTGATTTGAAAAAATCGAGTTGATGGAAAAAACCGACCGGTCCGGTCGGCTTCTAAAATGCTCTGCCATTCAGGGCTTCGATGTCAATACCTCATCGGAAAAACTAATCCCATCAGAAATGCGAAAAGCCCACGCAGACAGGAACAGAGCGGCTCAACGGGTGAGCGGCAGCGAGGACGAGCACGGTGCTCGTCCTCCTCATGTTATTCCTGCCGTGTCATTCCAATCGACAAACTTACTTCTTCGACGGATCCGTCGCCATCCGTTCCAGCACTTCGTACACGGCAGCCGTGTCGTGGTTGGCATGGCCCGATGCCACGGCTGCAACGTAGATGGGAATGGTTGAAGTGAATACCGGAGCCGGACAACCTGCTTCTCGCAGGGCTTCCCCGATCAACTTCATGTCCTTCTGCCAGACCGTGTTTTTCATCGTCGCTTCGTCCCATGTCCGGTTCGCCATCGCGGGACCGCGGACTTGGAACATACGCGAGCCGCCGGCACCGTCGGCCACAACTTTGACTACCATGTTGGGGTCGAGTCCCGAACGTGCGCCAAGCAGAATTGCCTCAGCCGCTGCCACGTTATGAACGGCTACCAGCAGGTTCGCGACAAACTTCATCTTCGTTCCATTGCCGAATTCGCCGAGGTTGTAAGTAATGCGGGCAAAGCCATCGAATACCGGGGTGACTTCTTTGATTGCCTCATCTTCACCGCTCGCGTAGACCGCAACGTCCCGCGTCTTGGCCTGTTCGCCGGTGCCGGAAAGAGTGCAATCGAGCAGAATGACGCCTTTCTCGGCCAGAAGAGCACGCATCTTCTGTTTTGTTGCCAGCGACATTGTGCCTGTCTCAATGATGATGCTTCCCTTGGCGCAACTCGCGGCCAGATCCTCACACACCGCACCGAGTGCAGGTTCGGAAGCCAATGACAGAATGATATGACGGCAGCGCTTTCCAACTTCGCGCGCGTCAGCCACCGCGGTTCCGCCTGCTTTGGTCAATCCGGCGCGAGCTTCAGCCACAAGATCCGTTCCGACCACGTCAAATCCCGCCTTCACGAGATTACTCGCCATGGAGGAGCCCATAATTCCCAATCCAATTACACCAACGAGAGGCTTCTTTTCTGTGCTCATGTTCATCCTTGATGTTCGGCGCCATTCCGCCGAGAGAGTTCAATTCGTAAGAATTTCTGACACGCTCAGTTATGACTACTGCTAATTCTAACTGGCAGTCGCGGCTCCTGCTCTTTCTTGTTCGAGGGCCTTAATCAGTTCGTCTGATGTGAGTACCCTTCCGATGATCCGCTTCATGATTTTGATTGCAGCTTCGTGAAAGTCCCGGCCATCCATGCTATCCATGCAGTCTTCCACCATGATTACGCCGAAGTCACGGTTGGTGGCCTCGAAGCTGGTGGAAAGGCAACAGGAAGAAGTATTGATGCCGGTGATGATGACCGTATCGACTCCAAGATTTTTCAGGACAAATTCAAGATCAGTATGCAGAAAACAGTTGTAACGCTTCTTGGTGGGCACGACGTAATCGCCCGCGTTGTAGAGTGCCGGGATGATCTGCGTTCCTACCGAGCCAAACATGTTGTGCCGTCCGGCTGTCTTCCGGATGGACTTCGGATCTTCGTCGTTTGCGCGCCAGTGCGGGTTTGACAGTGCCTCCTGCGCATTGCGAAATCCGGCGGTAACGTGAATGATCGGAATCTGTTTTTCTCTGAGCTGATTGAAGAGCCTGGCGGTGTTATCGATTACGATCTTGCATCGATCCGCAGCCAGAGGCATGGTTGCCACTTCCGGATCCAGGTGGCCGCGGTGCATGTCCACCGAAATCACAGCATACTTTTTCATGTTGGCCCCTCCGATAATGTGCCGGGGACTCGAAATGATGTGTGTCACCAGATCGAGTCCCGTTGCAATCCTTACTTTTTCTTCGGAATCACCGGCAGGAGCACATAGGCGGGATGCTCGGGATCCAAATGTAACGTTGTGCGTCCACCGAAGATACTCTCCGGGCGGTCTCGCGGTTCATTGTGAAGGAATGGCCCGTTGCCCTTCAGTTCGTTCTTGAAATGCGGCAACTTGATGCCGGTTTTCTTCGCGAACTCATAGTCCTTTCCACGAATCGAGAGCCCGATACGATGTCCGGCTGGTACCACCACCGACGTTGGAACTAACTCGATGTCCAGATCGACCGGGACTCCGGGTTTGAGTGGCTGAATCTCATCGTGGGTGTGATAGGGGCGGTAAGGCCTAGTCAGCACCGGATCGAGCTTGCGGTGCGAAGCTCGCAACCATCCCTGGGCAATCGGCGTGTGCGGGTCAATGGCTCCCTGATACACCACCTCACGCATGTCTGCCGTGAATACTCTGAAGATCAGGAACAGATCGGCATCCGTGGTAGTGGAGGATGCGAACAACTTGGCCGCAATCGGCCCCGTGATTTCTGTTTCCTGTGCCAGCGGAGCGGAGATGAACGTCAGTCCATCGCCGAGCGCATCGAACTCGAGATTCGCCGAGTTCTTGGCCGGGTTCGTCATTAACAACTGCTGGGTGGGGTGCAGATGGAACTTGGTCCACTCTGTCCGGGCGATCGGCCATTCATTCTCAAAACGTTCTTCAAACTTATCGACATGACGGACCTGCAACTGGACCTGCGGACGCTTGTTCCAGCCGTTGTTTTCGCCCTTGAGGAAATGCGCGAAGAACTGTTTCTGGATGTTTACGCCGTAGTCTGTGTAGAAGTGTGTCCAGTGCTCAATGCCATGCGATTCCAGCCATTTGTTTTGCGCAGCCGCACGCACAAAGCCCTCGAAATTACCGCGCGGGTGCAGACCCTGGCCGCCCCAGTTCGCGGAGGAAAGGAATGGCACGGTTACCTTGTCCCACTGTGGCGATCGCACCTTGTGGTAGTCGTCGTCGAGCGGGTGGGCGAGAATCTCGTCGCCGAAGTCGCAGCGGTTAGCCGCGAGTTCCTTGTCGCTAAGTGTCTCGTCGCCGCAAACCAACTGGCCGGTGACCACACTGCGCGGACCGCGTTCCCCAAGACCGTATTGCACACTCTTCACCTGGACGTCATACCAGTTGGCCCAGAACGTACTGACGATTCCACCGTGATGGGTTGAATCGCGATACCAATCGGCAGCACCTTCCCAAACGCACATTGCGGTGAGATGAGGCGGCTGCTTGGTGGCGACCAACCACTGGTTCATGGCGTAGTAAGAGATGCCGTTGAGGCCAACCTTGCCATTGGACCACGGCTGCACGGCTGCCCACTCGATGCACTGATAGAAGTCGTCGGTCTCGCGGGCCGAGAAATGATCGACAAAGCCCGGCGTCCGTCCGGTACCACGGGAATCGACGCGGACCAGCGCATATCCTTCCGGAACCCACTTCTCTGGGTCGGCAACTTCCCAGTTCTGATATTTGTTGCTCGAACCATAGGCAACGTCCGGGTGTTCCGCGACCATGATGTTCCAAGCTCCCGGATAACCTTCCGGGAACGACAGGCCCTTGGCGTAGGGACCATAGGTGAGGATCACCGGGAACTTGCCTTGCCCAAGCGGCCGGAAGATATCAGCTTTTAATTTGAGTCCGTCATCGACCTGGATATCGACATCCCAGTCGATCTGCATCCCATCACGAATCTCACTCCGTGTAGTGCTCATGCGGTTCCTTTCTTGATTGTTTGCTGCTTCCGCCGAGGCAGGCTCCTAGGAGCCTGCCCGACGTGCCAATGTTTCGATAACAGATCGTTAGCCTTCCACCACCTCAATCTGCTGGCTTCCTGCGGCTTTGCAGATTGCCTCAAAAGCGGAGATGTTGGCCACAATCTCTTCACCTGTGACCGGATATGGGGCCCCTCCGGCAGCGGCGTCACCGAACGCCTCGACGTTGGCGCGCACCATCGACATTGCGGGGTATTCCACCTTTACCGGATGGCTGCCGTGTATCGCTTTGGTCAAAACCCAACCTTCCGGCGCCTGAGGATGAGCATTGTCGTGTACTTCAATCCAACCCTTGCTCCCGAATACTGCAAAGCGGATCGAGAATGGCGGTCCAAACGCAGTGGAGATCACGGCATTCGCGCCACTCTTGAAGCTCAGCAAAATCCCAAGCGTCTCGTTGTCGCCGGGCGTAACCAGCGAACGCATGTTCGCTACTGCACTCTTAGCCGCGCCATTGACTGCAACACACAGATCGAGACCATGTACAGCCATTGCAGTCATCGACGTGCCACCAGGTGCCTCGGTCTTTTGCCGGCGCCAGTTATCTGCGGCCAGCGGTCTGAGCTCGTGAGTCAAGGTTGCTTCCGTAAACTGGATGGTGCCGAGTTCTCCCGACCGAACCATCTTCAGGATGTCCGTTGTGACCGGCTTAAACCGGTGCTCATGTCCAACACCGAGAACCACACCGGCAGCTTTACATGCTTCCACGGAGGCAATTGCGTCCTTCCGGGTAAGAGCCAGCGGTTTCTCGCAGAAGACGTTTTTCTTTGCCTTGGCGGCAGCGGCAATTTGCTGTGTATGTAAAGAATGGGGCGTACACAAGATCACTCCCCCTACGTTGGGATCGGCCAGGGCAGCGTCGAAATCGCTGGTGAACTCAAGTCCCTGAGACTGCGCCCATTCGCCGGAAGCGGGAACCACATCGACAGCCTTTACGACCTTCACTTTGGGGCTGTCTTTCAGCGTCCCAATCATGGTTTTTCCCCACCAGCCCAAGCCAACAACCGCCAGATTCAACTGGCCGCTCTCTGAAAACCCTGCTTTCTTCATTTCGAACAATCCTCCGAATATTTATGAAACTCTGTGCTTCGCGTATTTTGAATGTTCCTTGAGAGTGTACCCGCGCTACGCCTTCTTCGATTTCACCGCAATCAGTTGGTTAGGGTTGACGAAGACCATCGCGATCATACCGATAATCGGAAGCAGCGTGAGTTCGACCAGGGCAGCTCCGCCCCAGCCAAACTTGCCAACCAGTGCCGCCATCAGATAACCGGAAGTCGACGCAGCTCCGAACAATGATGTTAAGAAGATACCTGAAGCGCGCCCCACCATCTGCGGCCTAACGCTGCGCTGCAATAGCGTAAGCAGGTTAACGAAGACGAATCCGCTACCGAGAGCACCGGTCAGGAAACAGAGCGTGCACTGCGCCGATAAGGTTGTCGCCAGGTTATACATGGAGTAGCCGACGAGAGCGAGGAACCCAAATGCTCCGGCCGTAACCCAGCGCTGCGGGAAACGATCGCCGAACCATCCGCCCACGAACGACATGAACCCACCAAGGCCGAAGTAGCTGAACGCTACGGCAGCAGCCATGGGAGCGAATTTCAATACGTCTCTGACGTATGTGGTGTAAAGCCCGAGGAAGCCGTACAGCGAATAGCCAAGAATGACGGAACCAATGAATCCCATGATGACATTGCGATTCCACACGTTCTCAGGCATGTGGCTGAGGGCGGCCAAGTCTACCGCTGCGGTCGACCCAGGACCTTTGCTCTCGCTGAAGCCCTTCGGTACAGCGATGAGGACGAGAGCCGCAAGTCCGAAGCCGAGACCCGCAAACCAGATGAACGGCGTGTGCCATGCGGTCAATGCCAGTTGCGGCGACTTCGCTGCGGTCGCCTGCGCCAACTGGGCGCCAATGCGAGGGCCAAAGAAGCCGCCGACGCCGTACGCAACAATCATCCAGCCGATATAGAACGACCGCTTCTGGTGGAAGTAGCTGCCGACCGCGGCAAACAATCCGGCCATCTGCATCCCTTCCCCAATCCCCGTCATCGCCCGATAAAACAGCATGTCCCAAAATCCGGTCGCCTAGACTGTCGCAAGGGTAAATGCTGAATAGATCACCATGCCGATCAGGATCACCGCCTTGCGCGAGGTACGATCGAGGATATAGCCGGTTGGAATGCCGGCGACCGCCAACCCCAAGGTGAAGATCGTGGATAGGAGTCCGGCGATTTTGAGATCGAATCCAAACGCCTTTCGAATCGCAGGCAGCAGGGTCGGGAAAATCTGCCGATCCGCGGCGTTAATCGAGTAGGACACGCATAGAATGACCAGGAAGAAAAGCGACAACCCAATTCCATACAGCATCTCGGATGAACTGCGTTCATTGGTCGTCGCCGGACCTTGGGCCGGCGCAGGCAAACTCATTCTGGAACTCCTTGTAGAGGTGGGTTAATTCGATATACGTCCTCAACCTTTACGCTATTGACGTCGATTTAACAAGAAAAATCCTGCGGCTAAGTCGTTCGCTACATTTCGTTACATCGTGCATATCACTTCGCGCACAGTGATATGCGCACGGCGAATTTAACGATCGAGTTGCGAGAATACTTGAGTCTGCTTTTTTGTTACTATTGCTTGTTTCGGGGCTCACGGCAGCAGTAGTGTAGCGGGCGTGTTCTCACTAAAAGGAGTAAAGCTGTTAAGGCTGATGGATCTCGCAAATTGCTTCCGCAATCCGCGTTCATTACCGCAGGCTTCTTGACAAGGATGGCTATGGCACAAACAGAAAGCAAGGCTGCACGCTTCCCGCAGCTGACAATGGAACAACTGAATCCGAAGCAGAAGATGCTCGCGCAGGAGATCCTAAAAGTCTCGAGCGCCAAAATCGGCGGCCCCTACAACGCGCTGCTACGCAGTCCGGATATGGCGGAGTGGACTCTCAAGCTGATGGACTATTTGCGCTTTAAGACTTCGGTTCCACGGGCGCTGAATGAGTTCGCAATACTGATCCAGGCGAGACTTGCAACGGCGCAGCTTGAATGGTGGGCGCATTATCCAATTGCACTGAAGGCCGGCCTTCCGGCTGCGCTTGCCGACGCACTAAGGGAGGGACGGCGGCCATCCAATATGACAGCCGACGAGGAGGCCGTCTACCAGTTCTGCATCGAATTGTCACTCAATCATGTGGTCACGGATGCGACGTTCAATCGCGTACATAGCCAGCTTGGCGAGCAGCAAACCGTCGACTTGATTGTCGTCAGCGGAACCTATGTCATGGTGTCAATGGTGCTTAACGCGGGCGAGGTTCCCGTACCGAATAATGAAGCTTCACCGTTGAAGCCAATGACCGACGAAGAGCTTCGCGCGGGACTGCTGCCAGCCTAGGGCTGAAGCAGTCCCGTGCGGTGACCCAGGTGTCAGCTGTATCTCTTCTCCTCGCTGGAGCCATCGAACCAGTCGAAACGATCGCTTGCCGTCTTGATGATGATGCTCTTCACCTGCGTGTAGTCCTTATAGCAGTCGATACCGTTTTCACGGCCGATTCCGCTATCCTTGTACCCTCCCCATGGGGAAGCAGGATGAATCCGATGGTGGTCATTGATCCAGACGATCCCGGCTTCAAGCTGCTCTGCTACCCGGTGCGCCCGGCGAATATCGTTGGTCCAAACAGCCATTCCCAGCCCAAAGTCAGTTCCATTCGCAATCTTGATCGCGTCTTCTTCGGATTTGTATTTCATCACGCATACCACAGGTCCGAAGACCTCCTCTTGCGCTATTTTCATATCATTGCTCACATTCGACAGAACCGTAGGGCTGACGTACCACCCCTGGGGCGGCAACGGATTGGAGCCCCACGCTAAAGTTGCTCCCTCGCGAATGCCGACATTGATAAGATCCACAACCTTGTTTCGTTGGCGCTCCGAGATCAGGGGCCCGATATCCGTATTAGGATCGGAGGGCTTGCCCACGCGGAGCTTTTTCACCTTATTAACGAAAGCATCCAGGAAGCGGTCGTACATCGTCTCCGACACAAGCACGCGTGCGCCCTGCACGCAGGTTTGTCCGGTTGCGACGTAGCCCGCGAAGACTGCACCGTTCACGGCCGACTCGAAATCGGCATCGTCGAATACGATGATCGAAGCCTTTCCTCCCAACTCCGCGGCCACCTTGATTAGATTGCATCCGGCCGTAGCCGCAACGGCCCGGCCGGTTGGCGTTCCGCCAGTCAGGTCAACTTTGCTCAGCGCCTTGTGCTCAGCAAGCGCCTTTCCGGCGACCGATCCCAGCCCGTGGATCACGTTCACGATGCCATCCGGAATGCCGCTCTCCTGGATATAGCCGGCCAGCATGTTGACGGTCAACGGAGCCATCTCCGACGGCTTAATGACCACCGCATTCCCGGCAGCCAAGGCCGGCGCCAGCTTCTTCGCCAGAATCAGAAGCGGATGGTTGAATGGCGTGAGCAACCCTACCACTCCCAGCGGCTCCCGCCGGACGATGTTCAGATATCCGGGACCGAACGGAGGAATCGTGTCTTCCAGAGTTTCAGCCACACTGGCAAAGTAGTCGTACCACTCGGGTAGCCTCCCCAGCTGGGCTCGCATTTCGCGGATGGGACGCCCGGTAATCCGGCTCTCCACTTCGACCAAGGCCGGCATATTTTGCCGAATCTTCGCAGCGAGCGTGCGCAGTCTGGTAACCCGGTAGGGCACGCTGCTCCGCCACGGCGACTCACGAAAGGCTTGCAGTGCGGCTTGCACGGCGTTCTCCACATCCTGCGCGGTGCTGTTTGCAATCTCCGACGAAATCTCCCCGCTCTCCGGACTAACCAGCGGAATATATTCGCCTGACACGCTAGGAACAAACTTACCGTTGATAAACTGCTCACATCGCTGGACTTGCGGCCGAACTTGGGAACTCATATCAATCTCCGAAAAGCAAATTGTGAAGGGACAAATAGGGGGTAGTACCTACGGCTCAGTGTGATAAGAATGCAAAAGACTCCGCCGGTATGTCAATGAGGAGTGAGCTCTTACAACCACCTCAGCTCCCTCGTTTTTGGGGGGATTAGAGCTGCTTTCGCACTTGCCTGAATTCCGATGCGTGCCGTTGAGGGAAGTCTTTGACTACCCAACTCTTTCCTTGACTTTTGAGCGGAATTTAGGCATCGTTCCTACGGTCCTAAAAATGCTGATAAGGCTCCTTCGGCAGTGCCGGAGGCGAACGATGGAGGTTACGGCTGCGCGTCATCCGCGCCGTCGCGATTCTCAATGCCCGACGGGCCACTCTTTTTGGAGGAGTAACTGTGACTTTCGACGAGCTGTTTGGAAAACTAGAACAATCAAAGCTTACCCTTAATCACTACAAGCTGATCACCGCAGCGGTTCTAGGGGATATGCTCGAATTCTTTGACTACTTCATCATCGGATTCGTCCTGTCATTCATCGTTGTGCCGTGGAAACTGACCTTTGCCGCCACCGCTATCGTGCTATTGAGCGCGGGCGTCGGCAGCACACTGGGCTCCTTCTTCTTCGGCTATCTTGCGGACCGCTACGGAAGAATGAAGGTTTGCCTCATCACGATCGTAACCTTTACCGTTCCTAGCCTTTTTATGTACTTTACCCCGACAGGCAACTGGATTTATCTGACCGTATTTCGTTTCATCGTCGGTTTTGGTGTAGGTGGTCTGTATTCAGTGAGCCTGCCATTGGTGCAAGAGTTCACGCCCACCCGCGTCCGGGGCATTGTTGGTGGAATTGTGACCGCATTGATTCCCGCAGGAACCTTGCTGGGAAGCTTCTGCGCAGCCTATCTGACACCGATTGTGGGTTGGAGAGGATTGTTCCTTATCGGCTTGTTTCCAGCTCTACTGGCTTTCCTGTTCATGTTCTGGGTACGCGAATCACCGCGCTGGCTCATCTCACAGGGACGTTACGACGAAGCGGTCAAGTCTATCAACTGGGTGCTCAATGAGCATATTGATCCAAAAAGCGTAACTTTAGGCAAATTTGCTGTTAAGACGCCGCAACCTGCTTTCTCCGAGATCTTTAATTATCCGCGGAGTGTCTTTGTTTCTTGGGTAACTAGTTTCTTTCAATCAATTATGGATTATGGCTTTGTTCTGTGGGGACCGACTCTTCTGACCTTGGTTCTGAAGATTCCGGCGATCCAGGCAGCAAAAATGTTCATGGCTGTAGCATGTGCCAGCATCGTAGGCAAGTTTGTTTGGGCGTATCTGTCGGAAATTATCGGTCGTCGGTATGCCGGAATGTTGATCGGAGTTGGTTCCATTATCACCTGTCTGATCGTATCCCGGTTCTACAACGCCTACTGGGGTACCGTCCCCGTCATCTTCCCGGCATTCATGATTATGTACGCCTTCATCAACGGCGGATGGTCCATTACTGGCCCATACTCTGCCGAAATTTGGCCGCAGCGTCTGAGAGCTACCGGAATGGGCTCAGCCTATGGCGTTGGTGGCATCGGCAGGATTTTTGGACCTATGGTGCTCGCAGTATTTGCCGGAAGCAGCAACCTGGTTACACCGAAAGCGACCGTCTCGGCTATTGGCCCGGCGTATATATTCTTCGCGTTCTGTGGCCTGTTGCTGTTTATTACCTTCATTTTCGGCATTGAGACCAAAGGCAAGACTGTCGCCCAGATCGAAGAAATGGTCAGCACCCCTAAATCCAGGGAAGCGGCAATGCACGCAGGTGACTAACGGGCGCAAGTAATAACAATTTCCGGACAGGAGTGAATCCACTTCTGTCCGGATTCTTTTTAGGCTTGGAAATTACGGATTAAGATACTATTCATCCATGGACAGCAAGACGCTTCTTCGCATAACTAAAGCCCTCAGTGATGGCAGAAGGCTCGGAATCCTCGAACGAATCGCAGCCGTCCAAGGCGAGGTCTCATGTGTCAACGTGAGAACGGAGATGCATATCTCCAAAACAATGATGTCGCACCATATCAAGGAGTTGGCGACTGCCGGTCTCATTGAGACGCGGCGTCAGTCCAAGTTTCAATACCTGCGCATGCAAAACAAAACCTGGAACGAGTACCTCAATCGTCTGCGAAAAATCGGCTCATAACTTTCTCTTGTATTTTGTTCACGAGTCGTTGTCTAATGAACATTGTTCAATGGTTATCAAACTATTGCACTGACTCTCGAACCTTTCTTAAGGCTAAAAGCTGATAGGAGCGATCTCCATGATTGGTAAATTGTTGGCTGAAGGCACTGATAAGTTGAAAGAGATTGGCCTTGGTAATTATGCAAATAAGGGGGCCGAAACCGGAAGCTCGCTCAAGATTACCCGTCAATACATGGATTCCCTGACGATCGAGACCCGAACCATCGACGCGGTGGAGGCTTCCACAAAATGGACATTTCTAGGTGAAAGCTTTGCCACCCCCGTGATGACTGGCGCGCTTTCTGGGCTAGGGGCAATCTGTCCCGATCCCATGGTGGAAATGGCTAAAGGTGTTAAAGCCGCTGGTTCTGCGATATGGGTCGGCATAGGAAAAGGCGAAGAGCTAAAGGCGATCATTGAAACAGGTGCCAAGACGATAAAGATAATCAAGCCTTACCGGGATAGGGATTTGATCTTCACCAAGCTTGCTGAAGCTGAGAAGTATGGGGCTATTGCCGTGGGGATGGACACTATTTTCGCCTTCGGAGGAAAACGGGAGGATACGTTAATACGTCCTGACCTGATGGGTCCGAAGACACTGGCAGACATTCGGGAGTTTGTTGCGGCCACGAGATTGCCTTTCATCCTAAAGGGCATCCTCAGTGAACAGGATGCTGGAAAAGCACTGGAGGCCGGAGCAGCGGCCATCGTGGTATCTCATCATGGCGGAGCAGTTCTTGATTACGCGGTGCCTCCGCTGAAGATACTGCCGCGTATTGCAAAGGTTGTTGATGGTAAGATTCCCATCTTCGTTGATAGCGGAATAACCAGGGGCACGGATGTTTTCAAAGCTTTGGCGTTGGGAGCAGATGGCGTCCTGATCGGCAGATCCGTGATGGCTGGTTTGGCGGTTGGGGGAGCCGAGGGCGTGACGAAACTGATCGCGGGCACCAACGAAGAACTACGGCGAGTTATGAGTCTGACTGGTTGCTGCACACTCGGAGAAATTAGTTCTGAGTTGGTCTGGGCCTAGTCTGCTGCCGCACCCCGTAACAGGGACTGCCAGTTGACACAGAGAAGGATGATTATGAGTAAAGAATTGAAGATCCTGGGAACCAAAACACCTGCCGCCGGCTATTCGGTAAACGATCAGTATCAGCGGT
>CAZLJQ010000074.1:0-16111 GCA_964559875.1 uncultured Acidobacteriaceae bacterium
GAAACGCGTTAGTCTTCTCTTCCTTGATCTCGTTCGGACCATATTGCGCCAGTCGGTTCTGTGCTTCGGCTTGACTAAGACCGTCCGGCGATGAGCCCAGTTTTTTCAGCAGCTCCGGCATGAGAAGGGATTTCAGATCATTTTTGGAATCGGACTTTTTCCCCTGCTTGGGTTCGAGTTTCTCTGCGTTTGGTTCCACGATGATCGTTTCCTGTTCTTATTACCTACCCGAATATCGATTTAGAAGGGCTCGGAGGACCGGCATCGTTGCCGGAAATCTTGCTTAAGGGCAGCGAATTCTCGGCCGTCGCAGAAAGTATTAGCCTGCGAGGGGCTGGAAAACTGTTCAATCTTGCTCACAATTCCGGTCGTCATGGATTGTGATGCTGCAAGATGTTTGTGAGAACTGCACCAAATTCATTCGGGGCCGTGCAGGTACGCAGCCTCGAAGCAACACCATTGAATTGAACTCTCCTATATCTGCCAACAATGAGCAAAATGGAACAGTTTGTCCTTACGACTGGTGCCACGCTCTTAGAGAAACGTGTGCCAGAGCGGAAGACAGGCTCTCAATAGGATCTGCAGGTTCTCTGCACCACAACCTTGCGTTGTCCCGATTTATGAAGAGCACGTGGAAGGGAGCTGATCCAGGCGTTTCTGGCCGCTCACTTCAGTGCCGCTCCAGTCGCCACAAGCGCCGCCTGGAGGAAGTACAGGAACCGGAGAAGCAGGAAGTTGCAGCGCAAGCCACTGCAGGAGAGAAATGAGGAGAGCGACTCAAAAACTTCACGCCATCGGCCAGAGCCTCTGGCTCGACAACATCACGCGCGGTTTGCTCACCAGCGGTACGCTTGCGCGTTATATCCAAGCGCTCTCGGTAACGGGCCTCACCTCGAATCCCACGATCTTCGATCACGCCATCAAGCATAGCAACGACTACGACGCCGCAATTCGCCAGAAGATCAAAGAGGGCAAGTTGGGCGAGGCTCTGTTCTTCGAACTCGCACTCGAGGACCTCAAGCAAGCTGCCGATCTGTTTCGGCCTATCCACGACCTGACGAACGGCGTGGATGGCTGGGTCTCCTTGGAGGTCTCGCCCTTGCTGGCGCACGACACTGCAGCCACCCTGGCCGCGGCCAAATCTCTCCATGCCCGCGCAGGACGCCCAAATCTTTTCATCAAGATTCCAGGTACCCTGGAAGGGCTTCCTGCCATCGAGGAGGCGATCTTCGGCGGCGTGCCGGTAAACGTAACACTGCTATTCTCGCGCGACCAGTACGTAGCAGCCGCTGAGGCATACCTGCGAGGTATCGAGCGGCGCATCGATGCCGGATTGAATCCAGATGTTGGCTCCGTTGCTTCGCTCTTTGTCAGCCGATGGGATGTTGCGGTAAAGGAGAAAGGACCGGAAGCGTTGCGCAATCAACTCGGCATCGCCATCGCTGGACAGGTCTACGAGAGCTACCGCGTAGTACTCAACTCGCCGCGATGGCAGCGCATGCTCAATGCAGGTGGCCGTTCGCAGCGCCTTCTCTGGGCCAGCACCGGGACCAAGGATCCCAAAGCCTCAGATACTCTATACGTCCACGCTCTCGCAGCACCCTTTACCATAAACACGATGCCCGAGGCGACGTTGAAAGCGTTTGCCGAGCATGGGGAGATAGGCGAAATGTTGGGCAAGAGTGACGACGACTTCAACGAGGTGCTGACCAACCTCTCCAAGGCCGGCGTTAACGTTGACACCTTGGGCACACAACTTCAGGTAGAAGGTGCGGAATCGTTCATCAAATCATGGAACGATCTGCTGGAATGCATCGCGACTAAAAGTCAGACGCTCAAGGCCGCTTGAGTCCGGATAGGGAAGAGATGAAGTTTAGAAATTTGCCACAACGATATCGAGAAGATCGACCGGAGGGTATTGCAATGAGAAAGAGCAGCTCGTTTTCGATGTTGATATTCGTAGTCATTCTAGGCGTTGGCGTAGCAGTCGCGTACGCCATGAATGGCGCCTCGAATATTTTTGCAGCCATATGGATAATCGGCAGTGCGTTTGTCCTTGCCTTTATTTTCTCTTCCGCCGTTCAGGTTGCGGATCAGTGGAGCAGGGCGGTCGTTCTGCGGTTGGGTAAGTTCCGCTCGCTTGAGGGGCCTGGACTGTTTCTGATCATTCCGATGATCGAAAACATTCCCTACTGGATAGACACTCGTGTCCTTACGAGTTCTTTCAAGGCAGAAAAGACACTGACGAAGGACACTGTTCCCGTGGATGTGGATGCGGTGTTGTTCTGGAAGATTGTGGATCCCAAGAAGGCAGCCCTGGATGTCGCTGACTACCAAGCTGCGATCAATTGGGCTTCGCAAACAGCTCTGCGCGATGTCATTGGGAAAACCATGCTTTCAGACATGCTCGAAGGCAGGGACAAGATCAGTGATTCGCTACGTAAGATCATCGATGAGCGCACGGAACCATGGGGCATCAATGTCATCTCGGTGGAAGTCAAGGATGTGTTGATTCCTTCAGGCTTGGAGAATGCGATGTCAATGCAGGCCCAGGCCGATCGGGAACGCCAAGCCCGCGTGATTCTAGGAGACTCGGAGCGTCAGGTGGCTCAGAGCTTCGGCGAAGCGGCCAAGACCTATGCCAACGACCCAGTGGCTTTGCATCTGAGAGCTATGAACATGCTTTATGAAGGCTTGAAACAAAACTCCACAATTGTCCTCGTTCCCAGCTCAGCCCTCGATACGATGCAACTGGGTGATCTTGCCGGAATTACCGCGCTGACGATGAAGGTGAGTCAGGACCGTGCAAACAAGGAAAAGGAGAGCAGCGATGCCTCCACGGCTGCACCGCCTGTTGAATTGCCACAAGCAGCGTAGCCACACGCTCGCAACCTTGGGCAACTCATCGTGTCGAGGAGGCACCCCGCACGCCGGGTCGGGAAAAGCTTAGCGGAACTGCTGAGCACGGCTACCTGCACTGTGGTCCGAGCGGCGCCGGCCACTTCGTGAAGATGGTCCACAACGGCATCGAATACGGCATCATGGCCTCCTACGCGGAGGGATTGAACATCCTTCGTCATGCCAATGCCGGAAAGAACGGTCGGACCGTCGATGCTGACAAACGAGTCAGGTGGCGTGGATTATAGCCGATGTTCCTTCCCTAAACTCGGGCTCCCCGGTATCGTCATGGACTTCTCCCACGGCTCCGGCAGAAAATATTCAGGCTTTTCAATCCACTCAGGAACTGTCAATTTGAAACGATGGGACAGATACTCTGTCATGCCCGCATCTCGCAAGAAAACCATAGGCCCGGCTCCTTTTCAAAGAAATCTGCCGTCCTAAAAAAGTTGAACTCGTGAAGAAAATCGACGATCACAACCTCCCAATCGCCTCCTTGTTCCATTAACCGTGCGACCTCCTCATAATTTTTGGGGCGGCCACTCTGTTCCATCCCCTTATTGTCAGAAGGATGTGGGGTGGGTTCGTGGATACTGCGCCACGCCGATTCGTCAAATCCAGTCATCGACATTACACCCCTGTGCGCCCGACGCAATTTCCTGCGCGAACTGTGCTAACTGGAAACACGTCTGCAGTAGAGCGGAATCTGTATGGTGAGCCCAGTCTCTGGCCGCCAGTCAGTTGCAGACTGATGTCCCCACGGGGACGGCACTCCCCGCGAGCCCAACGACGGTTCGTCTCGGTCCGAGGAGAGCACCAAGACGAGCCGCACGATCTGCTACAGCGTGCCTTACCTACCTACTGAGGGGAGTTGGCCTTCTCTGCTGCATCAGTGGACTTGTCCTGGTGCTTGAGCGCCTTGGCATCGTCCTTCTGGGCTTTGGCGTCCTCCCTTGCTGACTTTTCGTCCTGCTTCTGCTCTTTCCTCTGGTCTTTCAACTCCCGTTTGGTCATGGGAACGTTGTTGTCAGAGGTCGCGGCATCCTGCGCCATGGTGGCGGGGACGGTTGCGTCCTGCGTGGTCGCAGGAGAAACGACGGTGGTAGGAACGGTGCCCGGCGTCGTGGTTGTGGTAGTGGTCTGAGAAACGGCTGGTTGCGAATCCTGTGTCGTAGTGGTGGTGGATTGCGTTGTGCACTGTGCCATTACGGGCAGGCACAGTGCTAGGACAAGCGGCCCCAGAACGAAAGCAAACTGCTTTTGGGTTATCACTCGACTCTCCTTTGATACGTCAGTCAGAGAGTATCGTACGGGGCTATTCACAGCTTAATCTGTGCACTCTAGCTCACTGGCATGATCGACCCTGCCGGGGTATTGGCGACGGCGTGTAGGCACAGGAGAGCGGAGGCCAATCCTGAGATACAGTGCTGTCGCCAGACGGCGAAGCTGCTGATGAGAGTGTGAAAGCCGAAGACGTCAAGCAGGAGTAGTTGCTGGACTTGAAAACGCAGGGAATCATCCGGAGCGTCCGGCCCGCAGCCGCGAAGACAAGCGACCGGATCTGAACGTGAGATTCCCCCTTATCCCGATTGGAAGCGATAACCCTATTCTTTTCTCTCATATTGGCGATCCGGCAGCCTGAAGACCTGCAGCTATTCGTTGGGCTACCCGTCCGCTGTCGGAACCTTCCAAATTGAACGCTCCCCATAGCATTCCTGCCAAGACTCCTGTGCCGAAGGTGCATTCAAAAGAAATCAGAGTTGGTCAATATTGCACAGTTTCGAAAAAACCATAGCGATATACAGGTTATGACCGTCGAAGTTGCTATCCACGCAATACAGGAATCAAGTTGTGCAGAAAGATAGTTGATGGGATTCGCCTCTGCGCCCAACGTGCGAGATCTCATTCGAACCGAACGGGCGTACCGAGGAGATTTATTGACCACCGCAAGAAGGATGCTGGCATCTGGAATGTCAGAAGCAGAAGCAATCGAAGGCGCTAAACAAGGCGACGAAAGCTGCTTCGAGGTTCTCTATAACCTTCACAAAAGCCGAGCTTACTCGCTCTGTCTCCGCATGATCGGCAATGCTGAGGCGGCGGAAGACCTCACACAGGATGTCTTTTTCCTGCTCTTTCGCAAGATTGCAACCTTTCGCGGTGATTCTGCGTTCGATATTTGGCTGCATCGCCTCACCGTTAACGTGATCTTCATGCGCCTACGCAATATGAGACACACAACGATTTTTCTCAACGAAACTCTGGAGCCTAACGAGGAGAGTGGAATCCGAAAAAAAAGTACTGTCCAAGACCATGTTCTTGCTGACCGCATTGAGCCTGTGGACTTGGAACGAGCCATCGTAGGGCTGCCCCCTGGCTATCGCATCAATTTCGTTCTGCATGACCTTGAAGGATATGAGCATGGCGAAATTGCCGAAATGCGGAAATGTTCCATTGGCAACACCAAATCGCAGCTTCACAACGCACGTTTGAAATTGCGTGCTGCGCTAAACGTTACTCACGCCGAAATTAACCGGCAGAAGTTGTCACGAAAGATGAAAAGTCAGCGGGAAGTGACTATGGTACCGGACCCCGCCAGAAAAGCTGCGGCCGCCGCTGCCTAGGCCCTAGTATCAGCCAGATTTTCGAATTTCACAAAGCTTCAGAGGAGGTTTAATTGACCATCGCAAGAAGAATGTTGGTATCGGGAATGTCAGAAGCAGAAGCCATCGACCGAGCCAAGCAAGGAGACGTTCAGTGCTTTGAGTCTCTCTACGGTCTTCACAAAAGGCGGGTTTACTCACTCTGTCTACGGATGATTGGCAATGTTGAGGTGGCGGAAGACCTTACTCAGGAAGCCTTCCTCCTGCTCTTTCGTAAGATTGTGTCCTTTCGCGGCGATTCCGCATTCTCCACTTGGTTACACCGCCTTGCGGTCAATGTTGTCCTCATGCATGTGCGCAAACGGAAACTGCCGTTGGTTTCTTTAGAAGAGGCTCTGAAGCCTAACGAAGAGGGCAGTGCGCAGAAGGACTTCGGCGAGGAAGACCATGTTCTTGCAGGCTCTGTTGACCGTGTGATTCTGGAACGCGCCATCGAGAACCTCCCTCCTGGTTATCGTATTGTTTTCGTGCTGCATGACGTTGAAGGATATGAGCACAGGGAGATTGCAGAATTGCTGGGATGTTCCGTCGGCAACAGCAAGTCGCAGCTTCACAAGGCCCGCACGAGCTTACGTGATGTGCTAAACGTTACTCGCGCTGAAAACAAGCGACACAAGGCGCCGCAAAAGACGAACCCTCAGCGGGAAGCGTCTGTGGCACCGGAACTTGGTAGAAGTGCTTCGGCCAGTGCCGCCTAGCGCATGATCGCCGGACGATCAGCGGTTATCTCCAAACCTAAACGCACCAACACAGAAGCGTTTCAGTTAATGAATCTCTTTGTGGAAATCTCTTGCAGACGGGGCAAGTGCTTTTCCACATAATCACCTCACGAGAAATCGTACGCATGGCCCTTATCGGGGGTCTGTCCCGTATACTCTTCCCTATGTTTCCTCTGACTCGCAGCACGCAAATCGTCAGCGTTTTTACTGTAGTTCATCAAGTGCCAACGTACCGCGCATACCCGGCAGGCAGATTTGGTGAGTTGCAGTCGGGCAACTCTGCATCTGCATCTTATCTCCAACGGCTCTGAAGGCTATATGCGGCGGATACAACGAATCACGGAGCACGAAGTCATCGCCGAATTCTTAAAGAGCGAGTTCTATCATCAGGAGTTTGTTTCCTATCGCAGGAGCTTCGAGCATCTTGTATTTCAAGGCGATGTCACAGATACGAACGAAAACGCTTTGCGCCATGCACTTCTGTATCGACGCCGTGGACACATGCTGCAAGAACTACCAGTCGATACTGAGTGGTGGGAAGTGCAAGTCGAGCTCTCAGACATGAAATCCATCCGCGTCATTCCACGTGCGCAATGGAGACGTGTCGCTAGCGGGAGCTTCTTGCTTTGTGAAGTTGCTGAACGTATCCGAACGCAGCATTTCACCGGATCAGCACGGGAGTGCGCAAAGAAGGTGCATGCCATCAGTCTCAGTTTGCGCCGCAGAGAAAACCTTGGATGCGTATTGCTGATTGGAATAGACGAGAGCAACGCGTTCACAATCCTGGACGGAAACCATAGACTCACTTCAGCTCTTCTCGAATGCAGTAGCGTGCCGAAAGACCAACTCCGAGTCGTCTGTGGGTTTTCGCCACGCATGTACGAGTGCTGCTGGTATGAAACGAATATTCCTAACTTATGGCACTATGCGAAAAACCGCATTAGGAGCCTATTCAGCAAAGAAGCGGATATTCAGTGTATAAAGAATCATAGATCGAGCACTGCCGGTTGTGAGAGAGAGTCGCTTGAGTACGGTGTCAGTTCCAAACCCCTGCTGACGATTCCAGTTACTCGTAATTCATGCGGGCGGCCGTCTCAAATGAATACTAACAGCTCGATCTCAATGTCGACGCTTTCTTCTGAAGCCGAGACGCAGGCCGAGAGCCACCTCGCCATCTGCCGAGCCTGTAACCGCAAACACGGCAATTGATACGGACTTCGCAGTCTTTCTAGTCCTCGGCGTTTTGCTGCAACCAACACAGTAATACTGGCTGCTTCGCGCGTTTGTAAGCGCTAGATCTGGTGCTCTCCAGTCAGAGAATTCCGTCAATCACGTCTATCTGCGCTGCGTCGCAATTGTTGAGAGTGACGGGCTGAACGACTCTCGATGGACTTCAGCATCACCTTATTGCCGGCATGGGTATGCGAAACGTATCTTCACCTACCGCGACTTCTACTACATCGCTTGCTTCTGGATTTACACAGCGGAACCATTTGTGAAGTCGAACTGTGATGCGTGGGCGCGCCAGTAATGAACATAGGCGCGCCCATGGGGACAGTTATTGCATTTTTGTTGGGGTACAGGTCGCCCCCACCAGTGGCGGAACCGGAATGCTCGTGGCCGCCGGTGGAGTCGCCCACGGAACGCCCGTGAAGTCGAAGAAATCCAGCAAGTTTGGCTGCGCCGCATCGCGATAAGTAAGGTGCGCGGTCGGCCCGATGAAGCGGCTTTCCACAAACTTCAGAACCGCAGTATGGTCCATCGGTATGTGCGAAACATAGTGCCTGCGTGTGAATGGCGAGATCACCATATTGGGCAGGCGGAAGCCCAGTTGTGCCGCAAATCCCTGTTCTGCCGGGGCATCCGTCGGGCTGGCACCGGGGTCACCCGGATTCAGATCGCAGTGTAGAGTCGGCTGGCCAGTGTCCAAGCATGGCCAGTAAAGGGCTGAGGCACCGGCGGCATTATCCGGGTTCACGGCAATCGTGCTGATGTCCGGAATCTTGCCAACTGGGACTGCGGGAGTGCAACTCGGACATCCGGGCAGGTAGCCCATGTTCGCGAGGTTGGTCTTATCGTTCGACTGGTCCGGAACCGGAGGCACGTGGTCGTAAGGGCCACCGCCTTCGTCAAAGCTCAGAAAGAAGACTGAATCCGCCCATGAGGGGCTGTTCATCAACTTGCTAACAATGAATGCAACCTCCGCCTGTCCGGAGAAGATTGATTGTCCGGAGCCAGGATGCTCATCGTTGACCCCGTAGCCAGGCTCAATGTATGAGAAGCTGGATAGCGTTCCATTGGCCGCGTCGATAAAGAACTGGCTCAGTGGCGCGATGTGGGTCGGGTCGATGCAGAATGAGTTGGATGCGTCGCCCACTGCCGTTTGTGAACTGACGGTAGGAGAGACACAGGCTGCGTGCGAAGCATTACTATATGCGTATTTACCGGAGTAGCCGAAGTCCGAAAAGGTAGTGACCGGAAAGAGGCTGAGGCCAGTCGCAGTACCGCAATCCCCATCTTTTTCGTCGCAGTTGCCTTCTGTCAGCGTGTAGTAGATCTTCCATGAAACAGGGGGAGTGGCTTCGTCAAGTTTCTGGAAGATGGTCTTCATGGTTAGGGTAGTGGTTAGTTTGTCATCCGCAAACGGATCAAACGCTAATCCTTGCGTGGTGCCACCGGTCAAGGTTGCAATCCGGTTTGGCACGGTCTTGGTGGCAACCGGTGAGAACCAACGGTCGGAGAGCGCGAATTGCGATGCCATGTAGTAGTAGTAGTTCAACTCGGGTGTGCCCTTAGTGCTGGTGTCCTGGTAGTACGCCATGGCGCGTTGCCCTGCAAAGTCAGAGAAGGTGCCCTCGCCAGCGATATCCCCGGCGTTGGCGTCTTTAGCGTAATTTTCCGCGGTATGGACGAAGCCATCCATGTAAATCCCGCGCGACGGTGTAAAGTCGTACCGGCTCACGTCGCCGTAGCTTTCCAGCCAGGAGGAGGTCATATCATCCAGGCAACTACTGAGCGTGTGGAACAGCGGGAAAGATACTCCTTCATCGTCCCCGTTGCTTGTGGTGAGTTTGTCGTCAATCCCATCCACATTATAAGTGTTGCCATCATCGCCGATGTTCAGGCTATTTGCTTTGCGATACGGATTCAACATGCCGAAGTAGGTATCAAAGGTGCGATTCTCTTGCATCATGAAGACGACGTGGTTGACCGAATTCACGCCTATACCCGGCGCTGTCACGATAATGGTGGTCTGGGCTGTCGTCGTGCCCCCAGTACCATTGGCAGTCGCTGTGTAGGTTGATGTCGCGGTCGGATTCACGCTCTGAGTGCCTCCTGCTGCAGCCAGCGTGTACGAGTTGCTGTCGGTATTGTCGGAGATCAGTACCTGAGTTGCGTTCGTGGCGATGACGGTTAGAGTGGAGAAACTCCCCGGGGTGATTGAGGATGGAGTGGCATTGATTGTGACCGTAGGGCTGCTTGTCGCTGGCGCTGTTACGGTAATGGTGGTCTGGGCGGTCGTTGTGGCGCCTGCGCCGGTGGCGGTCGCCGTATAGGTTGTTGTGGAAAATGGCGTCACTTTCTGCGTCCCTCCGGTTGCGGCCAGCGTGAACGTGCTGCTGTCGGCGCTATCGGAGATCACCACTTGAGTCGAATTGGAGGCAGTGACGGTTAAAGTGGATGAACTTCCTTGCGTGATTGAGGCTGGCGCGGCGTTGAGTGTAACCGTGGGGCTGCTTACCGCTCGCGCTGTTACGGCAAGGGTGGTCTGGGCTGTCGTCGTGCCGCCTGTGCCGGTGGCCGTCGCGGTATAGGTTGTCGTGGAAGCGGGCGTCAATGTGTGCGTGCCTCCAGTTGCAGCCAGCGTGAACGTGCTGCTGTCGGCGCTATCGGAGATCACTACTTGAGTCGAATTGGTGGCAGTGACGGTTAAAGTGGATGAACTCCCTTGGGCGATTGTGGCTGGAGTGGCTGTGATTGTGACAGTGGGGCTGACGGCTAGAGGCGATTTGGAAGAGGCTGCGGTACCACTACCGCAAGAAGTGACTGTCAATAAGGCAATTAACGCGGCACAGAGAAACAAGGCGGACCACGAGTAAGTAGAAAATAAACTTCGTTTCATTTCGGCATTCCTTCAATCCATCATTTGAATGGCTTCGGTTATAAGCAGACGGCTATCGGGTTGCCCGCCACGCTTATGGGACAGGAACACCGCTCTCTGCCCATTGCGATGCCTGCTTGGAAGATCTCGTGGTCCTGCTCTGAAAAGAATCTAAGCACCAGAAGCATGTTCTCTGTTTCAGGGGCGGCATCTAAGCTTCTAAATGGGTTGACTCACGGAAACTGAAATCTGGACCCGGAGGCCCTGATCCCATGTCCCTATGTAAGATATTCAACATAATTATCTCCGCGTTTGTCCTCGCTACCTTCCTTGCCAGTCCAGTAAAACCTCTCCTAGCTCAATCGCAAACACCCACAACCGTGCGGCCCGCAGCGAACAGATTTGCAAATGGACGAATAAACCGCACGCCAGAGGCATTGCTCGGAGAGCGTCTTTTTCTCGAAACCCGCTTTGCTCAGTACTTCGCGGAGCACTCGAACGGCGATGTGAATCGTCCGTTGGTTCAGGGAGATGCGGTGGTTGCTAAGGTATGGAATCCACGCGCAGGAGCGATTTACCCTTCGCCCTTCGCTGGAAAGTCGATGAATTGCCGCTCCTGCCACTTTGTGGATGAGTATTCAACCCTTGTGGGAGGGACGAACCGCACTTATGCCAACTTTCTGCCAAGGACCCCAATTCCGTATCGCGGTGACGGCCATCTTGTAACCGTGAGAAATACCCGAAGTATGGTGGACGATTTCACTCCTCGGCACGCGGGGATTCTGCTCCACGCCGATGGAGATTCTGCCAGCGTGGAAGCCATAGCCAAGGGCACTCTCACGGGAAGAGCTTTTGGCTGGTTGCTTGCTGAACACAACGAAGCAGTTCGTTACATCGCGAAAGTGATTCGCAACGATGATGGGCGGGATGAGTTGGGTCAACAGTACGGGGGATCGTACGCGAAACTCATGCTGGGAGCCGCTAGCGACCTGCCGGATCAGTTCCGGCTCTCAAGTAGCTTCCGAATCGATGTGAAAACTGCGACGGATCAGCAAATACTAGACGAGGTTGCCCGATTGATCGCCGCCTTCTTGAAGACATGTCAGTTTGAACAAACTGCAGAGGGCATTCACACCGGCTCAGCGTATGACATGTTTCTCGCCAAGAATAACCTCCCACCGATGCCGTCCCAGGGCGAAAGCGATGTGAAGTACTCGCAACATCTGCTACAGAAATTGAATCAGCTGCAGAATCCCAGGTTTGTTCTGCCATATGAACGGTGGTTGAGATTTCATCCGCACCTCCTCGCATTTGGAGAGCAGGAACTTGCCGGCCTGAAGATATTTCTAAGGCAGAGCGCCCCACCTTACAATCTTTCTGCGAGTCACACGCCGACGGCTCTAGCCGTTGCCTTGCATTCGGGGAATTGTCTTGCCTGTCATCCTGCACCGGACTTTACGGACGTTAGTTTTCACAATACCGGCGCGGCTCAGGAGGAGTATGACTCCATGCACGGCATGGGAAGCTTTGTGCAGTTGCCGTTGCCATCGTATGAGGAGCGCAGTCTTAACCCGGACCGGTATGTTGTCGCCACACCCAGCCATCCCCACGCTTCAGGCGTCTTTCGCTCGCTGCCGGCCATGGGAAATCCATTGGCGACCGACCTTGGCATGTGGAATATCTTCGCCAACCCGGATTTTCCAGAAGTGCAAGGCCAAATGCGTCTTCTTCTATGCGACACGCGCCCTTGCGATCCGAATGTTCAGTTGTCGCGAACGATTGCGAGGTTCAGAACCCCAACCCTGCGCGACCTAGGACACTCCTGGCCATACCTGCACACGGGGCGCATGGCCACAGTGGAAGATGTACTCCACTTTTACGTGCACGTGTCCGAGCTGGCGCTAGAGGGCAAACTTCGCAACGGCGATCCCGAACTCACTCGAATATCTCTGGATGAAAAAGACATCAGAGCGCTGGCTGCATTCCTACGCTCTCTTGACGAAGACTACGACAATTGAGAAGGAAGTCAACTAGGGCTCGCGGAACTCCCATAACCGAGCTCAGGCTATACGGCGCGCCGGTACGCAGCTGCTGACAGAAAGTTGCATTCGTTCTCACCCTGTGCCATCTCAGGCTGCCGGAAGGCTCTCGAGAACCTGAGCAATTTCGGCATCTTGGGGAAATGGTCGAATATTGGGAAGATAACCGTCAAAGCTGCGCGCAGCTTCAACGGAGCTGGTGAAGATCTCGAATAACCTGCCAGCTCGCGTCAGATCCAGCACCACTTGGGATTGAGGACTCAGCGAAGCCAACTTCAGAGCGCCGTCACGTCGTGCTGCTTCCTTCAAGCAATACAGCAGCATGTCCACGCCAGCGTCATCGATCCTGCGCACGCTCGAAAGATCAAAAATAAGCTGGGGACGATCGTTTTCCAGCAGCGGCCGCACTTCTTTCAGAAAGGCACGCGCCTGTTTCAGTGTGAGACTCTCCGGAACCCGCTTGATAATGACGGGTCTGCTCGTTTTCATATTTCCTCGTTGCTTCCAGATATTTGGATTTCACCCTAGGGCGTTGAATCTACTAATAATGTTGAGACCCGGCCTTGGCCTTATTCGTTTCAGTTTGGGCACTTTCAGTTTTATATACGCATGGCTCTTTAAAGTCTGAGCAACATTGACCAGTTCGGGATTTCATACCTGCCATCAGGTGGGTGCGCATCGGGTCGAAAGTGTCGGTGTGGAGAATATTTGCCGTCTTGGGCCATTGGCGCCCAGTACTCTCAATGCCGGGAACTCAAGGGATAAAGGTCCGCACTGAAAAGCGAGCGTAGGTATTGCAAATTACAGTGATGGGGCGAGCATTCTTGCTTCGGATGCGGGGATGCTGCCGTGCATACCGCTCAGCCCGGTTCACCCACGTATCGCAGCCTCTCCGACCGCCACGAATCAAGGAATGTAGCAGTAATAGTAATACTATGTATGATATTGTATTCTGGCAATCGGGAGGAGTTCCATGTTCAAGGTGGCGTTTCGGGTTGTGTATCGCATCAGGGGACGATGTTCCCGCCATCCAGCCTACAACCCCGTGAAGGACGAGCAAGGGGGCATCAAGGGTGGATGCGAAGAGTGCTATGCGCTTTTCCATGCTTATCGGTCCTATCTAGCGTTTCGCGAAGCAATTGTGGAGTTCGAGACCACGGTTCAGTCCTTCATCACCAATAAACAGGCACGCGGAAGGAGTGGGGACGTCCATCGCGCTTCTGCACCTGCGGTAATACTGCGGTCCACGCGGCGGCGCACAGAAGGAAATGGCGAGGGGCTCGCCCTGGAGGTGCTCCCTGAACCAGGTGAGTGAAAGAGACGATCAGCTCAATGAGGGAGCGCCAGCGAAGGGGATTTTGGTCGCCCTCCTGGGTTCAGTGGCTTTCTGGGCGTGTCTAGGATGGGCACTTTGGCATTGCGGGGGTGTGCGGTGATAGCGATGGCACCCGAGAAATTGAACCAGTTTCTTGCTGTAAACAGCCGGAAGAGCTGGATTGCCGTGTCAGCCGTGATTCTGGCGATGACGACAGCACTGGCCTCCGCCACGCCCCAACCGCATTACGCAGGAACTGACCCCTGGGCCGGTGGTGACACTTTCGGGAACTGTACACCCGCTGACGCGAGAGGCGAGTGACCTGGGCGAGGCGAACCCTGGCATGCGGCTGGAGTCGATGGCGCTGAGCATCGCTTCGAGCACCGCCGAGAAGGCTGAGCTAGACGCTCTCGTGGAGGCGCAGCAAAACCCGAAGTCGGTTCAGTATCACCAGTGGCTGACCCAGGAGGAGTTCGGCGCGCGCTTTGGGCTGACAGAGGCAGACCTTAGTCGGGTGACGGGTTGGCCGGAGGCGCAGGACTTCACGGTGAAGAGCGTGGCGCCGTCGCGCAACCTGATTGCGTTCTCCGGAACTGCGGCGCAGACAGAAGCAGCCTTACGCACGCAGATCCATCAGTACAGAATTGGCAAGGACACGCGAATCAGCAATGCTACGGAGATATCGATTCCTCAAGGCCTGGTCAATGTGGTAGTCGGGGTTGGCGGGCTGAGCGGCTTCCGCCCGAAGCCGCAAGCAGTCGTAAAACGTCTGGATCCTCAATTCACCTCGCAGTTTTCGGGAAATCACTTCCTGACGCCGGATGACTGGGCGACCATCTACAACGTCACATCGATCTACAACGCGGGTTACACCGGTACCGGAATGCATGTAGGGATTGCCGGCAAACCTACTTTCCGCAAGAGGATATCGATGATTTCCGCGCGGCCGCTGGGCTAAGCGCGACGAAGCTGAACATGGTCTGCATCAGCGCGGCGGACTGCACCGACGTAGCGGGCGAGAGCGTCGGCGATGTCGGCGAGGCGGACCTGGACGTGGAATGGGTCGGGCGCCATCGCCCAAAACGCAACGGTGGACTTCGTCTATGCCGCCGCCGACGATCCGGAGCAGGACGTATTCAGTGCCGTGGTCTACCTGGTGACGACCTACAAGGTGGACGGCGCCGTGGTACCCGTCATCAGCATCAGCTACGCGAGTTGTGAGACGCAATTCTTGGCGAACATGAGAACCGCGTTCGATGGGTTTCTGGAAGAAGCCGCAGCGCAGGGTCAGTCGGTGTTGAACTCCTCGGGCGATGCGGGAGCGGCGGGCTGCGACCAGGGGAGTAGCATTGCCACTGGTGGAGAAGTATGGCAAGCATGGAAATTTCAATCAGACGCTCTATAGCCTCGCGGCAGATTCGGCAAATTATGCGGCTATCTTCCACGACATTACGACGGGCAGCAACGCGCAGCCCTGTACCGCGGGATCGAAGGGTTGCTCGGGCGGACTGGTGGGCTATGACGCCACGGCCGGCTACGACCTGGTGACGGGATTGGGCTCGATTAACGGCGGTGCGCTGTATACGCTGTTTCCGGCGCAGTAGGAAGGTAGCGGATAGTAGGCAATCAGTAGGCGGCAGGCAGGACTAATGGGAGAAAAGCATTGAGCAGTCAACAGGTAGAAGTGAGCAGCACAGCAAACTCGGTACCAGCGGCAGCACCAGCGGCAATCGTAATGATGGACTGGAACGGGTCGAAGCCACTAGACTCGCGTCCGCGTCCATCGTGGGCAGAGAAGCATTACAGTCCTAAAGAGCTTGGGATTATTCTTGGTATGTCCCATGACTCTATTATCCGCATCTTCAAGGACGAACCTGGAGTAATGAAGACTTGCCCGCCGCATCGGCGCGGGGTGCGGAAACGGATCACGTACCGGATACCGGAATCAGTTGTCAGTAGGGTTTACAACCGTTGCAAGAACTAGAAGGCAAGGGAGCCCCTCCTCAGTGAGGGGCTTTCTTATGACCACACGGACATTACAGCGGCATCCAACGCTTTCTGGCGAGATGCAACCCACGGCGCATAGTGCTTGTACACGATTGTCGGGGTGTTCCCCAAAATCGCCGCTACTTGCTCCACAGTGACACCATTCTCCAGAAGATCAATCGCCATCGTGTGCCGGTACATGTGCGGGTGACCCTCCACCTTTGCGAGTTCCAGCAGCTTGATGAACACACGGTGCCACACGTTCAAAGCTCCCTTTGCCTCGCCCTTCCCCGACCCAAAATAGTAAGGTGACCCGTTCTCAATCGCCTTGAGCGCATCTAGACCGGTTCCTGAGTAGTTATATCCGGGAGAGATAAAGTGGAGTAAGTTTG
>CAZLJQ010000075.1:0-15055 GCA_964559875.1 uncultured Acidobacteriaceae bacterium
GGAATCCACACAATCCCCAGCGAGCGCAGCGAATTCAAACTCGGAATCAGTGCCGCATTCGTCGCGTTCTTCGCATACGGCAGCGCCGCTTCGGTTGCACTCGCGCCCAAGGTCAGCGCCGCCTCCACCCGTCCCGAGTTCAGCTTCAGGTCGCTGGCGTAGCGTTCCAGCACCTGCGAGCAGGTGTTCATCGAGCTCGCAATAATCATCGATCCCAGTGGCACCAGCGCCATTGCCTTGTAGGCAATCACCCGCGTCAAGGTCATCGTGGCAATCACCACCGTCGAACCTGTCGCAATCGCCCGCAGGCAGAGCCAGTAGGAGCGTGGTGCCGTCTTCGTCCTGCGCTGCGCCATCCGTGCTGCCGCCGCGCACATCGCCGCCAGCGCCGGAAAGCTCCACCAGGCCGCGCCTTTCAGCAGCCACACCAGCACCAGTCCAACCGCCAGCATCTGTCCCAGCCCGCGCAGCAGTGCCGTCACCGTCTCGCGTCCCAGTTCCAGCTTGCGCAGATGCCCCAGCCAGGCCACACCCAGCGCCAGTCCGCTCACCACCAGCGCCTGCAGCAGCCCTAACCCTGCCTGCGAATGCATCCACCGCTCGATCATCTGCTCAGGCATCGCCGCCTCCTGCTTCCGGCTCTGCCGCGCCGTCGCGCAGCACTCCTTCGCGCATCACCAAGGTGCGCTGCGCCAGCCGCGCCGCCTGCGCCGCGTCGTGAGTCACAATCAGACACGCACCTTCCACCTGTGCCATCGCTGCCCGCAACGCCTCTTCCACTACCAGCTTCGCCGCGTCGTCCAGAGCTGAAGTCGGCTCGTCCAGCAGCAGCACCTGCGGACGATTCGCCAGCGTCCGCGCCAGTGAAACCCTCTGCGCCTCGCCACCCGAGAGCCCACTCACATCTCGCCCCGCATATCCCGCCAACCCCACTGTCCCCAGCAACTCCTCCACCTCGGAATCCCGCAGCACTTCGCCCCGCAGTCCCGGCCCGTAGCCCACGTTTTCCGCCACCGTCCCCGGAAACAGGTTCGCCTGCTGCATCACCATCCCCACTCGCCGCCGCAGCTCGTGTACGTCGAGCTTGCCGCTATCCACGTCCTCCAGCAGCACCCGCCCTGCCGTCAGCGCGTCCAGCCGGTTCAGCAGCCGCAGCACGCTTGATTTCCCCGCCCCGCTCGGTCCCGTGATCGCCACCACCTCACCCGACCCGAGCACAAAGCTCGCCTCGCGCACAATCGCCTTGCCGTCCACCTCGCGCCGCAACCCCTCCGCCCGCAGCAGAATCTTGCTCACCGCCATCGTGCCCTCATTCTTCCCTATTTTCGCTCCCACATCTGTGTCTTTGCGCCTTAACTCTACCCGATTCCGCTTCGCCCGCCAGATAGACCGCCCGCAGCTTTTTCCCCGCTGTCCACATCTAATACCCGCTAGGAGAACCATGGAGAAAATTCACAAGTCAGACGAAGAGTGGCGCCGTTCGCTCACTCCCGAGCAGTACCGCATCTTGCGCGAAAAAGGCACCGAGCGTCCCTACACCGGCCAGTACGCCGAGACCAGCGATCCCGGTGTCTACCTCTGCGCCGCCTGCGGCCTCGAGCTCTTTCCCGCCGAAACCAAGTTCAACTCAGGCTGCGGCTGGCCAAGTTTTTACGATCCCCTCAACAAGGAGCACGTCGAGGAGCACGTAGATCGCAGTCACGGCATGACCCGCACCGAGGTCACCTGCTCCCGTTGCGGAGGCCACCTAGGCCACGTCTTCCCCGACGGCCCGCACCCCACCGGCCTGCGCTACTGCATCAACTCCGCTTCGCTCCGCCTCGAAAAGCAAGACCTCGAGAAGAAGTAGCGCCGAGTCAGTTTCCGAATTCCCGCACAAGATTGGCTATGGTGCCACCATCGCATCGTTGAACTTCTCAAAGAACGCCTCATAGCCACCGTTTGCCTCCGCAAAGCGGAGCACCTTCACTCTCTCCACACATATCTCGGTAGCGTCGGGCTGAGTCTTGAGGATGTTCATGCTCTCGGCAATAAAGTCCTTCAGCGGCATCGCGCGGGGGTCCGTCGCCTGTCCCGCTCCCATCAGCTCCGTCTGCACATAAGGCGGTATCAGTTCCAGAACCTGCACTGAAGTCTCTCTGAGCTGGTAGCGCAGCGATTGTGTATAGGAATGGATCGCTGCCTTCGTCGCGCAGTAGGCCGGAGTCATCGCCAAGGGTAGAAACGCCAGTCCGGATGAAACCGTCATGATCGCCGCCTTGGGCTGCCTCTCAAGCAACGGCAGCAGCGCCGCGATCAGCCTGATCGGCCCAAGCAGATTCGTCGCCACCATCGCCTCCGCATCGGCCACTGCGCACTTCTGCACTGCCTCCGGTCTCATAATTCCTGCGTTGTGGATCACCACGTTCAGCTCCGGGTAGTCTTTCTTAACTTGCTCCGCGAATTTTCGGATCGCCTCTCCGCTCTCAATGTCCAGAACTGCGGCCTTCATCCCCGGATTCGCCGCGATCGTCTCGTCCAGCACATTCCTCCGACGCCCCGCAATCACCACCCGGTTCCCTTCCGCATGGAAGGCTTCGGCCAGGGCGCGGCCAATGCCAGAACCCCCGCCTGTGATCAGAATGGTATTTCCACTCATTTCCATAATCTTTCTCCTCCGTTCGGATCGTAGAATAGACGCGGATCAATGGGAAGCAGCCAGGCCAGCTCCTGCAATCCGGCTCACCCGGACCCGTAGTCAGCTTCCCCTCGCCAGCGATCCAAAAACTACTCGCCTTAACCCTGCCTGTACCGTTCTACGCCGAATCCCCGTTGACGAATCATCCGGCTGGACCTAGCCTTAAAATGTCACGCGTTTTTATATATTCCTCTTTTTAGAAGGTCCTTATGTCTACTGCCACTACTTCCTCTCCTACATCCAAATCGCAAACTCGCGTTCTCAACGCGGAACTGCGTCAGCGCATTATGTCCGCCGATGAAGCAGCCGCTTTGATTCACGATGGCGACCACATCGGCATGAGCGGTTTCACCGGCTCAGGCTATCCCAAGGAATTCCCAGTTGCTCTTGCCCGCCGCATGGACAAAGCGCGCGGCGAGGGCAATCCCCTTCGCGTAGGTGTATTCACCGGCGCTTCCACCGGTCCCGAACTCGATGGCGCCCTTGCCACCGCCAATGGCATGCAGGTCCGCCTTCCCTATCAGTCCGATCCCGCAGTCCGCAAGCGCATCAACGACGGCGACATGGAATACGTCGACATCCATCTCAGCCACGTCGCGCAGTACATGGAATACGGATTCCTCGGCAACCTCGATCTTGCGGTCATCGAAGTAGCTGCGGTTTATGAGGATGGCCGCGCCATCCCCTCCACTTCGCTGGGCAACAACAAGGCATGGCTCGAGTGTGCCAAACGCGTCATCCTCGAAGTCAACTCCTGGCAGTCCATCGAACTTGAGGGCATGCACGACATCTATTACGGCCTTGACGCTCCGCCGCGTCGCGAACCCATCCCCGTCATCCATGCCGGCCATCGCATCGGCACTCCCTACCTGCAAATCCCCATCGAGAAAGTAGTTGCAGTCATTGAGACGCATTCCCCCGACCGCAACACTGCCTTCAAGGAGCCCGATAAAGCTTCACAGCAAATCGCCGGCCACATCCTCGAATTCCTTGAGTGGGAAGTAAAGAAGGGCCGCATGCCCGCCGATCTTCTGCCCCTCCAGTCCGGCGTCGGCAACATCGCCAATGCCGTGCTCTTCGGCCTCGGGCAGGGCAAGTTTCATAACCTCACGGCCTACACCGAAGTCATTC
Source organism: uncultured Acidobacteriaceae bacterium (assembly GCA_964559875.1). Classification (GTDB taxonomy): domain Bacteria; phylum Acidobacteriota; class Terriglobia; order Terriglobales; family Acidobacteriaceae; genus TOLSYN. Next base: position 3,809 of record CAZLJQ010000075.1, read on the forward strand.
AGGACGGCATGATCGAGCTCATCAATTCCGGCAAGATGGTCTCCGCCTCTGCCACCGCCTTTTCGCTCGGCCCTGACATGATCAAGGAGGTCTACGGAAATCTGCACCACTATCGCAAGAGCATCGTGCTGCGCACCCAGGACATCTCCAACAATCCCGGCATCATTCGCCGCCTCGGCGTCATTTCCATGAACGGCATGATCGAGGCTGACATCTACGGCAACGTCAACTCGACGCACATCATGGGCTCCAAAATCATGAACGGCATCGGCGGCTCCGGCGATTTCGCCCGCAACGCCTACCTGTCCATCTTCATGGCACCTTCGCAGGCCGCCAAGGGAACCATCTCCACCATCGTTCCCATGGTCAGCCACGTCGACCACACCGAGCACGACACCCAAGTACTGGTCACCGAACATGGTCTTGCCGATCTGCGCGGCCTCTCGCCCAAACAGCGTGCCCGCCTCGTCATCGACAACTGCGCCGGAGACGTCTTCAAGCCGATGCTCGCCGATTACTTTGACCGCGCCCAGAAGAGCGGTACCGGTCTGCACACGCCTCACATTCTCAGCGAGGCGCACGGCTTCCACGAGCGTTTCCTGAAGACCGGAACCATGCTGCCCTAGCCAGCGTCAGCGACCGGAGGGCCATCCGTTGGCCCGTACCCGCCGCCAAGCTTCCTAGCGCCCGCAGCGTGTAGAAATGTTTATTCCGGTGCCCCACTCTCCGCCCTGCTCTTGGGCGGAGGGTGGGGCATTTGCCCTTTTTCCCGCCTCGTTCATCCGTCGTCTGAGCTGCTTATCCTCTCCTGCCGAACCGCATCCGCCGCGCTCACATTCCACCGGATGGATTTACAATGATCGCTGATTGTAGTGTGGAGGAATCATGCTCTGGTGTCGCCGGGTAGCCCGTCTAATCCCTCTGCTCCCGCTCTTCGTGCTCGGCACTTCCTGCTCCGGATTCTTCGTCTCTAACAACTCCATCGTATCCGTCACCGTCAGCCCCGCGGCCGTCCTCCTCAAAGCCGGAAACACGCCGGCTGATACCTACACCCTCTCGTCAACCGCCGTCACCGCCGGCGGCACTTCCGAAAGTGACACCAGCACCGCCAAATGGACCAGTAGCGCCACCACTGTGGTCACTGCCGCCAGCGGAGGCGTCCTCACCGCAGCCGGAACCACCGGCAACCAAACCGCAACCATCACCGCAACCGACAGCGGACAAAGCGGCACTTGCTCCATTCTGACCTATACCGGAAGCGCCCCCACGACTCTCACGCTGCAATATCCCAATACCATCGTGCCCGGCAGCCTGGCTCTCGGCTCCCAGTTCCAGGTCTCCGCCTTCGCCACCTTCAATAACGTCTCAACCAACATCTCCAACTACGTAACCTGGACCCTCACCAGCAACACCACTGGCTCGACCATCTCCTCCACCGGAGTTGTAACCGTTCCCAGTTCGGCGACCGCAGGCACCTTCACCGTGAATGCCCAGGCGGCTTTCGGCTCCGTAGCTCCACAAGCCAGCGTCAACAGCACTCTCACATTCACCGTCATTTAACTCCAGGATCGGCTGATTCGCGGCGCAGCTCTCTGCGGGTGCCCCACCTTCGACGCGCCGCTCTTGCGCGGCTAAGGTGGGAAGCAACACCCCCCACCTCTTCTCCGTTTGCGATCTTGCCCTTCCTCACACCTGACCGCATTTACCGTTCTGTAATACCCCTCATTACGCTCACCACGCCTGCTGCGGTACAATTTCTGCGGATGGCTCTCGGGCCTGATTCCCAATCATTCCTGAAGATAAAAACTCATGGCTGAAATTCGAACAATTGGAATCTGCACCGGTGGCGGAGACTGCCCTGGACTCAACGCTGTCATTCGCGCTGCCGTAAAAACCGCCATCCTCAAGTATCGCTATGAGGTCATTGGCATTCGTGACGGCTTCGACGGCCTCATCTGGCCTGAGAAAAGCCGCCCCCTGCTGCTCAACGACGTGAGCGGCATTCTCCCTCGCGGTGGAACCATCCTTGGAACCACCAATCGCGGCAACCCCTTCTCCTATTGCATTACCAATGACGGCAAGGAGTCGGTGCGCGATTTCTCCGATGAAGTCATCAAGAACGCCAAGGCCCTCGGCTTGGACGCGCTCATCGTCATCGGCGGCGACGGTACGCAGAAGATCGCCCTCGACCTGGCTGCCAAGGGTCTGCCCGTCGTCGGCGTCCCCAAGACCATCGACAACGATCTCTCAGCTACCGATGTCACCTTCGGCTTTGACTCTGCCATTCACGTCGCAACCGACGCCATCGACCGCATCCACACCACCGCCGAGTCGCATCATCGCGTCATGATCGTCGAAGTCATGGGCCGCGACGCGGGCTGGATCGCCCTCCACGCCGGCCTAGCTGGTGGCGCACACATCATCCTGATTCCAGAGATCTCCTTCAACGTCGATAGCGTCTGCTCCTACATCGGCCAGCGCCACATCTTCGGCAAGAAGTACACCATCATCTCCATGGCTGAAGGCGTGCAGGTTCCCGAGCAGATTCGCCAGGATTGCATCCAGCACTACGGCTCCATTCCTAAGGGCATCAGCGTCGGCAATCTAATCGGCGAAGCCATCGCCACTGGCTCCAAGAAAGAAGTCCGCGTCACCGTCCTCGGCCACACCCAGCGCGGCGGCTCGCCATCTCCCTACGACCGCATCCTGAGCACGCGCTTCGGTGTCGCCGCCGTCGACCTCGTCGCGCAACGCGGCTTCCTCAAGATGGTGGCCTTGCGCGGCGGCAAAATCGAGTTCGTCGATATCGCCGAGGCCATCGGAAAAATGAAATCCGTCGATCCTCACGGCGAGCTGGTCAACACCGCCCGCTCCGTCGGCATCCGCTTCGGCGACGAATAACCTTCACCGCAGGGCGACGAATTTTGGTGCCCCACATCTGCCGCAGTTAGCAGATGTGGGTTCTCATTTGATGAAGCCACCCCATTGCCTCTGCGGTCACTAGGTTCACCAGGAGTTTACCTTTCGGCCAATCGTTCCCAATTCCGCGCGACGATGTACCGATTGGTAATTCTTGCTTTTTCAACGATTGGCAGATAAGTAAATCATTCCGCAGCTCAGGCGCGCTGGGTTATAGTGGAGACTCATCCAGAAGAGAAGCCATTGCGTCCTCTGAACTCCCGTTTCCGCCCGCTCTGCCTGCGTCTGTCGCTTTTGTTCGCGCTTTCTCTCGCGCCACTGTGCTTCACCTCGTGCAAGCACTCCGGTCCCGTCGGTAGCGGAGAAATCATGTATGTCTCGGCTCCGCAAGCCAATCTGCGCGATCACATTGCCACCATCTACAACCGCGTCGGCTCGGTAAACAACGGAGAACGGGTCGAAGTGCTCGAGCGTCAAAAGCGCTTTGTCCGCGTGCGCACCTCGCAAAAAGTGGAAGGCTGGATCGAGTTGCGTGCGCTTGTGCCCCACGAAATCTACGATCAGTTCCAGCAGCTAAGCAAGGACAACCGCGCCACTCCGGTTGAGGGCCACGGCCTTACCCGTGTCGAATTGAACATGCACGTCTCTCCCGGACGCGAGACCGATACTCTCTACCAACTCGCCGAGAATTCCAAGGTAGAGGTGCTCAAGCGCGCCACCACCGGACGCGCCACTCCAGAGGAGATTGCGGCCAAGCGGGCAGCCGAGCTGGCGCGAGCCACCGGCGAGACCGCCAAAACAGCCCCGAAGAAGAGCTCCTCGCACAAGCCGCAACCCGCGAAAACACCGGCTCCCGCCGCGGCTCCGGCGCCCGCACCTGCGCCGAGCCAAACGCCGAACGCAACTCCGCCCGCGGCAAATGCGGAAGAACCAAAGCCGAAACCAATGGATGACTGGTGGCTGGTGCGCGATCAGCAGGGCCGCACCGGCTGGGTGCTGGCGCGCATGGTTGATCTGGACATTCCTCTCGACGTGGTGCAGTACGCCGAAGGCCAACGCATCCAGGCAGCATTTGTGCTCAACACCGTGCAGGACGAAGAGAAAGGTGCAATCCCTCAGTATCTGGTCTTGCTCAACGAGAACAAGGATGGCCTTCCCTACGACTTCAACCAGGTCCGCGTCTTCACTTGGAACCTGAAGCGGCATCGTTATGAAACCGGCTATCGCGAGCACTACATCATCGGATATTTCCCGGCTACGGTATCCACGGAAAACTTCGGGAAGGAAGGCACCATGCCGGTGTTCACCGTTCGCAAGCAGAACGTAGACGGCTCGATCACCGACCGCAAATATCGTGTTATCGGCAACATCGTGCGGCAGGTGCTCAATCCCGGCGAACAGTCACCGCAGGCTGCACACTCTCCCGACGAGCCGAAGAAGGATTTGCAGGCAAAGAAACCCAAGCACGGCAAGAAGGTCACAGGCCGGTAATCGGGCTCTGATCTCCGGACAACACCCAATCCTAAGTTTCACAACCGAACTCGTTCGAGAACTTCTGCGCGGTGCAATCCATCCCCTCAGGGCCAAAGCGAATCCTACTTCTGAACGGGGAGTTTGCCATGGCCGAGAAAATCAAGAAGCTGGACCTCCAAAGGGATTATAAGAAGTATCTGTATTTTATCGACGGCGAGGGCAACGTCTGCCACAAACCCAAGAGCGGAGAGGGTGAATCGAAAGTGCTGGTAAAACACGCTGTCGAGCGCGATAACCAGTATCTCTACTTCATCGACAAGCAGGGTGACATATCGCGCTCACCGCGCGGCCAGAAGAAGAAGGCAGCCTGATGCCAGTCGAAGTGTCGTCCGCCCTGCACCCCATGCCATGAACAACCCGGGCTGGAGCATGTATGTGTTCCGCGACGGCAGGCAAACAGTAAGCGGAGCTACGCTGATCTCCGCTCTCAAGGCTGCGCTCGGCCGTTGTAGCCGCGCGCCGGAGTCCTGCGCTGAGGATTCTGTGCTGGCTGCGCTGATTGCCGCTGGAGAGTTGGAATGCGCGCTGCTGGATGATCCCGGCAACGATACCAGCGCATCCTGCGACATTGCCTCAGAGATTACTGAGACCTTAGCCCATGCCTTGCTCACCGGGCAGAGCTGTTCGCTCGATCCGGTCGTTGATCGTGTTGGTCAACTCCGTGTGCAGATCGAGTATCAGGCCGCCGTGCAGGAGGGCTTCGCCTATTACGCTCTCCACCCGCGCAAGGTGGCCATGCTGTTGGAGACTCTCACGCTGAAACCTCAGGTGAGTGTGCTGGGAATTCGCAGCATCGGAGTTACGCTGAGCGCTGTTGCCTGCGCGGCGTTGCGGATGCGTGGCATCCATTGCCGTCGCATCACCGTGCGCCCCGCGGGACACCCCTATGACCGCAAGTTGGAAGTGACAGCTCAACTGCGCGAGTGGGTGGAAGGCTCAGGCGACGCAGATTTTCTGGTGGTGGATGAAGGGCCGGGCATAAGCGGCTCATCCTTCTTGGCGGTAGCCGAAGCCTTGACAAGCTGTGGCGTCGAACCCGGCCGCATTCACCTGATTGGAAGCCGCGAAGTGGACTCCGCTACCTTGCGAGCCGTGAACGCCCGAGAGCGCTGGGCGCATTTCCACTTCCATGTCATGCAAAGCCCGCCGCTGGCTCCAGCGTGTGCGGGCGAAAGTCTTTCCGGCGGTGCATGGCGCAGGCACTTCCCTTGCGAAGCGAGCGCGATGCCTGCCTCCTGGGCGTCACTGGAACCGGCCAAGTTCCTGAGCCGTGATGAGCAAAGCATATTTCGCTTCGAGGGCTTTGGGCACTATGGTGAAGCTGCGGGCAATAGGGCAGCATTGCTGGCGGAGCGCGGCTTTGCTCCGCGCTACCTCGGCAACCGCTTTGGATTTGGCGAATACGCGCTGCTCTCTGGACGCACGCTGGCGCTCGCCGACCGTTCGCCTGAGCTGTTAGAGCGAATGGCCTCCTATCTTGCCCTGCGCGCCACAGCCTTTGCCACCGATACGCGGCAGACCCCAGAGCTGGAAACCATGCTGCGATGGAACTGGAAGGTTGAATTCGGCGAAGAACTCGGGCGTGCCGAGTCGCGATTGCGTATGGAGCGGGTGGTGGTGTGCGACGGGCGCATGATGCCGCACAAGTGGCTGCGCACGAATCGCGGTGAGTTGCTGAAGCTCGATGCTTGCACTCACGGCGATAATCATTTTTTCCCCGGAGCATGTGACATTGCGTGGGACGTGGCTGGAGCAATTGTGGAGTGGAAGCTGGATGGCGAAATGCGCAAGCGTTTCATCGGCGAGTATGAGGCGCAATCGGGTGACGCGGTTCGCGCAAGGCTCGCGCCCTACCTGCTGGCCTACACCACTTTTTGCCTCGGTTGGTCGAGAATGGCTGCGGCGGCCATGCAGGGTGAGTACGACGAGGCACTGCTGATGCGAGACGCCGAGAAGTATCGGGCTGAGGCCCTGCGTTTGCGCCCAAAACAAACAGAGCAGAAAACCCCTGAGAAATCAGTGAATACTTCGCTGCGCATAGCTTGAGTCAAGCGCCCGTGTTGATTACTCCGAATAAAATTCCCCGATGGCAGCGACGACCTGCTGCACCTCGACTTCCGTGAGTTCGGGGAAGATGGGCAAAGCCAGAACTTCCGTACAGGCGCGCTCTGCTTCCGGAAAATCGCCAGCCTTATAGCCAAGATACGCAAAGCACTTTTGCAGATGCAAGGGAACGGGATAGTAAATCGCACAGCCAATTCTGCGCGTCTGCAGAAACTCGCTTAGTTCGTCGCGGCGATGCGCACGGATTACATATTGGTGGAAGATGTGCTTCGCTGCGGCAGCAGTGGCAGGCAGCGCAATAGGATGCGGTGCATCGACATGTGTCGATGTACCGCGCCCGCCACCGAGACCCGCTTGCTGGAAAAGACGATCATAGCTGTCGGCGATCTCGCGGCGGCGCTGGTTCCACTGCTCGATGTGCTGCAATTTAACGCGGAGTACTGCGCCCTGGATAGCGTCCATGCGGGCGTTCCAGCCAATCTCATCGTGATAGTAGCGATGAGCGGCGCCGTGATTGCGCAGGCGCTTCATGTGCTCGCCCACCTCGGGATCGGTTGTAGTTGCAGCACCGGCGTCACCGAATGCGCTCAGGTTCTTGGTGGGATAGAAACTGAAGGCGGCGCTGCGGCCAAGCGCTCCGGCGTAGCGGCCATTCCACGTTGCCCCAAAGGCCTGGGCGGCGTCTTCCACAATCACCAGTCCACGCGCTGCCGCAATCGCATTGAACGCATCGGCATCCACGCACTGGCCGTAGAGATGCACAGGCATAATGCCCTTGAGATTCACCGGGTGCTTGCTCTCAATTGCCTGTTCGACCGCAGCGGGCGATAGATTAAACGTTTCAGGATCGATATCCGCAAAAACCGGACGGGCGCCGCAGCGAGTGATGGAGCTGGCCGACGCAAAGAAGGTGAAAGGAGTGGTAAGGAAGCTGTCGCCCGCCGTGACGCCGACTCCGGCCAGGGCCAGCCACAAGGCGTCCGTGCCCGAGGAGCAACCTGTAGTGGAGGCAACGCCGAGGTGCGCTGAGATTTCGCGCTCCAGGGCGGCGACCTCTTCGCCCAGCACCAGCGACTGCGACTCGCACACCTGGTCGATTGCGGTGCGCACCAGCTCACGGATCGTGGCGTACTGGCGCTTCAAGTCAAGCATAGGAACGGGCGTGGATGGCGCGGCGGGAGAAGCTGTCATTTAGATTCCATTCCGGATGAGCCGGCTCTCCGCGATTTTAGCACCCGGCATGGCGCGAGCCGTAAATCACGATTCCAACCGTGTGCGGTACGATGATTGAGGAAACAAGGAGGACCAGAGTGCGCCGCTACGAATATGTGCTGCTCGATGTGTTCACCCACAACGCATTACAAGGCAATCAGCTCGCGGTGTTTACCGATGCACGCGGATTGAGCGATGCGGAGATGCAGGCTCTCGCCAACGAAACCAACCTCTGTGAAACTACTTTCATTCTTCCGCGCCAGGCCGAGGTGGAGTGTGATGAGGGAGTGCGAGTTCGTATTTTTACCGTGAAGGAGGAGATGCAATTCGCCGGACATCCCACCCTTGGAACTGCGTGGGTTCTGCGAAAGCAGCGTGGCGTAGACCTGGTGGAATTGGCGTTAAACGTGGGCAAGGTTCCAGTCCATTTTGGCGCGGACGCCCAAGGATGCATGATCGGCGAGATGCGGCAACGCGATCCTGAGTTCGGTGAGTTTTTTCATGCGGATGATGTTGCGCGTGCGACCGGAGTGCCCCTGGATTTCATCGACGCTTCGTTGCCAATCCAAACCGTTTCCACCGGAACCCCGTTCACGATTGTGGCGCTGAAGTCGCTGGCGGCGATGCACGACTTGCGCGTGGATCAGAAGAGTGCCAGTGCGTTCACCCGCGCACATGACAGCAAATTTTTCTACTTTGTTTCGCGCGAGACTGAGACACCCGGCGTCACTCTTCACGCCCGCATGCAGTTTTACGGTGGCGAAGATCCCGCAACTGGTTCGGCGGCTGGATGCTGCACCGGCTGGGCAGTGCAGCACGGTGTGCTCGCAAGCGGTGAGCACGCTTGGATCGAACAGGGAATGGAGATTGGGCGCCCCAGTTTTTTGCAAATCTGTGGCCAGAAAGCTGGAGACGGCGTAATCAACGTTCGCGTGGGCGGCGGAGTGGTGGAGTTGGCGCGCGGAGAGTTTGTATTGCGATAAACAGCCACTTGTTTACTTTCAACAGTTTTTGGGGGACATGCCACCATCGTTACGGTGACCATAAATGCAATTGGCAAACTGGGCACTTGTCAGAGAACAATCTTCTCCGTAGGATTCTCGACACTGTTGCAAATGCGCCCCCGACCATGCGATCCCTGCAGTCCGGATCGTAGGAGAAATTGAGTTTCTTGTGATGACTGTGAAAAAGATCATTTTGTGCGTGGATGATGAACAGAGCCTCTCGATCCAGAAGGTCACACTCGAAACCCGAGGCTATCGCGTAATGACATGCAACACCGCCTTGGAAGCCATGAGCATCTTCGGCAACGGAACCGTGGACTTGGTGTTGAGCAACGTCGATCTGCCCGATGCTCCTGGATTGGAGCTGGTCCGCCGCATCAAAGAGCTTTCTCCGGAGCTCCCGATAGTATTGTTGAGCGCTCAGAAACGCGCCTTCCTTACCGACGCGCCAGTTGATCTCTTTTTGAGAAAAGGCACCTATGCGCCAGCGGAGTTGTTGGAACGCATCCGGCTCCTGCTGGTGAAGCGCCGTGGACCACGCCGTGCGGACCATGCGTCCATGCCGCGCCGCGCCACCGCCTGTTAATTCAGCTCCTGATTCCTAACTACGACTTTCAAACCAAGGCACGAATCTGCGCCTCGACCTGGCAAGGCTGAGCTGCGCTCCCGCAGTCGCGGGCCCTAGTGTGGAACTCACCTAGAACGGCCCATGTTGCAAGCAGCTCTCAATTCAGCAAACCACCTTAGCACCCCTAAGGTAAAAACCTAGGAAAGAATAGGTCCTTCGACCGGGGTGCTGCACTGTTCTAGGCCATTAGTCTCTCCTCAGCCAGCTCAATCCCCCCAGGGAGGTCTGTTTTGAAAAGATATCTAAAAATCGCAGCTACCACGCTTTTCTCTGCCGCCATAACATTCGTCGCAGTTGCCACTGCAAGCGCCGCAACCACCTACAGCAACATCGATCAGATGGGCGGATGGTCCAATTGCGGAGCTTGCGCCGGAGCCAACGGCAAGGGTCCTACTGTGCCTTTCTCAATGGTAGAGAACGTCGGTTCGCCATCGATGGACGGCAGATCGGCACACTTCTGGATCGGCGGAAAAACCCCGTACGGCGATGCCCTATGGTGGAAGCAGCTAGGGGCCAACCCCAGCGCCACTCACTTTACTTACGATCTGTATTTCTACTACACCAACGCGAGCGCCCCACAAGCACTGGAGTTCGATGTCAACCAGTCAGTGGGCGGGAAAAAGTATATCTTCGGCACGCAGTGCAACGTAGCGGCCAAGGTGTGGGATGTTTGGAATGGCCATGCTTGGGCGTCAACGGGAGTCGCCTGTCCGGCTCCGCCAACCTACAAGTGGAACCACCTTGTGTGGCAGCTCGAACGTCTTAACGGCCAGACTCACTTCATCTCACTCACGTTTAACGGAAAGACCTACTACATCAACCGCTCCTACGCCCCCATAGCTTCCGGCGCCAGCGAGTTGAACGTCGCCTTCCAGATGGACGAGACCGGCAAGGCGGTCAACTACGACGTGTGGCTGGATAAGGTGAACTTTACGGCTTGGTAAGCGCAAGCTCTACGGTAGACGGCGGCGGAGCATATCCTGGCTCCGCCGTTCGCTTCCGGCGGCAGATTCCGGCAATGGCTGCTCGTGTAAGATAGGGTCATATCCAAATGGCTGCCATTATCCAGGTTGAGAATGTCACGAAAACCTATCGCATCGGCAAAGTTGACGTGCCCGCCGTACGCGGTGTGTCCTTTACCGTAGAGCGGGGAGAATTCCTGAGCGTGGTTGGACCTTCCGGCAGCGGCAAGTCCACTCTCTTCTACATTCTCGGAGGATTGGCACAGGCCGATTCTGGCCGGGTGCTCATCGACGGCACGGACTTCGCCCGCGCCACCGACTCCGAACGCACCCACTTGCGGCGGCAGAAAATTGGATTCGTCTTTCAGAAGTTCAATCTGTTGCCCACCCTCACCGCCCGCAACAATATTCAGATTGCCCTCGACATTGCAGGCGATGCGGCCAAACACGATCCCGAGCACTTCCGCAATATCACTCAGCTGCTGAGCATCGACAAGCGTCTGGATCACCGCCCCAGCGAACTGAGTGGCGGCGAGCAGCAGCGCGTTGCCCTGGCACGGGCGCTGATTAACAAACCGGCCATCGTGCTGGCCGACGAGCCAACTGGAAACCTCGATACGCAGAACTCTGCGGCAGTGCTGGAGATGCTGCAGCGTTCCAACCGTGAGCTGGGGCAAACCGTGCTGATGATCACCCACAATCCGGAAGCGGCCCGCTTCGGCAATCGTATTCTGCATTTCCGCGACGGCCAACTCGTGACTCCGGAGCTCGACCCGCAGTGGGCGGGCGCTGCCCAGCAAGTGCCCGGAATGCAGTAAATACGCGGGGAATCCACAGCTTAGGCCTTGCACCCGTTTGACACCGCAAAGGGCTTTGTCTAAGATGAAACAGTCGAGCGGGAGTAACTCAGTGGTAGAGTGCGACC
>CAZLJQ010000076.1:0-14903 GCA_964559875.1 uncultured Acidobacteriaceae bacterium
TTGGAAGCTTCGTCGAAGCGCGCCTTCACCTCCACCACCACCGTCACTTCCTTGCTTGCCGCCGCCTGTACCAGCGCCTCCACAATCGGCGAATTATCATTCGTGCGGTAGAGTGTCTGCTTAATCGAAAGCACCGCCGGGTCCTGGGCCGCCGCTTCGATGAATGAGACCACGCTGTTATAGCTGTCAAACGGATGGTGCAGCAGCACGTCGCGCTGCCGCAGCGCCGCCCAGATGTCGCGTGTCCCCTTGGGCAGCGACCACTCCCGTGGCTGGAAGGCCTTAAACTTCAACTCCGGACGATTCACCGCGCTGTACAGGTGCATCAGACGCGAAAGATTCACCGGCCCTTGCGTGCGATACACCTGCCAGTCCTGCAGCTCAAACACCGCTTGCAGGCGGGTAACAATGTCGGCGCTCGCGTCCGATTCAATCTCCAGCCGCACCGCGTCGCCCTTGCGCCGGTTGTGCAGCTCCGTGCGCACCGACTCCAGCACTGACCGCGACTCTTCTTCCTGCAGATAAAGATTGCTGTTGCGTGTGATGCGGAACGCGCCTTCGCTCAAGATCTCATAACCGCGATACATCTTTCCCGCGTGCAATCCCACTAGCTCGGCCAAGGCAATAAACGAATCGCCCTTGGAGTCCGGCAGCCGCACCAGTCTCGGCAGAGCTCTCGGCACCGTCACCACTCCCATGTAATTCACGTTAGCCGATCCCCGCCGTCGCCGCCGTAACAGCAGCGCCTGGCACAAAGCCTTATGAATCACCCTGGGAAACGGATGTGCCGGATCGACCGTCACCGGAGTCAGCAGAGCATCCAGCTCGTTGCGGCAGTAGTCGTCCACCACCTCGCGCTGCTCATCGTTCAGGTCTGCTAGTGAGTGTATCCGGATGCCGTGCTCGGCCAGTGCCGGCAGCAGTTTCTTGTTCAGGCAATCGTATTGTCTGCGCACGAATCCGTGCGTCGCCTCGGCCACCAACTCCTGCTCGTCCTGCGGAGTTAGTCCGTCGGGGCCCGGCTCAACCTGGCCTTCTTCCAGATGCTGCAGCAATCCAGCAATCCGAATCTCGAAGAATTCGTCCAGGTTGCTGGCCGTAATCGCCAAAAACTTCACCCGCTCCAGCAGCGGATTGCTCTCGTCTTCAGCCTCTTCCAACACTCGCCCGTTGAAGGCAAGCCAGGACAGACTTCGGTTCAGATAAAATTCCGGACTGTTCAGCGAACGCAAGGGCATAGCCAGCCAGTGTACCGCTAGACGCAAACCTTTTGCTATTAAAGCATTGTGAACGTTCCGCCTTGGAGCTGCCTTCATGGCCGGTGGCCCACATCCACCCTCTTTTGGCGAATGTGGGAAGCTCGGAACTGCCGTTACTGTTTGTGATGTTCGTGCCGCAGATAGGGTGAAGGATGTTTGTGCGGTACCCCACCGTGCAAATGCCGGTGCGAATGGATCAGGTTCGCCGATTCCAGCAGTCCGGTGTCGGCCAGCACCGCCGCCGGAGTTCCGTCGGCCACTACCGCCCCATGCTCCAGTACCACCGCGCGTTCTGCAATCTCTCCCAGTATTTCCAACTGGTGCGTCGCCGTAATAATCGTCTTCCGCCCGTCGTTCCAGCCTTCCAGCAGCTCGATCACTTGGCTCTGGCTGCGCGGGTCCAGCGCCGCCGTCGGCTCGTCCAGCAGCAGCACGTCCGGGTCCAGCACAATCACCGATGCAATTGCCACCCTCTTCTTTTCACCGCCCGAAAGCCGGTACGGCGCGCGATCCTTCAAGTGCTCTGCTCCAATCCAGGCCAGCGTCGTCTGCACCCGCTCCAGAATCTCCTCCCGGCCCCAACCCAGCTGCAACGGTCCAAACGCCACTTCGTCGAATACCGTCGGATTGAAAAGCTGAATGTCAGGGTTCTGGAAGACCAGTCCCACCCGCCGCCGGAAACTCATCGCGAATCCGTCGTCCTCCATCGCGGCCTCCGTCAGCGCCGCCCCACGAAAGCGCAGTGTACCCCGGCTGGCAAAGTAGAGCCCGTCCAGCAGCCGCAGCAGGGTGCTTTTCCCGCTGCCATTGGCGCCCAGCAGTGCAATCCGCTCCCCGGCACGCACCCTCAGAGTCAGTCCCTGCAAGGCCGCCACTTCCTCGTACGCATAGCCCACCGCCTCGGCTTCAAACTCAAGCGCCTCGGCCTTCAACTCGGGTTTTAGTTCTGGCTTTAACTCTGGTTCCAACTGTAACGTCCTCGAGAACCTTCCTGCATCCGCTCTTACCCTGCTGCCACTATCTTCCCGCTACCACTGCCGCTCCCACCGTTGCCGCAAAGCCGCAAATCGCAATGTAGTCCCATCCGTGCAGCCGGAAATCGTCCAGCAACCGCACCTCACCGCGAAATCCCCGCGCTCGCATTGCCAGGTAAACCTGGTTGCCCATCTCCAGAGTCTTGCTCAGCAGCACGCCGCCCGTATTCACCATCAATCGCCGCTGCTGATGCCCGCTCAGCCGCCCCACCACCCGGCTCTGCCGCGACTCAAACATCTGGTTCGCCGTCTCCGTTAACAGCACCACATAGCGATGCGTCATCGCCAGCAGCAATATCACCTCTACCGGAACCAGCAGTGTGCGCAACGCCTTCAGCAGATGCATCCACGGCGTGGTCAGCACCAGCAATGTGCTCAGTGTCACCGCCGTTTCCACTCGCACCATCAGCAGCAGCGCGCTATGTGCTCCCTGTGCCGTAATCGCCAGCCCCAGCGGCAGCTGGTACAACGCCTCGCCCGGAGTCAAAATCAGTGCTGGTGCCGCAATCATAAAGGTAAAGCCGAACGCCACCAGCCACACCCGTTTCGCCATCGACCACAAACTCAGCCGCGATGCCATCGCCAGCACAATGCTCAATCCAAACAGTGCAGCCATCACCGGCAACCTCCGAGAGAGCGCCGCCGCAACCACCAGCGCCAGCATTCCCACCAGCTTCACCCTCGGGTCCAGCGACTGCAACAGCCCGTGCTCGCGGGCCGTCTCCTCTGCCGCCAGTGTCTTGCCCAGCGCCTCAGTAAATCCGTGAACCGTCTTGGCGATCACTCCCGAGCTCATCACGCGCTCCCCCGTTTCGAGCCCGAATTTGCTCCAGCTCCGGCAGCCCCAGCTCCGGCAAAACGCATCGCGCGTTGCGCCAGCCACATGACTCCCAGGATCAATCCCACACCGAACATCGCCGACAGCAGATACCCGAACGCCGCGCTCTTTACAAAGTGTGGTGCATAAGCCGGCATCGGAGCCGTCCACATCTGCGCCAGCCTCGCCAGTCCCGCCGGTGCCACCACTGGCGCTGCCGCTTGCCCGCTGGCCGCCGCAATCTGCGCCCGCCCGGCGGAGTTCGCAAAATCACTCGGCGCCCATTCGCCCCACGCCGCCCCGCTCGCCACAATCCCCAATGGAGTCAGCAGCAAAACCACCGCCAACGTGCCCCACAAACCTCGCCCTGTAGCCGGAGCCCCAGCGCCTGCGGCTCCGGCGCTTTGCCCGCCAATCCCCACCAGCCCCGGCTCATTCCGTCGCAAATAGCTGAACAGCCCGGCGCTCATCACCGCCTCGGCTGCTCCCGCAATCGTCAGGTGCCCCACCATCATCGCCGGAATCGCAATTCTCAGCGGATAGGGTGCATAGAGCGGAGCACCGGTCGCATCGTGGAAAAGCATCGGCTGAATGCCGAACTCAATCGCCGCCAGTAGTGCCGAAAGGTTGATCGCCCCATATCCTGCCAGCGCCGCCGCCACCACTCTCCGTCGCGAATCCGCCGCCGCCCCCAGGCTCACCAGCCGGTAAATCCCCCACGCCGCAAACGAACCTGCAATCGCCATATTGAAGCAGTTCGCGCCCAGTGTGGTAATGCCGCCATCGCCAAAAAACAGCGCCTGTATCGTCAGTGCCAGCGAAATCGCCAGCAGTGAAGCCCATGGTCCCAGCACAATCGCTGCAATCCCCACTCCCACCGCGTGCCCTGTCGTTCCTCCCGGCAGCGGCAGGTTGAACATCATCGTCACAAAGGAGAATGCGGCGAACAGCGCCAGCAGCGGCAGCGTCCGGCCAAACAGCTTCTTGCGTGTGCGCCGCAGCGCCCCCCACCAGCATGGAGCGCTCGCCGCATACATCACGGCGCAGGTCGAAGGGCTCAGATATCCGTCCGGAATATGCAAGCGTGCGGCTCCTGGTGCTTCTCCGGATAATCTCGCTTCCGGATGATAAAGCTACTCGGCCTAGTGTACTGCCTGTTCGCAACCTGCCATCCCTCATCGCACATAAGAAAGCTCCCATTCTTTCCGGGAGCTTCCATGAGCTTTCGCGGTTTGAATCCTGTCTTCGTTCAATTCTCGTTCGACTTTATTTCTTCAACTGTATTTACTAACCGTATTTACCAACTACGCAGCGTACGGATCTTCCTCGCCTGGGTCGGGGATGCTCGACGGCGGATCGCTGGTCGGAAATGAATCCGCCAGTGTCTTGTCCAGAGCTTTTTCCTTTCGCTGCCGACGCTCATCCCCTGCTTCGCTCTGTGTCTCTGCCTGCTCTTCCGGATCGCGTCCAGAGCTGCTCTGCCTGTATTCATCGGGTGTGATCCCAATTCCTTCTATCCTCGCGCCTCTCATGGCTCCTCTTCTCGAACACAACTGCCTGCCTCGCAAACGCGCCTAATCGCGTTCTGCCGTGTCGGCTCTTGCAATTTTCGTGTGTCGTATAGGGTTGGGTGCAGGCGTAAGGCGCGTGCGTTTCTGCAAATCGCTATTTTGGATATCCGCCGTCGCAGCAGCTCTGCTCGTGCTGCGACAGTGCCACTTCAACCTTGCGAATGATCTCAGCGGGATGCATCGGCTTCTGCAGCAGTTCAAAGTGGAAGCCTTTTTCCTCGGCGGCGCGTAGCAGGTCCGGGACTCCGGCCTGTCCTGAGAACAGCAGCACCGCAACCTCTGGCAGGCTCTCTCGAATCTGCATTGCCATCGCCACTCCATCCAGCTCCGGCATTACCACGTCGCTCAAAACCAGCTTTGGAGCCAGCTTGCGCGCAGCATCCAATCCGAGCGCTCCGTTGTAGGCGGTGAACGCCTCATATCCCGCGCGGCGAAAAATTACCGACAGAGTATCGGCAATCGATCGTTCGTCGTCGACGATGAGAATGCGCGTTGCCATAGTGGACCTATTTTATCCAGTTTTGCCCTTAAGTAAACCAAAATCTCTAGCACAAACGGATAATGCCGAATAATCACTCTGAGCTACGTCCTTTTTCCTAATCCTGCACTTCCACACACCTCACTCAAGCTCCCGGCTCTCATGTCCGATAGTCACTGAGAACGGCATCACACGCCTAGGAGACGGGAATGGATCAAAGCACTCAGTCATCGAACGACACGGCCACCAACGCGCAACTGCTCCAACTTGTCAGCTTCAGTGTCGCTGCCGAGGAGTACGGACTCGACATCCTGCGTGTCCAGGAAATCATCCGCACCCAGCAGTTAACCCGCGTACCCAACTTGCCCGACTACGTCGAAGGCGTCATTAATTTGCGCGGCAAGGTCATCCCCATCGTCGCCCTGCGCCGCCGCCTCGGCCTTGAAGCGGTCCCCTCCGACAAGAACACCCGTATCGTCGTCGTCGAAGTCCACGGGCAAACCCTCGGCTTCATCGTCGATGCGGTTAGCGAGGTGCTGCGCATCCGCGCCGATACCGTCGAGTCAACTCCGCGTATCGGCACCGTCGAGCGCGAGTACATCTCCGGCGTCGGCAAACTCGAATCTCGCCTCCTGCTCATGCTCGACCTTGAGCGCCTCATGAACGAAGCCGAAATCGGCGCCACCGTGCAATAACCAGCCTGTCCGCAGCCGAAGTCGCATCTGGTGCCCCATTTCTGCCATCCTTTGGCAGAAGTGGGGTAGTTGATTTTGCTTTCGCCGTTGCTCCTGATCTTGCACCTGCAGTTGACCTTGCTCTTGCCCGTCTCGCACTTTCGTCCTCTCATGCCTTCGTGTTACCCTCCGGCCATCTCCTCACCGCCGGAGCCTATGAACCTCTCTCTTCTCGATTGGCTGGCCATCTTCGCCTATCTCGCCATCACCATCTTGCTCGGTTTCTACTTCCGCAAGCGCTCTTCCAAGAGTGTCGATGACTACTTCGTCTCCGGCCGCAACGTTAACTGGTGGCTCGCCGGAACCTCCATGGTCGCAACCACCTTTGCCGCCGACACTCCGCTCGTCGTCACCGGACTCGTCTACGCTCAGGGCATCAGTGGAAACTGGCTCTGGTGGGGATCGCTGCTCTCTGGCATGATGACCGTCTTCCTCTTCGCCCGCCTCTGGCGACGCAGCGGACTGCTCACCGACGTCCAGTTCGCCGAGATTCGCTACAGCGGACGCCCCGCAGCCTTTCTGCGCGGCTTCCGCGCCATCTATCTCGGACTGCTCATGAACTGCATCATCCTCGGATGGGTCACCAAGGCCATGACCAGCATCGTCGCCACCACTCTCGGCGGAACGCCCCTGCTCCTCAACGTTGGCCGCTGGGTCGCGCCTCTCGGAGGCCTCTGGGCTGCTCCTGATGGCGCCGCGCTTGCCATCTGCGTCTTCTTCCTCATCCCCTTCACCGGACTCTACGTCTCTCTCGGCGGCCTCTGGGGAGTTCTCTGGACCGATCTCTTTCAGTTCGTACTCAAGATGTCCATCGTCATCGCCATCGCCTTCTACGCCATCCGTGCCGTTGGCGGAGTCTCTGCCCTCATCTCCCGCCTCGGGTCAATGCAAAACGCAGCTATGCAGAATGCCCCGCATTCGCCCTCCACCGGCAATCCGCTCTCCTTCTTTCCTAATCTTTCCTCCGGCCTCACCACAGAAATGCTCTGGACCATCCCTGTCGCAACCTTCCTCGTCAACATCGGCTTGCAGTGGTGGGCCTTCTGGTATCCCGGGGCTGAGCCCGGTGGCGGCGGATACATCGCCCAGCGCATCTTCTCCGCCCGCGACGAGCGTCAGGGCCTGCTCTCTGTCCTCTGGTTCAACGTCGCCCACTACGCCATCCGTCCCTGGCCGTGGATTCTCACTGCCCTCTGCGTTATCGTCCTCTACCCTGGCCTCGCCCATCCTGAAACCGGATACATGCTGGTCATGAACCACTCCCTGCCGCACTCCATGCGCGGCCTCGCCATCGCCGGATTCCTCGCCGCCTTCATGTCCACCGTTGCCACCCAGCTCAACTGGGGAGCTTCCTACCTCGTCTCCGACTTCTATCGCCGCTTCCTGCGCCCAGCGCCTGCGGCCGGCAGCGGCGAAGCCGCGTTACCCGACTCTCACTACGTCATGGTCTCGCGCCTCGCCACCATCCTGCTCGTCATCGCCTCCGCCTGGGTCTCCGTCCATCTCGACTCCATCGCCAGCGGCTGGCAGGTCGTCATGGAGGTCGGTGCCGGAACCGGAGCCGTCTATCTCCTGCGCTGGTATTGGTGGCGCATCAACGCCTGGTCGGAAATCTCCGCCATGGCCTGCTCCCTCGCCGTCACCCTCACCCTAAACACACTCCATCCCTTCCACGGAGCCGCGCCCGTCCTCTTTGCCAAAACCGCCCTCACCACCACGGTCATCACCACCTTGGTCTGGCTCACCGTCACCCTCGTCACCCCCGCCGAGCCCCACGCCACTCTCGAAGCCTTTTACCGCCTCGTCCGCCCCGACGTCCGTGGCTGGCAACCCATCGCTGCTAAAATGGAAGCTGACCCTATCGTTCCCACCCGCGACCTCGGACGCAACCTCATCGCCTGGCTTCTCGGCTGCGCCATGGTCTACCTCTGCCTCTTCGGAACCGGCAAACTGCTGCTCCACCATCCCGCACAAGGATTCACCCTCCTCACTCTCTCCGCTCTCAGTGCCATCGCCCTCTATCGCAACTTCATCGCAGGATTTAACAACGAACCCGACACCGCCGCGAGACACTAAGTGACTTGGCAGACGAAATCGGATCGAACCGGCAATACACAGGTGGCCCACATCCGCCTTCCTTTGGCGAATGTGGGACCTTCACAAATGTGGGACCTTTAGAGGGTTTAAGCGGCTTTCGGCATCTGGCTATATTTCTTGATTGCTCTCTCAAATCCTGGCTGAGCCTTCTTCAAGTCGGCCAAGGTCATCGCCGGATGAAACTCCACTTTGGCGCCAAAGGCGAGGAACCATGGCTCAGCAAGCGCCGGAATCTCCGATTCGTCTTTGACGTCGCAGAAAATGAACCCCATCCGTTCTCCACGCTCCGCCGAAAAGTACGCGGCCTCCGGATGTATGTCGTTCAGGATCGACTCAATTGTCCTTCCCAAGCTGCCGTCCAGGACTCTCTGGTTGCCGGCCTCGGTTGGAATGGATACCTTCATCAAACAACGCATAGAATTTCTCCTCGTGATGGATCTGGGTCGCGCTGTTAGAGCGCACCCTCCATGCCCGAGTTGCCCGCCCAGCGCCCGCGGCCGGAGCCCAGCGCCCGCGGCCGGAGCGGCGGCTGTTGCCGCGTACCCGTCCGCGAAGCCAGTCGTTGTTGAGCGCGGACACAGGTGGCCCCACATCCGGCCTTCTTCTGGCGAATATGCGAGATAGAAATCCTCTTTTGAGTTGTTGTAAATTCGTTCTTAGATGACCCTTTCGCCCGACTCCGCCGAGATCCTCATTCGCGCATTTCGCCCCGGCGACGAGCTTGCCTTCCGCCTGCTCAACGAAGCCTGGATCACCCGTTTCTTCGAGTTGGAAGAGAAGGACCGCCTGACCCTCGGCGATCCGCAGAAATACATTCTCCGGCCCGGCGGCCAGATCCTTTTTGCCCAACGCGCCGCCGATCTCATCGGCTGCTGCGCTCTCATGCGCCACTCGCCAGATTCCTTCGAACTCGCCAAGATGGCCGTTGCCGAATCCGCTCAGCGCCAGGGCATCGGCAATCTGCTCATGCAGGCCGCCATCGACCTTGCGCGCGATCTAGGTGCTCGCCGCCTCTATCTCGAAACCAACTCCAAGCTCGCGCCTGCTCTTCGCCTCTACCACCGCTTTGGCTTCCGCGACATCCCCGCCGAAGCGCTTCCACCCTCGCCCTACGCCCGCGCCGATGTCCGCATGGAACTACTGCTCCAATAACAGGTGGCCCACATCCGCCCCGCTGTTGGGCGAATGTGGGATCTGTCCTTGGCGGTTGCCGAACTCACCTCTTCGCTCTCCGCCTCACCGTCTCCCGCTCCTCCGGCTCAAACACCGCGCGATGCTTTGGGTCGGCCGCCATGCTCCGGCAGACGTTCAAAAACGCCAACCCTGCGTGTGACACTGTCGCCCCCTTGCGAGTCACCAGCCGCAGTGTCCGTTCCAGCTTCAGCTCGTTCACCGTAATCGCCACCAGATCGCCGCGTTGCAACTCACCTTCCACGCACATTCTCGGCACCAGAGCCACCCCGTTGCCCATGCGCACAAACTCCTTGATGCTCGACAGCGTTGGCAGTTCCACGTCCATGTGCAGCGTCGTATGGTTTTTCTTGAACGCCTCGATCACCTTGATTCGCAGCGGCGAAGTCACATTGTGCGCCACAAACGACTCTGCTCCCAGATCGCGAATGCTCACCTTCTCCGCTGCCGCCAGCGAATGTCCCGGATAGACCACAAACACCAGCTCATCGCGATAAAAAATCGTCGAGCTCAACTGCTCATCCTCCGGCTTAAAGGACAGCACGCCAAACTCCACTTGGTGCGTCAGAATCAGCCTCGACACATCTCCTGACAGTGTTCTCTGCACCAGAATCTTGATCGACGGATGCATCCGGTGATACATGTGCAACGTCGGCAGCAGGCACAACGAGGTGAACTCATTTGCCGCCACCGTCAGCTTGCCTTCGTGCAAACTGCGCAGCTCCGTGATCGCCTCGCGTGCCCGCTCCCGCAGATTCAGCAGCTCCTCGGCATATTCCAGCAAGACTTTTCCCGCCGCCGTCAGCGTGCCATCCCTCGAGGAGCGTTCAAACACCTTCTCCCCCAGCGTATCCTCCAGCTTGCCTATGGTCTGGCTCACCGCTGACTGCGTGCGATGCAATCGCAATGCTGCCCTTGAAAAGCTGTGCTCCTGCGCTACTGCGGCAAAGGCCTCTAGTTGATACAGGTCCATGATTAGCCATCCGGGATTAAAAAGTAGGATTGCTTATTAAATCATATATTCTTATGCACGCAAAAAGAAAAGTAGTTTGACTAATGTCATTTTGCCCTCCAAAGTAAATCTATGGAAACCGGCGTAGTCGTCCCTTCCGAGCAAGTTCTCATCTTCGACACCACTCTGCGCGACGGCGAGCAATCCCCCGGCTGCAGCATGAACACCGATGAAAAGCTAGCCGTGGCTCACCAGCTTCAGCGTCTCGGCGTGGACATTATCGAGGCGGGCTTTCCCATCGCCTCCAGTGGTGACTTCGAAGCCGTGCATCGCATCGCCAGTGAAATTCGCGGACCCCGCATTGCCGCCCTTGCTCGCTGTGTCCGCAACGACATTGAAGTCGCTGCCCAGGCGCTCAAGGGAGCCTCGCGCCCGCGCATCCACACTTTCCTCGCCACCAGTGACATTCATCTCGCCTTCAAGCTCAAAATCTCCCGCCAGGAAGCATTGCGAACCACTCGCGAGTGTGTTGCCCACGCCCGTTCGCTCTGCGACGACATCGAGTTCTCGCCCGAGGACGCAACCCGCTCCGATCCCGATTTTCTCTGTGAAGTCCTTCAGGCAGCCGTCGATTCCGGTGCCACCACCCTCAATATTCCAGACACCGTCGGCTACACCATGCCCGACGAGTACTCTCGCCTCATCCACAAGATTCGCCAGACCGTCCACGGCGACAACCTCGTCATCTCCTCGCACTGCCACAACGATCTCGGCATGGCCGTCGCCAACTCTCTTGCCGCTGTCGCCGCCGGAGCCCGCCAGGTCGAGTGCACCATCAACGGCATCGGCGAGCGCGCCGGAAATGCCGCCGTCGAAGAACTGGTCATGGCAATCCATGTCCGCCCAGACGTTTATCCCTACTCCTGCTCCATCGACCGCACCCAGCTCTACGCCGCCAGCCAGATGCTCTCTCGCACCCTCGGCTTCAATGTGCAACCCAACAAAGCCATCGTCGGACGCAACGCCTTCGCCCACGAGGCTGGCATTCACCAGCACGGCGTGCTCTCCAACCCGCTCTGCTATGAAATCATGACCCCCGAATCCGTCGGCATGCCTGCCGATCGCATTGTCCTGGGCAAGCACTCTGGCCGCCACGCCCTTATGCATCGCTTCACCGAGCTCGGCTTGAACGTTGCAGGTGATGAAATCGATCCGCTCTACGCCAAGTTCACCCACTTGGCCGATCGCAAGAAAAAGGTTTACGATCAGGACTTGATCTCGATGGTCATCACCCATCGCGGTCCACTCGGCCATTCGCCAAATCGATTGGTGGCACAGCAAAGATGAAGTTGAATATAGCGGTTCTCCCCGGGGATGGAGTTGGACCTGAGGTCACACGCGAAGCCGTGCGTGTCCTGCGTGCAATCTCTGAATTCCGTAGCTACGATTTTCGCTTTGAAGAGTCGCCCATTGGTGGCGGCGCATCGGTCGAGTTCGGCTCGCCCTGTCCGCCTCAAACCATGGAGCGTTGCCTGGCCGCCGATGCCGTCCTGCTCGGTGCCGTCGGTGGTCCGCAGTTCAATTCGCTGCCCAATGACCGCCGTCCTGAGGCTGGTCTCCTTGCCCTGCGTCTGGAGCTTGGCTGCTTCGCCAACCTGCGTCCCGCTATCGCCTATGAACCCATAGCCGATTGCTCTCCGCTCCGTCCCGAGCGCATTGCTGGTGCCAACATCCTCCTCGTTCGGGAGCTCCTGGGCGGACTCTACTTCGGCGAGCCTCGCGCCATTGCCCCTGACGGCAAGAGCGCCTGGAACACCATGCGCTACACCGAACATGAAATCGAGCGTGTTGCTCGCATCGCCTTCCAGCTCGCTCAGAGCCGCCGCAAGAAGCTTGTCTCCGTCGATAAGGTGAATGTGCTGGAAACCTCGCGCCTCTGGCGTCAGGTAGTCACTCGCCTCGCCGCCGAATTTCCCGAGGTCTCGCTCGAGCACGCTCTGGTTGATTCCTTCGCCATGAACGTCATCTCTAACCCGACCCAGTACGATGTCGTGCTCACTGAAAATCTCTTCGGAGACATTCTCTCTGACGAGACGGCCGTCATCTCCGGATCGCTCGGCATGTTGCCCTCCGCCAGCATCGGTGGCAAGGTCGATCTCTACGAGCCCATCCATGGCTCCGCCCCTGACATTGCAGGCAAGGGAATTGCCAATCCCATCGGTGCCATCGCCTCGGCTGCCATGTTGCTTCGCCACACTGCTAAGCTCCACGCCGAAGCCGCCAGTATCGAACTCGCCATCGAGCAGGTACTCAAATCCGGCATGAGAACTGCTGATCTGCTGCCGCCTGCCCAGCGTAGCAGCGCCAGCAGCACTGAAGAAATTGGCAAGCGCATCGCCGGGCTTGCGGTTTGGGCGCTGAATTCAAACGCGGCACACTTCGCCGTCTGAGGGTTTTCCGTTGACTACCAATCCTGTTTCCCCTGTTGTTAAGGACGCCCCCCGCAGCCTCTTCGCCAAGCTCTGGGATTCCCATGTCGTCTGGCATGAGGAGCCGCAGCCCGCTCTTCTCTACATCGATCTCCATCTCGTGCATGAGGTGACCACCCCCCAGGCCTTCGAAGGACTTCGCCTGGCTGGCCGCAAGGTGCGCCGTCCCGATCTCACCTTCGGCACCGTCGATCACAACATTCCCACCACCACTGCCGAGCGCTTCACCATACTCGATCCCATCTCTGCTCAGCAGGTCGCCACTTTGCGCCAGAACTGCGCCGAGTTCGGTGTGCCGCTTGCCGACGTTGGTTCGGCGGAGCAGGGAATTGTGCACGTCATCGGCCCTGAACGTGGACTCACCCTCCCCGGCAAAACCATCGTCTGCGGAGACAGCCACACCAGCACCCACGGCGCCTTCGGAGCGCTCGCCATCGGTATCGGAACCAGCGAAGTCGAGCACGTTCTCGCCACTCAGACTCTTCAGCAGAAGCGCCCTAAATCGATGCTCGTCAATGTAATCGGCGATCTTCCTCCCGGCGTCACCGCCAAAGATCTCGCTCTCGGCATCATCCATCAGATCGGCACCGACGGCGGCACGGGTCACGCCATCGAATACGCTGGCCCCGCCATCCGCGCGCTCTCCATGGACGGACGCATGACTCTCTGCAACATGGCCATTGAGAGTGGTGCCCGCGCCGGCATGGTCGCTCCCGACGAAACCACTTACGCCTACGTCAAGGGCCGCGCCCACGCTCCCAAGGGCGAGCACTGGGATAAGGCCGTCGCCTACTGGCGCACCCTCCCCACCGATCCCGGCGCGCACTTTGATCGTGTCGTGGACTTCGATGCCTCCACCTTGCAGCCCTGGGTTACCTGGGGCACCTCGCCCGGAATGTCCGCGCCCGTCACGGGCCGCGCTCCGCGTCCTGAGGAAGGCAAGAACGAGATCGAGAAGCTTGCCATCGCCAAAGCTCTTGAGTACATGGGCATCGCTCCCGGCGAAGCTCTCACCGCACTCGCCGTTGACCGCGTCTTCGTCGGCTCCTGCACCAACGGACGCCTCGAAGATCTCCGCAACGCCGCCCGGGTTCTCAAGGGACACAAAGTCAGCTCCAAGGTTCAAATGCTCGTCGTCCCCGGTTCTGAGGCGGTCAAGAAACTCGCCGAGGGCGAAGGTCTCGACCGCATCTTCCGCGAGGCCGGAGCCGAATGGCGCGAACCCGGCTGTTCCATGTGCCTCGGCATGAATCCCGATATTCTCCTGCCCGGTGAGCGTTGTGCCTCCACCAGCAACCGCAACTTCGAGGGCCGTCAGGGACGCGCTGGACGCACTCACCTCGTCAGCCCCGCCATGGCCGCCGCCGCCGCCGTCGCCGGACACTTTACCGATGTCCGCAACTGGGATTACAAGGAGTAGCTTCGATGCAGCCAATGCACACTCATCGCGGACAGGTCATTCCACTCGACCTCGCCAACATCGATACCGATCAGATCATCCCCAAGCAGTTCCTCAAGCGCATCGAGCGCACCGGCTACGGTCCGTTCCTCTTCAACGACTGGCGCTTCGACCAGGCCGGCAATCCCCGTCCTGAGTTCATCCTCAACCGCGAGCCCTACAAGCACGGCAGCATCCTCCTTGCCGGAAAGAACTTCGGCTGCGGCTCCTCGCGCGAACACGCTCCCTGGGCGCTCATGAACTACGGCATCCTCGTCGTCATCGCCCCCTCGTTTGCCGACATCTTCCACTCCAACGCCGCCATGAACGGCCTGCTCACCGTCGCCCTGCCGGAGTCCGCCATGTCGGAGCTCTTCGCCCGCGCCGCCGCCAAGCCCGACTACCAGCTCACCGTCAATGTTGAGACCCTCACCATCTCCGATGACACCGGCTGGAGCACCAAATTCCCCCTCGACCCGTTCCGCCAGCATTGCTTGCTCAACGGCCTCGACCAGATCGGCATCACCCTCCAGAAGGAGCAGTTCATCACCAACTACGAGGCCCGCACCGCGCCCTACTAGCGCGGCTCCGGGGCGATACACTTCGGTGTTCTGTTCTTGCTGTTGTTTGTGTGGTGTCATTCCGAGCGTAGCGAGGAACCCCAGCCCCGTTGAAATATGCTACCCGGCGTCAGAGGCACTTCGGCCAGTAATGCCCGTGCAAAGGTAGTGGGTTAGCGGGCAAGTCGCACCTTGACTCAACCGCCCTCTTTCCGTTAAGGTTTTGATAGAGTTTATGCACACCACTCGATTTACCAGCTTCGGCTTCTTCGCTTACCGCGAC
>CAZLJQ010000077.1:0-14141 GCA_964559875.1 uncultured Acidobacteriaceae bacterium
AGCGAAGGACCTCGGGGTGCTCTTGCTCTTGCTTCCGGTTGTCATTCCGAGCGCAGCGAGGAATCCCACCGCCGTTGAGATATGCTAACCGGCCCCAGGTACACTTCGGCCCCCAGCTGCCTTAACGGTTCCGCTCCACGATTGTGAGTCACTTGGCAATTTGCTACAGCTAATTTGCCGCAGTCACACCAAACTCTTCCACTTTGAGCTGTATATGTCGTTTCTTCTCGAAGTCCTTGGTGACCGAAATGGTTCCCGATACTGCAAACTTTGAATACGTCTCGTCTTTCTTCACCACCAACTGAATCTTCTGGAACTGCTCAGGGCTTAGGGCTGCTGCGCCCACAGTCGTGTTGGCCGTAACCTTTGTTTGCCAAGAAGCGTCGTTATCCACAACAACGTACCAGCCCATCGGCAGATTTGAAACTGCCTGTACTGTGCCAGCGGTGACGTCAATCTCAAAGGAGACGACCCGCTCACCAGCGGACGTTTTCAGCAGCGGTACGGAAATCGAATACGTGCTTCCTGATGGGGCATTCGCACCATGCAGTGCAGCCACGCTTGAGCTAATGACAAGCAGGAGAACGGTCGCAATAGTAGTGAGTCTCACGCCCAGCACTTTAAGCCGAATGCAAGGCAATTTCACTCACCATCTCCAATCCTGAGCCGGGGGTGTATCTTTGTCCTCGCTCGCTCCTACGTCTCAATCGAAATATGCGCCACCCGCCCCACCACGTAGTCCGCAAATGTCTCGCCTCTGCCCAGTTCAACATATCCCAGTGCGCACTCCTGGTTCTGCGGACGCAGCGTCAGCAGGTTGCCTTGCAGCTCAACGTAGCGAACCTTCCAGCTTTCCCCGCTCTTCACCACATACAAATTCGGCTCCCGCCGCCTATAACAGTTCAGCGAATTGTAGTGACGGTCAATCAGCAGCGTCGCTCCCGGCAACAGCCTCGGACGCATCGCCACCCCCGAGTCCTTGTCCGTCTTCATCAGCACAAAGCGCTGCCAACTCCTGCGCTGGCTCGCCATCTCCGGACGCATCCGCCGCAGAAAGCTTTTCTTGAAATGCAGATACTCCACAATCTCAGCCAAGCTGAAATCGCTCTGCAACAACGCTCCGGCCGCCACCAGCGGAACCGAATCGAATGCCGCCGGGTCGCTGGCTTCCGGAGCTCTCCGCCGTGGCTCCGGCATAAGGTTTGTCACATCCAGACGCAGGACCTCCATCACCCGGTCCATCGCCTCAATGCTCAAGCCCCTGCGTCCGTTCAGGAAATTAGAGATGTGGGCTTGCCGGAAGCCCGCGCGAATCCCCATCTCCGTTCCCGTCAGCTCACCCGCCTCAATGCGCTCACGCAGAATATCCCGCAAGCGGTTCTGTAAGTCTGAAATCACCATCGACACCCCTCGATAGATAACTTGAAGATATCGATATATAGCTTAAAGATATTCATCAAACTTTAGTAACAACTTAAAGTAATAATTTTTATTGACTTCCTGCTCGGCTACGCTCAATGTTTCCCCAATACAAAAAAACGAATGGGCCAGGAGCAGTGCATGGAAGTCGGCACAATGTCGTCGCATAAATCCGCCTTTGTCGAGTTTCGCCGCAAGGTTCGCAACTTTGAACCTCTTGCGTTCAGCGTCTCCCAGCTTCCCCGGAAGATACCTTTCACCGGTCGCCCGGGCGTCGTCATGCACAACAGGTCTGTCCTCAACTCCCGCGGTGAAGCAGGTTACTTTAGATGTCGTGTTATGTACAGGTTGACCTGATCCTGACCCGCGAAAAAACCTTGTGGTTGGCGGCGAACCCATTGCAACTCGCCGCTTCCATTACTTGCTAAGCAGGTCATCGCAATTCAATCGAGCCCTGTCGCAGGCAGTGGCACAGTCTTGCATGGAGTCCAACTCCCCGCAATCTGCGCCTTCTGCCGGCGCCAGGGATTTCACTTTAATAAAAAGAGGCTATCGAATGATGGTGAATGCAAAATCGGAATCGTTACAGCTACGCAACATGGAACTCAAATACTGCGAACGTTGTGGAAACATCTGGCTACGCCGTTCCGGCAGCGGGCACACACGCTGCGCACCCTGTGCCAAGGCGGAAGCTTCGCTTCTTCTGGACAGTCCGGGCGCCTTTCTGCAACTCTGGAGCCGCATTCGCGCGGAGGTGCAGGCATGACCGTCAATGCTGCTGGCGGTGGATTGCACGTCGTATCCACCGCGCACAAAAAGCAGGCTGGCGGCGCTGACCTGGCCGCTTATCGTCCTTACACCCGGGCTCTTCTGCGGCGCTACTTCCGCATGGCAGTCGATATCGGCCGTCTACCTAGTATCCTCGGAGGACTTTGCTTCCGCGCCCGCGTCAGCTCTTACCGGCTGAACACCTTCGAGGATGCCGTCATCTTCGTCCACGACATTGAACGCGTCTTCGATCGCATCAAGCGTCAGTCCATGGAGATCATCGCGGGCGTCATCCTGCTCGACTACAGCATCCCCGAAGCAGCTCTCCGCCTCGGCATTACCGTGCAACGCGCCGAGCGCCGTTACGCTGCCGCGCTCGACTCTCTCTCCGCCGTCCTGCTTGAGGTCGGCTTGCTCCGTCCCGTCTTTACCGATGCCGATGGAGACAACATCAACGCTGCAGCTTCCGGCGATATCCTTCCCCCCAGGAAACCGCCGCTCTCGGTCAGGATCGAGGCTCAGGCACCGCTTCGGCGCCAGGCTTCCACGTCCGAGATAGGATAATTGAAACGGGGGAGCCGGCATCTCTGCCAGCTCCTCGCCTCCTCGCGGCTGCCAGCGACCGGCCCACATCCTTCACTAAGCCCCCGGCAATCCGTTCCACACTCTTCTTCATATCGCTATATCTGTTATGATCGGCACCGCGCCACCTCTTCATCAGTCAGCGCACCGTTTTTTCACTTCAGCCCGGAGAATTCCCGTGAGCGATACCCCTGAGACTCCCATTCTTTCTGCTCCACCCATGCGTCGCGATGAAGAAATCGCGCTTGAAATGATGAAGTTCGTCGCCACCACCACTGGCTTCGGACGTACCGGAACCCCGGGTGCGGGCTTCCAGGGCGGAACCGTCTCACGCGCCGAAGACTACGCCAAGCATCTCATCGATCTCTACGGCCAGTGCCTCGACGCCATTCGCGCCAAGCGCTAGAGCGGTTTCGGAGATGCTATGTCGCGAAGCCGTCTCTGCCGCCACTCAATGAGGGATGCTCTCCGTCTTTTCACGGCCACCACCACGTGGCCCAAGGCTTCTATTCTAGATTGCCAGATTCTCCATCGCGCCAGCAGGCCGCAACTCAGATGAGCTTCTCTGGAACAGTCGCTACTCTTGTAATTCGCGGCCAAGGCCACATTGCCAACCGCGTTGCACTCAGCGCTTCCAGTCGTCAATTGAAGCTCCTGGGAGTCTCGCCTGCCACCATCCGGCTGTCCGTCGGTATCGGCCCCCATCGATGATCTGGAACAGGCATTTTCCCAGCCATTACCACCGCGACAATAGATCACCCCACGTACGTTAGAGAAAAGTATATAGTCTCTAATTCCGCGCAACCATTACCGAAAGAGTAAATACGGGTCTTTCAACGATTGACCCTTCTGTGAATCGTTCGTAGATTTAAGGAAGCGCGTGCCACGGGGGAAAATTTGCCACCGCAGGCACTTCGCACAAACTAATGAATTCTCTTTATCGCTCCGTCCTGCCGATTTTGATGCTCGCTTCGCTATTTCTCGCCTCCTGTGGAACGGAAGAAAAACCGTCCTCTTCCCTGCCTTCCCCGCAGGCCACTGCGCCGTCTCTTCCCGCGCCGCCGCCGCGACCGGTGCCGAAGTCGGCGCCCGCGCACCCTGCGGCCGCTCCACGGCCTGAAACCGTAGAGCAGTTGATCGCACGCGCCGAAGCCGAGTACGCCCGCGGCCAAGCCAACTATGCCGCCGGTCACCTGGAAGCCGCCAAAGACAACTTCGACACGGCCTTCAATCTTCTGCTGCGCGGTCCCGTCGGAGTGCAGAATGACGAGCGCCTGCAGAGTGAATTCGACAAAATCGTAGAGGCCACTCACGAGTTGGAACTGCAGGCGCTGAAGCTGGGCGACGGATTTACCGAACAACGCGCCGAGCCCGCGCCCATCGATGAGGCCAACAACATCACCTTCCCGGTCGATCCTTCGATCAAAGCCAAGGCGCAAGCCGAACTGGCAAACACCCACAGCGATCTTCCGCTGATGCTCACCGATCCGGTGGTCAGCTACATCAACTACTTCTCTAGTGGTGGACACGGCACAATCGAGCGCGCGCTGATTCGTCGCGGTCGCTACAGTGACATGATCTCGCGTGTCTTCCGCGAAGAGGGCGTGCCGCAAGACCTGATGTTCCTGGCACAGGCCGAATCCGGCTTCCAGCCGCTTGCCCTCTCCCGCATGGGAGCGCGCGGGATGTGGCAGTTCATGCCGTGGGACGGCGTACACGCAGGCCTGCAGCACAACTGGTGGGTCGACGAACGACAGGACCCGGAGAAGGCCACGCGCGCCGCCGCCCGCCTGCTCAAGGATCTCTACAACCAGTTCGGCGACTGGTACCTGGCAATGGCGGCATACAATTCCGGGCCGGGCACCGTGCAACGCGCGGTGCAGCGCACCGGCTACGCTGACTTTTGGGAACTGTATCGCCGCAACGTGCTGCCGAATGAGACGCGCAACTATGTGCCAATCATTCTGGCCATGACCATCATGGCGAAAAACCCATCGCAGTATGGTCTGGATCATCTCGCATTGGACTCGCCGATTTCCGCCGATACGGTACGCATCCACTACCCCATCGATCTGCGCCTCGTTGCCGAGTGCACAGACTCCTCCACGGCGGTGCTGCAGGAGCTGAATCCGAGCCTGCTGCGCATGACCACCCCGAAGGACATGGATTTTGACCTGCATCTGCCCCGGGGGATGGCCGCAAAATTCGAAAAAGCAGTCGAAGCAATTCCAGAGGAGATGCGGGTTTACTGGCGATACCACCGGGTGGAAAACGGGGAGACCTTGGACGAGATCGCGCGCCGCTACCACACCACGGCCACCGCCATCGCCGAAGCCAACAACCTGGAAGGCACCGAGCTGGCCAGGGACAGCAAGCTCATTATTCCGGTCTCCCCGGCCAAGGCCGCGCCCGCTGAAGCGGGAAACCACACTGCGGCCGTGGGCTACAGCACACATCCTGTACGCTATACGGTGCGGAAAGGCGACACCGTTCTGTCAGTGGCAGACGATTTCGGCGTTCCATCCGAAAAGGT
Organism: uncultured Acidobacteriaceae bacterium; assembly: GCA_964559875.1. Lineage (GTDB taxonomy): Bacteria > Acidobacteriota > Terriglobia > Terriglobales > Acidobacteriaceae > TOLSYN. The sequence continues at coordinate 5,303 of CAZLJQ010000077.1, forward strand.
CCGGCAGTGGAACCGGCTGAAAGGCAATGCGCTTCGTGCGGGACGATCTCTGACGATCTTCAAGCCGTCCGGCGTAAAACCAACCTCTGCTGCCAACCGGCCTGGAAGAGGCGCAAAGGCCACTCAAGCCAGAAGCGGCCACGCTGCTCATGCAACCGCTAAAACCTCCGCGAAAGGAAACTCCTCCAGCAAATCCGGCCAAAGGGCATCCGTCACGAAGAAAGACAAAGCGGACAAATCAGCGGGAACGGCGCCTTCCAGAAGAAAAAAGCCAAAGCAGCAAGGCTGATTTCCAGGAATTTAATGCAGCTTCGCCGATCAAATGTCTCATTCCATTGCATCGTGAACAAGGCTGAGTTATTGTGTTCGGGTGCGGGGGCGTGCACTTTGTGAAAGCATCGCGCACGCGTTAGCCAAAGAAGCGGCAGCAGTCGTGTTGTACCTGTGCTCAGCAGTCCGCGGGCGCGGAGCGGCAAAAGATACCAGGAGGAGACATGACGTTCGACGAGACTCTCTACGGTCGCAGCAGTGATGATGGTGATGAGTTCGGTGATAACGAAGCATTCGACGACGTAAACGACGAAGAGGAAGAGGAACTGGAAGACGAAGAGGACGAAGCCGAAGAACAGGAACTTGGCCACGCTGAAGACGAAGCGGTAGCTCCTTCCGCCAGCCGGGCTCAGCGCGACGAGGAAGCCAACGAAACTCCAGCCGTGCAGGCACCTCCGGTAAAGAAGCCTGCAAAGAAAAGCGCAAAGAAGGCGGCGAAGAAGACTGCGGTCAAGAAGGTGGCCGCCAAGAAACCCGCGAAGAAGGCCGCCGAAAAGGTTGCGGTGAAGAGCGTAGCCAAGAAAGCTGCCAAAAAGGCCGCCAAGAAAGCACCTAAGAAGGCTGCCAAGAAGGAATCCAAGCCTGCTAAAAAGGCAACGAAGAAAACGGTCAAAAAGGCTTTGAAGGCGGTGAAGCAGCTCGCCAAGAAGGACGGCAAAAAGAAGGCTGCCAAAAAGCCTGAAAAGAAGGCAAAAGGCAAGAAGGGGAAGAAAAGCAAGAAGTAGCTAGCCCAGAGGTTCTAAAAGGCCGCGGAGCAACTCTGCGGCCTTTTTTATTTTGGATTGCAAAAAGTAAACCCCAGCCGGAATTGCGGCTGGGGTTTGGCTTGCCAGGAGAGCGCGCTAGGCGGCTGCGGCTGCCTTCTGGTCCTGTTTTGTGAGTTGCTCGATGGCACGGCGAAGTTGTTCATCGGGCTGATTCTTCTGAGGCTCCGCCTTCTCGCTATCATCAGGAGTGACGTCGGTATCCTCCGGTGCGACAAAGTCATCCGTCTTGTCGGCCACCAGAACGTTGGGCGTGATAGCCACGTCTTGAATCGCCTTGCCGCCCGGAGTGTAGTACTTGGCAATCGAGAGGATCAGCGCACCTCCATCCTGAAGATCGATAGTTTTCTGAATGGAGCCTGCGCCGAAGGTCTTGTCTCCCAAAACATCGCCACGCGCGTTGTCCAGAATCGCGCCGGCAACAATTTCAGCGGCTCCAGCAGTGGTTTTATTAACAATCACCACCAACGGTAGAGTGGAGATTGCCTTCGCCGGATCGGCGGTAAAGTTCTGGCGAGGATACTTCTGCCCCTCCACGTAGGCAATCTGCCCATGATTCAAGAAGAGGTTCGCGGTAGAAACACCTTCGGCCGCTTCGCCATCGCCGGAGTTGCGCAGATCGAGAATCAGCTTCTTTGCACCGTTCTTCTGCAAATCGCGAATCCGCGCGGCAATCTCCTGGCTGCGGCCTTTGGGGAAGCCGTCGGCGCGAATGTAGCCAATCTGCCCGTCCAGCATACGCGACGAAACCGATGGGAATTTCACAATTTCGCGAGTGATGGAAATCTTTTGCGGCAGAGCTTTAGTGGGGCGGACAACGCTCAGATTCACCACAGAGCCCACCTGTCCACCGAGTAAACCATTGAGCTCGGCTAAAGACATTTCGCGGGTACTCTTGTCGTTCAAGGCTTCGACGATGTCTCCGGCAATAAGGCCGGCCTTGTCGCCAGGACCTCCCGGCACCACTGAAATGACATCACCATATCCGAAGCGCTTGGACACTGCGGCACCGATTCCAGCGGCGGGCTGTCCGAGCTGCTTGTAAAGCTTGTATTCGTCCGGACTCAGGTAGCTGGAGTTAGGATCGAGCGCCTCGAGCAGTCCATGCAGGGCTCCGTTGCTGACCTGCGGAATATTCGGATCCTCGACATAGTCGGATCTGATGCGCGACAGCACTTCGCTGTAGACACCGAGTTGGCGGTATGCACCGTCGTTCCCATTGCCAGCTTTGACGCCAACCGCGCCTGCAACGGCGAAGGCAAGGATGATAAACGACAACAGGAGGAGAGTTGTTTTTACGCTCTTTGACATGGACCCTTCAGAAGCCAAGACTATTTGCCATTATACGGCGGAAGCCATATCGGCTTGTGCTTTGTTTAGACGCACCAGAGAACGCGAAGGCGAAATGTATTTTTTCCGACCCCTGAGATTGTGTCTCCCCAGCCGCCAGGGCAATCCCGGCCCATACTTCCGGAGGTGAGTTCCAACCCGATACCAGACACATTGGCTCTGCTCACGATATGATCGCGCGGATACGGCAGCACTGGTTCTTCTGCCGCGTCGGCGGCATCTGAAATAGATGTTGAATGATCGAAAGTTCAGGTGCGTCTCGACGTAGCCGCATGGCGCACTGCATTATAGATAAGCATGGGTGCAGGGCATCTGCCCGCAATTCATAGAAGGATCGACCCAGGTAGCACCCGGCGGCGTGCCGGGGCAGAAAGGCAATTCACACTACATGTCAGCAAATGTGCAGCAACTTGAAACGGCGAAGCCATCGGCACTCGACCAGTTGTGCGTGAACACTATCCGGACGCTCTCCATCGACGCCGTTCAGAAAGCCAACAGTGGACATCCGGGAGCACCGATGGGGCTGGCTCCGGTAGCCTACGTACTTTGGGACCGCTTTCTGCGCCATAGCCCGACCGATCCGCGTTGGCCTAATCGAGACCGCGTGGTGCTCTCCGCTGGCCATGCCTCCATGCTGCTCTATTCGATGCTGCACCTGACCGGGTATGATCTTCCGCTCGCCGAAATTGAAAAATTCCGCCAGATCGGCTCGAAGTGTCCGGGCCACCCGGAGTACAACGTCACTCCCGGAGTAGAGACGACGACCGGACCGCTGGGACAAGGGGTTGCGAACTCCGTTGGCATGGCCATTGCCGAGCTCTGGCTGGCGGCACACTTCAATCAGGGCAACGACAAGATTGTCGATTACCGTGTGTACTCGATCTGCTCTGACGGCGACATGATGGAAGGGATCTCACACGAGGCCGCAGCTCTGGCCGGTCATCTGAAGCTGTCGAACCTGATCTGGCTCTACGACTCGAACCACGTTAGCCTGGACGGGCCGACGACGCTCGCCTACAGCGATGACGTGGAGTCGCGTTTCAAAGGCTATCACTGGAACGTGCTGACGGTGGACGATGCGAATGACCTGGATTCGGTGGAAGCGGCAATTCGCGAAGCACAGGAGGAGACTGCGCGGCCTACGCTGATCATCGTGCACAGCCACATCGGCTACGGCTCGCCCAACAAGCAGGACAAGAGTGCAGCTCACGGCGAACCTCTGGGCGTGGAGGAAGTGAAAGCCGCAAAGCGCTTCTACGGATGGCCGGAGGACGCTCAGTTCCTGATTCCCAAAGAAGTGGGAACGTACATGGGCAAGGCCGTGGAGCGCGGCAAGAAACAGGAAGCCGAGTGGCAGAGCAAGTACCAGGCTTGGGCAAGCAAATATCCAGAGCTGGCAAAACAGTGGGACGCGATCATGGCGGGTAAGCTGCCCGAAGGCTGGGACAAGGATGTCCCGGTTTTTCCTGCCGACACGAAAGGCATAGCCACACGCGAAGCGGGCAACAAGGTGATGAACTCGATCGCGAAGAATCTGCCTTGGCTATTAGGCGGCTCGGCCGATCTGGAAAGCTCAAACAAGACAAAGATTGACGGCGAGACGAGCTTCGAAGCGGGCAGCTACGGCGGCCGTATTCTGCGCTTTGGCGTGCGGGAAATGGGTATGGGCGGAATCCTGAACGGGCTCGCCGTTAGTGGGCTGCACGTCTTTGGCGGAACGTTTATGGTGTTCAGCGACTACATGCGCGGAGCACTGCGGCTGGCCTGCATCATGGAACTGCCAGTGACATACGTGTTTACCCACGACTCGATTGCGGTGGGTGAGGATGGCCCGACGCACGAGCCGGTGGAACAGGTCATGTCGCTGCGATTGATGCCGCACATGCGTCTGATCCGTCCGGCGGATGCGAACGAGACGGCGGTTGCGTGGAGGCTGGCGATTGAGAGCACGAAGCATCCGACAGCACTGGCGCTGACCCGGCAAGCTGTCCCGACCTTTGATCGCACGAAGTACGCGAGTGCCGAAGGCGTACGTAAGGGAGCATACGTTTTCAGCGACGTGCAAGGCGCGCCAGATGTCATTCTGATCGGCACGGGAAGTGAGTTGCAGCTAGCGGTGGACGCTCAAGAAAAGTTGGCAGGCGAAGGCGTGAAGGCGCGCGTCGTGAGCATGCCGTGCTGGGATTTGTTTGAAGAACAGAGCGCGGAGTACAAGGAGAGCGTTCTACCCAGTGCGGTGCGGGCGCGCGTTGCCGTGGAGGCCGGAACTCCCATCGGGTGGGAGCGTTACGTCGGACTCGAAGGCAGGATCGTCGGGCAAAATCAGTTTGGCGCCTCGGGTCCTGCCAAGGAAGTGTTCAAACACTTCGGCTTTTCGGCAGAGAGCGTAGTAGCGCACGCCAAGGACTCGATTGCCGTGGCAAAGCGTCTGGGGAAGAAATAGATGAAAGTTGCCATTGCGGCCGACCACGCGGGCTCATTGTTGTTGACATCCGTGCTGGACGAAGTACGCCGCTTGGGGCATGAAGCCCTGGATCTTGGAACGCACGATGCCGTAACCCCGGACGACTACCCGGACCGCGCTGCTGACTTGGCGGCTGCGCTCCTGGGTGGCCGGGCCGAACGCGGAGTTCTCATCTGCGGCAGTGGCGTGGGCGCATCGGTGGCGGCAAATAAAGTGCGGGGAATCCGTGCCGCGCTCTGCCACGATACGTACTCTGCGCACCAGGGCGTGGAGCACGACCAGATGAATGTGCTGTGCCTGGGAGCGCGTGTAATTGGCGAAGCACTTGCCGTGGAGTTGGTGCGAACTTTTCTAGGCGCCACCATCAGCAGCGACCCGCGGCATCTGCGGCGGGTGGAAAAGATAGCCGCCATGGAAGCGAAGTTTTGACGTATCGAAGTCAACAAGGAGATGAGCAATGGCCAGCAATCCTTTAGCACAGTTGAGCAAGCTGGGGCAGAGCCCGTGGTACGACCAGATGACGCGTTCGCTGGTTTCGCAGGGCACTCTGAAGCAAATGATTGAAGAGGACGGACTCCGGGGATTGACCTCGAACCCGACGATTTTTGAAAAGGCAATCTCGGGCAGCAAGGACTATGAGGACACGTTGCGCGATTTAGTCGGCAGGGGTGCCGAGCTTGGCGAGATTTACGATGCGCTGGTGGTGGGAGACATCGCCAGCGCCGCCGACGTCTTTCGTCCCGTCTACGAGAGCACCAAGGGCGAAGACGGATTTGTGAGTATCGAGGTCTCTCCGTTGCTGGCACACGACGCGGTTGGCACGGTGAAGGAAGCCAAGCGTCTGCACGCGAAACTCGGCCGCCCGAATGTCATGATTAAGGTTCCGGCTACTCCCGAGGGGCTGCCAGCTTTTCAGGAATTGATCTCGGAGGGCATCAGCGTAAATGTGACGTTGATTTTTTCTGTGCAGGTTTACATGCAGGTGGTCGAGGCTTACCTGAAAGGCCTGGAGATGCGTGCAGCCAAGGGCGGCGCTATAAATCGCGTGGCTTCGGTGGCCAGTTTTTTTGTCAGCCGCATCGACACGGCAGTGGACAAGAAGTTGGAGGAGATTGCCAAAGCTGGGCGTCCTGAGGCGATAGAGCTGACAGGCAGAACTGCGATTGCAAACGCAAAGCTGGCGTACGAAAAATTTCAGCAACTGTTCACCGGCGCGCGCTGGGATAAGTTGGCAGCTGCCGGTGCACATGTGCAGCGACCGCTTTGGGCTTCGACGGGCACGAAGAATCCAAAATACTCCGACGTGCTCTACATCGACACCCTGATTGGGCCGCATACGGTGAATACCATGCCTCCGGCTACGTACAATGCCTTCCGGGACCACGGCAAGGCGGTTGTGACAATCACCGACGATGTAAAAGGCGCACACGAATTGTTCGACAAACTGAAAGAGGTCGGAATCGATCTGACGGCCGTAACCGGGGAGTTGACGGTGGCAGGCGTCAAGAGCTTCTCCGACTCTTACAACAACCTAATCGCGGTCATTGAGAGGCGTCGCCACGAGGTGGCACATGTCTAAGGTAAGCGAAGGCGCGTTGGGCGCACAGCAAGCAGAATTCGAAGCCGCACTCGAAGCGTTGAAGTCGAAAAAGACGATTGCACGGATCTGGCAAAAGGATCCTGGCGTGTGGTCCGAACAGCCGGAACATCACAAAATCATTGCAAATTCGTTGGGATGGTTGACTGTTCCTGGAGATGTTCTGGCGCGTGCGGCGGAGTTAACGTCGTTTGCGCAGGAGGTTCGGGCGGCTGGATTTACTCACGCCGTTGTGCTGGGAATGGGTGGTTCAAGCCTCTGTCCAGAGGTTCTCAGCCAGAGCTTCGAGACGCCGCAGGGCTACCCCAAACTGCTGGTGCTGGACTCGACCGTGCCTGCGGCTGTGGCTCACATTGAAGCGCAGATAAAGCTTGAAAGCACGCTCTTCATTGTGGCCTCTAAGTCGGGCTCGACGACTGAGCCGCAGATGTTTGAGCGTTACTTCTACGATCGGGTAAAGCAGTTGAAAGGCGCCAAGGCGGGCGAAAATTTTATCGCTATCACCGATCCTGGAACCCTGCTGGCGAATCAGGCCAAGGAATCCGGATACCGCAGGACCTTTCTGAACTGGCCTGATATTGGCGGCCGCTACTCTGCGCTGAGCTTCTTCGGCATGGTTCCCTTTGCCGTAATGGGCGGGGATGTGCAAGTTTTTCTTGAGCGCGCAACGGCCGCAGCAAAAGCGTGCCAGAACGAGGATACCGGCACCAATCCAGGAGCCGCGCTCGGCGTGCTGCTGGGAACGCTGGCCAACAAAGGCGTAGACAAGCTGACGATCGTGGCCTCGAAGGAGATTGCCTCCCTGGGACTCTGGATCGAGCAGTTGGTTGCCGAGAGCACCGGCAAAGAAGGTAGAGGAATTGTGCCGATTGCCGGTGAGGCTCTAGGCGACGTCAAAGACTACGGTAAGGATCGCGTCTTCGCCTCAATCGCGGTGGGCGCGGGCGATTCAGGGACTAACGCAAAGCTGGCGGCGTTGGAGAGTGCGGGATTCCCGGTTGTGCATCAACAGTTGTCCGGCCCGCTCGATCTGGGTGCAACGTTCTTTATCTGGGAGTTCGCCACTGCAGTGGCGGGTTCCCTGCTGAAGATCGACGCCTTCGATCAGCCGAATGTGCAGGAATCCAAGGACAACACCAAGCAAATACTCGGTGAGTTCGTGACCAAGGGTTCATTGCCGCAACAGGCTCCGGTTGTAAACGACGGTGCGCTGAAGCTCTACAGCGAGGACAAGGCTCTGGGTGCGACGCTGGATTCAGCGATTGCCGCATACTTGAAAAAAGTCCACGCCGGCGATTACGTGGCGATCACACAGTACTTTGTAGAGACGCCCGAGGCCGACGCACTGGTACAGCAACTACGTCTGGCCGTTCGCGCAAAGACTGGCGCGGCGACCACCACCGGCTATGGTCCGCGTTTTTTGCACTCAACCGGACAGTTGCACAAGGGCGGAAAAAACAACGGAGTGTTTCTGCAGCTCACCGCAGAAGACGCCCGGGACGTGACGATTCCGCGCGAGCCGTTCGGATTCAGCGTGCTCAAACAGGCGCAGTCGTTGGGCGACCTGGAGTCGCTGGTGAAGCACGGGCGGCGTGCAGTGCGGGTGGACCTTGGGACGGACGTATTAGCCGGACTGAAGCGATTGCTGCAAGCAGTCCAGAAAATGTAGGACGGTCGGCGCAGCTGAAAGTTGCGCCAAATTTATCGCACCAATTTCGCATCAAAGAATAGACTCTCTGGATTGTTGGCGCTGCCGGACAGGAGATAGTCGAGCGTCAACAAAACAGACCACATCCATGAGCAACGTCATTTCCGCTACTCCTTCTTGTTTCTGGAATTGAAACGGGCGCGCTTGTCTGAGACTAATTTTGCGGCAGTCAATCTGGATACCGGCGCGCCGACACGCGCAGGTGAATACGATCTCGCCGATGAAACGTTTCGTGAATTGGTGCGCCGATTGGAGCGAGACAAGTTTGCCCATACCAATGCTGAACTGCAGACGGCGGTGGTCAGCTACCTCACAGGTTTCCGGCCAAAGCTGCGCGCTCCGAACGACTCAAAGCGCTGGGCGCAAGATGAATCCGCTTTGAGTTCGTTGAAGATGTTGACGCCATCGCGCGAATCGCCGGGGAACGGGCAGGAGAGGTTTGACACTCCACCAAAGCCCCAATAGAATCAATCTTGTTGGTTACAACGTAAGAATGTCTGCCCGCCTGCAACGGCCGGGCCTCCTCCTGCAGACACCCGTGGCGGCGTAGCTCAGCCGGTTAGAGCGACGGTCTCATAATCCGTAGGTCAGTGGTTCGAGTCCACTCGCCGCCACCAAGTCATTGC
>CAZLJQ010000078.1:0-14009 GCA_964559875.1 uncultured Acidobacteriaceae bacterium
GGCACAGACAGCCGTTCACCCAGGTACGCATTGCGGAAATCAGCGTTGGCGGAGAGACGTTCAAGGCTCCCGAGGTTGCCGTGAAGGCACCGAAGGCAGCTAAGAGCGAGGATGCCGATGCAGCTCCGGTGGCCAAGAAGGCTCCGGCGAAGAAGGCCGCCAAGAAAACTCCGGCCGAGAAATCCAGCAAATAACATTTACGCGTAACATCTCCGGTTCGCGGCTCATGCGGCGAATGACTGAAGGAACAGGAAAAAGTTATGGCACACAAAAAAGGTCAAGGAACATCCCGCAACGGCCGCGACTCGAATGCCCAGCGCTTGGGCGTGAAAGCCTTCGGCGGAGAGACGGTGACGGGTGGCACGATCATCGTTCGCCAGCGCGGCACGCGCATCAAGCCGGGACTGAATGTTGGACGCGGCAAGGACGATACGCTCTTTGCCAAGACCGACGGCAAAGTGAAGTTTATCGATCGCGGACAGATGGGCAAGTTCGTCGCCATCGACCCGATTGCTGCGGCACCGATCACGGAAGCATAAAGCTTCGAGAGTGGATTGCAGAGGCCTCGCCTGACGGCGGGGCCTTTGTGCGTCCGGAAATTTTTTGGGCTGGGCGTGAACACCCCGGCTCTCCGGCGAAGCGCAACGATGCCGAGCGATGAGAGGAGAGCAGTGGTGCTGAACAGAACTCGCCGAGGATGACGAGGTGCCTTGAAAGGCGCATGAATACTGGTCGCGAAGGACATGCAGGAATGACGACACAGATGCGAAGAGGACGATTGCGAGGGACGAAGCGCGAGGCGTAGAAGAGATTTGTGTGCAGCAACTGAGTAGAATTTATAACATTCACTTATATCAATCTATCTTCATTCGTCATTCGCATCTATGTTTCTTGCATCAGTTGTGGTGAAATAGCTCAGTTGCAAGGACGCGAGTATCGATGTTCGTAGATGAAGCAAGAATTCGAGTCGCATCCGGAGCCGGCGGCAATGGCTGCATGGCATTCCGCCGGGAGAAGTTTGTACCGCGCGGCGGACCGAGCGGTGGCGATGGCGGCGATGGCGGTGACGTCATCATGGAAGCCAGCGAGCGGCACAACACGTTGGTGCATTTCCGCTTCAACCCCGAGTACAAAGCGCAACGCGGACGCCATGGCGAAGGCTCCAACCGCACAGGGCCCGAAGGCAAGAGCATCACGCTGAAAGTTCCGGTGGGCACGATTGTTTACAACGACGAGACCGGCGAGCTGGTGCACGATTTTGCGCGGCCCAACGAGAGCATCGTTGTAGCCAAGGGCGGACGCGGCGGACGCGGCAACCAGAACTTTGCCACTCCAACGCATCAGGCTCCGCGGGAGCATGAGCCGGGCTGGCCGGGAAAAGAGCTGAAGCTACGGCTGGAGCTGAAGCTGCTGGCCGACGTGGGATTGGTCGGCTACCCGAACGCGGGCAAGTCGACGCTGATCTCGCGAATCTCGGCGGCGCGTCCCAAGATTGCTGATTATCCATTCACCACGCTGCAGCCCAATCTGGGAGTTGTGGCGCTGGGTGAGATGCCGAATGTTGTGAGCTACGTGGTGGCCGACATTCCGGGATTGATTGAAGGTGCGAGCGATGGCGCGGGACTGGGCACTCAGTTTCTGCGGCACATTGAGCGTACGCGTTGTCTGGTGCATCTGGTGGACTGCTCGGATGCGAGCGGCAGACCGGATCCCGTGAAGGATTTCGATGTGATCCTGCGCGAGCTGCGAAAATTCGGCGCGGGATTGGAACGCAAACCCATGATCGTGGTAGCCAGCAAGATGGACGCCGCGATTCCGGCAAAGGTGGAGAAGCTGCGCAAACACGCGCGCAAGCTGGGTCTCGAATTCTACGAGATCTCCGCCGTGACCGGAGCCGGCATTACGGAGCTGGCATGGGCGATGGCGCGTTACGTCGAGGAAGTTCGCCGGCGGAATACCGGCGATGTAAGGGCCGCTGGATCCGAGGAAGTCACTGCGGAGCCTGAGACCAAAACGAACAAACAAAAAAAAGGGAGAATACCAATGGCTGCTACAAAGAAAGCTGCAAAGAAGGCTGCCGTCAAGAAGCCGGCTGCAAAGAAGACCGCCGTGAAGAAAGTTGCAAAGAAGGCCGTGAAGAAGGTTGCCAAGAAGGCCGCCAAGAAAGCAACGAAGTAGTCTGACTCCACGTTTCGGCGCGGGCCATCGAGGTCCGCGCCGCAGTTTTGTCTAGCCGAATGAACGATCCGACAGAAAACGATCCCATACAAAACGTTGCGCTGTACGGCGGCTCCTTCGATCCGGTGCATCTGGGGCATCTGGCCGTGGCGCGTGCTGCGGCCGAGAGATTCCGGCTAGAGCGAGTGTACTTTGTGCCGGCTGACGTGCAGCCGCTGAAGGCGCAACAACGGGTCACGAACTTTTATCATCGCCACGCCATGCTGGCACTGGCGCTGGAGGGCGAAAAGCGCTTTCTGCCGTCGCTGCTGGAGGCTCCGGAAATTGTGCGTGCCGCGGGCCAGCCGGTGAGCTATACCGTGGATACAGTGGCACGGATGCGAGCGCGGCTGAAGAACCGCGAACGGCTGTACTTCCTGATCGGCATGGATGCATTCCAACAGATTTCCAAGTGGCGGGCAGCGGTTGAGCTGTTGCGCTCGGTAGAGTTCATCGTGGCAAGCCGTCCGGGGTTTCCGCTGCAAGATGTGGCGCAGGCGCTGCCTATGGAGTTGCGGCCGGACGAGGCGAGCGCCCGGAAATTGCTGGAGACAGGAACGCTGGAGACGAACGGCGCCACGATCCATCTGCTTGCGGATGTGAACGAGGAAGTGAGCGCCACGGCAATTCGACAGGCGGCGCGGCGCGGAGTTGGGTTGGAAAAGCTTGTGCCGCGCGGTGTGGCCGACTACATCGCGAAGCTGAAGATCTACGACGAGGACGAAGAGCCCGGAGCGCCGGACCCGCCCAGGATTTGAGAGATTGTGGACCGCACGGAGTTGTGGGTCGCGGTTAAGTGGAAGCGCAACTTGCACCGCAAGAGGCTTGCATCCATCGCCGAAGCCACGCACAATAGCTGAGCACAGAAGAGGAACGATGCCGACGCAAGATATCAGAAAACAAGTTGCAGTGGCCCTTGAGGCAGTGACCAACAAGAAGGCCGAAGACGTTGCGCTGCTCCAACTCCCTGGGGAGTCGAGCACCTTTACCGATTACTTCCTGATCTGCAGCGGCAGCAATCCGCGGCAGGTGCAGGCGATTGCCGACGAGGTGGACGAGCGGCTTTCCAAAGATATGGGTGTGGAGCCGAACGCGCGCGAAGGCTACCAAACCGCGGAGTGGATTCTGCTGGACTACGTGGATTTTGTGGTGCACATCTTCAACGCGCAGCGTCGCGCTTACTACGATTTGGAAAGGCTTTGGAAGTCGGCGCACAAGCTGACGGCGGAGGAGCTGCTGCATCCTGAGGCGGCAGTAGTAGAGACCGCGCCTGCGGCGCCGGTGCTGGTGGTGAGGAAGCGTGCGAAAAAAGCCGCAGCGAAGAAATCGACCGGCGTGAGAGCCGCAGCAAGGCAGAGCGCGCGTGGCGCTGGAGCGAAGGCTCCGGCACGGAAGACAGCGGCGAAGAAGACTTCCGCCAAGAAGTCAGCGGTGAAAAAGGTGGCTACGAAGAAAGCCGCGGTGAAGAAGAAGAGCGCAGCCAAGAAGTCCGGGGCAAAGCGCAAGTAACCGATTGTCCTGACAAGCGCGAGCCGGGCGGTGTGCGTTCCGGCAACGCTTGTCAGATGTAGTAGCTCCGGACTCGAGCACTGCTGCATGCCTAATATGCCGTAATCCTGAAATGCCGCGATGAAGATCCGCCTGATCTCGATCACAAAACGAAGAGGCTCCAGCAAGAGTTCCTGCGTCGATGAACTGACCGCCGAGTATGTGAAGCGGGCGGTGCGCTATGCTCCGGTGGAGGCTGGCGAGTATGCCACCGAAGAGGCGCTGCTGAAAAGCCTGGAGCGGCCAGGGCGCACGACTCCTGTGCTGGTGGCACTGGACTCAGCGGGTAAGCAGTTTAGCAGCGAGGAATTGGCGGAGTTTTTCCGGATGCACATGGAGCGCGGAACGCAGGAGCTTGTGCTGGCGATCGGTCCAGCCGATGGTTGGACGGCAGCCACGCGGACGGGCGCGCAATTGGTGCTTTCTCTGGGAAAGATAACGCTGCCGCATGAGCTGGCGCGAGTGGTACTGGCCGAGCAGATTTACCGGGCATTCACCATCCTCAACAACCATCCCTACCATGGCGGCCACTGAGCAGAGCCTGAGCTGGCAAGCAGAATCGTAGCTGCGAGCGACCGGCTGGCGCAGAAATCCAGAGCTCAACGTGCAAGGATCATCTCAAAATTGGAATGGCTTCTCCGGCTACGTAAATGGAACCGGCGATGACGATGGCGGAGTTGGGGCCGAGCTCCTGGGCTTTGGCGATAGCGAGCTCCACGCCTTGGCGAACGGTTGCGGATACGGAGTGTTCGACGCCGAGTGAAAGCGCGATAGCAGCAAGATCGGCGGGAGCGGTGGCGCGGGGATTGTTGGCGATGCGGGTGACGACCACGTGGGCCATGCGGGGCCAAAGAATCTTTGCGATCTCGTCCACGGCTTTATCTGCCATTGCGCCAAAAAGTAGCACCAGGGGACGCTCGTCCATTTGTTCGGTGAGGGCTGAGCGCAGGGCCCAGGCACCGGCAGGATTATGTGCCACATCGACGATAACCTCGGGCCGATGAAGGGTTGGAGCAAAGCGCTGGAAGCGTCCCGGCCAGGAGGTTAGGCGTGTGCCCGCGGCGACGCTCTCCGGCGTGACGCGGAAACCCTGCGCGGCCAGCTCTTCGGCAGCGGTGATGGCAAGCGCGAGGTTGCGCAACTGATGGCAGCCGACGAGCGGCGAGACGATCTCCACCTGCTTGCCGAGCACATTCAGCCGAAACCGCGTTTCCAAAGTCGAGCTATGAACCAGAGCGGCGGAGCCAGGCGAAACTGAAGCCATGTTGCGGGCGGCATTGACGGCGCGCGCACCAAGGGCGGCCATGCGTTCACCGAGTACCTGGTTGGCTTCAGGATGCTGGGGCAAGGTGACGGCGATGACGCCGGGGCGGAGGATTCCTGCTTTTTCGCCAGCAATTTCAGCAATGGTGTTGCCGAGAAACTTCTGGTGATCGATATCGATGTCCGTGATTACGGAGAGGATTGGTTCGACAATATTCGTGGCGTCGAGGCGTCCGCCCATGCCGACTTCGAGTATGGCGAGATCGACTTTGGAGGAAGCAAAAAAATCGAAAGCCATGGCGGTGATGGTCTCGAAAAAGCTGGGGAGGTGAGGGAGCGCGGAAGCGGCGACAAGTTGGCCGGCAACAGAAGTGACGCGCTCGTGAGCGGCAGCAAAGGCGTCATCCGGAATGGGCTGGCCATTGCTGCAGATGCGCTCATTGATGCGCAGAAGGTGAGGCGACGTGTAGAGTCCGACGCGGTGCCCAGAGGACTGCAGGATGGAGGCAAGAGTGGCGGCCGTGGAGCCTTTGCCGTTGGTTCCGGCGATGAGCACGGAAGGAAAGCTGTTTTGCGGGTTGCCGAGCGCGTCGCAAAGAATGCGCATGTGCGCCAGGTCAAACTTTCGCGTTAGGCCGAGCTGAAGTTCATGGCCGAGCGCATAAAGACGTTCGACCGCAGATTCGTAAGAAGTCATGCCGCTCCGATTATCGCACCTGGAAAGGCTGCTGCCCGGAATCCGATGCGTCTATGTGCAGTGAGGACCCGCGCTAGCCGATAGGCCGCGAGTACATGCGCATCAGGCTGGCAATGCTGTAAGCCGCCTGGGCCGCGATAACGGCAAAAATGACCCCGAGCGCAGGCGCCTGAAGTTTGCCCTCGATGAGATCGGCAAAGACTCCCGCGATGAAGAGCAAAAGAAATGGAAGGCTGGCGAACAGAATTGCGCGGCCGCCATTTGCCGGGAAGAGGATTCCCATTGCGAGCAGAAGCAGAAAGACGATGAGGGGAGCGGTGTTGCCGAAGAAGCGGGTGCGGCGCGAAGCGCACCAAGCGGCAATGGCGCAGAAAAAGGCGAGCAGCGCGCCAGGGGCAGCGTCAAAGTAAAAATTTGCAAGTAGGCGGACCAGCAGACGTGGAGAGAATGTTTCTGGCGCCCATCCGATCCAGCCTGCATGAGCCAAGCCGTGCAGCAGCGCGCGGTAGTCGGCGAGGTAGCAGAGATCGAGCAACACAAGCGAGATGGCAGAGGAGGCGATCAGAATGAGCAGCGCGGCAAAGCGGCGATGCGGAACCGCCCAAAGCATGAAGGCAGCGGCGGGAAGGATCAGCCAGATGAGCGGCCACTGGGCTCCGATGGCGAAGGTGATTGAAACGCCGAGAAGAACGATGCGCTTCCAGTTCCAGAGAATAACTTCGCGCGGTGCATAGAGGGTGTGAGCGGTGGCAATGGCGGTGAAGATGAGGCCAAAGGCTCCCCAGGCGGAGAATATCTGCGGCCCGGCGAGCGAAGAGCAAGCGACCATGCCAGGGCTGAAGGCGAAAAGAGCAAGAACAATATGCCCGGCGGCAGTGCCATAGAGGCGGCGAGCTACATAGCAGAGCGAGAGAGCGAGGCAGAGTCCGGCGAACAGAAAAGGGGCGCGAATGAACCAGCGATGCTGATCAAGCCAGAACTGGTCGAGCAGAACCGGATTCTGCGGTAGATGAAAGAGAATGCCTGCGACGGAGAGCAGGGGAACGAGCGGCGATGAGAGCGGCTCGGAGTCGACAGGGATGTGCCGGAGGAGTGCGACCCCGCGAAGTATCTGATTGACTTCGAGCTGGGTGAGTGGCACAGAAGCAACAAACCATGCGCACTGCGCGAAGAAGGCGGCCAGTAGCAGCAGGGCAATCAGGTGGTAGGAACGGACGGGCTTGGGAGTGCGCTGAGAAGACATGATGGCCTGACTTAACTTTGTAACACTTGTGCGCTGGAATTGGGACAGGAATACGGGCAGGCTCAAGTCAGCCGCACGAGCGCAGGTCAAGTAGCTTCAAGTCGCGGCCGGTCTCATGCGCGAAAAAAGCAAGCTGTTGCAAGCAGCCTCTCTCTGGCCCCGGCCAACCTCCATGGGTTGGGATTCCGAAAGCGACAAGTTAACTGGTAGAATTCCTGCGAGAAATCACGCTAGCGCGCGGAAAGGTTCGCCGAGCGAGCGATTGGGCTGAGCTTCCGGCTCGTAGAGCCGATTATTCGGCTCTACGGCGGCTACGGTGGACTTCAAACCGCAGAATCAGCGGGCATGTTGTTGAATCTCAGATGGCCCCCCGATTGCAATGAGTTCTATGCAAACCCTAAGCCACTTGAAGCGCAGTTCGGGAGAGTAGCCGCCACGGCAGTTACGAGGCAGGCTGAACCAGGTAGCAAAGTGTACATATTTGAAGAGAGGTGGATAAATGAAAGGTCAATCGGTAGCAACGAAGCCGGATGCGAAGTCAGCTCATCAGGCTCCTCAGTTTCTGGTCCACGAAGACGGTGACAGCGTAGGTGTCATCGTTGTGGAAGGCATCCAGACCGGACAGGATCTTGCCGGATGGGTAATGGCCGAAGATCGCACCATCAAGGTCAAAGTGCTCAACGACATTCCTATTGGACACAAGGTCGCCCTGAAGGACTTCGCGGTCGGCGACAGCATTATCAAGTACGGCGTGAACATCGGTAAAGTTGTCGCCCCCATCAAGAAGGGCGAACACGTGCACGTACACAATCTCAAGACGAGGAGGTGGTAGTAATGCAAACAAAATTCTTAGGGTATCGTCGCGAGAACGGGCGCGTAGGCGTTCGCAATCATGTCATCATTCTGCCGCTGGACGATCTCTCCAACGCAGCTTGCGAAGCCGTAGCCAACAACATCAAGGGCACCATGGCCATCCCGCATCCTTATGGCCGCCTGCAGTTCGGTAAGGATCTCGATCTGCATTTTGCGACCCTGATCGGCACTGGCTGCAATCCGAATGTGGCTGCGGTCGTTGTCATCGGCATTGAGCCGGTTTGGACCAACCGGATTGTGGATGCAATCGCCAAGACCGGCAAGCCGGTAGCAGGTTTTGCGATCGAGAAGAATGGCGATCTCAACACGATTTGCGCGGCCTCGCGCAAAGCCAAAGAGTTCGTGCAGTGGGCCAGCGAGAAACAGCGCGAAGAGTGCGACCTCAAGGAACTCTGGGTTTCCACCAAATGCGGTGAGAGCGACACGACCTCCGGCCTGGCTGCGAATCCGACGGTCGGCAACGCCTTTGACAAGCTCGAGGAGGCCGGCTGCACGCTGGTGTTTGGAGAGACGACGGAAATCACCGGCGGCGAGAACCTGGTGGCCGACCGTTGCGCCACTCCCGAAGTGCGCAAGCAGTTCCAGTTTTTCTTCGACCGTTACGCCAAACTGGTCGACGACCACAAGGTTGATGACCTGTGCGACTCGCAGCCAACCAAAGGCAACATCGAAGGCGGCCTGACCACGATCGAAGAGAAGGCGCTGGGGAACATTCAGAAGATTGGCAAGAAGTGCAAGATCATCGGAGCACTGGACAAAGACGAAGCTCCCACCGGACCGGGCTTGTGGTTTATCGACTCCTCGTCCGCGGCTGCTGAGTTTGTGACCCTTGTGGCTGCCGCAGGCTTCGTGGTCCACTTCTTCCCGACGGGCCAGGGCAACATCATCGGTAACCCAATCCTGCCGGTCATCAAGTTGGGTGCAAATCCGCGTACCGTGCGTACCATGAGCGAGCACATCGATGTGGATGTCAGTGGCTTGCTGCGCCGCGAAGTTAACCTCGACCAGGCTGGCGATAATCTGCTGGACTGCATGTTCCACACCGCCAATGGCCGGTTGACTTCGGCAGAAGCGCTGGGACATCGCGAATTCGTGCTGACTCGTCTGTACGAAAGCGCATAGAATTTGTAGCCGCGGGCCAGTTCCAGACTAGATGGATTGGGCTCGGGGCTGCATCTTGAGATGTTCCTGGGTTTTATGTGGATATGACACGTGGGGTATGGAGAGACCCGAAACCGGGCTCCTCTCCTGCCTCTCGTGGTTATAAACCCGAAGGAACGTTGGTTTTTGCATTCCCGATCCACAACGGGATTGAGTTGTTCAGTTTCTAGCGCAGAACCATATTCATGAAATGTGGAGAAGTGTGCAATGGCTGAGCAGTTAGAGGCGTTGGAACCACATGTAAGCACTCGCACGATGATCACCCTGGCCTTCTCCGCGACAGCAGGAGTTCTGGTCGAATACTACGATTTCTTCATATATGGGTACGCTGCGGCCAGTACCTTTCCAAAGTTATTCTTCCCTGGGCTGTCGCCTACCATGGCCCTTGTTTTCTCATACCTTACCTTCGGAGCTGGATTCCCAGCACGGCTCCTTGGCGCGTTTATCTTCGGCCACTACGGCGACCGTGTGGGCCGCAAGTATGCGTTCATGCTCAACATTCTGATTGTGGGCGTCGCAAC
Source organism: uncultured Acidobacteriaceae bacterium (assembly GCA_964559875.1). Taxonomy (GTDB): domain Bacteria; phylum Acidobacteriota; class Terriglobia; order Terriglobales; family Acidobacteriaceae; genus TOLSYN. The sequence continues at coordinate 9,524 of CAZLJQ010000078.1, forward strand.
ATGTTTGACGGGCTTGCTTCCTGGGTACGCCACATTAGGGATTGCAGCCCCGATTCTGCTTGTACTGATACGAGTGGTCCAGGGTGTTGGACTGGGAGGCGAATTTGGTGGTGCCTCTTCGTTGCTGGCTGAATTCGGTGCCAAGCGGCGAAGGAGGGCCTTCTGGATGTCGCTGGCCAATCTTGGCATTCCCTTAGGCGCCATGGCTGCCAGTGCAGTTATGTTCTTCCTGAGCAAGAATTTCCAGACTGGCGGCTGGCGCATCGCTATGCTGCTGTCGGCTGTAATCGTTATTCCTGCTCTTTTGGCACGTTATACGCTGGCCGATACTCCTTTATTCTCGAAACTTAAGGAGACGGAGCAGCTTGCCAAGATGCCCAGTTTTGCTGTCTTCAAGAGGTACTCCAGGCCCATCATCCTCCTTGCTTTTGTGTCGGCCTTTCAGCAGATGGACGGGTATGTGAGTGGAACCTACATCATCTCCTTCAATAAGCTTTGTGGTATCCCATTGGCCACCACGGCCGTCATCATGTTCCTCAGCCGCATAGGGGACATTTTTGGAATCACCATCAGCGGACCGTTTGCCGACTTCTTCAAGCGAAAAGGGGTCGCCTACTTCGCCATTATTTGCACTACACTTCTCTCATACCCATTATGCTTGGCGATCCTGGCCAAGAATATTCTGCTCGTTATTGGCCTGCAATTTCTGATTACCTTCTTCGGAATTGGCCTGCTACACGGGCTGGCACCGATCTTGACCTCGGAGAGTTTCCCGACTAAGTTCAGGTACTCCGGCACCGGCATTTCCTACAGTATTTCTGCCATCATGGGCGGTATGATTGCACCATCGGTATTGGCGGGGCTCATTGGGCAGAACGCTCTTCGCAATTGGCGCTATGTTCCCATTGTCTACGGCGTGTACTGCGTGGTGGCCTTGGTGGCGCTACACTTTATCGGGGAAACTCGGGACCTCAGCTTGGAGGATCTCGATCACAAAGATCAGTAAGTTGCTAAGTGGTAGGTCTTGTAACCACGCCGAGGAAGACCTCCTCGTGCGTGGTTACAACGACTGCTTCACCATGTCTATAGAGGTGCTGGATGTTATTGCCTAGGCTATATCATGTAACTCAGAAACTTGCCCGCCCACAGATCAGCTCCGTAAAGAAGGTGGTTTGCGAGGAGCTCGAGAAGCTGGGAATAAGGCATAATCTGCCAAAGGGTGCCAGGGTTGGCATAACCGCCGGAAGCCGCGGAATCAATAACATCATTGAAATACTAAAGGCCGCTATCGGCTATATGCGCGACTGCGGTTTTGAGCCGTTTCTTATCGCCGCCATGGGAAGTCATGGTGGCGGCACTGCTGAGGGTCAGTTGGCGGTGCTTGCAAGTTTGGGAATCACTCCGGCCACGATGGGAGTCCCAGTACTTGCGGGTGCCGACGCCGTGGATGTGGGAAAAACGGCGAGCGGGCTTTACGCATACATCAATAAACACGCTCTTAGTGCAGACGGCGTACTCGTGGTGAATCGTGTTAAACCGCATACGGGCTTAGTTGGAAGCATTCAGAGCGGTCTAACCAAAGGATCCGTTGTTGGCCTCGGCGGCCCGTCAGGGGCGGCGCAATTCCACGGCCAGGGTATCGGCGAGCTACCGAACGCTCTGCGGCAAATCGGCGCTATATTGGTCGAAAAGACGCCGATCATGGCAGGCTTGGCGATCATCGAAAACGGCTACGACGAAACCGCGCGCATCGTTGGAGTAAAAGCTAAAGAGTTTCTGACTGCGGAGCCCGGACTACTGGAAGAGGCTTCGAAACTAATGCCGCGGTTACCCAGCGATGATGTAGATCTCTTGATCATCGAGGAGATGGGCAAGAATTACAGTGGTACCGGCTTCGATACGACCGTCGTGGGCCGGTTGAGGGTGAATGGGTTTCCCGAGCCCACGAAACCACTGATTCGGCGGATTGTGGTACTTGATCTGTCTGAAGAATCGCATGGCAATGCCAATGGCATAGGCTGTGCGGATTTTGTGACCGATAAATTAGTGGCCAAAGTGGACTTGGATGCCACCTACTTGAACATTCTGACAACTTGCTTCCTGCAGAGGGGCTTCATCCCTCTTCACTTTTCGAGTGAAAAGAAGACGATCGAAGCGGCCATTACCACCTTGAGGACCATCGACGTTACCAAGCTTCGACTGATGATCATTCCTAACACTCTCCACCTGGACACGCTTTATGTTTCGGAAGCATTGCTGCCAGAGTTGAGTGCACGCCCTGATATTCAGATAGCAGAGCAGTCGTTGCCGTTCGAATTCGACGCTGACCTAAATATGGCTAACAGGCTGCTGTCGCGGCATCAACCTGCGGCGCGCAGCTAACTGCGAAAGAGCAGGTTAATCCAAATAGTCCCGAGGCGTCAGGCCGTGTTTGGAGAGCCTGTACTGAAGCGTTGACTTCGGCATCTCCAGGATGGCGGCGGCTCCATTCTTGCCGCCGACAACCCCCTTTGTCATTTTCAGCACTTTGATCAGGTGAGCGCGTTCCATAGCGCTCCAACTCATGGGAGTGTCGTAACAATCCATTCCTCCGGCATCCAAAACCGGTTCGATATCGCTTCGTGTGACCGTTGTGCTGGAAGTGATGATCATGCGGTTGACGATATTCCTTAGCTCGCGGACGTTTCCTGGCCATGCGTGCCGCTTCAGGGCATCCATAGCGCCGGGCGAAAAGACCGGAGGAACGCGGTTCATGGCACGGGCTTGGATCTGGGTGAGATGGTGAACAAGCGGTTCAATCTCTTCCGGGCGCTCTCGAAGCGGGGGAACATGGAACGAGACTGTATTCAAGCGGTAAAGGAGATCTGCGCGAAAGCTCTTCTCGTTGATGGCTTTCTTTAAATCCGTATTGGTTGCAGCTATGACCCGGAAATTAATTTCAATGGGACGGCTATCGCCGACGCGTTCGAAGATCCTGTCCTGCAGAACGTGCAATAGCTTCGCCTGAAGCTGCGGTGATAGTTCGCCTATCTCGTCCAGAAAAACCGTACCGCCTTCTGCCATCTCAAAACGGCCTACGCGTTTTGCCTCAGCGCCTGTGAACGCCCCTTTGGTATGTCCGAAGAGCTCGGTTTCGAACAAGCTTTCGACCAATGCTGGACAGTTGACCTTTACGAATAGTGCGTTCCGCCTGGCGCTCAGGTGGTGGATGTAACGAGCGATGTGGTCCTTGCCGGTGCCCGTCTCTCCGGTGATGAGCACGCTCGCGTCGCTGTTCGCCACAATCTCGACTTCGCGCATCATCTTTTGCATAACCGGACTTGAATAGAAGAAGTTCTCGGGATGGTACTGAGTATCGGTGTGCCGGAGAAGATAGTCTTTCTGACGCACCAGACTGCTGTTCAGGCCAACGAGTTTGTTGTGAGCCAGCATGTTATCCACGGCCACCGCAACTTGCCCGGAAATCTCGGCCAAGAACCCCATTAAGTCATCTAGATCTCGCGGCATCTTGCGAAACGAAAAATGGAGAGAGCCAAGCACATCATTGCGAACGATCAGCGGAAAAGCCAAGGTTGAAAATAATCCGGCGTCCCGCATGAGCTTGATTGTCTTCCAGTGGGCGTATTCCGCCATGTTCGGCATGATGAAAGGCTTCCGCGAAGTGATCACTTCCCGTGCCACAGGAGCCTCGTCCAAAGAGCGGCTGCTATCGTCCATGCTTTTGATGGTTACGCCTTCGGCGGCAGCGAACCAGTTCAGAGTATTGGAGGCAGCATCGTAGATATTGATGCAGCACCTATCGTAAAACAGGATTTTGCGGATCTCTTTTGCGAGGCTTTGAAAGAGCTTTGCAGGAGTGGTTTGGCTTACGATGGCGTTGTTCAGATCAAGGAGAAGTTTGTAGCGGGCACCTGAGTCCAAAGTTCGCGATGACGGGTAAAAGGGATTAGGGCGCGATGCTATTTCAGAATCGCTGCGTAGAACGGGCACAGATGCCTCCGAAATTCACCATCTATTTACCCTCGTCCTCGACGATTAATCAAGCCCAATTTTCGGCTCGGACTTCTCAACCCCTTGAATCCAGCAAACCTCCGAGTAAGTGTGGCCGTCGGCGGGCGCACAGAAAGAAGCCCGAGGCCGTGGCCTCGGGTTCACATCGCAACAAACCAGAATTACAGTCCGATGACGGTAATCAGCTTCTTCACTGCGGCGGCGCTCTTGTCCAGGGCGGCCTTCTCGTCGGCCGTCAGTTTAATCTCGATGACTTGCTCAAGCCCGTTTACACCTAGTTTTGCCGGCACGCCGAGATAGAGTCCGTTGATCCCATACTCCCCTTCCAAGTACACCGCGCAAGGCACAATCTTCTTTTTGTCCTTGAGGATTGCTTCGACCATCTCGACGATCGAGGCCGATGGAGCAAAGAAGGCGCCACCGGTCTTCAAGTACTTCACAATCTCGGCTCCGCCGTCGCGGGTGCGCTGAATCA
>CAZLJQ010000079.1:0-12565 GCA_964559875.1 uncultured Acidobacteriaceae bacterium
GTCCCAAAGTATGCCGACGAAAACGCAGGCACGAAGAGCATGGCTGTGGGCACGGTGAAGATCGCTCCAGACAAGCAGCAGCTTATCGGCGTACGGACTGCAACAGTGGAGCGCGAACCACTGGTGCGTTCAGTGCACACTACCGGTCAGATTACCGCCGATGAAACCAAGATCCAGCACGTCCACGTAAAGGTCAGCGGCTATATCGACAAGGTTTACGTAGACTACGTCGGCCAACTAGTGAAAAAAGGCCAGCCCCTTTTCACCGTGTACAGTCCAGATCTGGTGGCAACCGAAGAAGAGTACCTGATCGCCAAACGTGGCGAAAAGAGTTTGAGCACATCGGAGTTCAAGGAAGTCTCGCAAGGCGGACAGGCCTTGCTGCACTCCGCGCGTCAACGCCTGAAGCTATGGGATATCACTGACGAGCAAATCAAAAAGTTGGATGAAAGCGGTGAAGTCAGCCGCACTCTGACCTTCTACTCGCCGGCGGATGGATTTGTGACAGAGCGCAAGGCGTTTCCCCAGACATCGGTTAACCCGGACATGGATCTGTATCAGATCACTGACCTGTCGAAAATCTGGGTCAACGCGGACGTCTACGAGTACGAAGTGCCATTTGTGAAGGTCGGGCAGACGTTGGAGATGCAGCTGAGCTACTACGCGGGCAAAACGTATACCGGCAAGGTCACCTATATCTATCCGACGGTGGATCCGGTGACACGTACGGTCAAGGTTCGCATCGAGTTTGCAAACCCAAAGTATGACCTCAAGCCACAGATGTTCGCCAACGTGGATTTGAAGATCAATTATGGGACCCAGATTGTGGTTCCACAAGAAGCGGTGATGGATTCGGGCGATAAGCAGTATGTATTTCTCGTCCATGACGGCGGGGTATTCGAACCACGCAGCATTCAGATGGGACCGAAGCTGGACGGCAAGGTCGTTGTCCTGTCTGGTCTGAAGCCCGGTGACACGATCGTAACTTCGGGTAACTTCCTGGTCGACTCCGAGAGCCGGCTAAAGAGTGCCATCGGTGAGATGCAGCACTAAGGAGCGAGCTATGGCCAAGAAAGCTTCTATTTACGCAGCCGTCGCCCTACTGGTGATTTGTGTACTCTTTGCAGGCGGTTACTGGCTCATGCACCGGCGCTCCGCTGAACTGTGCAGCATTTGTCAGCGTCACATCAAACCCGAAGCGCATGTCGTCGTAGAGATCGGCGGCCGTCGCCGCGACGTGTGTTGCGCGCATTGCGCCTTGACGGAAGGACGTCAGGAGAACAAGCCGGTGAGGTTTATAGAAGTAACCGATTACACCACGGGCAAGGGATTGGACCCGCAACATGCCTGGTTCGTAGACGGAAGCCGCGTGGTCGCTTGCGAGCATGACATGGCGAAGATGGGTGAGATGAAACAGATGGATCAAATGTCATTTGACCGCTGCTCGCCGGGCACGTTTGCCTTCGCAGACCGCAAAGCAGCAGAAGCATTCGCCGCGGAGAATGGCGGAGTGCTTCACAACCTGGCCGAGATGGTGAAGGGGATCCAGTAATGATTGATCGTTTAATTGAACTCTGCGCGAGAAATAAATTTCTGGTGTTTTTGTTCGTCGGTGTCGCTGTGATCCTTGGCGTGCATTCGATGAAGAACACAAAGCTGGATGCCATCCCGGACCTATCAGACACGCAGGTGATTGTGTATTCGCGTTGGGATCGTAGTCCGGACATCATGGAAGACCAGGTGACCTACCCCATCACCTCGGCCCTGCTGGGCCTGCCCAAGGTCAAAGATATCCGCGGCTTCTCCGATTTCGGATACTCGTATGTATACATCATCTTTGATGAAGGTACAGACCTCTACTGGGCGCGGTCACGTGTGCTGGAGTATCTCAATACGGTGATTCCAAAGCTGCCCAAAGCTGTGAACGTCGAGTTGGCCAAAGACGATACCGCGGTTGGCTGGGTCTATCAGTATGCCTTGGTCGATACGACTGGGCATTACAGTCTCGATCAGATGCGGAGCTATCAGGACTGGTACCTGCGATATTCCTTGCAGTCTGTACCAGGAGTTGCCGAGGTGGCGCCGCTGGGCGGGTTCGTCCGTCAGTACCAGGTGAATGTCGATCCGAACAAGTTGCTCGGTTACAAAATCCCGATCAACATGGTGGTTCAGGCGATTCAGAAGGGCAACAACGATGTTGGCGCGCGGTTGGTGGAAATGACCGGCCGCGAATACATGGTGCGCGGGCGAGGTTACATCAAATCGCTCGATGACATTAACAATATCGTCGTCACGAGCAACCCGCAAACCGGCACGCCAGTGCTGGTCCGCGACATCGCTACCGTTACTTTTGGCCCTGATATGCGTCGCGGTGTCGCCGAACTCAATGGGCAAGGCGAAACCGTCGGCGGCGTTGTGATCATGCGCTTCGGAGAGAACGCGCAGAAGGTCATCGAGCGCGTTAAGGACAAGATTAAGGACGTGGAGCCAACCCTGCCAAAGGGTCTCAGGATCGTCAACGTCTATGACCGCTCCGATCTGATAGATCGCTCGGTTGACAACCTGAAGCACACGCTGATCGAAGAGCTGGCGATCGTAAGTATCGTCATTTTGATCTTTCTGATGCACTTTCCCAGCGCCATCATTCCGATCATCACAATCCCGATCACGATCATCCTGGCATTCATTCCCATCCAGATGTCGGGCATGACCGCCAACATCATGTCATTGGGCGGTATGGCCGTAGCCATAGGCGCCATGGTGGACGCCGCGGTGGTGGTAGTCGAACAGACCCACAAGAAGCTCGAGCAGTGGAATGCCGAAGGACGGCCGGGCGACTACCATAACGTGGTCATCTCGGCGGTCAAGGAAGTTGGCGGCCCAAGCTTCTTCGCCTTGCTTGTGATCGCCGTTGCCTTCATTCCCATCTTTACACTGGAAGCGCAGGAAGGGCGATTATTTAAGCCACTTGCGTACACCAAGAACTTTGCGATGGCGATTGCCGCCGTGTTGGCCATTACCCTGGATCCAGCAATGCGGTTGCTGTTTACGCGAATGGACCCGTACGAGTTCAAGCCACGATGGCTGGCGCGGATTGTGAACGCAATTTTGGTAGGCAAGATTCACAGCGAAGACAACCATCCGATCAGCCGTCCAATGATGAAGCTCTATCACCCGGTAGTGGAATTCGTCCTTGAGCACAAATCGAAGACCATTGCCGCTGCGTTTCTCGCGATGGCGTTGACGGTGCCAGTGTTCTTCAAACTCGGCTCGGAGTTCATGCCGCCATTAGATGAAGGCACGCTGTTATATATGCCGAGCACGCTGCCCGGCATATCTGTCACTGAGGCATCCAGAATGCTTCAGGTGCAGGATCAAATTATCAAGGGTTTCCCGGAAGTAGAGAGCGTCTTTGGGAAAGCTGGACGCGTAGAGAGCTCAACCGATCCGGCACCCTTTTCAATGATGGAGACTCTTATCGTTCTCAAGCCGCAAACGAACTGGCCCAAACGTGAACGCTGGTACTCCAAGACGACGCCTGGTTGGCTACAAGGTACGTTGGGCCGCTTCTGGCCCGATCATAAATCGACACAGGAACTGATCTACGGCCCGGGCGGGCTGAATGAGGCGTTGACAATGCCCGGCATCTCGAATGCCTGGACGATGCCGATCAAGGGACGCATCGACATGCTCACAACCGGCGTGCGAACCCCGCTCGGGGTCAAAGTGCTCGGCTCCGATCTTGGCGAGATTCAGAAGGTCGGCGAACAGATAGAGATGGCACTGAAGGATATTCCTGGTACGACCAGCGTATTCGCCGAGCGGACCACGGGCGGCTACTTCCTCGATTTCGACCTGAAGCGCGATCAACTCGCTCGCTACGGCTTGAGTATCGATGACGCAAACGAAGTTCTCATGTCAGCCGTCGGCGGAGAGGAAGTCACGACCACTGTTGAAGGCCGTGAACGGTATTCGGTGAACGTCCGTTATTTGCGCGACTACCGGACCGATATTGACAGACTGCAACGTGTGCTCGTCTCAACACCGGGCGGAGCACAGATTCCTCTGGGCGAGCTGGCTACGATTTCGTTGAAGACCGGTCCTGGTATGATCCGCGACGAGAACGGCCGATTGAGCGGTTACGTATACGTCGATGTCAGCGGACGTGATATCGGCGGTTACGTCGAGGCCGCAAAGAAGGCGGTGCGGGATAAGGTTAGCATTCCCGCTGGTTATCAGCTCGAATGGAGCGGCCAGTATGAATCAATGCAGCGCGTGAAAGAACGATTGAAGATCGTGCTTCCGATTACGCTGTTCGTCGTCTTTTTGTTGCTGTACTTCAACACCAAGTCGGTAGTGAAGACACTCATCATACTGATGGCGGTGCCGTTCTCTGCGATCGGCGCCATTTGGTTCCTCTACCTGCTTCACTACAACATGAGTATTGCCGTCTGGGTGGGCCTGATCGCACTGCTTGGTGTGGATGCGGAAACCGCAGTGTTCATGCTGCTGTATCTGGATCTTGCTTATCACGATGCGATCAGTAAAGGCCAGATGCACAGCTGGGACGGTCTTCGGGAGGCGATTGTTGTGGGTGCAGTGAAACGTCTCCGCCCGAAGGTGATGACGGTGGCCTGCATGTTGTTCGGATTGCTGCCCATTATGTGGTCGGCCGGAGCCGGAGGCGATGTCATGAAGCGCATTGCGGCTCCCATGATCGGCGGCATTCTCACGTCATTCTTGATGGAGCTGATCATTTATCCCCCGGTCTTCGCCATTTGGAAGTGGAACTACGAGGTGAAACCTGCTCTGAAGAAAGAAGCAGCTCAACTGGAGCCGGTGCTCGTGGACGGAGACGCAAATGAATAGCTGGAAGCTACGACTCGCATTCTTGTTTTTTCCGCTCCTCTTTGCCTTCCCGGCATGGGCGCAGACGGCACACTATTTGGTGCCTGCTGCCTCCGTGGAAGACAGCTTCTCGGCTTACCACGAATCGCTAAACAGTGCTGCTGACAATCTTCTTGCGGCTACGGCTAAGCAGGAACCTGAATCGCAGTCGTTGGAAATGGCCGCGACCCCCCGGCGGACCGATGACCAGGTGTTGCATAAGTTTGCTGAGCGTTATTGGGGTGGGCAGGAAGAAAACGTCCGGCGGGCGGTTGAGCGCGTTGCACGACTAAGGACGACGTTGGACCCGATCTTGCATGAGGAGGGAATTCCGGTCGATGTTGCCGCACTCGTGTTGGTCGAGAGCGGTGGCCGTGCCTCGGCCGTTTCCGCTAAGGGCGCACTTGGTCTTTGGCAGTTCATGCCAGAGACTGCCCGCCGATATGGCTTGGTCGTTACACCCGGCCTGGACGAACGGGTAGATGTTGTGAAATCCACGCACGCAGCTGCACGTTATCTGCGTGACCTGGACACGCAGTTTGGTGATTGGAGCCTGGCGTTTGCTGCCTACAACGCTGGGGAACATGCAGTTCAACAGGCATTGCAGCACGGAGCCCGCGACTTCGAAGCGATGAGTCGCGATCACCAACTGCCGCAGGAAACTCGGAATTACGTTCCAGCAATCCGCTTGGCCATGAACTTGCTGGGTAATACTGTGCCGAGGCAGTCACGGTCGATAAACGGTCTAAACAACGCGCAGGTGATATACGCCGAGTCCGCGCCAAACAATTAAGTAGAAGTTTGATAAGGAGAAACAAATGGTAAAGGCAAGCAACGCAATTCTGGCAGTGTTCCTGGCTGTCGTTCTTAGTGCCGGAGTGGCAGTGGCGCAGCAGGACCACTCATCCATGACGGATCAACCGCAGAGCACGTCAAGTTCGGATGACATGATGAAGGGCTGTCACAAGCATGGCTCCGAGAGCATGGCTGCGCTCGACAAGCTGGGGAAGACGATCGCTACCGGACGCGAGTCAAACGATCCAGCAAAAATGAAGGCAGCTCTCGACACAGCACAAACACAGCTTGCCGAAGCCAAGCACCATATGAACATGTGCCCTATGATGAACGGCGGCAAGATGCAATCTGGCGGCATGGAGCATATGGGCCATATGAACGGCATGTCGGACGATTCCGACAAGCATTGAGCTACTCGCTAGGTGACGACGAATGATCGCACCTGTGAGAGCGCCTGATTCATAACGGTTTTCACGCACCACCAACCTTATGATTGGTTTTCTTAGGAGAAAAAAGACATGAAAGTTCGGAAGCTCGTTCTCGGGTTTGTGCTTGCGGCTACGGTTGCAAGCTTCGCCTTCGCCGCTCCACAGACCTTCACTGGCATTGTCACTGACGATATGTGCGGGAAGAAGCACACTATGATGCCGGGGAAACCCGACAGTGAATGCATACGTGCCTGCGTCAAGGCGGGGAGCAAATATGCCTTGCTGGTTGGAGATAAAGTCTATGTTCTGAACGGCGATGCGAAACAGATCGACCATTTTGCAGGCAAAAAGGTGAAAGTCGCCGGCAACGTGAGCGGGACTTCAATCGCGCTTGTATCAATTGCGGAAGCTGCAAAGTAGGCGGCTGGCTTGTGGAAGCGGTAGTGCATCGGAGGTCGGTGGTAGACGTGTTTATAGTCCAATTGGAAGGCGGACGTCCCGAGTGTGAGCTGCCGCCTAGCACTTCACTTTCTGCGCCCTGAACTCGCCTGTTCCTCTTCTTTGCTGCCGCCCGACACCTCAGCGGGCGGCAGCGTTCTTGCCTTTGCACGCCTCAGAATGCCAGAATCAAGCGGTTCAAGGGGAGTCTCGCCGTGGATTTGAACATCAACATAATCTGAGATGCCCAGCGCCAGGCGAGTGCTCTCGCAGCTGAGTCGATAGTGTGCATCATTGCGAACTGGACGGGACCCATTGCCAGTTTATTATCTGAGAGTAGAGAGTGCTTCCCCTTGGGGAAACGCCAAACAATCGACAAATGTGTCTTGGAAGCTCGGATCCAGCGCAAGGCTAAGGTGCTCGATTTCCGTGTTTGTATCCAGACGACCCAGTAACAACATTTTTGCTCCGCGTAGCGCCGTGTTGCCCGCAGCCAGAATGCGCTCGGTGGAAATCTCCAATAGTCCGATGCGAACTGCACTCTCGGCGCGTACATAGTTTCCAAACGCCCCAGAGAGGTAGACCGCTTCGAGATCGCCCAGACCAGCGCCCCAATGGCTTAACAGGATACGCAAGCCAGCAGCCATCGCTCCCTTGGCCAGTTGAAGTTCATGAATGTCGGATTGCGATAGGGTTACTGATTTTGCCAGCGGTAACTCGCGCGCTCCGGAGGCAAGCCGCCCGCTTGGCAAAATCGCACCACACTGAAGGCCGGCAGCGACTGCATCCACAACGCCGCTGCCACAGATGCCGCGTGCAGAGATGTTGCCAATTACCGTGCACTCCAAAATCCCGTCCCGAAGCGAAACGCGGTTAATGGCTCCGGTGGAGGCGCGCATCCCCATCCGGATCGAAGCGGCCTCGAACGCCGGGCCTGCCGCCGCCGACGCGCACAGAATACGCTCGCGATTGCCGATTGCAATCTCGCCATTCGTGCCGAGGTCAATCAACGCCCGGAGACCGCTGCCCGATGCTAGATTCACAGCTCCAATGCCGGCCAGAATGTCGGAACCGACAAAGCCTCCGATGCAGCGAACAAACCGGATGCGGCAATTAGCGGGCAAACTCCAATTCAGTTCCGCAGGCGTGAAGCTCTGCTCACCCAGGTTCGCAGACGCAAACGGCAGATGGGAAAAAGGTTCAACGTCGAGCAAGGAGAACAGATGATGCATGACAGCGTTGCCGACCAGCACGACCTCAACAACGTCGCTCTGTCGTTGTGCAGCGAGTTCTCGAATGAGCTGGCCGACGGCTCCGCGAATCAAAGGCGTCAGACCCGAGTTCGTCAACGCGAAGCACACACGGGTCATGATGTCAGCCCCGTATGTTGCCTGTGGATTCAGCATGGTCTCAACAGCAAGCACGGTGCCACTAGCGAGATCCAGCAGTTGTGCAGCGATCGTGGTTGTGCCCAAATCAACGGCAATTCCCAGACCGCTGCGGGTTGAGCCGCCCAACGGAGCGTCGTCCGCAAGGATAGGTGCAGCCCACTGATCGATATAGAGTTTGAGCGTGGTCTCCGCACGTAGCTGACAGCCGAGTCGCCATCCGGAAGCGAGTTCGTCACGGGTGAAGACGCGCGCGTCCTTTTCGGTCGGTGTGGCGGTCCCTTCCAGAACGCGCACACGGCACCCGCCGCACATTTCCGCTCCACCGCACGGAAACTCGATTCCGTACGTTGCCAGTACATTGGCAAGCACATCGCCACGGCTGACCTGGAACGACACACCGAGAGGGACAAGTTCAACACGCAAGCCGTCGTTCACAGTTACTCCTGCGCCGTCACGGGGCCGATGGAATCTGCACGAATGATGGTGTCATCGTATTGCGGTACGATTCGCTGACCGGGGCAAAGCACCAAGAAGTCATCGTTGTTCCAATCCCGGTTGACCAAGCGTTGAATCAAACCGAGATCGCCCTTCAGCTTCTCAAACGTCCATCCCTTACTCTCTGCCTCCTGGCGGGCCTGCTTCTCATAGCGGTCATCGCACTCGACGCCGGTTTCGATGAATGTCAGACGGCGATAGTGACTCTGAAAGCTGGTGAACTGCTCGTAGAGATACCGTCCATTATCGTCTCCGTACTTCTCAACAAGCTCCGCAAGATTAGTGCTTGTCCCAGAATGAAAAGGGACAAGTTGCTGTAGATCGACGCCCCGTTCTATCCAACCGGTTGATCGATAGTAGGTGCCGGCATGATCTTTGAAGTAGGACTCATAACGCTGTCGGCCTCCCATAAGCAGGCCAATACAATCGTGCATGCGGGGTGCAACGATTGGCGTATGACAGGCCTCAATGCCCTCCAGCCCGTTGCCGCAAAGCCCATAGCCAAGCAGGATCGCTTCATACTGGTGCGCCGGAACCCGGTGAACCGCTTCCTGAAGTTTTGCGGACATCAGTTTGCCGCCCATGTCGTGCAGACCTTTGGGCAGGAATTCAACATCCACGGTCTCCGGAGACCGCGCCACCGCGAGGCAGATCTCGCGATATAGTACCTCACACGCGATTAGTTTTAGTTTCATGTATCCCACCGGCAGCAAGCGAGAGGCACACTATCCGCCCGACGAGTGCTGGGATGCGATCCAGCCGAGGCGGTTTGAATGCCGGTCCTGCCCTGGAGCGGGACTCTCGCTCTCCTCATCAGCACGCCGCTACCAGTTTGCGGGCAAGCGCCACTGCTCCCGCAGCGCTATCGCTGTATCCGTCGGCTCCGATTGCATCGGCGTACTCCTGAGTCACCGGCGAACCGCCCACCATTACTTTCACATGGTCGCGCACATTGGCCTGCTTGAAAGCCTCGATTGTGCTCTTCATCATAGGCATTGTGACCGTAAGCAACGCCGAAAGCGCTACGATTTTTGCATTATGTTTGTTCATCGCTTCAATGAATTGTTCTGGAGAAACATCGCTGCCCAAATCCACGACTTCAAATCCCCCACCTTCGAGCATCGAGCTGACAAGGTTCTTGCCGATATCATGCAGGTCTCCCTTGACAGTCCGATGACTACCCGCGCGAGGGGCTTTATTTCGCTGGCTGCCAGTAAGGGGCGCAGAATCTCGAGAGCTCCCTTCAGGGTTGCGAAGGGATGGCTCAGAGCGTACATCTGGCAGCTCGACTTTTGACAGTGCGCCTTCGACAGTCCCAATGGACATCGGCAATCTCCTGATTTATGTGTGGGTGCTGAACGCTCGCGACACATAGTATCCGATTCACCGATTTTGTCAATTGTGAGAATCCGCGGAAGCTGACTGCAATGCGTGGGCCAAGAATCGGTTGCTTCGAAGCAGGAATTCCTTGACCTGCGTGGGCAAGAGGCGCTGGTAGAGCAGCGCGGTTATGACCTAGTGGTGATGGGCCAGCCCGAAGGACAAGGATGTTATTGCTTCGCCAACAATGTGCTGCGCGACGTTCTTGATCGTCTAGCGAAGAATTACCGTCACATCGTTCTCGACAGCGAGGCCGGTATGGAACATATCTCGCGCCGCACTTTGCTTTCTCTGGACTGGTTTTTGATTGTTTCCGACTGCACTGTGCGCGGCATTCTCACCGCGCAGCGAATTTCCGCGCTCGCCGATGAAGTCGGTCTGCCGGCGAAGGCTCGCGGACTACTCGTCAATCGGGTCCCCGGCGAGGTGTTGCCAGAATCGGTTCGGCAAGCCGCCGAAGCCGCAGGTTTGCCGCTTCTGGCTACGATTCCAATGGATCCGCAGGTTGCGGGGTTTGGCGTGGACGGACAACCAGTTGCAAACATCCCACTGGACTCTCCGCCAAGTCCGCTATGTATGCTGTGCTGGAGAAATTGTTAGCGGCTACCCAGTAGGAGGGTATCTGATGTCCGAAACCGGATAGAAACCACCGGCGAAGCAAGTTTCACGCGACCCGGCGATCAATGAGATGGTCAGCTTTTCCAAATTGCGTTGCTTTCCCATGGGCATCGTCGCAAACTGATGGAACTAGCCTCTCGAATGACGTACGTGGATCTGAGCTCTGATCCGCGCTACACGGACAATTACATCCAAGCCATGTTTTTACCGCACACTGACTTAACGCAGTTTCCAAGCGTGGCGAGAGTCATAGAAAACCAACGGAGGAATAAGCTATGAAGAGTCTTTTGGAGCGAATTGCAGAAGGGGACATCCTCGTCTCCGACGGCGCGATGGGTACATTTCTTCATGCAAAGGGATTGACGGCTAGCGAATGTCCCGAGTCGTGGTGCGTCTCCCATGCCGATGTGGTGCGGGGAATCGCTGCGGCTTATATCGCAGCCGGTTCCAATATCGTCGAAACCAATTCTTTCGGAGGTAGTTCTTTTAAACTGAAAGCCTACGGACTTGCCGACAAAGTGGGTGAGTTCAACCGTGCCGCAGCGAAGTTGGCGAAGGAGGCGATGGGAGCAAATGGCTACGTCGCTGCTTCGGTAGGCCCGACGGGACACATTGCGGAAGAAGAAGGCGGAGACGTAACTTCCTCGCAATTCTATCAGGCGTTCAAAGAGCAGGTTATGGCTTTGGCTGAAGGGGGCGCCAACGCAATCTGCATTGAAACAATGTCCTCTCTGATCGAGGCCGTGGAGGCTGTCAATGCCACCAAGAAGAATACGGCTTTGCCGATCATCTGCACATTCACATTCGAACTGGGGCCAAAGGGCTTCCGTACGATGATGGGGGTCAGTCCCGAGCGGGCCGCCAGAGCAGCCACTGACGCCGGGGCCGACATTGTAGGCGCAAACTGCGGCAACGGCATCGCGAACATGATTGAGATCACAAAACAAATACGGACCGCAGTACCAGGAATTCCTATTCTCATTCACGCCAACGCCGGCACCCCGGTTGTGGAGAATGAGAAGACAGTGTTTAAGGAAACTCCCGAGTATATGGCGTCGCGTGTCGCTGAACTCGTCGCGGCGGGTGCAAATATCATTGGGGGATGCTGCGGCACGAATCCCGAGCACATCGCCGCCATGACCGCTACGGTCAGGAAATTGGCAAAAGCGAAGGTGACAACAACGTCCCCCCGGTGAGCAGCAGTTCGCCACTGGTTATGTGCTTGCAATAAGTTGTGAGTTGCGTGAGGAGCGGGAGTTCAGGGAATGTCATTCCTGTCACCACAGATGGAGGAAACCTGCTTAAACGAGATTACAGATAAAGTTGGGCGCGTCTCGGTGCCTTCGCTCATAGCACCGGGTACATGCACAACGGGTATGACTACTGCCGTCACCTGTATGGTTTCGCCGTCGTGGCTCTTCAACTGTTCCGTGTTCCCAGTGAGTGGATAAGAAGCCCCCGCATAGTCAGTCAGTGTGTAGTTTCCGATTACTGCGTCGAGGCATCCCTCAATGGTTCTGGTTGAAGGAGGATAGCTCTCGCGGTCTGAGTCACTGACAGACTGAGCTACGGCCCACACTGTCGACAGCAGAAGTATTGAGCTAAGCAGAATCATTTTTCTCATGGTGATTCCTCCAATATGGAGTGGCACCTCGGAGGCGTCGGGTTGCACCACGCGCTCTGACAATTGCAAAGGCGGTGCTGCTGATGTTGAGTGCACACTGTTCCGCGATGCCGGATTACCGCTCATGGAACTGGGGTGGGCCGAGCGCCTGAATCGCTGCGCCCCACAGCAATTCTCCGGGGTCTCTTATTTCGGAGGCTCCAGTCCCGTTTCTCGAAGGACCGGATACGCTGCGGGCGAAGATAGCAGCAAGATCAATCGTTTGGCAGCCGCCGGGGCAGCCGTCTTGGCACTAATTCCCGCCGAGATGACCGTGTAGTTCTGTATCTCCGCAGGCAAAGGGCCGACGATCTCAATGCCAGGGGTAGGAGCAAGATCGCTGGTCGTCTGGATCGCAATGTCGGCTTCGCCGGAAGCAACAAGCGCACCTGACGAAGTACCACCCCGTGCGAGCTTGGTCTTAGGTGCAAGCTTTTCCGCGATCCCGAGCCGCTTGATGAGTTCTGCGA
>CAZLJQ010000080.1:0-12401 GCA_964559875.1 uncultured Acidobacteriaceae bacterium
AGGACCCACGCCTTAAAAGGGCGTTGCTCTACCAACTGAGCTACGCGCCCACACACCCTTAGCCTATCACAACTATCGATGCCCTGAATGCTCTGCATCCACAGGGTTGGGCTAGGGGCTGTAACCGCCAGTTTTCCCCTATCGTCTGGTCTTGAACAACATTGCCGCCAACAGTGCTGTTACTGTTGCAAGCAGCCACTCGATGCGCCAAGTCTGCACCGCCTGCCACTCCGCTATGGTCGTGGTGTTGTAGACCACGCCGGTCAGCAGCGTTGCCAACAGAAACACTGTAGCGGCCACCAGCAGCACAAGCGAAATCGTCGAGAGCCCGAATTGCGCTCGGATGGAGTCGAGATCCAGCCAGTCCATGAATCGACCCTGTGCGTCTGCGTGCAGGTCGTCCTCGCGCGCAAGTCCGCAGACGTGGCAGTAACGCGCGCCCGCCGCATAAGGGGTTCCGCAGGACGCGCAAAATGCCTCGTTGGCCTGAACTTGGAAACCCCAGGAATGCAATGCCTCTGCCGTTGGCGGGGGACGCCAATACTCTTGTGATAACTCTCTGCCTGGATCGGGCATGCCCATCTCCTCTTGCAAATCTCTGTTGCAAGTGACGGGCCAAACCAATGTGGTGCAATAGGCAGGTGCCTTGCGGCGTCGCTGCCATGCCGGATGGGAAGAAATTACCTGCGCCATGAACAAGTGGTCTCGCGCTTCAGTCTCTGCGAGGCATGGCAACCACGTTGCGCCCTCGTTCCGGTTGCGCCCACACAGAGAGAAGAAGCAACTCGGCATGGGAAAACTCCAGTACCGCGGGCCGTGGATGCTCCGCTGTGAAGACGTGCGTGTCCAGAATTTCGTGGAGGGCCTCTAAAGAAATGCACAAATTGTGCGCGGCCTCAGATTCGCTGTAGTACTGCTTGATCGGCTTTTTCAGATTCAACATGGTTTGTGGCGTCCTTGTGTTTCCTGGGGACGTACCTTTGTACCTCGCAGGAGGAACTCTGGAAATGGGGTGAATTGCTCATACTGGCCTCATCCTGCCACTTACCATGAGTTGAGAAATGCCATGCGATTCACTTTTCCCTTAGCCGGCAAGATACGCAAGCCGGCTGCCGGGGACGGTCGTGCTCAATCCAACTCCTGCGATTGCAGTCGATTGCAGCTCAACCCGAAGCCGGTGGTCAGCTCTAACTGTTTGCTCTGCCTCAGGCGACCATTCGTTGTAACATCGAATCAGGAAGGAACCCGCATGGAGCAATTCGACGTACTCATCATCGGCGCCGGTCCCACCGGCTTGGCCTGTGCGATTGAGGCGCGCCGCGCCGGCTATTCCGTGGTTGCCGTGGACAAGGGATGCCTTTGCAACTCGCTGTTCAACTACCCCACCAACATGACCTTCTTCACCACTCCTGAGCTGCTGGAGATTGGCGAGATTCCCTTTGTCAGCGCCCAGCAAAAACCTTCGCGCCAGGAGGCGTTGGAGTACTACCGTAAGGTGGCCGAGTTCTATCACCTCGACGTGCGCCAGTATCACACTGTTATTCGCACCGAAGGCGCCGACGGAGCCTTTCTGGTGCACTGTACCGACTCGCTCTCCCGGCCCTCTGAGTTTTTGGCCCGGAAGCTGGTGGTTGCCACCGGCTACTACGACCTGCCCAATCGCATGGGCGTGCCCGGTGAGGACCTTGCCAAGGTCGCGCATTACTATCGCGAGCCGCATCCCTTCTACAACTCGGATGTGGTGGTCATCGGAGCCAAGAACTCCGCGGCCATCGCTGCCCTGGAGCTATGGCGTCATGGGGCGCGCGTCACGCTGGTCCATCGCGGCGCGGCCATCTCGCCCAACGTCAAGTATTGGATCAAGCCAGATCTTGAGAATCGCATCAAGAACCACGAAATCGCCGCGTACTTCAACACCTCCGTACGCGAGATCACTCCGGACACAATCCTGCTCCAGACGCCGGATGGAGAGCTGTGCCTGAAAAATGATTTTGTGCTCGCCATGACCGGCTATCATCCCGATTTCAGCTTCTTGCGCGCCCTCGGAATCGAGCTCTCGCAGCAGCCTTCCTCCAAGCCGGTCGTCGATACCCGTACCCTAGAGAGCAATGTTGCTGGCATCTATCTGGCAGGAGTCATCATTGCGGGAATGAACACCAACGAAATATTCATCGAGAACGGACGCTACCACGGGCGGCAGATCGCCGAAGATCTGCGCCGCAAGCTGGGTGCATCCCCCAGTGCTCCCGAGACGGAGCGTCGAGCCTCCGAAGTGACTCCTCCGGAGCACCTTAGGAACGCAGAATAGCTCCCGGGCGGGCAGCTACCCCAGTGCGACCGCATTCCCGGTCTGCTCGGTGAGCAGGCGAGATACCAGCGGCAGCAGCGGCTCGCCGCTACGGCTGAGCACAAAGTCGCTGTAGGCTTCGCTCCAATCCAGCTTGAAGCTGGTGGAGAGCGCCGAAATCCAGATCTGCCGCGCCGCTGAATTGGGCGCGATGACGAAAGTTCCCGGCGGCTCGTCGAAGGTCAGGTGCAAGGCGCCGCCACGCTCCTCCACGTCAAAGCCTGCGGCTTCTTCTACGTTGTACAGAGCGCGGGTCAGCCGCTCCATGGCTTTTTCCGCGTTTAGCTGGAAGGTCTTATCGTCCATAACGCTGATCATACGACAGTGCAGGCCGCTTCAGCTCTTGCACACGTGCGGACTGCCCTCAACGTTGGTCCCTTCTTCGTAGTCGTTCCAGGTCTCAATCATCAGGAAGGGAAGCGGACGGCTGGAATCGTAGTAATGGTGGAACATCTGCAACGAGTCTTCCAGGGTGCGTCCGCAGCGTGCGTCCATGTGCCGGTTGCGGCTCCAGGAGGCGCGGCTGTCGTTGAAGCCCGGCCAAGCTCCTCCCACCGCCAGTTTCTGCGGGTAGCTTTGCGTCATGGTGGAGTAGAAGTGGTCCAGATACTGCTGGCCCCAATTGCTGCCGTCGCGCTGCCATCCACCCTTTCCCGGCTGTACCCAGGCATAGAAGCCGTCGAACGCTCCCGCCCACTTCTCGCTCGGATCCTTGTAAATCAGCAGTGGCCGCTCGTCCCAGCTGTTCACCACCTCGCGTACCCGGTTCCAGTTGGTGTTCCCGTCCTTGGGAAAGATGAAGATGACCGGCCGGCCGTTGTAGCGCAGGTAGGCCCTGCTGGACACCTGCGAGGAGCGCGCGACGTATCGCTGGTAGGCGTAGTTCAAGTCGGCTAACACGGCTTCGGTCGCACGCGCCGGGTCGCTGTCATTCTCGTCGTACATCAGCGCCACCTTGAAGCCGTCAGAATCGCCGTCGGCAACCTGCTGCAGCAGGGCGTAGGAATTGTCCTCGAACGGGTGCTCCTGGCCGTACCAGTTCACCACAAAGCCCGCGATGCCGAGCTGCTTGGCGCTGCCGATCTGCCGTTCCAGCACGGTCCGGTCCTGCGACGAGTAACCCACGTTGATGTGGCCCTGTCCTCCAAACCACGGCTGGTAGGCGGCCAGCATCATCGGCTGGCTCTGGGCGCTGCTCTGTGCCCGTAAGGCGTGGCTGTAGTCCGCCGCATGGGTGCAGCCCAGGCAAAGGCTGAGCAAAACGGCCATTGCAGCCGTGAGAAGGATAGGTTTCTGGTTCCCAAATCGCATGATCACCACACGTCCATGCTGCAACGTGCGTAGTTAGATGTGCTCGGAGCCAGCAGTGTTGGATTCTGTTTTGCCGCCCCGGAAGCCCGTTCCCGGGTCGGATGAGCTGTCTAACTTGGGGACTTACGTTCCGGGTAGGTCAGATTAGGACTTCCGGAAACGATGGTTGCTTCCCTATAATGGATCAAAAGTTGGGTTCCAGCATCGAAAGAGGCTACATGACGGAGATCAAGGCAAAACCCCGAGTGCTTGTTGTGGATGACGAGCATGTCATCGCAGACACACTGGCCATCATCTTGAATCAGGCAGGCTTTAATGCCTCTGCAGTTTATACCGGGACCGACGCCGTCGAGCTCGCCCGCAGTGAAAAACCCAACCTCATCATCAGTGACGTCATCATGCCTGACATGAACGGCATTGAGGCGGCGATTCTGATTCGCGGATTTCTGCCTGCCTGCAAAATCCTTCTCTTCTCCGGCCAAGCTGCCACGGCAGATTTGCTGGAGAATGCACGCGCACGCGGCCATGAGTTTGAAATCCTGGCCAAGCCCGTGCACCCGCAGGATCTGCTCGCAAAGCTTCGCCAATAGATCAGTAAGTAATATCTGCCCGTAGAAGGTCCGTTGTTAGAAACAAACAGCTAAGCCCCGCAAATGTTGCGGGGCTTAGCTGTTCTGCATCCTTCGGCCACTCTTACATCTCGCGACGGCCTTCCAGTGCCCGTTGCAGGGTTACTTCGTCGGCGTATTCAATGTCGCTGCCAGCGGGAAGTCCGGTCGCAATCCGCGTCACCCGCACCCCCGTCGGCTTCAGTTGCTGAGCCACATAGACAGCCGTTGCCTCGCCCTCCACCGTCGGGTTCGTCGCCAGAATCACCTCATCGACCGCGCCGCTCTGAGCGCGGGTGATCAGGTTCGCAATGCGCAACTGCTCGGGACCAACTCCGTGAATCGGCGATAGCGTGCCATGCAGCACATGATAGGCGCCGTCGTAGCTGTGTCCCTTTTCCACCGCGGCAATGTTGGTTGGCTCCTCCACTACGCACACCACGCGCTGGTTGCGGGTCGCGCTGGAGCAGTACACGCACGGGTTCACATCCGTGATGTTATTGCACACCGAGCAGAGCCGCAGTGCGGCCTTGATCTCACGGATCGCTCCGGCAAGCTCTTCCGCATCTTCGTCCGAGCTGCGCAGAATATGGAATGCGTAGCGCTGTGCACTCTTGCTGCCCACTCCCGGCAGCTTCTTCAACTCGTCGATCAGTCGAGCCATCGGCTCGGCAAACTTAGCCATGACTTACTTCAGCTCCACGCTGTTAGACTCCGCTGTAACTTCATCCGGACCGCTTCATGAACGCCCGCGTCTTAGAACATTCCTGGCGGCAGCCCCATGCTGCCCAGCAATCCGCCCAGTTGTGATTGCACCGCCTGATCCACCTTGCGTGCGGCTTCGTTCACTGCTGCCGTTACCAGGTCCTGCAGCATCTCCACGTCGCCCGCTGCGTCCTTTTCAATCTTGACCGAGAGCAGTTGTTTCTCGCCATTCATCCGCACCACAACGGCGCCTCCGCCCGCAGAAGCCTCCACCTGCGTCGCGCGCATCTTCGTCTGCATCTGCTGCTGCATCTCCTGCGCGCGCGTCATCATCTCCTGCATCTGCTTCATGTCCATCGTTCGTCACCTCTCCGAGCGGTCCATCACAATGCGAATTTCTGCTCCGAATTTTTCCATCATGCGTTTCACTATCGGCTCTTCTGCCGCCTTGGTCTTGATGCTTCCGGCAGCTCCCGAGCGTGCTGAGCCAGAGGTACGCGGCTTCACTTCCGGCGCTGCCGTGCTTCCGCCCACCAGCCGCACCTTTACCCGTCGCCCAGCCACTTGACTTGCCGCCTGGTCTGAGAGCCTCTCCTGCTCTCTGGTGTAACTCAGCTCGACCATAGCCGTGGACATGCCGACTGCAATCGAAACCAGATCGCCCGCGCCTGTCCACTGTCCCTCTTCCAAGGCATTCACCAGCAGCTGCGATCCCCCCGTCTGCATGGCCTCCAACACAACGTCTCGTATGGCATCCACATCGAGCGCCGCGCTGGAGCTTTCCATCCTAGGCGCTACCGCCGGTGCTACCGCTAACGCGCTGCCATTATCAAAGGGTGCGCTGCTCGCTGCCTGCATCGAAGGCACTGTCGCCGACGCGACTGGCCTGCCAAATGCCTGCACTGCGGGCTGGCTGCCAAAGGCCATCGGCGCTGGAGCAGCCACGGTTGCCGCCGCGTCCATTCCGGACGACATTTCTTCCCGTCCCTTGCGTGCCTTGTCAGCTTCAAACGGCGATGGCTTTTGCGATGGCTTCGCAAATGGCGATCCGCCTCCGCCCATCGGTGGCACTCCTGCCGGACGCGAAGTGAACGCCGGAGGTGGTGCCGTTGAGCGCTGTGCCGCCGGGCTCTGCGAGGCCGGAGCCGCAGAGCGCGCCGCACCCGAGCCCGGAGCTGGAGCCGCATCCGTCAGGCTCACGCTGCTTAGCAGTTGCTCTAGCGGAAGCAGGCGCTGTGCGTGCACCATCTTCAGCAGCCCCAACTCCAGATGGAAGCGCTGCTCCTGCTTGTAACTCACATCGCCGTGGGTCCGCAGCATAATTTGCAGAAAACGCGTCAGTTCTTCTTCGCCGAACTTTTCTGCGATGGCCGCCACGCGCTTCTTCTCATCCGTGCTGATCTGCAGAATCGGGCTTTCGATACCGGCGACCTTTGCCACCATCGCGTTGCGCAGGAATCGAACCGTTTGCTTGGCAAAATGGCTGGCACTCTGGCCCTCCACCATCAGCTTGTCAACAATGCGCAGCACCTCGTCGCTGGAGTTCTCATGCACCGCATTCATTACCCGTTCCAGCACCTCGGTGGAAACCGTGCCCACCAGCCCGCGCACCACTTCGGCGGTCAGCGTATCGCCGCAGCAGGAGATGGCTTGGTCCATGATGCTGAGCGCATCGCGCATCGAGCCGTCGCCGGCCTCGGCGAGCAACGCCAGCGCGTCCTCATCCACCGTTAGGTTTTCCGTAGCGCTGATCGCGCGCAGGTGGTTGACGATCTCTTCAAAGCGCACCGCATGAAAGCTGAAGTGCTGGCAGCGCGAGCGAATCGTCTGCGGAATGTCTTCCGGCTGCGTGGTGGCCATCATGAAGACCACCCACGGAGGAGGCTCTTCCAACGTCTTCAGCAGCGCATTGAAGGCGGCGTCGGTTACCTGGTGAGCTTCATCGAGAATGAAGATTCGGTAGCGGTCGCGGGCCGGTTCGGCGGTGGCCGTGGCGATCAACCCGCGTACCTCTTCGATGCCGCGATTCGTGGCCGCATCAATCTCGATCACGTCCATGGCTCCCACCGAGCCATCGCGAATCTCGCGGCAGGAATCGCAGACGCCGCACGGCTCTGCCACCGGGCGGTCGCTCGACTGGCAGTTCAGGGCCATCGCCAGAATGCGCGCGATCGTCGTCTTTCCAATGCCGCGGTGTCCGCTGAAAATGTAGCCGTGGGCAATGCGCTGTTGTTCCAGCGCGTTCTTCAAGGTGCGGACAACATGATCCTGTCCGATGACATCGGCGAACTTTTGTGGACGGTATTTACGCGCCAGAACTGTATAGCTCATGGGAGAATTCATTATAACCGCCACGCGCCTGTGGTTGCCGAGTGCCCGCGGCCGGAGCGGCGCTTCTCGCCGCGTACCCGGCTGCGAAGCTCGTTGCGGCGCAACTCAACTTTTCATGGGAGTCCACATGCAGACGCTTAATTCGCGCATCGTCTATCAAAATCGCTGGATGAAGGTGCGTGAGGATCAGATACGCCGTCAAGATGGAACGGATGGAATCTACGGTGTAGTCGAGAAACCGCCGGCGGCCATGGTCATCCCCATCGAGCAGGGAAGGGTACACATGGTCGAGCAGTTCAAGTACGCAGCCGGCGGCCGTTTCTGGGAGTTTCCGCAGGGTACCTGGGAGCAGGCGGATAACTACACCATCGAAGACCTTGCTCGCGGCGAACTGCGCGAGGAGACTGGTTTGGTAGCTTCCCGCCTGGAATTTCTGACCTGCATCTATGTCGCCTATGGCTTTCTCACCCAGCCCATGCACGTCTTTGTTGCCACCGGAGTTACTCAGTTCGATGCCCAACCCGAACATGAGGAGCAGGACATTATTCACGGAAGCTTTACCTGGAGTGAGTTTCACCAAATGGTCGAAGCTGGCCGCATTGCCGATGCTCAAACACTAGCTGCGCTTTCGTTGCTGCGTCTCAAGCGTCCCGAGTTGGCCGGATAACAATCTATGCAGGAGTTCATTTCGGCCTGTTACTTATATTGACCTTTCGTTTAACGCTACCCATGTTCCCGGAACATAACAAATAACTCATGAAGCTTAATTTCTTGTTACACTCTTAGTATGTCAAATACAGCAATCAGTGCAGCAGTCAGTCAGTTGAAGCAGGAGCACATCCGGCTTTGCAAAGAACTCGAACGCGTAGATGAGGCTCTTGCGGTCCTGGGTAATTTGGACGGAGTCAGTGTTCCCGCCAAGAGCGCCAAGCAGGCTAAGACACTTGCGGTAAAACCCAAGCGTAAGATCTCGGCAGCCGCACGTAAAAAGATGTCCGAAGCGGCACGCGCCCGCTGGGCCGCTCGCAAAAAGGATAAGACTCCAGCTAAAGAAAAGGCCTAAAGTTCAGTAGGAGCCTGGTCTAAATTCCTCACATTCTTTCCGCATTTGGCGTTGCGGCCCCGGTATTCGACCGGAAGGCCGCAATCGCTTATGCCCGCTATTAGAGGGTTGCCGCGCCGTTGCGATGCGGAAGGAATGTTTCTCTTTGTATTCTATTTTCTGGCTGTGCGTGTCGCTTTCGCGGTTTTCTTGCCTGCCTGTCCCCGTTTCCGTTTTCTCAATTCCTTGGGTGAATACATTGTGCCCCGGCATCGCGGGGCGCCGCAGGTGCAGGGCGCTTCACCCTCGCCGTCGTAGAGAAAGTAGTCGTACACCAGCTCCTCGCCTGGTTCAATATCGCGAATTGCTCGAATCCAGACATGTTCCTCTTCGTCCTCTTCGGTCTCGCAGTTGGGCTCGCAGGAGTGGTTCAGGTACATGGCCATGCTGAAGCCATCCACAACGTAGGTGCCGTCTCCCACTCCGAACAGGTAGGTATATGGACGCTTGCTGTAAAGGTCGTCGGCATCGTCATGTTTCATGCGCGTGCCGGTGTACTCCACAATCAGCGCTCCTTTCGGGATGGGTTCAAGGGTGAAGACTCCGGCGGCATGGATGGCAGAAGAACGAACGATAAGACGCATGATGAATGGATTGTAAATGCATCCATCGCCGAAGAAAAACAGGCGTGCAGTGGAATCTCTTTTACCTTGGCTCAGTGCACGGGCTGCGCTTCGAATCGGATTGTTCTAAACTGAATTCGATTCGTAGCCCAATGTAAGCAATGCGGACCATAACTCCGCGCAGGAGAACCCATGAACGAGATCGTGCGCCTTCTTCAATCCCATCGCAGCGAACGCAGTTACAAGTCCGATCCGATTCCCGACGAAATTCTGGATGACATTATTGAGTCAGCGCACCGCGCTCCAACTTCGATGAATACCCAGCAGATCTCCGTCGTCGTCATCAAAGACGCGGCGCGCCGCAAGCGCATTTCGGAGATTGTTGGCGGACAGGCCTACGTCGCGCAGGCTCCCGTCTTCCTTACTCTGGTCGCCGATCTTTATAAAACGCGTATCGGAGCTGAAATCGCCGGGCTTACCCAGCAGATCCAGCACAGCCTGGAGAGTGTTGTTACCACTTCGACCGATGCGGGCATTGCGCTTGCAACCATTTTGATTTCGGCTCACTCCTACGGTCTTGGCGCGGTACCCATAGGCAGTATTCGCCGTGACCCCTTTGCCATGATCGAGCTGCTGGGCCTGCCTGAGTACACATTTCCAGTTGTCGGCGTGGCTCTTGGGTATGTCGATAAACCCGCCAACCAGAAGCCGCGCCTGCCGATTGAAAGCTTCCGCCACGAAGAGCGCTACCACGCCGAAAACGTGCGTCCCGCGATTGATGCCTATGAAATCAGCCTGCCGGAGCACTGGAAGAAAGTCGGGCTGGTGGATGAAGTGCGCTGGTCGCAGAAGACTGGCAAGGCTTACAGCCAAGTGTATTTCTCCAAAGTAAAGGCCGCTGCCGCCAAACAGGGATTCACCTGCGAGGATTAGAAGCTTTTTATTAGGCGCGAAACCATTGGCGAATCAGTGAATCGTTGCAAGAGCCGACTTGGCAAGAATGCCAATCCTTGCGCGGATTCCGCAACGATTGACGAACCACACACTCCCCCGGCCTCAACCATTGACCATTAGATCAATCGTTGAGGCCGGAGCTTTGAAGCTTTGAAAGCTACGAGGCCTACAGCAACTCCCGAAGTTCTTGCTCGTCGGCAATCGCCAACGACTCTTGCGTCAGGCGATCCACCTGCCGTAGAGCAGGGAAGAAGACGCTCCAGAGAGCGACCACCAGCAGGGTTCCAACTCCGCCGAAGATCACCGCAGGCACCGCGCCCATCCACTGCGCCGTGACTCCGCTCTCGAACTGTCCAAACTCATTCGATGCGCCGATGAACAGAACGTTGATGGCACTGACCCGCCCGCGCATCTCATCCGGCGTAGCCAGTTGCACCAGGGTGGAGCGCACGACCATCGAGACCATATCGGCTGCTCCCGCAACGGCCAGGGCAAACATCGAAAGATACAGATTGCGCGAGAGGCCGAAGAGCACCGTAGCTGTTCCGAAGATGGCAACGCAGCCCAGCATCTTTGCCCCGGCGCGCCGTCCCAGAGGAACATTGGCCAGCACGAGGGCCATCAGTCCGGTGCCGATTGCGGGCGAGGCGCGCAGCAGTCCAAGGCCGCGCGGCCCTGCGTTCAGAATCTCGCGCGCAAAGACCGGGAGCAGCGCCACAGCTCCTCCCAGTAGTACGGCAAAGAGGTCGAGGCTGGTTGTGCCAAGGATCAACTTATTGCGCCAGACGTAGCGGAAGCCTGCCGTCACGGTCTTCCAGTCGCGTCCGCGGCTCATCTGCTGCACGCCCTGGATGCGGATGGCCATGACCAGAAGGAAGCTGATCGTCATCGACATGGCGGCAGTAATGTAGACGGAAACCGCGCTTCCTCGCAGTGCGTAGAGCACGCCTCCGGTCACCGGGCCAAGGATGGTTGCGGCACTGGAAACCGAAGAAATCCAGGCAGCGGCGTGGGGAAAGACTGCTGGAGGAACCAGCAGAGGCGGGAAGGCCTGCGTGGCGGGGCCGTTGAAGACGCGCACTAATCCCACGCCCACGAGCACCACATACATCGGACCAACTCCGTGCGATCCGTGCAGGGTGATGGACAGCAGAGCCAGCGAGCACATGGCAAAGCCGGCGTAACAGCTCATCAGCACGTACCGCCGGTTGAAACGGTCGGCCACGTGGCCACCCACCAGAAATAGCAGCAGTCCGGGGAGGAATTGCACCAGCCCCACGAGTCCCAGGTCGAGCGGACGTCGCGTGATTGCATAAATCTGCCATCCCACGGCGACCGACTGCATCTCGAGTCCGGCCGTCATCAGGAAGCGTGCCGCCATGAAAAGTCGAAAGTTCGGATAGTGGAGCGCAGTGGCGTCCACGCGATGGTTTGCTGCTTGGTTTGTCATCCCTACTTCTACTTTGCCACATCGACGCTGGAACGTGCACGCCTCCGGTGTTCTTGCCGGGACGATAGAGGGCTGACTTCGGAATTCCAGCGCGGGATGCCATAATTTAAGGATGGTTTCGTTCACCTCACGCGCTCACGCGCGATCCGGCAGGCCGCCCTCGCTGCTTTCCGCAGCTCTGCGCTGGCAACGCGACTCCATGCGTGCGCGTGGTTTTGCGGGCTCACTCCGCTATCTTGCTTCGGAGTTTGTAGAGTTCGTAAAGGATTCGTTTCCCGAGCGCCGCCGCAGCCGCTTTGGAGACATCGACTACGATTGCGATCACGCCGTGGATACCACCTGGGCGAGGCTGCCGCTCTCGGTGCGGCTGCGCGAGGTTTTCAGCGAGCGTCTCTATCAGCCCACAGCCGAGGAAGAGTTCTCGGCCATCATGCAGCATCTGGCGACGGTCAATGTTGAGACATTCACATTTATCGATCTGGGATCGGGCAAGGGACGCGCCCTGCTGCTGGCGGCCATGTATCCCTTTGCCCATATTGTTGGAGTCGAGGTGCAGCCTGCACTCGATGCCATTGCTCGCCGCAACATTGAATGTTTCGACGAGCCAGGGCAGCAATGCCGCAGCATTGAGTCTGTCTGCTGCGATGCCCGGGAGTACGAGTTTCCGCTCACCGATATTGTGCTGTATCTGTTCAATCCATTTCCGGATTACGTGCTGCGTGAAGTGTTGACGAACCTGGTGGGATCGGCACGGTGTGCGCCACGGCAGATCTTCGTCCTCTACAACGCGCCCTTTGATAAGCATGAGTTCGAGCGCATCCCCGAACTGATGCAGACCTATGGAACCTCGCAGTACAGCCTCTACCGGGTGCGGTTGGAGCGACGGGATCATCGTTTCTTTGCTCCGTCTCCGGAGTTACAGGAGGAGCGGCCAGAATGACAGCTCCGCGGGCTGGTGCGGTCTCCGGTAACAAGCGCGAAGCGGTGCTGCATGTGATGGCGGCAGCGTCTTTTCTCGTCTTCTTTCAGG
>CAZLJQ010000081.1:0-12378 GCA_964559875.1 uncultured Acidobacteriaceae bacterium
GCTATGAGCTGCTGCCGAAGAAGGAAGTTGTAAAGCTGGAGCGCGAACGCAAGCATCTGCAGGCGAACCTGGCAGGCATCAAGAACCTGAACCGGTTGCCGGACGCGATTTTCGTGATTGACTCCAACAAGGAACAGATTGCGGTGAAGGAAGCCCGCAAGCTGGGGATTCCGGTGGTGGCCGTGGTGGACACCAACTGCGACCCGAGCGAAGTGGACTACATCATTCCGGGCAATGACGACGCACTGCGTGCGATCCGGTTGTTTGCCTCCAAGGTTGCGGACTCGGTGGTGGAAGGTTCGCAGGCGATGAGCGACAAGCAGAGCGCGGACCTGGCTGCCGGAGTGACGGCAAGCGAAGACACCACGGGGGCGGAAGCGGCTTCCGATGCGGCTCCGGCCGAAGATCTGGATATGGAAGAAGTTCTCGGCAAGGGCGTGCGCAAGGTAGAGCCGGCTGCCACCGAAAGCGATATCGAGGTCGAATCGCGGTAAGTAGCCAAGCTCGGTGACGGGTGCGGGAAACTGAAGCTTCGCAACCGGGTACGCGGCGAGAAACGGCTCTGCGACGGGTACGGGCCAACAGATGGCCCTCCGGTCGCTGACGCCGGGCCGCTCCGGCCGCGGGCGCTAGGCGAATATCTCGTGAAAAGCGACCCGCGCTGCACTCTACGGCGCGGGTCGCTTTGCGAGAATTAAGATTGAGTTGAGCGGAAGCGGATTTGAAAAGTTAACCAGGAGCCTGGCCTTGCCGGGCGGCACTGATCCAAGAAAGGTTTTGCAATGGCAGAGATTACCGCAAGCATGGTTAAAGAGCTCCGGGAGAAGTCCGGCGCGCCCATGATGGATTGTAAGAAGGCCCTCACGGAGGCCAATGGCGATTTGGAGCAGGCGATCGTGGTTCTGCGCAAACGCGGAATGGCGACGGCAGCGAAGAAGGCGACACGCACCACCAGCGAAGGAGTGGTGACCAGCTACATCCACGCCGGGGGAAAGATTGGCGTACTGCTGGAAGTAAACTGCGAGAGCGATTTTGTCGCCCGCACGGTGGAGTTCCAGGGGTTGGTGCACGACATCGCGATGCATATCGCGGCAGTCGATCCGCGCTACATTCGCAAGGAAGACGTGACCGCAGCCGACCTAGACCGGGAAAAGGACATTTTCCGCGCTCAGGCAGCGGCAACGGGCAAGCCGGCGCCGGTGATTGAGAAGATCGTGGAAGGCAAGATGGGCAAGTTCTACGAGGAAGTGTGCCTGTTGGAGCAGCCGTTCATCAAGGAGCAGAGCGTGACCATCACGCAGCTGATTGCGACGGTGATTGGCAAGCTGGGCGAGAACATCTCGGTTCGCAGGTTTGCGCGCTTCAAGGTTGGTGATGCGACGGAGACGGTCGCAGTGGCCAAGCCTAAGGCGGCGGAAGCTGCGGAGTAGTTGGAAGATAGATCGCAAGACGGCGGGGCGGAGAAGATCCGCCCCGTTTGCTTTGGGCGCGACCTGTAGCTTCCCAGATTTGCTAGATGCGGCAAATATGGGGCACCTGTAGATGCGTAACTCGAGCGTGGAGATTGTGAGATGAAGGTAATCATCTTTGGCGCTACCGGCATGGTGGGTGCGGGGGTTTTGCGCGAATGTCTGCTGGACCCGGGAGTGGAGAGCGTGCTCGCGGTTGGCAGAAGCGCGACCGGACGGGAGCATCCGAAGCTGCACGAGATTGTGCATCGAGATCTGGCGCGTCTTTCAGCAATTGAAGGAGAGCTCGGCGGATATGACGCATGTTTTTACTGCCTCGGAGTGTCATCCGTAGGGGTGACGGAAGCCGAGTATCGCAGGGTGACCTACGACATGCCGATGGCTGCGGCTGAAACCTTGATCAAACTGAATCCGCAGATGACCTTTGTATATGTTACGGGCGCAGGGACGGACAGCAGCGAGCGAGGGCGGGTGATGTGGGCTCGCGTGAAGGGGCAGACTGAAAACGCGCTGCTGCGAATGCCTTTCAAAGGCGTCTACATGTTCCGCCCGGGAGCAATTCAGCCGCTGCATGGAATCAAATCGAAGACCAGGCTCTATCGCGTCTTCTACGTGGTGCTGGGGCCTCTGCTGACGGCGGGAAGGCATTGGTTTCCGCAGTACGTGACATCAACTGAAGAGATTGGACGAGCCATGCTGAAGGTGGCGCGGCAAGGCGGATCGAAACGAGTGCTGGAGAGCGCGGATATCCACGCGATTGCGGGAAGTTAAAGGCCGCAGGACTTCGATTCAAATTCAAATCCACAGGGGAGAAAACGATCGACTCCATCGCCATCTACGTGCTGGTTGTGGTCTCGCTGGCCACACTGATTCGCTCTACATTTGGATTCGGAGAAGCGCTGATCGCGGTTCCGCTGCTGTCATTGCGTTTGCCGCTGAAGACGGCCGCGCCACTTGCAGTGCTGGTATCCATTGCGGTTGCGATGGTTGTGGTTGGGCAGGACTGGCAGAAGATTCATGTGCGGGTTGCGGGGAAACTGGTTGCCGCAACCGTATTCGGAATCCCGGTTGGCTTAGTGCTGCTCACTGGCCTTCATCCGCAGATTGTGAAAGCGGTACTGGCCGTTGTCATCATCGCTTTTGGGGCGTATTCACTGATTGCACCGCAGCTGCCTGAGCTGCAGGGCGAGCATCGGGTTTGGCTGATTGGCTGCGGATTTTGTGCGGGCGTGCTGGGCGGCGCGTATGGCATGAACGGGCCGCCACTGGTGATCTATGGCGCGATGCGCCGCTGGTCTCCAGAACATTTCCGGGCTACGCTGCAGGGATATTTTCTTCCGGCGAGTGTCCTCGGTATGGTTGGGTTCCTCTTTGCCGGACTTTGGACAGGGACGGTTACGCACTACTTTCTGGTATCGCTGCCCGGTATGATTCCGGCGGTGCTGGCGGGCAGAGCGTGCAATCGCCGCCTCCAGGGAACCATCTTCCGTCAGCTGGTGTACGGCCTGGTGGCTGGCAGTGGAGTTGTTCTGCTGGTGCAGGCGATGCATTCGTAAACAAGAGGACACATCTGGCGCGAGCAGGTTGCAATTCCCACATTCGCCAAAGGAAGGCAAATATGGGCACCTGTGAAAGACCCTCGTCATAACCCTGAAGCGCTCGCAATCCCAATTGAAGCTGAGACAGAGAAATGCCGATGAGACTTTGAGCAATCAGTCTCACACACATTCGATTGGGTAATCATGATTAAGTCTATCGTTCGATGGCCGCTGCTTGCGATTCTTGCCTTGCCGCTGCTCACAGGATGCGGCAACTCCCCCAGCTATAATGCGCCAGTATCAAACCCAGCTCCTCTGAGCGCCTCCAACCTGAACCTGATCTTCGTGACAAGCCCGGATTTGGCTTACCAGGCTCCCGGAGACGTCAATCCGAGCACAGCGAATCTCACCAATCAGGGTTTGCAGCGGTCGCTGCTTACGGCCCCATTCCTGCAGCAGCAGGTGTTGGGGACGCAGAATGTTAATGGAGTCTACGCGCTTGAACCGATGAGCCATTTGCAGACTGCGGGCAATTACCCCGACATGGCGGCGGTTGAAAACATTCAGCAGTTTGCCCTTCTGAACAAGATCACCCTGTCGAGTGACCTTGTGGGTGGAACTCCATATAGCGGGCAGAACTATCCGATCAACATGTCCTATGCGTCAGGCCCTCTGCCCAATAAAGTTGCCGTGCCTCCGCAATTTTGCCCGACTTGCCAGGGCCTCGATTTCAGCGATCAGGGAGGCGACAACGAAGCACTGGTGACGGGGATCGTGAAGGCGAACGTTCCGGGATTTTACGTATTCTCGGCACCGTGGGAGACGACCAGTTCCCTTATGGCAAATGTCTCCAAGGCCGAAGGTTATAACCTGCCGCTACCGGCGGGATATAAGGGGCCTAACTATATTTATGCGATCTCGATTGCAGGGTCGGGAAGCGCCAGTCTGGTGACTTTCAACAGCAATGTGAACCCGCCACAAACTTATCCTTCGCTGCCTGCGCCAGCGCTGACCAGCGTTGCATGCACGCCACAGACGCCATCGAGCATTCAAGTGACCGGCGGAGTTGGTGGCGCTGTAGTTCCGGCGGGAATCAACACCAACGAAACCCTTTATATTGTCCGGCACGCAGAGGCGCATCCGCAGGGTTATTGGTCCGACGACAACTATGTTGGCGCGGGGCAATGGCGGGCGCTGGATTTGCCAAATGCACTGAATGGGAAGGTCAGTCCGAACCAGGTTTGGTCGATGGACCCGTCGCAATTCAGCCAAGGAACGGTGAGCACGACAGGCGATCAATACTGGTCGAACGTTGCGCCTGCATTGACCGTGGAACCGTACGCTATTGCCAATGGCCTGCCCTATAACCTGGTGTCGAGCTTTGAGATCACGGCTTCGAACTCGGCCCAGCTGACCAGTAATTTCTTCTTCACCGGGGGCGCGTTCTCCAATCAGAACGTGCTGCTAGGGTGGGCATACGTTCAAAATACGCAGACCATCGATACACTGCTCGCGAGCTATTTTCCAAATGGCGGAGCGCCAACGGCACCGGTCTGGCAGGCTACTGATTACGACTCCATCTGGACGGTGACACTGGATGCGAACGGCAACCTGTCGGCGGACTTCTCGAAGTGCGAAGGCATCGAGTCGTCGGCGCTGCCGGCTGCGGCTCCGCAATTCTGACGGTCCCTCTGGCGGCGGTTGCGTGGTTTGCAAATGAGCCCGCAGCCGCCAGAGAGCTTCCTCCGAAGCATCGCAGCGCAGGGATTCTCCTCCGTGCCAAGTTCAAACCCAACAACGCAGGCGAAAAATAGCGGTGACGACCATGTGTGCGGCTCTAATCCCACGGTCGGATGTAGGTACGCCGGATTGCCGCAGAATGGCTGGACGGGCTGACTGATGGGGCGGGATCATTTACACTCGATGCGGTAAACAAAATATGGCAGAACCGATATACAAGCGCATACTTCTGAAGCTCTCCGGCGAAGCACTGGCGGCAGGGCAGGGCTTTGGCGTGGATAACAACCGCGTGCATGAGATTGCAGGGGA
The DNA here is from genome assembly GCA_964559875.1 of uncultured Acidobacteriaceae bacterium. GTDB lineage: Bacteria > Acidobacteriota > Terriglobia > Terriglobales > Acidobacteriaceae > TOLSYN. The sequence continues at coordinate 5,057 of CAZLJQ010000081.1, forward strand.
AGTGGCCGACGTGCATCGGCTGGGAGTGCAGATTGGTTTGGTGGTGGGCGGAGGGAACTTCTTCCGCGGCGTGGCGGAACAGGCCAAGGACATGGATCGGGTTTCAGCCGACCACATGGGCATGTTGGCCACGATGATCAACGCACTGGCCTTGCAGGACGCTCTGGAAAAGCAAGGGGTGAATACCCGGGTGATGAGCGCGATTGAGATGAATCAGGTGGCGGAGCCATTTATCCGGCGGCGGGCAATCCGGCATCTGGAAAAAGACCGCGTGGTGATCTTCGGCGCAGGGACAGGGAATCCGTATTTCTCCACCGACACGGCGGCGTCGCTGCGGGCGATGGAGATTAAGGCGGAGGTGATCATGAAGGCCACGAAGGTTGAGGGCATTTATGATTGCGATCCGAATAAGAACACGAACGCGAAGATGTTTGAGACGATCACGTTTACGGACGTGCTGAAGCTGGGACTGCGGGTGATGGACGCGACGGCCATCAGTTTGTGCCGGGAGAACAACCTGCCGATTTTGATCTTCAATCTGAACACGCAGGGAAATATTCGGCGAGTGTGCTTGGGCGAGAAGATCGGTTCGACGGTAACGGCCTGAGTAAAGTCGACTACCCCTTGGCACCGCTGAAAGGCAAGAGCAAAGGCGGCGCAGAGGCGGAGGTCGTTGCTTCCCAGCTTGACGCCGTAAAGAACGCAGTGCGAAGGTGGGGCACCTGTCAGCTTGATGAATTTGGTGCAAGTGCAGGGCGTGGGAGTACACAGGAGCAAGAAGCCGGGGGTATAATCGGCTGGCTTGGACGGAGTATAACTATGGCTCAGATCAGCATGGCGGCAATGCCCGCCCTCAAAGACACATTCAATCAACTTAAAGCGCGCATGGACAAGGCAGTGGAAGCGTTTCGCAAAGAGCTTGCCTCGCAGCGCACTGGCCGCGCCAACGTGCATATGCTGGACAGCATTCACGTGGACGCCTATGGCTCACAGGTTCCGCTGACGCAGGTGGGCAATATCAGCGCGCCGGAGCCGCAACTGATTACGATCACGCCCTGGGATTCGTCACTGACGGGGGCAATCGAGAAGGCGATACGCAGCTCCGACCTGGGATTCAATCCGCAGAACGACGGCAAGCTGATTCGCATTCCGGTGCCCGCGCTGACCGAAGAACGCCGCAAGGATATGGTGAAGCACTTGAACAAGGTGCTGGAAGAACATAAAACGGCGATCCGCAACATTCGGCGCGACGGAAACGAAGCGATTAAAAAGGCGATGAAGGACAAGAAGATCTCCGAGGACGAAGAGCGCGGATCTCTGGATCAGATGCAGAAGGTCACCGACGACGAGATCAAGAAGATGGACGAGATGTTCAAGGTGAAGGAAAAGGAAGTTATGCAGGTCTGAGTTGGAAGAAGATCATTGCAGGACCAGGAGCCCGGGGAGATCCCGGGCTTTGCTGTGTCGATTGAAGTGCGGGGAGGTGGCCGAAGTGCCTCTGACGCCGTACAGGAGATTTGCGCGGGGCTGGGGTCCTTCACGTTGTTCAGGATGACACCTCAAAAAAACAAGAGCCAAATCAAGCAAAGACAGGAACAGAAGCAAAGACAGGAACAGAAGCAAAGACAACTAACCCACATCTGCCAACGACGGGCAGATATGGGCCAACGACGGGCAGATATGGAGCCCAGCGCAGTCGGCTCTGGCGGCGGTGCGGCGGGATATAATTCGGGCATGTCCCGAGTTGTTCACACCGCCTGTCCACATGATTGCCCGGATGCGTGCTCCGTTTTGGTCACGATTGAAGATGGGCGAGCCACGAAAATTGAAGGGAATCCGGATCATCCGGTGACGCGGGGATTTTTGTGTGGCAAGGTGGCGAAGTATCTGGAGCGGGTGTACTCACCCGGGCGGCTGCTTTATCCGATGCGGAGGATTGCTGCCAAAGGACAGGGCGGCGCGGAGGCGTTCCGGCGAATTTCGTGGGACGAGGCGCTGGAGGAGATTGCGGCGAAGCTGAAGGCGGCGGCGGTAGAGTTTGGGTCGGAGTCGATTCTGCCATTTTCCTATGGCGGCACGCTGGGACAGATTCAAGGGAACGGAATGGACCGGAGGTTCTTCCACCGGCTGGGGGCTTCGCAACTGGAGCGCACGATCTGCTCGGAGGCCGGTGGGGTGGGGCTGGTGAGCGTGACGGGCGCGAAGTATGGCCCGCCGCCGGAGGATTTCCGGCACGCGCGATACATCATTGCGTGGGGCGCAAATATTCACGGCACGAATATCCATCTGTGGCCGTTTGTGGAAGAGGCGCGGCGACAGGGAGCAAAGCTGGTGGTGATCGATCCGTTCCAGACGCGGACGGCGAAGGTTGCGGATTGGCATCTGGCGATTCGTCCGGGGACGGATGTTGCACTGGCGCTGGGGATGATGCGCCACATCCTGGAAAACAATCTGGAAGATAAGGCCTACGTAGCAGAGCACACGACGGGCATTGAAGAGCTGAAGAAGCGCGCGGCGGAATACACTCCGGAGCGGGTGGCAGAGATTACGGGGCTGGGCGCGGAGGAGATTGTAAGGCTGGCGCAGGAATATGCGACGACCGCGCCGGCGATGATCCGGCTGAACTATGGGGTGCAGCGGACGGAATATGGCGGCATGGCGGTGCGGGCGATCTGCATGCTACCGGCGATTATGGGAGCGTGGAAGCAGTTGGGCGGCGGGCTGGCGTTGTCAGTCTCGGGAACGTTCAAGGTAAACAAGCAGGCGCTGCAGCGCGAAGACCTGATGACAGTGGCGCTGGGACGGCCGGCGCGTGTGCTCAACATGAACCAGCTGGGAAAGCTGCTGACGGATGAGATGCTGGCTCCGCCGGTGAAGGCGCTGTGGGTTTATAACTGCAATCCGGCGGCGGTGTGTCCGAACCACAACCTGGTGGTGGAGGGTTTGAAGCGGCGCGACCTGTTTACGGTGGTGCACGAACAATTTTTCACCGATACGACCGACTACGCCGACATTGTTCTACCGGCGACGACCTTCCTGGAACATAAGGATCTGGTGACCTCCTACGGGCACCTGTATGTGCAACTTTCCGAACAGGCGATTGAAGCGCGGGGCGAGGCTTGCAGCAACGCGGAAGCGTTCCGGCGAGTAGCGGCACGGATGGGGCTGGACGACGAGTGTTTGCGCGCCTCCGACGATGAGATGATCGACGATGCGCTGAGTGGCGGACACGCGTTTATGGAAGGCATTACGCGGGAGGCCCTGGAAGGCGCGCACTGGATGGAGTTGAAGGTTCCGCGCGACCACAACAGGGCGTACCTCCCGTTTGCCTGCGGCTTTGCCACGGCGAGCGGCAAGGCGGAGCTGTACAGCGAGGCGCTAGCGGCGGCCGGGCTGGAGCCGGTGGCGGAATATAAGGCGGCGGTGGAGTCGCGGCGCAGTCCGGAGTCGAAGCGGTATCCGCTGGAATTACTGGGACGCAAGCACGACAATTTTCTCAACACCACGTTCTGCAATCTGGAAGGGCACCAGAAGATGGAGCGGCGGCGCTTTGAACTGCAGATGAATGCGGTGGACGCGGCGGCGCGAGGGATTGCGGATGGCGACTCTTTGCGGGTGTACAACAGCCGCGGAGAGCTGCGGCTGGCGGCGCGGGTGGACGATAGCGTACCACCAGGCGTGGTGGGCGCCTACCTGGATTGGGCGCGGCTGTCGCCGGGAGGGAAGAACATCAATGCGCTGACCAGCGACCGGCTGGCGGACATGGGCGGAGGGGCGACGTTCTACTCCGCGCTGGTAGAGGTTGAAAAAGCCGAAGCCGGGAGCGAGTGATTTACCAAGACGGGATAGCGCAAGGCCACGAGTATCAGCAGAGCTGATAGCATTGCGAGCACCCGAACCTGTATAATTTGTCTTTCCGCGCCCCAAGATTTGAGTATGAGGGTCTCGTCATTCTTCGCACTGATCATGTCAGCTTGCCGCCTCGTCTGAACCGCTCCCGCCGCGGGCCGTTCCAGTTGTTTCGCTTTTGCCTGGTAGTCCTGCTGCTGTGCGGTATAGCGCATGCGCAGCAAGGGATCATCGAAGACATACGAATCCACGGCAACCGCCGCATTCCAGCCGACACGATCCGGGCCAGGATGTTTACGCGTCCGGGCGATGTATTTGATCCGGCAGGGTTGGAGCGTGATTTCAACTCGCTATGGAATACAGGGTATTTTGACGACCTTCGGATTGAGCGCGAAGAGAGCCCGAAGGGATGGATCCTCCACGTCTATGTGAAGGAAAAGCCGACGATTCGCGAGATCAAATACATTGGGCTGAACGCGGTTTCGCAAAGCGATGTGCTGGACAAGTTCAAAGAGCTGAAGGTTGGACTGAGCCAAGAGAGCCAGTTTGATCCGACGCGAGTGAAGAAGGCGGAAGTAGTACTGAAAGAATTGCTGGCCGCGCATGGGCGCCAGTTTGCCGTGATCACGACGGAGATTCGCCAGATTCCACCGGCGGCTGTCGGTATCACCTTCAATATTAAAGAAGGACCGAAGGTGAAGGTGGGAGTGATCCGGTTTGAAGGCAATCAGAAGGTGAAGTCACGCTATCTGCGCGCAGCCATGCACAACCTGAAGCCGATTGGAATTCCGCACTCGATATTTTTGGAGAACCTGTTTGCGCGGACCTTTGACGCGACGAAGTTGAGCGAAGACGCCGAACGGGTGAGGTTTGCCTACCAGGACAGGGGATACTTCAAGGCGATTGTTGAGGACCCGAAGACGAAGATTCGCGATGTGCACGGCGTGGCCTGGTACTTTCCGATCAAGGAACAGCACGGTAAGTCGGTGGACATCACGGTTCCGGTGGAAGAGGGAGATCGCTACCGGTTGAAGACAATCACCTTCTCGGGAAACAAGGCGCTGACCAACACGGCTGCAATGCGGCGTCTGTTCAAGATCAAGGACGGCGAGTGGTTCAACCGCACGGCAGTGAGCAAGGGACTGGATGAACTGCGCAAGGCCTACGGCTCGCTGGGCTACATCAACGAGACCAACATCCCGGACACGGAAGTTGACGAACAAACCAAGACGATCACACTGAAGATCGACGTGGATGAAGGTAAGCAATTCTTTGTGCGGCGCATTGAGTTCTCCGGCAATACGACGACGCGGGACAAGGTCATCCGCCGCCAGTTGGCGCTGGAAGAAGGACAGGTTTACAACTCACGGCTGTGGGAGCTGAGTCTGCTGCGGCTGAACCAGTTGAATTATTTCGAGACGCTAAAGCCGGAACAGGATTCGGAAGTTCACCAGGATGTTGCCGACAATACGGTGGACATCAACCTGAAGGTGAAGGAAAAAGGTAAGAATTCGATTGGCCTGAATGGCGGCATCAGTGGCCTGTCCGGAGCCTTTGTTGGACTGAATTACGAGACCAACAACTTCCTGGGACTGGGCGAAACGCTGAGTTTGTCGGCATCGTTGGGAACTTACCAGCGCAATGTGATGTTCGGCTTTACCGAACCGTACCTGTTCGACAAGCCGATTCAGGCGGGCTTCACGGCGTTCACGCGGAACTTCAAGTATGACCAGGCGAGGCAGGCCAGCATCGGGTCGGGCCAGAGATTGAATCTGCCGTCGTCGTATCTGAATTCGCTGCAGAACTATTCGCAGCAGAGCACGGGTTTCACGCTGTCGGTGAGCTATCCGCTGCATCGCTCGTTCAAACGCTTCGGTATTACCTACGCCTGGGACACGTCGAACATCAACACCTATTCGACGGCCTCGACGCAATACTTTGAGTACCTGGCATTCCGCAGCGTGGGTGGACCGAATGCCTTGCAGGGAATCACGACGAGCAAGCTGGTTCCGAGCTTCAGCAGCAGCACGATCGATAACCCGATGCGTCCGCACCGCGGGCGCAGCTACTTTATCGGCATGGATATTGCGGGCATCGGCGGCAACGTGAATTACATCCGCCCGGTCAGCGAGCTCAAGCAGTTCATTCCGATGAAGGGGATTCATCCGAACAAAGATGGCTTGCAGACCCTGGGCTTCCGGCTGCAGGGATCGTACCTTACAGGATTCGGCGGGCAGACAGCACCTCCGTTCGAACGCTTCTTCCAGGGTGGCGACACCGACCTGCGCGGCTTTGATGTTCGCGCGGCTTCGCCGATTGCGATGATTGCGGACAAGACGACGGTGACCCTGACCAATCCGGATGGCAGCCCGGTACCAATAAACCCGAACAATGCCAGCGCTGGATACTGGGGCGTCACCATACCGATTCAGCGGCTGGTGTATCCGGGCGGCGATACCAGCATTGTAAGCAACGTGGAATACCGCATCCCGATTGTTGGGCCGGTAACGCTGGCGATCTTCGACGATACGGGAATGAATATGGCGGTGCGGCAGTCGCAGCTCAGGCTGAGCGATCAGCTGCTGAGCCAGCTGAACAACACACCGTATGGCTGTACGACCCTCCCTACAACGACCTACGTGAGCGGCGAGCAGGTCTCGGCCTGCACGACGGGAACGCAGCTGCTGAACTTCAGCCAGAATATTACGCCGCTGTCCCACACCAACTACGCGGTGCGGATGTCTACGGGAATGGAGTTGCAGGTGATTCTGCCGGTGGTGAATGCGCCGTTCCGGCTGTACTACGCTTATAATCCGTTGCGCATTGATAGTTCAGCACCGTCGAACACCCGGATCACACGGGGTATGTTCCCAGACACCGAGGCGGGGAGTTACACCTACTCGAATGTGATTGCGCAGTACACTCCTTCGTACCGTGTTTTGGAGCCAAGAAAGACGTTGCGCTTTACGGTGTCAACGACGTTCTAACGTGGGGATGAAATCTTCGGGAAAATAGGCTCGAACGGATTCACTGTTGTTTGACGCTATATTTCCCACAACTTATAATCGGGAACATCCGTCAGAGGAATTTTTCCGTTCAGGGCTAGAGCTGGATGAATGGGCTCGCCCGCCTGCTGAAAGGTTTCCGCGGAATCTTAGTACACTCCTAGAGGAGTTGAGGCTAATTTTGATGAATCGCAACTTTGCACGATTGATCCCGGCCATGGCGCTGGCAGTCCTATTCAGCGTCCCCGCCTTCGCCCAGTCTGCTGCTCCTTCGGCTGCCGCAGCTCCCGCGGTTGCCAAGGTCGGCATCATCAACATCCAGGCTGCCATTGTGACCTCGAACGAGGGGCAGCGCGACTTTGAGTCTCTGCAGCAGAAATTCGACCCGAAGCGCCAGGAGCTGGAAAGCCTCAACAAGGAAGTTGACGAGTTGCAGAAGAGGCTCAACACGCAGGGCGACAAGCTGAA
>CAZLJQ010000082.1:0-12348 GCA_964559875.1 uncultured Acidobacteriaceae bacterium
TCCCAACGTTCACGTGCGGCTTGCTGCGGTCAAATTTCTCTTTCGCCATTGCTCTACACCCTAGAAATTACGGTAAATTTTTTGCGTACTTCTCGCGCAGACCCGGATCGACCGCTTCGGCCGCGGTCAGGTAAAAATCGCGCCACTGCCCGCCGAACCCACAACAGCCCTCCGCCAGGGAGGGCCGCGTCGAATCCGGCCTTGCCAAAAAATGGAGCTGATGATCGGGATTGAACCGATGACCTCTCCCTTACCAAGGGAGTGCTCTACCGACTGAGCTACATCAGCATTTACATTTGCAGTATATACGACCTGCAATACTTATGGAGCGGGAGACGGGAATCGAACCCGCGACCAACAGCTTGGAAGGCTGAGACTCTACCACTGAGTTACTCCCGCCCGCTACAACTCACTCCTGCCCGGAACCTCTACTACGCTCTTCCAGCATCTCGCGACGGCGATGAATCCAGATGCGAAATGCAAACAAACCCAAAATCGCCAACGCCACACCGCGAATGCTGACATCCAACAACGGCTCGCCATTGGGACCGTTGACTACGCGAATCGTTTCTCCGCTCAGCGTAGTCCACTCCAGCACGCCCAGCAGCGCAATGGCACCCATGGCGATCCAGAACCGGTTGCCTCTTGCCATCACGACTCGATCCTACCTGCTCGTCCGGCTAAGCCGCAACGCGCAGAAAAAATGGTGCACAGGGGAGGATTCGAACCTCCGTAGACCTAAGGCCGACAGATTTACAGTCTGTTGGTTTTAACCGCTCACCCACCTGTGCGTGAATTCACCGATTCCACTCCATCGGAGTGCACATCGGTCCCGCGCTAACTTTCAAAGACCCTGGCAGGCGTTCGCGCCAACCGCGGATACATCTTCAACCGAGCTTCGCCCCGCGCGGCTAATACCGCGCTCGCAGCCTGTCCGGCAGATCCTTTGGGAGAGCGCTTCTCTCGGCAGGAAAACCGCACTGGGATCTCGTCTTGCCGCTTTTTGCCCACAACTGGAACGGCATCCCTTACCGCGCACCCAGCTGCAAGCCGCGAGAAGACCAAAATCTGGAGCTGGCGAAGGGATTTGAACCCCCGACCCTCTGATTACAAATCAGATGCTCTACCAGCTGAGCTACGCCAGCCCATCCAAGCCGCTTCCAACCGTACCGTGCTGGAGAAACTGAACCGGCGTCCGGGACTCCAAAGCGAAGATAGCACGCCAACTTGCCTCGTGCAACCCGCATCCACTTGCCGGATGCCGCAGGACTCCAACCCCTGCCGGATGTTATGATTCCGCACCAGGCATGATATTACCCGAAAAGTTTTCGAGTGGCTACCCGGCCCGCTGCGCGGCGCGCGCCCAGGCCGCACTTTCCCAACCCATTTCCTCCGGCTTTTTCGCTTGCAATGCTCGCTTTCGATTCGGATTCATCCGCCCGCTATGAAAGCCCGCCGCCGTATTCTCATTGTCTCTATTTGCGTGCTGCTGTTTATTGCCGCTGTTGGCTCCGTAGTGCTGTTGCGCAAGCAGGCCGCGCCGGAAGCCGCTCGCCTGCTTCCTGAAGCCGATGCCGTCATTTACATCGATTTCGGAACGGTTCGCAACCTCACCGCCTTCGATCACCAGTTTCCCCAGCTCGCCCCTGGTTATGACGAGTTCGTCAAGAACACCGGCTTCGCCTTTGAGCGCGATCTCGACGAAGCAGCCATGGCCATCCATCGCAACTCTGCGAAAGACGCGCCGCACGGAGCCACACGCTACACCGAAGTCCTTGTCGGCCACTACGACCAGATCAAAGTGGCGCTGTATTTGCGCCGTCATTCACGCTCCGTCGAAACCTATCGCGACGTCGATATCTTCTCCATTCCCATCGAAAACCGCACCCTGCGCGTTGCCCTGTTGGCCATTGACACCGTCGCCGTCTCCAACGTGGACGATCCCAGTGTGGTGCATGGCATCATCGACCGATTCAAGAAGGTGGCTCTGCCCTTCGGTGGCCCAAGCCTGGTGCGCACCTACTTTCCCAAGATTCCGCTCGGCAGCCTGCTCTGGGCCATCGCGCATATTCCCGCGTCAGCGCCGTCCTCGTCCCCCAGCTCCCCTTCGAATCCTCACGCCACGCCCTCGTTCACACTTCCCGGAGGCATTGACCTCGGACTCCCGGGCGAGAGCGATGTTGTCGTCTCGCTTCGCATGTTGACCACCATCCACGCCCGCGCCGAGTTCTACACCCAGAGCGAGAACGCCGCCCGCAACTTCACTGACCAGACGACGGCCTTTCTCGCCATCTTCCGCAGCATCCAGGCCAACACCGCTCCCGGCCCCGGCGACGCCGACGTAAAAGCCGTCTTCGATTCCATCAAAATTGATCAGAAGGGCGACCGCGCCGAAGTCACCGCCACCATCCCTCCTAACTTCCTCCGCAAACTGGTCAACGAACCCGCCCGCAGCGCCATCCAGCCCGCACCCGCACCCGGTAATGCCGCCCCTGCCGCTCCCGCAGCGAACGCTCCCCGCAGGAAATAATCAGAGTGACCCACATTCGCCTTCTTTCTTTCGGCGAATGTGGGAATCAGAAACGCCGGCGAACACCCCTCCACGCTCTACTTGTGTTTCAATACCTCTCGTGCTCCTAGAGCTCCATAACCTCACCGTCGAGTTCCCTTCGCCACAAGGCCCCGTCGCCGCCGTGCGCGACATCTCGCTCTCGCTCGCCTCCGGTGAAACACTCGCTCTCGTCGGCGAATCCGGCTCTGGAAAAAGCGTCACCTCCCTGGCCATCATGGGACTCCTGCCGCCGCAAGCACACATCTCCGGCTCCGTCGTCTTTGAAGGCCGCGACCTCGCTGCCGCCCGCTCTGCCGATCTGCAAAAGCTGCGCGGACTTCGCCTGGCCATGATCTTCCAGGAGCCCATGACCGCCCTCAATCCCGTCATGCGTGTCGGAGACCAAATCGCCGAAGCCGTCTTGGCCCATGCGTCTGCGACCGGCAGCAACGCGTTACCCGACTCCCCCGGTGGGTGGCCCACATCCGCCCGCGTTTGGCGAATGTGGGGACCGAACGCGAAAGCCGAGGGTGCCCCACATCTGCCGCAGTTAGCAGATGTGGGTCTTTGCCAAGACAGCGCGGGTGGCCCACATCCGCATGTAGTTGGCGAATGTGGGGACCGCAAAGCCATCACCCGCGCCACGGCCCGCCAGCGCGCCATCGAGGCCATGCGCGAGGTCGCCATCCCCTCGCCCGAGCGCCGTTCGCACGACTATCCGCATCAACTTTCCGGAGGACAGCGCCAGCGCGTCATGATCGCCATGGCCATCGTCAATCGTCCCGCTCTGCTCATCGCCGACGAGCCCACCACCGCGCTCGATGTCACCGTGCAGGCGCAGATTCTTGAGCTGCTCGCCGACTTGCGCCGCCGCCTCGGCCTGGCCATGCTCTTCGTCTCGCATGACCTCGCCGTGGTCCGCCGCGTCGCCGACCACATCAGTGTCATGTATGCCGGAAGAATTGTCGAAAGCGGTCCCTCGGGCGAAATCTTCGCCCACCCCGCGCACCCCTACACTCGCGGCCTGCTCGGCTCCATCCCCACTCTCAAAACCGATCGCCACCAGCCACTCGCGGCCATCGTTGGCTCTGTTCCCTCGCCTGCCGCGCTGCCCTCAGGCTGCTCCTTCGCACCCCGCTGCCCTCTCTGCATCCCCGCCTGCGAAGCCGCCATGCCCAACCTCGTCACCATCGCGCCGGGACATGAAGCCCGCTGCATCCGAGCAATCGAGGGGATGTAGCTCGAACCACTCTGTCAAGGTCGATGGAAATTCACGACGACATTTATAGCCACTGACACTGGATGCCCGTCTATATTTCCCGGCTTGAATCGCCACCGCTTGACGGCCTCGATAGCCCTCTCATCTGATACGAAGCCGAGACTTCGCAGCACGCGAACGTCGCCGGGCACTCCTTTTGCATCGATTACTACAGACAGAACCACCGTTCCCTGCTCGCCGGCAAATACGGGGTCGACTTGCTTCAGTACCTTTGGCGGCCTAACTACCTTCGGTCTCTCTGCCGGTACAGCGTCCTGTGCCCATCCATTTCCACTCAGTGCAGCGCTCAAAACCGCAGCCGTCCCAATAGCGCGAAAAAAACATCTACACCTCATGCCCACTGTCGTGCCCGCTTTCGCCCTCGCAAATTCAAGGGCCACATACAATAACCGACTCTCATCCTCGCACCAACCTGCCCTCTACCGCCCAAACTTGATTTCGATCACCGTTTCCGCCTGCACGGCTTTCCCGTCTTGTTTCCCCGGAACGAATCTCATCTGCTTCATCGCAGCAATCGCAGCTTCATCCAATTCCTGCCCCATGCTCTGCTCTACGCGAACGTCGCTCGCTCGTCCGTTCACATCCACCACGCCGCTCAGAACGATCGCTCCCTCAAGATGCTTCTTCTTCGCGTTTGTCTTTCGCAGCAACCTCGGCGGAATCGCGTATCCGTCAGCTTTGTTGGGAATTTCGTGGAATGGAAGGTTCATGATCTCGTATTTCTGCCAGCCCTTAGAGTCCCCACCCTTATAGTCAAAGTGCCACCACTCGTTCGGCATCTGCACAAAGCCTTCGCCTTCCATGGCTTCCCGCAAAATTGCCCGATGCTCTCTCTCTTCCGCGGTGCCACCTGGGTAATTCGAGTCCGCCCTGGGTGTCATGTCTTCATAGCCGCTCGGCATCGCCACCGCTGCTCCTGTTGCCAGATCGTATAGGGTCAAATCCACAGCGCACCCGCGATTATGCAGCGATCCTTTCTCCGGATCGGCGGCAAACTGGCGCAAATCACCCGGCGTGGCCTCCCAGAAAATCTTCGTTACATACCACGGACGATATGCGTCATACACCAGCAATCCATAGCCCTTCGCATGTAGCTTTTGGTTCACCCGCTTCAACGCGAACGCCGTACTCACCTGTAGATATGCCCGCGCCTGCTCATATACCGGCTCGCCAAGCGCATTGTTCGCCGCAGCATAGCGAATATCCAAATGAATCGTGCCATCCACCTTTGTCAGCTCGCTCAGCCAGGGACGAACCAGCCCGTGCTCTTCCGGAGGCTTTGCCTTCAGCGCCTCTTCCCGCAACTCCGCAATCGGACGCACCGTAATCAGCAGCGGAGGCCGCTCGCTCTGCGTCTCCTCGCTCATCGGTCCAGCACTCGCCGGCTCCGAAGAAGGCGGCGTCTGCGCCAAGCCACCTGCGCTCAACATTGCACTCAAAAAGGCGGCAGCAATGGCGCGAACACTCTGCGTGCGATTCATGCCCGCCAGTGTACCCGCTTCCACCAATTTTGCATCTGATTTCTTCGGCCCACTCCTGCGCCCAACGCCCACCCCGGCTCCCGCATCTCACCCCACGGCGACTTCACCTACTCGCAGGCTGGGCTGCAAACCGTTATCATCATCAGTCGGGGTTTTGCCGCCCCGAATCGGAGGCACTCATGTTCGGATTCTCTCGCTACAACTACGACCGCTTTCGCCGCGAGATGCTGCAAGGTCATTCGTCCGACCGTTGGAGCCGCGCTCCCGAGCCCGGAGACGAAGCACCCGACTTCGAGCTCCGCTCACTCGCCGGAGACCTGGTCAAGCTCTCCGATTTCAAGAACTCGCGCAACGTCGTCCTCACCTTCGGCTCCGCCACCTGCCCTCAAACTGCGGCTTCCATCGGAGGCCTGCGCGCGCTCGCCCGCGAGTTTCCCGCCTCCGAGGTCGAATTCCTCTTCATCTACGTACGCGAAGCGCATCCCGGCGTCGATCTCCCCGCACACCACTCCATGGAAGACAAGGCGCGCGCTGCTCTGCTGCTGCGCGATCAGGAGCGCATCGAATTCCCCGTCCTCGTCGACGAACTCGGCGGCGAGGTTCATCGCAAATACGGCGCTCTTCCCAACGCATCTTTCGTCGTAGACACCACCGGACGCATCGCCTACCGCTCGCTGGCCAGCCACAGCCACTCGCTCGGCGCGGCCCTCGAGGAGTTGCTCGAACGCCAGAAGGATCGCGGCTTCCAGCACGCCGTCGTCCACGGCGGCGAAGACACCGTCACTCCTTCGCTCAAAACTTTTCTCAACGCATATCGCGCCATCGAGCGCGGAGGCTACGATGCCGTGGTCAACTTCCGTGGCGAGCTCGGCATCCCCGGCCGCGTCGTCCTCACCGGAGGCCGTATGGCACGCCCCATCACCGAGCATCCTGCCATCTCCATCACCACTGCCGTCGGAGTCCTAGCCGCCATCGGCTTCGGTCTCTGGGCCGGATACGAACTGCGCAAACGTCGCTTCGCCCAGCGCCCCTACAACGCCTACCGCAAATTCGAAAAACACCGCCACCGCGACGAAGACGACTACACCGCAGTAGGAATTTAGCAAAGGCGAACGGTTTCCCTATAGCCGACAATAGTGACGGGGCGGATATGTTGGATTCCGACAGTGAGCAGATTCGAGAGGTGTATGCGCTCTATGGGCTAGCAATGTACCTGGCGCAAAATCTGGAGCGGGGCCTGTCTATGCTCCTCGCGAGCTCTGGCGATGCGGAGCGAACGACAGCGTGGGACTACGATGCGCGTCTTGCCGAGAACTTCGGACTCACTTTCGGAGAGCTCGTGACTAAGTTTAGAAAGCAATGCGGCACCGGTAGCTCACCCTTGGCCGATGGGCTTGACGAAGCAGTCGATAAACGAAATGATCTCGCCCATCGCTACTTTTGGGATAGGGCCGAGCGGTTCGGTTCGGCATCCGGACGTGATCACATGATCGCGGAACTGCATCGGCTGGGACATCTATTCGAATCGCTCGATACTGAGCTGGAAGCCTTGACTCAGGCGCAAGCAAGGCGCAGGGGGCTTAGCGCTGAGGTCTTGGAGGAGCAAACAAGGAATCACCTGGAACGAGTCCTTGCCGGCGTCGAGCATTTCCACTCCCCAAGCCTTCCGCCGAATCCTCTCGAAATTGTCGCTGCGTATGAATGGCGGGGCGGCGGTACAGCGAAGTGCGGCTTGGTTTTCGCGTCGAGGGACAGCAAATTTCTTATACTTGGGGAAAAGGGAATTTGCTATGGGCCCCAGAACATCCCCCTTCATGAGCTAGTTAGGAAAGCTGAGTTTGATGCTGCACTGCCAGCATTAGTAAATCCTCGACCTAAGAAGGCCGCACCCTGGAACTTCGCGATTCAGCTCAGAAATGGATACATTCTTCGTGCTCGACCAGACATCGTCGAGGGTAAGGCAGTTGTGCGCTTCGGCCTTCGGAAGGTTGGCCCCATGGCAACCCAGCTGCGGGGTATCGATCCTTAGTATCGCCTTAAACGTCTTCGCCAAGCCATCCGCGGCCGTGGCCTTCACCTCCACTGTCTTGCCCACAGCGAAGTCCTTCGCTAGCTCTCATTCCCGACCTTGTCATCGATGCACACCGAGGAATGTCTTGCCACGACGTGCGGCATAGTACAGAATCAACCCCCGGAACGATCCCGGGCTGCAGCGGACTCGCATTGTTCACTCTGGCCGTCCAGCCTGTCCGACAATCGAAAGGAAAACTGAATGGTCTTATTCGCCAAAATGACTACTGGGTTCGCCTTGTTGGCATTTCTTGCGGTCGCATCTGCCGCGCACGCGGAAACCTTCGTTTACGTGTCGAATGCCGAGGATGGCACGATTGGGACATACGCGATGGCAAGCGACGGCACGTTGACGCCGGGGGCACGCGTCGAGGCGCAGAAGATGGTGATGCCAATGTGCATTAGCCCTGACAAACATTTCCTCTTCGCCGCTGCCCGCACCAAGCCCTATTCGGTCTTCACCTACGCCATCGATCCCAAGACGGGCGCACTGAAGCAGATCTCGAAGGGGCCGCTCGCCGAGAGCTTTCCGTACATCTCCACAGACAGGACGGGGCGATATCTCTTCGGTGCAGGCTATGGCGGCAACCTGGTCAGCGTGAACGCCATCGGCAAGGACGGAAAAATCTCCGATTCCTTGCAGGTAATTCCCACTGCCCGCAATGCGCACTCCGTTGTCATCGATAGAACTAACCGTTACCTCTTTGTGCCGCACCTCGGCAGCGACGAAGTCTTCCAGTTCGTCTTCGACGCGAAGACCGGCAAGCTCACGTCGAACACCCCATCGGTGCTGCTGATGAAGGCCTCTACCGGCCCGCGCCACATCATCATCTCCCGTGACAATAAGTTCGCGTACTTGTTGAGCGAGCTGGTCGGCACCATCACCACCCTGTCGCTGGACTCGAAGACGGGCCTGCTCACCCCGGTGAGCGAGGTCAAAGTACTGCCACCAGACAGCAAGCTCGTGCGCGGTGCGCCGCGCCTTCCGGCGGGAACCGGTGAGGAGCCGCGCGACGTGTCGAAAGACATCTGGGCTGCCGACCTGCATCTGACGCCCGACGAAAAGTTCCTCTACGCCGTGGAGCGCACCAGCAGCACAATCGCCACATTCAGCGTCGACGCCGCCACCGGAAAGCTCACCTATCTGTCGAGCACACCGACCGAGAAGCAGCCGCGAGGCTTCGCCATCGATCCCAAGGGTAAATACATGGTGGTCAGCGGCGAACTGTCGGACACCATCTCGGTCTACGCGATCGACGGCAGCGGTGCACTCACTCTGCTAAAGAAGTACCCGACCGGTAAGGACTCGAACTGGGTAGAGATTGTCAGCTTCGATTGATCTTCATAATCGCAACTTTGAATGTTCCGAACTGTATGAACACTGTTGTTGAGACTGACTAACAGGCAATTCAGAAACTCGACGGGTGCCCCACCTTCGACGCGCTGCCTTTGCGCGGCTAAGGTGGGAAGCAATGTCCTCACCTCTGCAGTAAATTATCTTTGCCTTCGCACCAGCAAAAAGGCGCGGACTCTTCATCCGCGCCTTTCGCCTTTAACTCTTAAACTTTCCTTACTTCACCAACTGCCGAATCACATACTGCAGTATCCCGCCATGCTGGTAATACAACACCTCCTGCGGAGTATCGATCCGCAGTATCGCCTTAAACGTCTTCACCGAGCCATCCGCAGCCGTGGCCTTCACCTCCACCGTCTTGCCCGGAGCGAAGTCCTTCAGCACCGCATCCTGCCCCACAATCTCGTAGCTCTCCTCGCCCGTAATCCCCAGCGTCTCCGGCGTCTGCCCCGCTAAAAACTGCAGCGGCAGAATCCCCATCCCCACTAGGTTCGAGCGATGGATGCGCTCAAAGCTCTCCGCAATCGCCGCCCTCACGCCCAGTAGCAGCGGACCTTTCGCCGCCCAATCGCGTGACGAGCCCGCGCCATACTCCTTGCCTGCAATCAGGATCACCGGCACGCCCAGCTTGCGATACTCCATCGCCGCGTCGTAGATCGTCATCTCCTTGCCGCCGGGAATCACTTTCGTAAATCCGCCCTCGATGTGCGGCACCAGCTTATTGCGGATGCGCGGGTTGGCAAACGTTCCACGCATCATCACTTCGTGGTTGCCGCGCCGCGAACCATACGAGTTGAAATCCGCCGGCTGCACTCCATGTTCCATCAAATACTTGCCCGCCGGGCTGTCCTTCTTGATTGAGCCCGCCGGAGAAATATGATCGGTCGTCACCGAGTGACCCAGCCGCGCCAGCACCCGTGCGCCCTTGATTGCCTCCACCGGCTTCGGCTCCGCCGTCATTCCCTCAAAATACGGAGGATTCTGCACATAGGTGGATTTCGCATCCCACGCATACGTATCGCCTGCCGGAACCTTCAGCCCCTTCCAGCGCTCATCGCCATCCAGCACCGTGGAATAGGCCGAGTGGAACATCTCCGAGGTGATCACCCTGTGCACCACCTCATCCACTTCCTTCTGCGACGGCCAAATGTCCTTCAGATACACCGGCCCATCCGTCCCCTTGCCGATCGGATCTTTGTACATGTCGATCATCTCGCCTGCCAGCCCAAACGCCACCACCAGTGGCGGAGACATCAGGTAATTCGCCCGCACCTCGGAGCTGATCCGTCCTTCAAAATTCCTGTTTCCTGAGAGCACGCTGGCCACCACCAAATCATTGCTCGCCACCACGTCGCTCACCGCCTGCGGCAGCGGTCCTGAGTTACCAATGCAAGTGGTGCAGCCATACCCCACAAGATTAAAACCAAGCCGGTCCAGATACGTCTGCAACCCGGCGGCGTTCAGATACTCGGTCACCACCTTCGATCCCGGAGCCAGCGAGCTCTTCACCCATGCCGGACGCTGCAATCCCTTCTCTACCGCTTTCTTCGCCAGCAATCCCGCCGCTACCAGCACATACGGATTCGACGTATTCGTACAGCTTGTGATCGCCGCAATCACCACGCTGCCATGCCGCAACGCCGTCGCATAGTCCTTCGAGCTGCGATCCGCGCGTCCTGCCGCCTTCGCCGCAACCTTCGCGTCCGGCTTCAGCAGTGAGGGCAGCGACTGGTCGAACGATGCTGCCGCCTTCGACAACTCCACCCGGTCCTGCGGACGCTTTGGCCCCGCAATCGACGGCTCAATCGTAGCCAGGTCGACGTGCAGCACATCCGTGTACTCAGCCTCGGGCGATGCCGCCGTGTGGAACAGTCCCTGCTCTTTGTAGTACGTCTCCACCAGCGCAATCTGCTCTTCGCTCCGCCCCGTCAGCTTCAAGTAGCGCAGCGTCTCCTCATCCACCGGGAAGATTCCGCACGTCGCTCCATACTCAGGAGACATATTGGAAATCGTTGCGCGGTCGGCCAGCGTCAGCGTCCCCAAACTGGGCCCAAAGTATTCGACAAACTTGTTGACCACGCCCTTCTTGCGCAGAGCCTCAGTCACCGTCAGCACCAGGTCGGTTGCGGTAGAGCCTTCGCGCAGCTTGCCCGTGAACCTCACCCCTACAACCTGCGGAATCAGCATCGACGACGCCTGTCCCAGCATCGCGGCCTCGGCCTCAATTCCGCCTACGCCCCATCCCAGCACGCCCAACCCATTCACCATCGTGGTGTGCGAATCCGTCCCCACAACTGTGTCCGGATAAGCCACTGACTTGCCCGCCTGCTCCGCCACAAACACTACCCGCGCCAGATACTCAATGTTGATCTGGTGCACGATCCCCGTGTCCGGCGGCACAATCGCAAAATTCTTCAGTGCGCCTTGCCCCCAGCGCAAGAACGCATAGCGCTCCTTATTGCGTTGGAACTCCAGCGCTGCGTTCAAATCGAATGCCTGCGGCGTCCCGTACTCATCCACCTGCACCGAGTGGTCAATCACCAGCTCAGCCGGTTGCAGAGGATTGATCTTCGTCGCATCGCCGCCCAGCCGCGAAACCGCATCGCGCATCGCCGCCAAATCCACCACCGCCGGAACGCCCGTAAAATCCTGCAGTAGCACCCGGCTCGGCATAAACGAAATCTCTTGCTCGCTCGTCGTCTTCGAAGTCCACGAAGCCACCGCGCGAATCATCTCCGCCGTCACCGTCGAGCCATCCTCGCGGCGCAGCAGATTCTCCAGCAGAATGCGCAGCGAATAAGGCAACCGCGCCGTTTTGAACCCATGTTGATCCAGAGAGGAAATGCGGAAGAAGTCGTACTGCTTGCTCCCAACGCGAAGCGTAGAACGGCTGCCAAACGTATTCATAGATCGCCCTGAGTGTGAATTTTATGGCCGAACGCAGCCACCCCGCCGCGCCGCCCGTCACGCCAGCTCCGCCCTTCGCAGACACCCCTCTGCCACGAGCCGAACCAGCCGAACGTACCAGTGTATTCCGAAGAAGCCAAACGGGAAATAGGAAGTGGGTCAATCAATCATTGCAGCGGAATCCGCCCTGCTCTATTCTTTCCCGCATGAAACACCTCGCGCTCATTCCCGTCCTTGCCGCTCTGATGAACGTCCCCTTCGGGAGTGCGACCACTGCCCCTACCCATACACGTGCAATCCCATGCAAGACTCCTGAAATCGCCGCATCCTGTTACTGGACTCATGGCCGTCTCGTCTGGGCTGAGGGCACGCCATCCTTCCGGCTTTGGAAAATCGGCACGAAGCGAGTACTGGGAATTTACAGCGGTCCTTCCGTTGACCCGCGGGGTCTCGATAGCGAGCGCCCTGAGCTTCCTGCAAACGTTGCAGGGCTATTTTCCGACTTTGAGGACTACATCCGTGTCTTCGCAGATTTCGAAGTATGTCCTCTCGAACCAGAAAAGGCAGGCGAAATGCAAGCCGCATGCATTGAATCAGCGAGGCATATAGTCGTAAGAAAATAGAAGCGGGCAGGTCCCGCCTTTTGCGCGTTTGGTAGTGTCCAGTGTTTTGTGTAAACGGCTTTGGTTGAGTTCACGCGGATTGC
>CAZLJQ010000083.1:0-12337 GCA_964559875.1 uncultured Acidobacteriaceae bacterium
GCAGTTGTTTGAGGCGAACGATGGCGAAGGACAGAGCCGATGCTGGCAAGAGATGCACCTTGTCGCAGCATCGTGGTTGCAGCTGAATGCCGGAGAACATGAGCTCCGCGGACAGGTGAACTGACTCCAGCACGGTCCAATGCTCCCCGAACGATCCCACCCACTCTTTGATAGCTTAGCCTTTTGAATGGGGGCAGGACGGTAACGAACGACTCCGGAGCTCGGGATGCAGGACGACTCTTCTGCAGATATCGCAGGACGGCCCTACCCACCTCCTGCGGCAGAGGTAAAAGATCGTAACGCCGTCCCTTGCCACATACTTTGATCGTTCCGTTCGTCCAGTCGATATCAGTTAATCTCAGCCGGACAACGTCACCTGCTCGGAGCCCTAGACGGGCAAGAAGCAGGATTATGGCTCGATCTCGCAGACCTGTTCTGTCGGTCGAACACGAAGCAATGACTCGATCAACGTCGTCGGACGCGAGATACTTTGGTATCGATGACAGTTTTCGAGAAGCGTAAGCAGGTAGGGCGTACTCCAGTCCAGTTTTGCATCGCCCTGTAGCCCCGAGGAATCGAAGATAGCTCCGCACGGCAGTAGCTCCCAGCTTCGCGTGGGATGAGCCGTGGCGTGACCCTCGCGTTAGAACAAACTCACGCAACACTTGGGGACTGTAGGCATGTGTATCACTACCAAGCGTTGCGACGAAGTCCTCTAGCACTCTTTGATAAACATCCAATGTCCCCCGCGTCACGCCCCTTTGCTCAAGCATGTATGAATGGAACTCTCTGAGGATTGGGGAGGAGCAGACGAGAGAATCTACGCCGACAGTTTGTGGGTGTAGGCCACGTTCCTGCAGAAAGCGAAGGAAAAGTCGGGCAACACTGAGAGATTCCCGCTTGGGTCCGCGTTCATACGGAATGCGAGGCGCAGAAATTACGTACTTCGCGCACTCCCGCAGCCCTTCTGCAAAATCTCCAGCAGTTCTTCCGGTCTTGGTTAGCCACTCGGTCCACGCCGCAAAAGACTGAAGCATCCTAAAGAGGGTTCGTTTCTTATAGCCTCGGACACACAGCCAATCCGAGAAATCATCGACATGGTTAGCGGCAGGACCTGAATTGAGGCGTTCCCGCGTAATTTTTGCACTTACATGGTCTTCGAGCATGTTGCCTCCTTTGCTCTCAAGGAGACACGATGTCGCCACATTTATCACTTCCGGATGGCTACCAACCGCCCACAACCTCACAATCTTGGTTTCCCCGAAGCCGGTCTCGAGGGACGCTCACCGATTCGGAGTTAGACGCAACACCGGGCGCTATGGAAGGTGAAAGTGTTGCCGTAGTAATTCACGCAGTCCACAACGCTCAAAGTACTGAAAGTGCGTACAATCCTCCAAGGCCGGAGAACCGTCAAGTATCGCAGACTTGGTAGGGACAATAAGATCATTGTCTTCTCGGCTGAAGAATTCCTGCACTGCCGGTGTCAAGAGTACACCGTGGCCTCTTGTGGCCCCTGTGGGACTACATCGACCACCCATCGTCCTGAGATTGAGGAGCTCACTGTGTAATCGATGAAGATCGAGAAAGTCCGATCCAAGCCGCATGCAAGCCACACCGGTGGGTAGTTCACCTCGAGCGACTAAATACGAAACCGCGCCCTCGGTTGTTGTTGCGTTTACGCCACCGCGACCAACCCTTGCACACAGACGGTAGAGTGCACTCATCAATCGAGGCGCGAGGCCGCTAACACCAGCGAGAGGCGTCCCGCAATGGGGTGTCCCGGCAGTCCAGACGCTGACGTCCGGCGATTGTAAGTAATAACGCAGATGCGCGGCGGTTTGACACGCGACAAGTCCACCTCGCGAGTGCGCTACGAGGAGAACCCTTGATTTCGTTCCACGACATACTCGTAACAATTGCTGCGCAAGCTCGCGCGCGTTATCCGGAACAGGAAGAAATGTGTCGTGTTCAAACCTTGCGATCCGTAGACTTGGACACGCGTTACGCAAATACGATGCAGCCTCCATAGAACACGAAAACGTTCCGTGAACCGCTACAACCAACATACTGTCGCTTTGCAGCGGGGCAAGGTCCTGGATGCACGGACAGGTCCTAGCGGTCTCAGGGTCCTTAGCCTCTTCGGATGCAAGTCGTGAATCGAAGCCTGGGTCTTCGATGAGAATTGGCCGTCGGCGCACAAAGCGGCGCACGATGCGACCGATAAGAACGCCGGGGGTGTTTTTCACGCCAACGAACCACCGAAACCGAGGCTGCCGGTCATGCAGCATCTCTCGTGAAAAGTTGACTTGATCGGGCGGTTCATCTAATTCGAAAATGGAACTTTGCTCTCCCGTGTATAGTCGGGCATCCAAGGCCGGAAGCAGTTCGGCTTCGGTCGATTTATCAGGCGTGTAGAAATTGGGAACGGCCTGCGTACGCTCCCATTCATATTCGATGCTGAGTTGTTCGGCGCCTTTGGGGACTGGAATGACTACAACCGTGGGATGATGCCATGCTTGGCCTCCCTGCTCCTCCCAAGAAATTGCAAGTTCGTCGTGGGACTCCCGGGTTCGTCGAACGGAGATACCGCTATTGGAGGGTTCCGAGAGGCGATCGATCCAGTTAGGAATTGGGTCAGCCCAGGGAGACGGTCCCAATTCAACTGTCTCCTCGAGAACATGCCAGGGCGGCACGATTCCGGAAGACTCGGACACCTGTCGGATCTGTTGAAGGAGTTCCTTAAGCGACGTGTGGCGATCCTCAATTGCGACAATCTCCAACTGCCGAGTCTCACGCGACTCCGTCAAGGCTTGCGCTATCCACATGCTCCTCCCCTCACTAAGCTTTCGTCTCAACCCTGATGCACCACCTGCCGTACCCGACACAGTTTTTATTGAGACCGAGGGAAGCTATGCCGCCTTCCGCATGTATCTTGGTCTTGGTTAAATCCGTCCACGGGCATAGGCATAAAAAAGCCCTCGGAAGCACAGATAAAATTGGCAACTCTAAGCTAGTCCGGATAATTCATGGGACGATGTCCAAAGATTGGCTCAGTTGCAGGGCATGGTTCCTCCCCAATGTCGCAGCCAGTCTTGAACCGCCGCTGAGTGGCAATCCATTGCCGCGACCCGCTGCTGTGCCTCGAACGCCCACTTGCCGCCGTCCAGCACCGTCATCCATGTGGCGGTATAGATTTGTCGCGCTTCTTCGGGAATATCTGCATCGCGCAATTCGCGTGGCGTCGTTGGGGTATCGGCAGCGACGAAGAAAAGGTTCTCCTCTTGCTCCGCCACGTTGTTGGCGTCGGTCACCGCGAGGCGGTAATGCCCTGGCGTCAGGGAAACACGGGGTAGCTGTACGGCGCACGCGTTAAGGACGCCATTGGTTTTCGCGATGACGGCGCCGGTTTCGGCAGTTGACAGGGTTACCGAAAATGGCGGTACCCCGCCTTGCCAAGAGACGAAAATCGCGCGAGTGCCTGCTGCAAGAATGGAGCGGTCGGCCGCGAGAACTGGAATTCGAAAGGGGATCGGCTCGTTGGTCCTGCCTGAATTGTTGTAGCAGGTTCCGGAACTGGGCCCCCGACTGGCAGCCACTACGCTGCCTCCGCCCGATTGGTCAGCCAAGGTGAAGAAGCCCTTGAGCCAAGCTAGAGGGGATCCGGTCAGTCCGGGCGTGGTTGGCCCCACAGTATAATCTGGCGCGCTGGTCGAGGAATGATGGCGCACGGGAATAAGTTTATTGGTCGCAAGCTCCCGTATGGTGATGGCCGCACCCTGGTTCACGCGGATCTCGTCACCGGCCATCAAATCAACGGAAGAGCAGGCTTCGGGAACATTCTTGAACTTACCATCCTTGCCCTTACGGCTAATAACCACGAGACCGTAAAGCTTTTGATCGGCCGGTACGTGTTGCACGACATAAGCAACGACATCACCCCGACACGCATCAGGCGGTGCCTCCTGCGCAGCGAGCAATGTTGAAGTTGCGATATAGGTAAAAACGAAGAGCAAAAGCCTCGTACTATGCCGGGTCAGCCGCATTGATCTTCTCCAGTCCGATGGTCATGGCTTCGTGGCGCGCCCGCATGCCGTCGCGCGACCACCGAGTCCTCGATCACCGCTATTGTGCGATGCGCGAAGATGCCAAGCAGTGGCACTCCAAAATCCATCCAGATGTGTATGCTCAGGAGCAGGTAGTTCACGATGATGAGCGCCGGCATAAAAGTCAACAGAAGTACCACCGTCGCCCCCAAGGAAGTGAAATAGGCGAAAATGAAGCCGATGAACAATATGGAAGTAAAAATAAACACCCTTTCCCAAACTTTCGGGGGCTCCTGCAATAACTTATTCTCCCGCATCGAGTTCAAACTGTTCACGAGGACCATGGCTCCAGGCATCGCCCCCAGCGGCGTCATACGCTGATCCCGGGCAGCCTCGAAGCTCTGGCCAATCACAACGATACTATTCGCAAGGCGCTTATCTCTTTCGGGCGATGCGGGCTCCAATATCCTAATGGCGGGTATGACGTGAACATTCGATGGGGCTGGATGGCTGTACCTGAAGAAAATCCGGTTCGGTAATTCGATTACGTGACCACTCGGTGGCGTGAAATCCTTTTCCCCGGTCAGCTCGGTCTGCTTGTGCAGCCAGTCCCAGACACGCCCATCTGTATTCTTTGCCGTCAAGTCAGCGCCATACTTCGCGAAGGCAGCGAGGTTTACCACACAATGTTCGGGATAATGTTCGGGCGTCGTTGCTGCGGTCCACCACGGGAAAGCGTCGCGTTCCTGCGCCCCCTTCTCCTTATCCTTCTCCTCGTCGGCCAGCACAAGCGCCGAGATAGCAAGTTGCACCGACGGCAATATCTCCCAGTGGCCTCGGCCATCGTCGGGCGTGTCGCGTCGGCAACCCGCGCGCCAAAGCTGCCAGTCCCGCAACACGCCATCAGGCGATACCTGGAAATATGGCGCCACCATGAGAATCCGTTTTGTTCGATTGTCTCGATTGTCTCGAAGGGCTTGATCCACCGGTGAAGGTCGTAGCTCCGGCGCAAGCTGTTCCATACCGGCAAGCGGCTCGCGCAGCGTTCGAACAAGCAGCAGATATTGGTTGTTCCCCTCCAACTGGGCTTCGAGCCCCACAATCTGTTTACTGAACGACTGATCGTCTTGATCCGCTTGATCGACGCACCCGTTCTGGCATGGGTACTTTTTGGCGATTGCGGCACAGCAGGTAGCAGAACCAGCGCGGGTCGCCGATTCCCCGTGGCCCTCAACAATAACATCAAGAATGACATAACTTGCGTCATTATCGAGCGCATACCTGATCAGTTTAAACAGCCCGTCTCGCGGTGCGCGGAATGGCTCGCCCCCTCCCCAGCGACTGCTGCGCCACGCCTCCTCGTCGACGTCGATGAAGGCTAGTGTCCGGGCTAGCGAGGGGGTAGTTGCATCGGATTTCGTGGCTAATTTAGCCGAACCACGCATCGCAGCATCGAGTGCCCAGTTCTGCGCGGCAACAACGATAGGTGCATCGTGGAAAAAGATCAGCCCGATCTCGATCACGAGGCCGATGACAATATTTCTAAGCCAATGTTGGTAAAGATGCCCGAGATTGTGCCATATCCGGTGTAGCCGAACTCCCACTGATCGGCTCGAAATCAGGACTGACTTCAGTGCCCCAATCAGGCTGGCCAACTTAATGTGTCGCAATGGCAAAGTCTTCTCCCCCCCCGGATGGCATTAAGAGCCTTGGTATCTGCCGCTGGTCCGTGAGGTCCTTCACCCTCTTTGTGACGTAGCCGCTGAGGTAGAAAACAGTGATCTCACCCGTTTGCGCCGGATCGGCCTTCCCCTCGGTAACGCCTTCGAGGAGGGCCTTCGTGAAGGCGCCGTCACCCCACCTCGCATCTTCGTAAGACAATTGGTCGCCACTGGAAGCGGTGAGAACCACAACATTGTATTCTGGTCTGCTGAGCTGAGTGGCGAATGAGTCCGCACTTGACGCACCGAGGTTGGGGCCGAGAGCACCTCCAGCGTAGCAAGTGTCGATCAAGAAAATCGCTTTGTTACCGGCTCCGCCAAACTTGACCAGGGTCTGACGTATCGTCTTGTAGTCAATGCCCGTGTCGCGCGGACGTGATGGATCAAAATCAGCAGGCGCATAGAAGTAATCTTTGTCCGGCGATTGAAAGCCGTGCCCTGCGAGAAACAGAATGCCGACGTCATCTCCTGTTGCCTGACTCTGAAGCCAGTCGAGGCCGTCTTTGACCTTCTTTAGCGTGGCATCGCCGTTGACCAACAGCTTCGAATTGACCTCCGAGTATCGCTTGGCCTGCTGGGCCTGCATGGCTGCGACGAACTGCTCGGCGTCGCGGTCGGCGAAGTTCAACCGTAGATCCGGACGCTGGTATTGGGAGATTCCCACGGCGAGCAGGAAGAGGCGCGGTTTCCGCTGCGCTCCCACACCCTGCTGACCCGGCGACAGTGCTGCCATTCCATCCCATTTCAGAGAGAAAGCAAGCGGTACCGATGGGCCGTGGCGATTATCCACGTAAATTTCGACCACACTGTCCCGCGGCGGCAGATGGCTGACGACTAGGTTCTGAATTCCGTCTGGGGCAACTTGGCCCGCCGCGCGCGACTTGGGCTGCCACTCGCCGTTGACCTTGACCCGCGGTTCGCCGACCTTCGGCGCATCCGCCGGTGCCCGCACCCGATATTGGATGGTAACGGTATCGGAGGCGAAGCGCATCGGGGCGGCGACAAGTTCGAGCGCCGGTGGCGCCAGCGTGGCGATGTCCGCCGGCGTAACCTTGGGGTCGGCCCGGCCGCTGGCAGCGTTGGCCTGCTTTAGGGCAGCGTTTTCGTCCAGTGTGTCGAGCACAAGCCGCACCACGTCGGGGCGGTACAAACGGTCGTGGAAGCGGCTGGCGGGAAAGAAGTCCGCGGCCTGGTCCGGCCCGCGATTGACGTGCCAGCCGATAAGGTCCTCGCCGCCCGGGCTGGCGTCGTAGTAGCCGGAGGGCGTGAACGCCACCCAGCGCTTGGCGTCGCTGGTCAGGAACAAGGCCAGCAGTTCCTGACCGTCGCGCAGTCGATACCAGCGCACAGTGCCGTCGCCGAGCGCCGCCACTGCCAGCCGCACGTCGTCAGACTGGGCCACCTTCCACGCCGCGGAAGGTAGCGGGTGCTTCCAGACCGGCTGTCCGGCACCGTCGAACAGCCGCAGGTTCCAATCCGTGCCCATCAGCACCCGGCCCTTCCACACCGCTACGCCGCCCTGCAGCATCCGGTGCTCCCACACATCCTTGCTGAGTGACCGTTCGAGCGGATCCAGAGCCAAAGCACGGGGTGGGCTGGATTCGTCCCGGAATGTCAGCTTCGGGTTGGTCGGGTTGTCCCAATCGTTGACGCTGATGTTCGAGCCGCCATTTTTCCCTCCCATCAGCAGCCCCTTCGGGGGCTGCGCGGCGGTGGCGAGGTTGAACCCGCCGGCATCGGCGATATCCCAGCGCCCGTTCGCTAGCCGCTGCATCCAAGCGACCCGCCTGCCGTCGTCCGAGACCTGCAGCGCGTGGTCGCTCCGCAAGTCGGCGCGCATCGTGCTCACCGTGGAGCGACGGGTTCCCTCCGGTCCGGTGAGCACGATGTCGCCAGACAGCGAGATCGTCATGATCGCCCCGTCGGCCAGCGGGACGATGCCACTTATGCCGTTGTTGTCGGAGCCTGAATCGATGCTCTGGCGCGGCCCGCGGCCGGCGTCGGACCAGACGAGTACGGCACTACCGGTTCCGGATTCGGCATCGCCGCCAGCGAACAGCCGCGACCCATCCCGGCTCCAGGCAACGGTTGGGAGTGCCGTGGTCTGCGAAAACGGCACATTGTTGTTAGGACGGAGGAGTTGCTCCAGGGTGTTGGGGCCCTGCACCTCCAACGCATAGCGACTGGCGATCGGCGCCAGCGTGTGGCCGTCCAACACCACCACCGCTGCGGCGTCCGCAAATCCGAATGCCAGCTTCACTCCGTCTGGGCTGAACGCGCACCGCATCGGATGTTTGGGTCCGACCGTCACTTTGCGCAGAAGCCCTCCGGTCGTGTCGTAGAGACGCAAGAAGCCATCGAAGCTCGTCGTGGCCAAACGACCGTCCCGCGCGAAGCTCACGCCATAGACAACATCGGCATAGTTGCCATCTTTGAATATTTCCCTTCCGTCTGCCACCGACCAGACGCGGATGCCGTAGGCGCCACCAAAGCCGGCGACGAGCTGTGTGCCGTCCGCCGAGAAGGCCAAGCTGTACGTGCCATTTGGCGACCCCTCCCAGCGCCGAACCACCTCGCGGGACCGCAGATCGAACAGCAGCACCGATTTCTCGCTGCCGCGGGGCCCCAGAGCACCGGCGACCGCTGCCAGTCGGCCATCAGGCGACACCGCCACGGCGAAGAGCAGGCCATCCTGCTCGGATCCGATCGGCGGTCGCAACACACCGAGCGGCCGTAGGTCAGGGAGCGACCAGATCCGCGCCGTCTTGTCTTCGCTAGCCGTTACCAGCACCCGCCCCGCCGCATCGGTCGCGGCAGCGGGCGTCCTTGCCTCGTGCGTTCCGGTCTCGATGCGCAGGACCGGCTCGCCGGTCTGCGCCCGCGCCTGCGCGGTAAGCACGGAACCCAGAACTAGCAGCAGACTCATGGACCGCGGGAAACGGAGAACTGGGACCATCGGGTGTTCCTCTCTCTTGTGGGATAGGGGCGGAGGCGTTTCGGATGACGGTAGAGCAGAAAACTATCCGGTCAGATCTAGAACCAACCTTCGCGTCACCAAGTGCAAAGTGAAACCCGGGTTGCTCGACGAAATGGGCGGTCCACCCATTCGCTCTGCGGCAGCATGATCCTTGTGGAAGATCCCGTTCACGACCGGAGTTCGAACCTTGTGCATCGGATGCGCCCAACGCATCTGAGGTTGGCGTTCATCCGGCGGTGCAGCAGCCACTGCATCGTACTCTCCGTGGTAGCCAGTGCTGTGGCGTGCGGCCGCCTTCAGTTGCAGATGCCTGGCGCGGCGCACTGCCCACGCCCAGCACGCAAATGCGGAAACCCGGGATTTCATGATTCAGATCCAGGTAGCGAACCACGGAGTCGATCATCTTCTGGGAGTTCTCGATGGCGGCGCGGCCGCGACCGGACGAAAAGTCCTGCACCTCTATTACATAGCAAACGCCGCTAGATCCTTCGACGCAGTCCCGCAGTCCGGTTCGGGGAAGTTAGAAGCCCATCCGGAAGTTGGCTGGGTCCGGAGAGCTTGAACGGTGTGATTATGCGTAGCGAACGGGTGTTCGAACGCTGTATCTACGCTGCGTTTACGTTAGTACTCCGCATAATCTCACGCTCCACATAATGAGCAATATGGCCGAAACACATGGACAGCCGCGCGTAGAGCTTCTCGGTGAAGCGTTCCGTAAGAAAACCGGTCAGCATGAAGTGGAGCAAGGCGTTGCCAAAAATCGCCTTTTCGTCGGCGGTGCTCCACTTGGTAGGCAGGAAATCGGAAGCAGTGAAAAACGTGTGCATGAGAGATACCTCGATTGGGTACAGCGCGGTAGAAAAGCTAGCGACAGTGGCAGGCCGTTCCGTGGCTCGTGGGCCAGTGAAGTGCACTAGGCTGCAGCAATGAGCTTCCTGAGCGGCTCAATTGCCGTTCATGGATGCACGAGTTCAGAAGGTATGTCCTTCCAAATTGGAGTTGGAGCTCCACCATCGGGCAGGGTGAATTCGAGGGTGGTCGCAGCTGCGCGTTTGAGGCGCGCAACGATTGTGTTAGTAGAGTTGATAAATCGCTGGGCTCCGGTAAGCGAGGAGCATGGAAGTTCGCTCCGTCGTAGGTCTTGACATGGAGGATGGTCCACAAACAGAGGTTTAGCTGAGGGACGGCGGCGTGTTGTCTGAGCTGCGGGCGGCTGCGGCGTTGATTGGTCAGCCAGATGGCGCTAGGCCCACATCCCAGCGGATTTTCCGATTACGGATCGGAGCGCAGCGACGCTGGCGGGATGATTGTGTCTGGATTCCGAACACGGACGCTACTTTTTGACGAGCTTCGCAGCTCTGGCTTGTTGTCGTTGGGCACGTTTGAGCATCCGCTCCGCACTCTCCGCCAAGCAGCCTCTTCGAGTTAAGGGGTGCGTTGGCGCAAGAATGCAGGAATGTCGCGGGCTCCCTGTACCACGGCCACAATCTCGATCCACTCACTTTGAACGCGATAGAGCACTAGATATGCGCCTACCGGCCAGAAAAGGACTGGAAATGGAGTAAGATCTTCGCGTTTATGCCCCATGCCGGGAGCCTGTTCAAGTGCCTCGAAGGCATCGAAGAGCTTGCCGATCCAGCGATCGGCGGCATCAATGTTGTCCAGTGCGATGTATTCCCAAATAGCTTCCAGATCAAGCTCAGCGGCAGCACTGAGAACGTACTTCTTCATGCACTGCGCCTCTTCCGCTCCGTGGACTTGTGTTGCAGCCGTTTGCGCACCGAAACCGGATCGACGTGTTCTCCACGGTCCAGCGCGGCCAGCCGCTGGCCGAGTTCCTGGTTGAAGGCAGCAATCTGGGCGCTGCGCGCCTGATCGTGTTCTTCAAGAAGCCGGAGGGCTTCTCTCATGACTTCACTGGCTGAGTTGTAGCGGCCCGATGCTACTTTGCTGGCGACAAATTGCTCCAGCTCGGGAGTAAGGGAAACATTCATAAAAGCATCTCCTATCCGCAATGGTGACTAAAATAACAATCATTGTCAATCTTTAGCATCCACATTTTGCCGCAGAAGCGAGCTGATGTCCACTCACACCCGGTAATCCTGCCTGATAAATCCAGCCGCAAACGCCCCGCAAACACCCATATCTTGCGATTAATGGCCAGCTACGCGGCATGCTGCGCTGCATCGAGATCGGCAACATACGGGAGGACGGTGGATAATATGCGCTCCGAGACTGGTCCATTGGTTGTCTGAAATAACCGGATCAGCCGTTCTGCGGTGTCGGTCACGATGTAGCCGTGAACGATCTTACGCTCCCGTCCGTGAGTGCGGATGTAGTGCCGGATCTCGGAGACGACGACGGTGCGGTTCATGGCGCGGATCGCCGCCACAATATACGGAGGCATCATCGTGAAGGACTTCATGTCGAATTCGAACAATTCGCCAGCGGGAACCGTGCGGTCGTTGCACTTGGTCTCGGAGACCGGCCGGACGAATGTGCTGAATTGGCAGTTGCCCCAATGATTTCCGCTCGTGAGATGCGCGCACTGGCCGTCAAAGACGGAACAGCCTGTATCTATCACTATGCGGTCTGATATGGGATGAAACGTGAGAGCTTTACGAGCCATAAAATGGATTCCTGAAACGTCGGAGTGAATGTAAAGCAACGGGGCGTTTTCGGGCGGGAGAAACCACGAAACGCACCCGTTGCCATGAGGTTAATCCGCTGGGAAAAACCTCAAACAAGGGAACGCGCATGCAGGGTCAGCAGGTTCTCTGACGATGCACATGCAATTGAAACGACCAGCTATGCCGCGAAGAGCAGGAGTTGCCCGCTGTCAATGGGTTCAGGCGACTTCTTCCTCCGTTTTGAAACGGCGGTCATGGCAAAGCCGATGAATGACGGCTGGGCACTGGCTGTGGAAGCGGCCGCTGCGGGAGGAACCTCCGCGGCCATAGCTGCAACCAGAAGTGGTTCTTCCTCGGCGGGCATTTCCATAGGATCAGCGGTTAGCACAGGAGCGGGCTGGGCAGAGCCAAATTGCGCCTGGCGTTGCTGGTTGACCTGCCGCCAAACGTCGTCGGCAGTCTCTCCAACACCTCCCTGTTCGACCAACTCGCGAGCCATGGCAGACATCATGTCGGTATCTTCTTCAATACCGGCGAGGCCTTCGCCGCTGAACTTGCCCTCCATCATCATTGAAACGAGAACCTTCCGGCCCATGAGGCGGATGCAGTTGCTCTGCATCGTGTTTGCATAGGAGAAGAATTTCACTCGCACATCGCGCCGCTGGCCGATTCGCCAGGAACGGCGGCTGGCCTGACGCAACGTGTAGGTGGAATAGCCCGTTTCGTAAAAATAGATGGTGGGGAAGGAGAGGAGATCGAGACCAGTCTCCACAAGCCGCGGATGACAAATGACCACATCCACGCCCAGCGATAACTGGCGCTCGTACCACGATTCGCGCCTGTCGGTCGCAACCGTTGGGCGGAGCACGGCAACACGGAAGCCGGCGCCGCGCAGCACCGTATCGAGCCGGCCCACCACATCGTGCTTTCCGGTGTAGGTGGCAAAGACCTGGCATTTGCGTCCCT
>CAZLJQ010000084.1:0-11579 GCA_964559875.1 uncultured Acidobacteriaceae bacterium
CGCCAATGATCTGCGCACCGCAAACGCCGGGCCGGCCCGAGGCGCGGGCGTAGCCATCGGCCATGTAGACGGCGGATTTCTCGCCGTGGGTGCGGACCACCTTGATCTTCGTCCGCTTCTCAATTTCAGCCATGGCCTGGCGCAGGATGGCCGGGACCATGAACATGTGCGTAACGCCATACTTTTGCAGCATCTCAGCTACTGCCTGCCCGCCCGTCATCTCTGCCGCAGCCTGCCCGCCATTTATCTCATTCATCTCCGCAACTGCCTGCCCACCGGTTGTCTCCTTCATGGCTAAACATTCCCTCTCATAAGTCTTGTATGGAAAGCGAGTATTAACATTCGGCGTCCATTCCCGGATTTTCTGGGCGAACACCACTGATCGGGAGGATGCGGAGCCGCGTGAGTTGACGGTATCCGCACCCTTATCCGACGGTCCCTACTTAATGGCCAGCGGGTTAACTGGCGAGCCCACCGCGCCAGTGATGGGCAGGGCGGGAGCAACGAACATGAACTCGTAGCGCTTGTCGGAGGCGCAGTCCTCGGCCAGTTCGCCCAGGTCGAAGATCTCGCCCACCGTTAGCCCCATAATCGGGATGGCGATCCAGTGCCAGGGCTGAGTAGCTTCGTCGCTGTTGTTCGGACGAACCTCGGCGCCCCAGGTATCGGTCACAATACCAGCCACCTGCTTCTTGTGCAGCCAATCGAGGGTCTCAAAGGCGAGTCCCGGCGCATCTCCGCCCGAGTAGCCGTCCCAGGTATGGTTGTCCAGCATCGCCTGCATCTGTCCGGTTCGAACCAGCAGGAAGTCGCCGCGCTTTACTTCAACTCCAAAGTGCTTCTCCGCCTTGTCCAGCAGCTCATTGGTCACCGCAAAGCCATCGGGCAGGTACTGCATTCCCAGCATCGTTGGAATATCCAGCAGCACACCGCGTCCGACCATCTTGCCTTTTGTCTTCTCGATGCCGCACTTCTGCGCACCGAAGGAAGTCACCGTGCGGCAGTCGTAGCCGTTCCACATGTGGTCGCCGTAGAAAATGTGGCCAAGTCCATCCCACTGCGTGCCGCACTGCAGAGGCATGATGACCAAATCGTCGGCACCGCGAATCTTGCGGTGATCGAGCACGCCCGAGTAGGCATCGGTGCCAGCGCGCAGCATCACATGGATCGGGTTAAAGCGTCCAATCGCCGGATACTTTGTCTTACCGCCCTGCGGTCCATTGTTGTCAAAGGCGAGAGCCAGCGACATGACCTTGCCCTTTTGCACCAGCCGGGCCGCCGCAACTATGTCTGACGGCTGAGTAAAGTTGAGTGTTCCAATTTCGTCGTCCGCGCCCCAGCGATTCCAGTTCTTCAACCGCTCCGCGGCATCGCGAATGTCCTGCATGGTAAGCTTACGAGCCGCAGTTTCCGTTCCACTCATGGTTCCTCTCCTTTTTGTCTACTCGGGAATTGCCTCAAAGAATTTCCGCTCCGCTTCCACCTCGGCACGGAAGAACTTCAACATCGAAACCAGTTGCTGATCCTTGCGCTTTACCACCGCGCTGCGGCTTTCTCGCGTCCAGTCGTAAAAACCCTTCCCTGACTTCAGGCCGTATTCGCCGCGCGCCACTTTGTCTTTAAGCACCGGCAACGCTTCCTTCGCGTCTTCGAGATTGGGATAGAGGGTCTCGGTGATCGACAGGTGCGTGTCCAATCCGTTCAGGTCTCGTTGTTCCAGAATTCCGGAAAACGGCATGCGCAGCGCCAGGCTGTACTTGATCACCGTATCGATGTCTTCCACCGATGCGACATCGTTTTCCACTAGCGACATTGCCTCCCGGGCCAGCGCCGCCTGCAACCGGTTGCCGATAAAGCCAGGAATATCCTTGCGCACGTGCACTGGTTTTTTGCCTGCGTCTTTAAAGAACTCCATCACCGTCTTCAGCACGTCTGCGCTGGTGCTCACCGGGGCAATCACTTCCACCAGCGGCACAATCTGGGCCGGATTGAAAAAATGGGTTCCGATGACGCGCTCCGGATGTTTCGAACTGCCCGCCAGCATCTGTATTGGAATAGCCGAAGTGTTGCTGGCGAAGATCACCGAGGGCGCGCACAGGACGTCGAGCTCTTCGATCAATTGTTGTTTGAGAGCAAGCTTCTCGGGGATGGCCTCGATGATCAGCTCGGCCCCTTCTACGCCTTCTTCCATCCGCGTCGTAAACGTCAACTTCGTCGCGACCTCGGAAGCCTGCGCAGCCGGCAGAAGGCCATTGTCGCAGAGCATCTGAACGCTCTTTTGGATTCGAGCCGGTGCGCTGCGAATGGCTTCCGGCATGGCGTCTACAAGAGTCACCTGCCTGCCTGCCAAGGCACATACCTGGGCAATTCCGTGCCCCATGATGCCGGCACCGATGACCGCAACTTTGCGTATGGTTTGGCTCATCAAACCGCCTCCGCTATTTTTTTATCGCCGAATTCTGACCCCACGCAGTGTTGCCTCTTCCGAATGGATTGTCAACAAAATAATTGACAAATATTCAATCGAAATACCGCGACATCATGCTATGGTGTCTTTGCGTTTTTTCTACGCAGAGCCGCTTAGTCAGTCGACGAAGGCGTGCCGTATCCTTTAGGCTGGATTTGTTCGAGAGTTGAGGGACATGCAAAACATCGTCGAGGCAATCCAGTGTACGACCACTTCAGAACTTTCCGCCGAGCGCATCCGCACGATCGTTGCGCAGCTTGAGGAAGACATTGCCTTGGGCCGCCTACGTCCCCGCGAACGGCTGATCGAAGAGGATTTGGCGCTGCGCTTCGACGCCAAGCGTCACGTCATCCGCCAGGTGTTGATCGAACTGCAAGGCATGGGAATTATCGTCCGGCAACGCAACAAGGGAGCCTCGGTTCGCGACTTTTCACCGAGCGAAGTCGGACACATCTATGACGTGCGAGCTCTGCTTGAAGAGCGGGCTGCCCAACTCATTCCACTTCCCAACGCGCCTCTGGTGGCGGAGCTGCGGCGCATCCATAAAAGACGTGTGCGAGCCGTGCGCGCAAGCGATCTCCGGGCCGTCTTCCGAGAAAATTTGCTCTTCCACAAAACTTTGTTTCGGGCATGCGGGAATCCGAGCCTTGTGGAAGCGATCGACATCTTTGCCCTCAAGACACACTCGATTCGCTCCCTGCCCATCGCAAACCCAAGGTTGCTGGCACAGGTGACGGCCGATCACGCCGCAATCATCGACGCGCTTGCAGGATGCGATCGCACAGAATTCGTTCGCCGGGTCGTGGACCATCTTCTCCCCTCGAAGAAAATGTATCTGGAACTGCACGCTCAGATTGCCGGCGGCGAATAGCTGAGCAGAAACTTTATCTGCACACCCTGCACTTGGGGGGTCGCGAACGCTGTGCTCCAGCGTCGGCGAACCTTGCGCTCACGGCATTCTTCGAGGGACCTGGCGCCCGGGTGGTTCTATACTGTCTTCCATGTTCGCCCGCAAAATCCGCGTGGAGTACGATAACGCCGGCGTGCCCACTCCCGCGCCCATCCACTGGCTCGATAACTTCGCCATGCGCAGCTTCACCAACGATCAGATCTTTGACGACACGCTTCCCGTCGCCGACGGCCTCATCGAAATCGGTTCGCGCGTCCCCATCGACTTGCTCAACTCGCGCCTCACCGACTGGTTTCGACGCAAAGGCTATCTCCCCGCAACCGCCGCCCTCCGCCTCACCGAGCTTTAATCGCAGTTCCGTATAATCAACCCAGTCTCGCTATGCCCGACATCAGCGCCTCGTCCTCGCCATCCAATGCGCCACGCCACGCTTTCTGCGTGGCTCTCATCGTGCTCCTCTGGCTTGTCCTCTACGTCCCAGGAATATTCAGCCCGCCCCTGCTCGACGATGCCGACTCCGTCCACGCCGAAGCCGCGCGCGAGATGATGCTCCGTCACGACTGGTCCACTCTCTATGTTGATGGCCTGCGCTACCTGGAAAAAGCGCCGCTGCTCTACTGGGGCATGGCCGCCAGCTATGGGCTCTTCGGCGCCACAGATTGGGCTGCCCGCCTGCCACTCGTCCTCGGCGTCCTCGCCCTGCTGCTCTCCACCTATGCCATGGGCCGTTATCATTTCGACGCCGCTGCCGGACTCTACGCCGCACTCGCCCTCGGTCTCTCCTTCGGCCCCTACATCTACACCCGTATTCTGATTCCCGATATCCTCGTCGCCCTCTGGCTGATCCTCGGTCTTCACTGTTTTCTACTGGGTCTTTCGCAGCCGCGCCCGTCGCTCGTCGGTTGCTGGGGACTGGCCGCCTGCACCGCCCTCAACGTGCTCACCAAGGGCCTCATCGGAGTAGTCTTTCCCGTAGCCATCATCGTTGTCTATCTGGCGCTCACCCGCAATCTGCGCCATCTCCTGCGCATGAGGCTTGTCTCCAGCCTCGCTATCTTTCTCGCCATCGCTGCGCCCTGGCACATCATCGCCGCTATGCGTAATCCACCCGCCGGCCAGGCTCGCGGCTTCTTCTGGTTTTATTTCATCAACGAACATTTTCTGCGATACCTCAACCAGCGCTTTCCTCGCGATTACGACACCGTTCCGCTCCTGCTCTTCTGGTCTCTCGCGTTACTGTTTCTCCTGCCGTGGTCGGCCTTTGCCTTCAAAGCTCTTGCCGCCGTGCCGCATCGTTGGACAGAGCTGTCCCACCTGAACCCGCGCAATCGCGCACTCTTGCTCTGTGCCATCACAATTCTCGTCATCCTCGCGTTCTTCAGTTTCAGTAGCCGCCAGGAGTATTACGTCCTCCCCGTTCTTCCCGCGCTCGCGCTCATCCTCGGCGCCTGGCTCAGTCAAGAACAACATGCGAACGTCAAATCGCCTTTGCGCCGCGCCGGAATTCGTATCGCGCTCGTCACCTTCCTTGTCGCGCTGCCCATGGCCCTTGCCGCCTTTGCACTTCTCTACTTCTCGCAGAGCGTTCCACCGCAAAGCGAACTTGCCGACCTGCTCACCCGCAATCCGTCCGAATACGCGCTCTCCTTCGGACACATCTTCGACCTCACTCCACGCGCCATGGGACTCTTCCGCCCAGAGCTTTTCCTCATCGGCTCGGCGTTTCTTCTGGGCACGTTGGCAAGCTGGCAACTACGCCGCCGCAATCGCCCTGCTGCGGCCAATGCAGCCCTCGCGCTCATGATGCTCATCTCCCTGCAATGCGTACACGCCGCGCTCGTCACCTTTGCGCCTATCCTCTCGTCGCGCGCGCTCTCCAACGCGGTCTCGGCCCTCTATCGCCCCGGAGACATCATTGTGGTCAATGGCGCATACGAAGACGCATCCACCCTCAACTTCTACGGACACCTTCCTCTGCACGTCTTGAACTCGCGCGAAAATGGAGACCTCTACTGCGGCTCGCTCTTTCCGGATTCCCCGCCTGTCTTCGAAGATGACACTTCGCTTCAGCGCCTCTGGCTGGGCACCGGGCGCGTCTTTCTCTTCACTCAGCAGGATCAGATTCCACCGCTGCTCCAACATGCAGGCTATCGAACCATTGCACGCAGCGGCGGAAAACTGATTCTGGCGAATCGTCCATAATGATTCCGATGACGATCTGCAGCGCAACCATCCTTACTGCAATGACCATTGCGCCCACCGCTGTCTTCCTGCGCGTGCTGCTGGCCGTCTCCCTCGTTGGCACGGCGTCTTCTACCATCTTTCTCGGACTTGTCCTCATAGCCGCCGTGCGCAATCTGCGCCTAGCGTCCGCGACCTGCAGCGGCGTCCGTCGCCGCGTTACCCGCCAGCGTTGGAAATCGGCAATGGCGTCTATTGCTCGCGCCCAGTCGCAAGCGGTAGTTGCAGCTTCGGATTCAACCCACACGCTTCCGCCCGTCAGCATCTTCAAGCCGCTGCACGGAGCCGAGCCGCGTCTGGAGGAGAACCTAGAAAGCTTTTTCCGTCAGGATTATCCTGCCTTTGAAATCGTCTTCGGCTGCCGCAACGCCAGCGATCCCGCTCTTGCCGTGGTCGAGCGTCTCCGCCTTCGCTATCCGCAGGTCGCCACCCAAATTGTTCTCTCTGGAGAGCCCGCTTGGCCAAGCGCCAAAGTCTGGTCGCTTCATAAGATGATCGCCCGCTCACGCCACGATTACCTCGTCATCAGTGACAGTGACATCCTCGTCGCGCCCGACTTCCTGCGCAACGTCATTCCTCCGCTGCTCGCGCCCGGCAACGGCCTTGTAACCTGCCTCTACCAGGGAGTTCCCGCGCCCGGCTTCTGGTCCCGCCTTGAAGCTCTCGGCATGTCGGTCGAGTTGCCCTCCGGCGTCATCACCGCCGACATGCTGGAAGGAATGCGCTTTGCCATGGGCTCCGTCATGGCCCTGCGCCGCGACGCCTTGGAGAAGATCGGCGGCATCGCCTCCACCGCCGACTACTACTCGGATGACTTCGTTCTCGGCAACCGCATCCACTCCGCCGGACACCGCGTCGTCCTCTCGCACTATCGCGTCAGCCACGTCCTGTGCGCCTGCACGTTCGCCAGCACCTTTCGCACCCAGGTTCGCTGGATGCAGAGCACCCGCTATTCCCGTCCCCTCGGACACCTCGGCACCGGCCTCACCTTCGCCGTCCCCTTCGGTATCCTCGGGTTCCTGGCCTCCGCCGCCCTCGGCCACCTAACCCTCGCCGCCGCACTCCTCGCCTGGAGTTTGCTCAATCGCATCGTTCAATCCCTCGCCGTCGGCTACGGTGTCATCGGAGACCGCCGCGCTCTCCGCTTCTGCTGGCTCTACCCACTGCGCGATCTCCTCGGATTCATCTTCTGGTTGGCTAGTTATTGCGGCGGCAGCACCTTCCCCTGGCGCGGCGAACTCTACCGCTTCACCCCCGGCGGCCGCATCGTCTCCGTCAACCGCAGCTGAGGGTACCCTATCTTTGGTCGCCGGATTGGGCGCAGAGGTCTTTGACATGCTTCAGCTTCAACAACACATGAAGAGTTGCGACAAAACCGAATACTGCGGATTTCCTAGCCTTGCGAGAATACTGGTATCGTCGTATAGGCGGTCTTCATTGTTCGCATGAGCAGGGAGAATTCTTCGTCGCGGGGGTTGTCGCTCCAAGAGGGAGTTCGTCGATCTCGCTGGAGAACTGGACCTCGACCTAGACTCATGGCTGGCTTTCGAGATCGAGCCCCCCGATTATGAAACGATGCTGACTGTTCTTCAGAAAAAGACCAAAAGCTCCTCTTTCGCGATCACAGAGGACTGCCAGCATTTTATCGCCGCCAATACTCACGATGTCCGCTCACTTGAAGGGGCAGTAACATTGCTGACGGCCTACTCCTCGCTATGTGACGCACCCGTGTGCCTGCATACGGCGCAGCGGGTACTTAGCCACATGAGCGCTCCGCATGGCTAATCCTCTCGCAGAAATGGTATTTCGTTATAACTACGAATAGTTCACATGCTCTGAGTGGCGACCTTCGTCTTCTCCGTTGTCACAATATGAAGTACAACCTCGTTGGCGCTGATAGTCGGACCTGCCGAACTTCGCAACTCAGCGGTTAACCGCTTTTCTGCGCCAGGAAATACAAACAAAATCGCCAATCCGCCAAAGTCCCTGTTTCGGCTCCTTGCAAATTCCTGATAGTGCTTTAGCTTGGTCACATCCGACCAAATGTCGCCTACCGGACCATCGGGGTACCATAATTTGATCTCTATCCCAAACCTACAGGGCTGCTTATAGATTCTCTGCGACGGGTCTTGCTGACCATCAAGAATGGCCACATCAAACCTATCGCGTGTCCTACCCTCGAAATCGTACGGATATTCTGATTTGACGGGATTAATGGTCGGGTTATATCCCAACAGTTCGGGCAGGTCGCTCGATTTCGAACCAAAAGCGAAGTCGCTGAGGTTGTCCCTCAAAGTGGCAAAAAGTGTACATTGCAAATCTGACTCAAACAGATAATTGACAGGATTGTGGGAGAAATCAGATACGACATTTCCAATGGCTGCTTCTATTCGATCAAAAAATGATTTGTCGTTCATGGCAACGAATTATGCTCCTCTTGCCCCTTTGTTCCAAGCAGAGAAGTTGTGGACACGAGCGGAGTCGTCGGGCGCGGCTATCACGGCCCGAGTCCCAACCAAGGCATTCTGGTCGGCTCTGCCCGGTGTCGTTCTCTCGTACGCGTTCGGCGGGTGGCTCAGAGCTTTGAACGGAAAAAGCTAAATGCAACTATGTACCCGGGAGTTATCGCAGACAAACGGATCGACGGCAGGGAAGGCAATCCTTCTGAATTCCGCGCAACCATGTACCATTCAGCCGCCTCCGCCCTCGAAACGATTATCACAATCGTCAATCGTAGCCGTCGGTGGCAGTAGCGATACAAAACAGCATTTCGGCGAGAATCGCGTTCGCCTTTTGTCCGCGAATGTCGCCTGGAGGCTTATAAAACGGGCCTGAAAGCTAAGCCCTTGTGAGCCGACCATCCTTCAGATGAAACTTTTCCCCGCGCCACACAATCGTATCTCCGCCAAAGCTGGCGAACCAGATTGCAACTCCCACCACATCGCGCACGGGAATCAGCCATAAATCCCCAAGCGTCCGCCGGTCATCGAGAATCGGCCCGCACAATGAATATCCGGATGCAACCCGCGCCGCAGCCACCGTCGCCAGCAGAGCCAGTGACCACCCCGCGCCGCCCGCGCATAGTGCCGCCGCCATCGCCCACGGCAATCCAAACGTGAGCAACACTCCAACGTAGCCCCACTTGCGCAGATCGCGCACCGTCCGCGCCCAGCGCAGCTGATGCTCGAACATCGCGCCAAACGTGTACTCCGGCAAAAAGGTCTCCACCACCGAATCGGAGAGCACAACCTTGTATCCCGCCTCGGCAATTCTTTTTCCCAGTTCGTGATCGTCGGCAAGACAATCCACCAGCGTCTCGAGGCCTCCAATGGCCTTGGTCGCCGCGCGCGGAAACGCCAATGTAGAACCTAGCCCGAAGTGCAGTCCGCCTTCCAACTCTGTCGCGCACAACACGCCGCCCGCAAAGTCGGTCGCAATCGTCACCGCCTCCATTCGCGATGCAATACTGCGCCCCGCCTCGGCCCGGTAGAGTGCCGTCACCAGCCCCACTTGCTTATCCTCCAGCGGAGCCATCGTCCGCCGCAGGTAATCGCGCTCCACGCGAATATCGCTGTCATTGATGAGGATGTGATCGTAGTTCGCCTCGCGCATCATCTGCGCCAGGTTGCTCATCTTGCGATTCGCGCCCAGCACCTCGGTACAGACAATCAGTCGAATCTCGCGCTCCGGAAACTCGCGCCGCAAGCGCTCCACCTCGGCCACCGCTGCGTCGTTCGCATCGTTTACGCCAAAGACAATTTCGTACCGCGGATACTCCTGCAAACAGTGCGAGCGGAAGCTCTCATACATCTGCCGGTCCGTACCCTTCAGCGGTTTCAGTATGCTGATTGCGGGCGTGAACTCTCCTGTTGGCTGTTGTCGCGACTCTCTCCTGCGCACTAGGAATCGCCATTCGCTCCACAGCGAAAGTCCAAGGTATCCCAGCCCGCACAGGGCCAGCAGCGCAAAGAAGTA
This sequence comes from uncultured Acidobacteriaceae bacterium, assembly GCA_964559875.1. Lineage (GTDB taxonomy): Bacteria > Acidobacteriota > Terriglobia > Terriglobales > Acidobacteriaceae > TOLSYN. The sequence goes on from CAZLJQ010000084.1 coordinate 9,594, forward strand.
CGCCGCGAGATGGAGAGAAAGTTTTAGCATGGCTGCCGCATAGAGCTTATCGGAACTCCCCACAAACTCAAAAGTCCCGCCCCCGGAATCTTCCTGCTTTTCGCCGCCCCTTGTTTTCAGGCATACTCAAAAAGCTTTCAAGGAGGCACTCCGTTGAAGTTGAAGCCCCGGCACGCTTCGCTGGTCTTTGCTCTCGCCGGCCTGTTTCTGTTCTGTGCATCGCTCTCCGCGCAGCAGCCGCCCAAGCCACCAATCATCTCGCCACACGCCCGGCTTATGGCTGCCCGCACCATCTTCATCGAACATGCCGGCGGACTCATTCCCAACGACATCATCGGCAACGCCTTCCAGGGTTGGGGCCGCTATCAACTGGTTGGCGATCCGGAAAAAGCCGACCTCATCGTCTCCATCATCGCTCCCACCACGGAATCCGGAGTCAGCGTCGGCTCTGCCTCTGGCAATGGGCCTCGCAACACCATCTCGTCCGGCGGACAAGTGATACAGATCCGCCTCCTCATCCTCGACGCCCATGATCGAGTCACCCTGTGGAGCGGCGTCGAGCAGCCCAAATCGTCCATGAAGGAAAGACAGCGCGAAGAGAATGTCGTCGATGCCTCGCTGCGTCTCTTCCGCCGTTTCCGGGACTTGATTGAGCCTATAGAGCCTGCACCCTAGAGCAGTTTCGGAGATGCAGTCTCTCGAAGCCGCGGGCTGCGGGCTGTCGCGCCCCTCAGGAACGGTAGGGCAGACGCTCGACAGGACATGGTTTCTCCGAGACACTCTAACTTTCACCCAGTTTTGCACGCCGATTCACAAGCAATCCGTGATTTGCACAGCATACCCACAGCGCCCCTGACGTTTTCTGTTTCACTCGTCAGAGCCCTGTTGCACTCTGCCAATAACGCAATCGTGCATGGCACGCTGCGTGGTGCTTCCCGCTTCGGGAGGCGGCGAAAGGCCTTGCAGAATTCAGTTGGGCTTCGGCTCCCAGGTTGTGGCGACACAATCTACGTCACTGGCACGGCGCGAGAGATCGCCGTCGGCGCCAGCGGCCGGAGGGCCCGCAGTCGGCCCGTACCCAATCGGGCGAGTCAGTGAGCATGCCTGACCGACAGCGGCGCCGGGAGTCCGAGATCCGGACGAATTCTGCATCGCCCCTTGGCAACAGGGTCGCCGTTCCCGGAACGGAAGGGGAGCCGGGTGCGAGCCCTCGCGGGCATCGGCTCAGGCTCCCAGGTTTCCGCATAGGCGGCGGGAGCGAGTCACCACACGCAACACCGTGTACGGTTGACAGGCCCGGAGAGGCGGCTGGCTTCTCCGGGCCTCATTTGCAGCTGGCATTTATTTGCGCCTTTGGCTGGAAATGCTTACATCTGTTTTCCGCAGCTTCCACAGCGTGGCGCGTTGCGATACCCAGCCCGGCGCACTACCATCGCAGCAGAGTTCCACAATTTGCTTTCGTCTGAGCTGTTACTGAATGCCTGCTACTGATTACAGTCTCGATCGCGGTCTACCGGCCAGTCCTGAGGCCGAGCGCTCCATTCTCGGCGCAATTCTGCTCGATAACACTTTGCAGAACGAGGCGCTCTCCACTCTCAAGGCCGAGCACTTTTTTCTCGATGCGCATCGCCGCATCTACCAGCGCATCGCCGATCTCTCCGAGACCAATCGCCCCATTGATATCGTCACCCTCACCGAGGAGCTGCTCCGCTACAAGGAGCTCGAAGCCGTCGGCGGAGCCGGGTACCTCGCTTCACTGACAGACGGCGTGCCGCGCCGCTCTTCGGTCGAGCACTACGTCCGCATCGTGCGTGACAAGGCGATGCTGCGCAACCTGATACATGCTGCCAACGGTGTCATTTCGCAGGCCCTTGAGCAGGCCAGCACCGCCGCCGAGGTCATCGACGCCGCCGAATCCAGCATCTTCAACATCTCCGAAGAGCGTAGCGGTCAGCAGCTCACCGATATCAAGACCATCGCCATGGA
>CAZLJQ010000085.1:0-11280 GCA_964559875.1 uncultured Acidobacteriaceae bacterium
CGCGACTGGACGCGGCGGGTGACGGAGATGGCCGGCAGCGCCGAGGTGGAGTACGAGTGCGAGTACAAGCTGGACGGACTGTCGATGGCCTTGCACTATGAAGCCATGCCGGACGAGGAGGGGGCGCGCTTTGTGCGCGGCATTACGCGCGGCGACGGAATGATTGGCGAGGATGTGACGCCGAACCTGCGCACCATACGTTCGATTCCGCTGACGATAGGACGCGCGCAGTTGCTGCGGGCGGGACTGACGCCGCCGTTTGAGGTGCGCGGCGAAGTGCTGATGCCCACGAAATCATTTGTGGCAATGAACGAGCAGCGCGAGGACTCAGGGCTGCAGGCATTTGCCAATCCGCGCAACGCGGCGGCCGGAGCGGTGCGGGTGCTGGAGCCAAATGTCACGGCGCAGCGCAAGCTGGATTTCTACTCGTACTTTCTGCTGCAGGATGGACGCACGGCGCGGGCAACACAGTGGGAGGCATTGGAGTCGCTGAGTGCGGCAGGATTCAAGGTCAATCCGAACCGGCGGGTGGCGCGCACCTTTGAAGAGTTATGGGAGTTTGTGAGCGCGACCGAGACGGCGCGCGATGGGCTGCCCTATGAGATTGACGGCGTGGTGGTGAAGGTGAACTCGACGGCCTTGTGGACGCGGCTGGGATTCACCGGCAAAGCTCCGCGCTGGGCAATTGCCTACAAATTTGCGGCACGGGCCGGAGTGACGCAGGTGGAGGACATTCTGGTGAACGTGGGACGCACTGGAAAGCTGACTCCGGTGGCGATGCTGCGCCCGGTGCCGATCGGCGGCACCACGGTCTCCCGCGCCACACTGCATAACCAGGACGAAGTCGAACGGTTGGGCGTACGCATTGGCGACTGGGTGATGGTGGAGCGCGGCGGCGATGTGATTCCAAAGGTGACGCGAGTGGTGAACGACGGCGAACACAAGCGTCCACCGGATGCGCGGGAGTTCCACATGCCGTCCGCGTGCCCCGAGTGCGGCAGCCATGTGGTGCGCACCGAGGGCGAGGTGAATCACTACTGCGTAAACGTGAACTGCCCGGCCAAGCTGCGCGAATCGCTGCTGCACTTTGCTTCGCGCCATGTGATGAACATTGAGGGGATGGGCGAGGCGCTGGTGGATCAACTGCTGACAAAAGGGTTGGTGCGTGACATTGCGGATTTGTATTCGCTGAACGCAGACGCGTTGCTGCAGTTGGAACGCATGGGCAAGAAGAGCGTGGAGAACGTGCTCGGTGAGATCGAGGACTCGAAGCGTCTCGGGCTGGAGCGCGTAATTTTCGGCTTAGGAATCCGCATGGTGGGTGAGCGCACGGCGGAGTTTCTGGCTGAACACTTCGGCTCCATGGACGCACTGATCGGAGCCAGCGAGCAGGAGCTGCTGGAGGTGAATGAAGTTGGGCCGCGCATCGCGGCGAGCATTCGCGAATTTTTTGCCGAGGAGAAAAACCTGCGGCTGATTGAGCGTCTGCGAGCGGCGGGGCTGACCTTTACCGGTGAGCGAAAAGTGCGCGGCACAACGCTGGCCGGGCTAACGTTCGTGCTGACTGGAGCACTGCCAACCTACTCGCGCGACGAGATGAAGAAGCGAATTGAAGATGCAGGTGGCAAGGTGAGCGGGTCGGTGAGCAAAAAGACCAGCTACGTTGTTGCAGGCGAAGATGCGGGATCGAAGCTGGACAAGGCCGTGTCGCTGGGAGTGAAGGTGATTAGCGAGGCCGAGCTGATGGCAATGCTGGCGGAGTGATGGGACGCTCTGCCGCATAGGCCCAGGCAACGAAAATCCACTGCGCGAAGGCCGTCCACATCACTGGCTTGATTCCTGGTGGAACCCTGCCAAGGTAGCTGGACGCGCTAATCAGCAGAAGCATGGCCACCAGCGGCCAGAAGACGAGCGGGCGGATCGACCGCGCGGCCACACGCCAATAAACAACGAGTGCAACAGCAAAGCCGCCGAATTCCACGGCGATGCTGGCGGCTGGATGGTTCCACAGGCCGAGGCCGAAAAGCGGCGAGTGGCCGGGCCAGAGCGGCATATCCGGACGATGCGAAAACCAATCCAGCAGCCAGTGACTTACCACGCACAGGCCCAGTACAAGCGCGGCGCTGCAGGTGCGGCGGGAAAGCGTGCGGTGCGCGAAGTAATACACGGCGGCGAATGCGGCGCCCCACAGCACGGACATCAGCAGGCTGTGGCTCAGTGGATAGTCATAGAAGTTGAGCGGCGTGACTCGGGTGGCGTGCGGCTCGATTGAGGCGTGCTCCAAGCCAAGCAGAAGAAAGATGGGCCACAGGAGGTCGAGCCACTGGGCGGCCATCGCCAGAGTACCAAGACGCGCCTCGGGTGCTGCTTTCTTCGCCGCCAAGGCGACGGCGTAGTGTCCGAGAAACATTATTTTTCCAGCTCCGCGCGAATGCGGCGCGCGGTTTCGGAGATGGTTTCCGGCAGGACGCGGGTTTCGCCGATGACCGACATGAAATTACCGTCAGCCACCCATCGCGGCAGAACGTGCATGTGGATGTGACCGGCGACGCCGGCTCCGGCGGCCTTGCCGATGTTCATTCCCAAATTGATGCCGTCGGGATGATAGAGCTTGCGGAGCACGGTTTCCATGCGCTGAGCCAGGGCGATCATCTCCGTGGCCGCCTCGGCGGGCAGCAGATCCAGGCGATCGAGGTGCTGGTAGGGCACAACCATGACGTGGCCGGAGGTGTAGGGAAAAGCGTTGACGATGACGAAGCAATGCTGGCCACGGTAGAGCACGAGGTCGCGCTCATCGTTCTCGCGATTGCCGTCGCGCGATGGAGCGCGGTCGCAGAAAATGCAGGAGGGTGCACGGTCTGCCGTGGTGATGTAGGCATAGCGCCATGGAGTGAATATGTAGTCCATATAAGGGAGGGTACCAAAGGATGGTGCAATTTCGATGAATGAAGATGGCTGCCACCAACGGGGCGGGTTGAAATGGGACCAAATTTGCACCACTACTGAGGAGGTTGCAAGCTGGAGGGCGGACGTCCGGAAATTGCCGCAGGGCAAAGCCAGCGGAGGTGGGAAAATGTTGATGAATTCTTGGCAACTGGGGGGTCTGTGGGTTTGACTCCATTCCGGGCCATTGCTATAGTCAGAACAGTCTCCCTGTGCGGGCATTTATGCAGGGGGGTCCGGCCGCTGGTTTACTAGCAGGTTCCATTCCAATCAAGAATGCCAGCCGTCCGTATTATTTTCTGAAGCTCTGGCGTGCTCATGCACAAAGGGGCAGACGTAAATTTAATGGCCTTCAACGATATCCGCGACGACTCCTTATCTTTCGAGCAGCCTCAGGACACCGGTTTGCCAACGGACAGCCAGTCAGCCGAGCAGAACAGCCCAATCTCAAAGACTTTGCCGGAGAAGCCTGCCGAGGGCGTCTCCCGCAACCCAAAAAACGAAAACATGACGGAAGATTTCGCAACAGCACTCGAGTCGTTCGAGCAAGAGCAAGCCGAACTCGCCGCTAACGAAGACCGCGTCCTCAAGGGCACGGTGGTTAGCATCAACAGCAACTACCTTGTGGTGGATATTGGCTTGAAGTCCGAGGGCGTTGTGCCCCTGGAAGAAGCCAAGGACCATGACGGTAACGTGAAGTTCCAACCCGGCGACGCCATCGACGTAATGGTCGAAAAGGGCCACACCGAGGAGGGATACGTAAATCTCTCCTATCAAAAGGCTCAGCGTCTGCACGCGTGGGACGAGATCGAAAAAGCTCACAACGACAAAGCTTCCGTTAAGGCTCGGGTGATCGACCGCATCAAAGGCGGTTTGACGGTGGATATTCTCGGAGCTCGCGCCTTCCTGCCCGGCTCGCAGGTTGACGTTCGCCCGGTGCGCAATCTGGATGCCCTGAAGGGCCAGGACTTGGAAGTCCGGGTCATCAAGGTAAACAAGAAGCGCGGCAATATTGTAGTCAGCCGCAAGCAGATTCTCGATGAGGAAGTGACCGCCAAGCGCGACGTCACGATGACCCATTTGGAAGAGAACGCGGTGCTGACCGGCACGGTGAAGAACCTGACCGATTACGGCGCGTTTGTGGACCTGGGCGGCATCGATGGCCTGCTGCATATCACGGATATGAGCTGGGGCCGGTTGACGCATCCGCGCGACCTGGTCAACGTCGGCGACCAGATCCAAGTAAAAGTTTTGAAGTTCGATCGCGAAAAGCAGCGGGTTTCCCTGGGCTTCAAGCAATTGACGCCGGACCCGTGGCTGGACGCCAGCGAGCGCTACCCGATTGGTGCGCGCGTGCATGGCCGCGTGATCAGCGTAACCGACTACGGCGCGTTCATTGAACTGGAGCAGGGCATCGAAGGCCTGGTCCACGTCAGTGAAATGACCTGGTCGAAGCGCATGAAGCATCCGTCGAAGCTGGTAAACGTGGGCGACCAGGTAGATGCCGTGGTGCTCAACGTGAACCCGCAGGAACGCCGCATTTCGCTGGGCCTGAAGCAGCTTGAGACCAATCCGTGGGAGAGTCTGCACGAGAAGTTCCCAGTTGGCTCGACGGTGGAAGGCAAGGTTCGTAACCTGACCGATTTTGGCGCCTTCATTGAGATCGAAGACGGCATCGACGGTTTGGTTCACGTCAGCAACCTGAGCTGGACCAAGCGCGTCAAGCATCCGTCAGAGATTCTGAAGAAGGGTGACAAGGTCAAGGCCATTGTTTTGGCCATTGAGCCGGACAACCGCCGCCTGTCGCTGGGCGTGAAGCAGCTTCAACCCGACGTTTGGGAGAGCTTCTTCGAACAGCATCGCGTGGGTGATGTGCTCAAGGGCAAGATCCTTCGCCTGGCGAGTTTCGGCGCCTTTGTCGAACTTGCGGACGGCGTGGAAGGCCTTTGCCACAACTCCGAAGCACTGGACGCCAACAGCCAGCAGATCGTGCTGGAGCCGGGCCAGGAATTCGAGTTCAAGATCATCAAGATGAACGCGGAAGAGAAGAAAGTGGGATTGAGCATTCGCGCGGTGGGCGAGGAAGCAACTCGCGCCGACGTGGAAGCCTACAAGCACCCGCAATCTTCGCCGGGCACCTCGACGATCGGCGAACTGCTGGACTGGAAGCGCGGATCGAACGAGTAAGTACTACTCCGATGTAAGGAAAAGCCGCCTACGGGCGGCTTTTCTGTTTGCCCGGAGGAGCATCCAGAGCTGTGTATCCCCTCGAGGCCCGTTGCTTTACTTGCCGAGCTTGAGATTGATATGCGCCTGCTTGTGCGTGTCGAAGGAGCTGAGCGTCTTGAGCTGACTCGTGTGGCCATTGGATTCGGCTCGCACCGTGTAATCGATGTCTGGTGAAAGATTGTTGAAGCGGTAGGAGCCGTCGTCGGTGGTGATGAAAGTGTGCACAGCAAGGCTGCGCGTGTTCTTGAGATAGACAACGGCGCTGGCGACGGCGTGCCCGGCTTTGTCGACGACGGTACCGGTCAGGTTGCGGGGAGCGGAGGCGTCGTCAATCTTTCTGCCTCCCGGCCGTTGAGCGCACAAGAGAGCGGACAGCAACAGAACGACAGTGCCGATCAGGACAAGACGGCGCACGGTGCCACCCGCAGCGGCTGCGATTCTATTCATGCGGGAGGTGCACTCCGATGTCGACGCGCTCGTCGCTCTCCACTTGAATGTTCGTCTCCGGAAGGGGGTGATTCTTGCCGTGCTTCAGTTCCGGGACAAGAACGTAATCGGCCTTGGCGGCTGGGACGCGAATCCCAAACTCGCCGCGATGGTCGGAATACGCCTCCCAACGGAATTTCTTCTCGCCAGCGCGGCGCAACCGGACGTGGACTCCATAGACCGGATGGCCAGCCTGGTCCCAGACGGTTCCAAAGATCAGGGCGTGGGACGCAGAGCCGGAACTGCCGCTGGCGGTGGCGGCACAGGCCAACAGCCACAGCAGCAGAAGTGCTGCCGAAGCTGCTCGAAGCCTGAGCCATCGCCGCCTAGTAATCGGCATCCTCGTCTAGTTCTTTGGAGTCTTTTTCGTCCTCATCATCGTCCTCGTCGCTGACCTTCGTCAGCTCCAGAGGCTCAACGCCAACCACTTCAAAATCGCTGCCGCACTCGGTGCACGAAAGGATTTCGCCCTCGTCGAGTTCATCTTCTTCAACATCCAGATCGCTTTCGCACTCTGGGCACAGAACCATAACTTCCTCCACATGATTTCTTCGGGACCTGGAATGCTACTGCACGCAGCCCCGCATTTATATTTAGATTCTCTTCCGCGCAACGTCAAGTGTTGTGAGCAACAGAAATGACAGGCACGGAGCGATTGGATGCCCAAGATGAAAGTTCGGAAGTTTTTTTCTTTTTCCCGCCCTGCATTCCCCGCTGGTTATGCGGCATCGAATATTCAGACCCGGCCAATTATGTAAACTGTGTACTTGGCCGGTGTCACGCGGACGAGTGCAGCCGCTGGTGCGGCATGGCCTGGCACCTGCACCTCCGCAAGCGCTGATTTGCAGTTTACAGTGCCCTACTCGAAGGATAATAGAGCATTCGCAGTTCGCGCCTACGGCGCGGAGAAGCATCGCAGCTCGCCGGTGTATGCCGAACCGGCGCTTTGGCGACGCAGAGGAAGAAATATGGCACGCGGTGGACCTGTATCAACCTTTGGATTTCCGCCATTCACAGGCGGAGTAAAGACGCTGATCATCGCCAACGTAGCGGTCTACCTGGTGATGATGCTCTTGCGGCTGACGGTGCCGGGAATGGCGCAGTTTGCCGATTTCTTCCTCTACCTGCGCCCGGTAGCAGTGGTTCACGGACAACTCTGGCAGCTGGTGACTTACTCGTTTATGCATGATCCGCATAGCGTGATGCACCTGCTGTTCAACATGCTGGGATTATGGATGTTTGGCGCGCAGTTCGAGATGGACTTTGGAACGCGGCGCTTTTACGAGTTCTACTTCTGGTGCGTGATTGGCGCGGCGCTCACCACGCTGGGAGTGGGCATTCTGGGCATTATCGGCTATGAATTAATGCCTATCCCGCTATTTGCCATCATGGGCAGCATCTGGCATACGGCTACGCTCGGTGCATCGGGCGGAGTTTTTGGGTTGCTGATCGCTTTCGGAATCCTGAATGGCGACCGGCAAGTGTATATCTTCCCGTTCCCCATCGCGATCAAGGCTCGCTACATTGTGGCGATCTGGATCTTTATCGCGTTTGTGAGCGCATTCAACGGACCCAATGGCGTGGCCGAGTTCGCTCACCTGGGTGGTGCGCTCTTTGGCTGGCTCTATCTGCGCGTCGTTCCGCGCCGTGGGCTGCAGGTGGCGACCTCGGAGGGTATGTTTGGAATCCGCAACCGCTATTACAAGTGGAAGCGGCGGCAGGCGGCAAAGAAGTTTGAAGTGTATATGCGCAAGACCGATCGCAAAGAGTACTTCGACGAGCATGGAAACTATCGCGGGCCTTCGATCGACAAAAAGGACGACGACTCAGGCTGGGTAAACTGAGGCGCTCTCCGCTCCCACTGAAAACGAATAAGCACCGGCGACCGGTGCTTATTTTATTTTCGATTCAGTCATGATGCAGGCGCCACACTCCGCGCGGTGGCTGCCCGGCTGAGCTAAACGCCGCTCTTGAGAATGTCTTGCGTGACGACCTCCTGGGTGGAGAAGATGGGATCGAGTTCCTCGTAGATGGTGGTGATGGTACCCAGCTCCGGCAACTTCATCCAGTAGCGGTGTACGTCGGGATCCTGCACGGCGGCCTCGCGGGCCTCGTCGGAGAGCCAGATGCGGATGTGGACAAAAACGCCCGTCTGCTTCAGGTCGCGGAAGAGGATGTCTTGCGAATACTGCTTAGAGTGCATCATGGTGTAAAACTCGCGCAAGAAAGCAAGAAGCTCCTGCTCTTTGCCCGGATGCTCTTTCAGGATCGCCATGGAACGGATTGGACCTCTCATAACTGTGAGTCCTTTGGTTTAGTTTTCTTCTGTCTGTGGGCCCGGAGGCTGTTTTCGTTCAATGAACCAATTCGATGCAGGCGAATGAAGTTGGTCGAGCCCGCCGTCAGCATACGAGTTCCGGCGACGATGGCCACAATATCATCGGTGGCAGCCACCTTGTCGCGCCGCAGCTCCACTTCCACGGCCTTCAACATGGCTTCCACGCTGTGCGGCGCCTTGATTGGAACGGGACGCACGCCCCAGTAAAGATTTAGCCGGTTACAGACCTCCGGCACATGAGAGAAGGCATAGACCTCGGCACGGGGACGGTACTTGGAAATCAGTCCAGCCGTTTCACCGCTAGCGGTGAAGACCGCGATGCCGTGCATCTTCAGCTCTTCCGCTACATGGGCTACACTTTCGCAGATTGCCTCGGGAATCGTCAACTCCCGCGTATCCCGGCGCCGGGTTGTCGCCACTCTCCGGATGTCGGCTTCGGCTTCGATCACGATGCGCGCCATCATGCTGACGGCTTCGCGAGGGTGCTGGCCGCTGGCGGTTTCGCCCGAGAGCATCACCGCATCCGAGCCATCGTAAATTGCATTGGCCACGTCACTGGCCTCGGCACGGGTGGGGCGCGGATTCTGAATCATCGAGTCGAGCATCTGCGTGGCAGTGATGACCGGTTTACGCCAGTAGAGAGCGCGACGGATGACATGCTTCTGGATGATGGGAACCTTCTCGGGTGGAACTTCGACGCCCAGATCGCCACGCGCTACCATGACCCCGTCGGCAATCTTGAGAATCTCTTCGAGATTCGCAATGGCCTGGGGCTTTTCCAGTTTTGCAATGACCGGCGTGCAGTGGCCGGCGGCGGCAATGATCTTCTTGACCGCGAGAATGTCGGCAGCGCTGCGAACGAAGGAGATCGCAACCGCATCCACGTGGATCGAAAGCCCGAAGGCGAGATCCTTTTTGTCCTTGTTGGTGAGCGATGGTGCGCTGAGCACTGCGCCCGGCAGGTTGATTCCCTGGTGCTCGCCCAACAGCCCACCGTCCATCACTTCGCACAACACGTCATCGCCCTGGACCTTGAGAACCTTTAGCGAGAGACGTCCGTCGGAGAGCAGGATGCGTGAGCCGATTTCAACTTCGCGCGCCAGGGTCTTGAAGGTGGTGCCCAGCAACTCGGCGGTGCCTTCAATTTCCTTGTTGGTGATGGTGACGCGCGCGCCGGGGATCAAGTTCACCGGGGTGTGATTGCGTAGCGCGCTGGTACGAATTTTGGGACCCTGCAGGTCCTGCAGAACACAAACCGTGCGACCCAGTTCGGCGGCCAACTTGCGCAGAGTGCGAACCCGCCGCAAGTGCTCCGGGTGAGTGCCATGAGAAAAGTTGAGGCGTGCCACATCCATTCCCAGCAGCAGCAACTGACGAATGTCGTCCTCGGTATCCGAAGATGGGCCAAGGGTGCAGACGATTTTGGCACGGCGTCGTACAAGACAGTTTTCTTCCGTAGGTAACATCTTCAGCTTCTCAGTCATGGTTTCTTTCCATTCCGCTCACCAGTGTCCGCGTCGGGCTCAAGTTTGGAAAAGCTCCCGAACAGATAGCGCGGATACCGCACCGCGTTGAACTCTGCCCCAATCAATATCAACAAGGAAACGAGGTAGAGCCAGATGAGCAGGGCAATGGCGGTACCTACCGATCCGTAGATGACTCCGTAGTCGGCAAAATGGCGGAGGTACCAGCCGAAGATGGTGGTGCAGGCAAACCAAAGGCCTGTGGCCAGCACCGAGCCCGGCAAGACCCTGTGCCAAGGCTGCGTGCGTGGCAATCCGTGATGATAGACAAGGGCAACAACCGCAATCGTGGTCACCAAGGCGATCAGCCAGCGCACCACCGTCCACGTGGCCAGCAGGTACAGGTCGAGTTCACGATTGGCGTGGAATGCCAGCCAGTGTTCAATCTGGTTGCCGAAGGCGAGCAGAAAGCTGGCGAAGGCCAGCGGCACTCCGGCCAGAAACACCAGCAGAAACGAGATCATCCGCTCCTGTGTAAGATTCCATGTCTTCGGCATCTGGTAGGCACGGCGGAAGCCTTCCATGCAGGAGATCATTACGCCGGAGCCGGTCCAGAGCGTGAGTGCCGAGGTGGTAGCGATCATGCGGAACGGCGCTGGGTTGCGGCCCTGAAAAAATGTGAGCAGTGATGGCGCGGTGCCCGCAGGCATGATTCCGCCGATGGCAAAGGAGATTTCGCGGATAAAACCCAGCGTGCTGTGCGATGCGGTAAGAATGGACGAGATAAGAAGAACGGCGGGAAACAGAGTGAGAATTGCGGAATAGGCCGCGGCTTTCGCTATGGCGAACTGGTCATGCTCCAGCGTCCTCACTACAGCAATCTGTACCTGCTTCAGGAAGCGCAACATATATAGGGTGCAGTCCCTGGATTCTCCAAAATTCAAATTAAGGCTGGGCCACAGTGATTGTACTTGACTGGCCGCAGCTTAGGTACTGGGAAGTAAGTCAGAAACATATTCCTAAATGGTCACAACTGCTTTTCCATCCGAATCAGATGCACTGGCATGGTGAGCTTCTGCAAAAGCTCCTCCGGCACTTCCATTGTGCCTGCTTCGCGGTAGCCAAACTTGGCGTAAAGCTGGAGCAGATTGGTGCGCAGGTGGACCACAGAAAGCTCGGCGGCCCTGCATCCGGCTTCGCGCAGAATTCCCTCGACTGCCTGCATCACGGCCCGGCCCATCCCGGAGTGCTGCAGACCTGGGTGAACCGCCAGCATACCGATGTAACCTCGCTCGCCGCGCAGTTCGTAGTACGCCGAGGCGATCAATTGCGCGCCCTGATGGGCGAGCAGGAAGTGCCCGCTGCGGAAATGTTCCTCAAGCTGTGCTGCGTGAGTGCGCGGGCGATTGACGAAGAATGCTTCCACTTCAAACGCGGCGTTTACGAGGTCTACCATCTCGGGGATGTCGTCCGCCGTGGCTTGGCGGAGAGTGACTCCGGCGGGCAGCTCCCGTGCGGTGGTTGCGTCGGTCAAGAGGGACTCCTTGCTGAAACAAAGGGCCGCATCCGGAGATGCGGCCCCTGTAAGTGACACGCTTGCGAGCCGGGTACGCGCCGACGGACGGCGCTCCGGCTCGCGGCGCGAGGCTTAGCCTTCGGCGGTGAGTTCTTCCGCTTCGTTCTCGCCTTCAGTCCGCATGAGTTCGAGGTTGCGTTCGAACTCCTCCTGCTCTTTGCGGATCTCTTCTTGAACGTTTTCGGCAGCCGCTTCGAGTTCCGGAGCCAGTTGCACGTTGCGGTAGTACTCCATGCCGGTTCCGG
>CAZLJQ010000086.1:0-11137 GCA_964559875.1 uncultured Acidobacteriaceae bacterium
AGATCGATTGGAATCTCGTCGATGCCCAGCAGACCCGCCGCATTCTCGACCGCCTCGTCGGCTTCCAGGTCTCGCCCCTGCTGTGGGACAAAGTCCGCCGTGGTCTTTCCGCCGGACGCGTCCAGACCGTAGCTCTCCGCCTCATCGTCGAGCGCGAACGCGAGATTCAGAAGTTCGAGAAAAAGGAATACTGGACCCTCGACGCCCATCTTCATGCCGCCAAAGCTCCCTCCTTCGATGCCCGTTTCCTCGGCGTCAATGGCGAGAAGCTGGAGATCAACAACGAGGAAGAGTCTAAGCGTATTGTCGAGGCGCTCGATGCCGCCACCTGGGCCGTCAGCACCGTCAAGCGCGCCGAACGGCGCCGCAACCCAATGCCGCCGTTCACCACCTCCAAGTTCCAGCAAGACGCTTCGCGCAAACTCGGCATGACCGTCAAGCGCGCCATGATGGTCGCTCAGCGCCTCTATGAAGGTGTCGAGCTCGGCACCGAAGGTACCGTCGGTCTCATCACCTACATGCGTACCGACTCCGTCCGCGTCTCCAACGATGCGCTCACCGAAGTCCGCACCCTCATCGACCGCGACTTCGGCAAGCCCTTCATGCCCGAGCAGCCCAACGTCTATAAGACCAAGGCAGTGAACGCGCAGGAAGCACACGAAGCCATTCGTCCCAGCTCCGTCCTCCGCACTCCCGACGAGCTTCGCCACTACCTGCAGGATGATGAGTTCAAGGTCTACAAACTCATCTGGCAGCGCTTCGTCGCCAGCCAGATGTCCTCTGCCATCTTCGACCAAACCACCGTCGATATAGATGCCCAAGCGCCCGTGGCTGGCAGCGCAGCGTTACCCAACCCAACGCGTTACAACTTCCGCGTCACCGGATCGGTCCTCAAGTTCGAGGGCTTCCTCAAGGTTTACGAAGAGGCCAAGGACGCCAAGGACGAGGAAGACGAGTCTCTCAAGCACAAGCTTCCGCCGCTGGAAGAAGGCCAGAAACTGCGCCTCGAAGCCCTCAAGCCCGAGCAGCATTTCACCGAGCCGCCGCCCCGCTTCAACGAAGCTTCGCTGGTCAAGGAGTTGGAAGAGCGCGGCATAGGCCGACCTTCCACCTACGCCGCCATCATCACCACCATCGTCGATCGCGGCTACGTGCAGAAGACCGCCGGCCGTGGCGGAAAATTCTTCCCCACTGAGATTGGCTTCGTCGTCACCGAACTGCTCGTCGCCAACCTCAAGGACATCTTCGACTACGAGTTCACCGCCCGCATGGAAGAAGATCTCGACGAAATCGAAGACGGCAAAATCAAGTGGACCGCCGCGCTCCATGAGTTCTACGACAAGTTTGAGGAAGATCTCGAATACGCCGGCGAGCACATGGAAAACATCAAGCGCATGGAGAAGGCCACTGACCAGAAGTGTGAGCGTTGCGGTGCGCCTCTGGTCCTCAAGTGGGGTAAACACGGCTCTTTCTTCGCCTGCTCAACCTTCGATAAGAAGGACCCCAACTCCTGCAGCTTCACCAAGGAAAACCCCATCAATCTCACCGACCTCGGTGACGCCGAAATCTCTTCCAACAACGAAGAGGAGTTCTGCGAAAACTGTGGCAAGCCCATGGTCCTCAAGCGCGGACGCTTCGGAACTTTCATGGCCTGCACCGGCTATCCCGAGTGCAAAACCACCCGCCGCCTCGACTCCGTTCAGAAGAAGCCCGATGTTCCTCTCGACGAAAAATGTCCCGACTGCGGACGCAATCTCCTGCTTCGCAATGGCCGCTTCGGCGAGTTCATCTCCTGCTCCGGCTATCCCGAGTGCAAATACATCAAGCAGAATTTCATCGGCGTAAAGTGCCCCCAGTGCCACACCGGGGAGATTGTCGAGAAGAAAGCCCGTCGCGGCAACTTCTTCTACGGCTGTTCCAACTATCCCAAGTGCGACTTCACCGCCGCCACCAAGCCCGTAGCCGAACCCTGCCCCAACTGCGGCAGCCCTTACCTGTTGGAGAAAGTAACCAAGGAAGGAACCTTCCTCATCTGCCCCAACAGCAAGCCTCCCGCCAAGTCGAAAGGGAAATCCGCTAAGACCGCCAAACCCGCCGCAAAATCCACGAAGAAATCTGCGGCATCAAAACCCGCCGTCGAAGCTGCCTCCATCGAACCCGGCTCCTGCGACTTCTCCAAGAAGATCGCCGAACCCCAACCAGAACCCGCCGCGGAGACCACCGTCGCCTAGTTGCATTGGATGTGCCTGGATTTTGATTTTGATCGTGACTCGCTGCCCCACTTCTGCCTTCCTTTGGTAGAAGCGGGGTGGTAGAAGTTGGGGCTTTGCTCTTGCTCCTGCTTTTGCTCTTGCTCTTGCTTTTGCTCCTGCTCCTGCTCCTGCTCCTGCTTTTGCTCTTGCTTATTGCTTTTGCTTTTGCTCTTGCCCCTACGTTGTCATCCTGAGCGCTAGCGAAGGACCTCGGGGTTGCTTTGCCCTTGTTTTTGCTTTGCCCTTGTTTTTGCTTTTGTCTTGTTCTTGCTCCTGCTTTTCGTTCTTGCTCCTGCCCCTATGTTGTCATCTCGGGGTTTGCCCCCTTTGTCGAAAGCAACTTCAAGCACAGCAAAGTACTTGCTCTCCACCCCCCATCTATGTTCTCCTTCGCCCATGCGAAGCCGCTTCTGGGTCTACATCATGTCCAGTAAAACTCGCACTCTCTACACCGGCATCACCAACAGCCTCGACCGTCGCGTCTTCGAACACAAGAACCACCGCACCCCGGGTTTCACGGCGAGATACAACTGCGTCCGCCTGGTATGGTCGGAAGAGCACTCCGATGTTCGCCTGGCAATCGCCCGCGAGAAGCAGATCAAGGGCTGGGTACGCGCGAAAAAGATAGCACTGATAGAATCGCTCAATCCCCAATGGACGGATCTGGCGCGCGATTGGGGTGCAGAGATTTCTTGTAGCGTCTAACTCCCATGCCCCTCAAGCAATCCGAGGCCATCATCCTCCGCACCTACCCTCTGCGCGAAGCCGACTTGCTCGTCACCCTTTTCACCCGCGCTGAAGGCAAGGTAAAAGGTGTTGCCAAGTCCGCCAAGCGTTCCCGCAAGCGCTTCGGAGGAGCCCTCGAGCCCCTCACCTGCGTCCGTGCCCAGTGGCAGGACCGCGAAGGCAGCGAGCTCGCTCGCCTCGACTCCTGTGACGTCCTCTTGTCTCCGCTCTCCGCGCCCATCGGATACGCCCGCTGCGTCGCTCTTGCCCACGTCGCCGAAATGCTCGACGAACTCCTCCCTGACCGCGAAGCCAACGATGGCATCTTCCGCCTTGCCTGGGCCGTCCTTCAGTCGCTCGAAACCGGTTCCATCTGGCTGCCCATCACCTACTTCGATCTCTGGATGCTCCGCCTCATGGGTTTTCTTCCTCCGCTCGACGCGTGCATCGAGTGCGGTGACTCGCTCGCCAACCAGCCGGCCTTTTTCCACGCCCTGCGCGACGGCCTTACCTGTCAGCACCACCGCCGCATCGCCAGCTCCGAGCTCTCTCTGGAATCGCGCGCCCTCGCCGCCCGCATCTTCCGCAACCCTGTCGATCATTTCGCCGACGAGCCCCTTCCCACCAACCGCCTCGCCGACCTCCGCAAGTTCCTCATGCAAATCCTCCTCCGCCACCTCGACCGCAAACTCCAAACCTCCGCCCAACTCGAACACCTGGACTAGCTCGCTGCCGCGCCAGCCTTCTCGACGAACCTGACGGGCAATGCATCGCCCTTTAGGAGCTCCAAAACTAGGCGACGCGTTTCGAGTTCAATCTCATCAACTTTTTGGTGAAGATCAGGACGATAGACGTTGTCCCTAATGAAAGCTTTGCCGAATTCGTACCCTAAGACTTGGCTGATCTCAAACAGCAGCGTAGCGAACTTGTCATCACGCTCCGTCCCAATCTGTGCGTCATTTAGTCCTGGATGTTCATCTCGGTAGTGCGCGAAAAGGTCCTGCCACGCATCTCGCACCTTCCTTTCGCCATGAAACTCGACATCGATCATATTGAGCGCATCAATTCTGGCTACCCAGAAATGGCGACGCCTATTAATCCATAGAGTCCTGAAAATGGCTTGCCGCCTCTCTTCGCTTGCCCTTTCCTTCTCACTCTTTCTCTGAACCCACAGAGCAACCAATGGAGCTGCAAGGATCGCGACAGCACTAATTGCTGCTGTCCACCACAGGACTGCCGATGTGTTTGTCATTGGTATGGCACCTCGTGCCTGATTTTCTGGCGAAAATCTGGTACAAGCAAACGATTTCTTCCGCAATCCGCCGGGTTCCCATATTTGTCTTCCTTCTTCGGCGGTGCGGGGCAGTTGCTGTTGCTCTTGTTTTTGTTCTTGCCTTTGAACCCTTGAAACCGCGAAACTTTGAAACCCGCCTCTTCGACCATTTACAATTACTCTCCAGATCGGATTCCATTTCATGACTGTAAAACCACTCACCTTTCAGGAACTCGTCCTCAAGTTGCAGGACTTCTGGGCCCGCCAGGGATGCGTCCTTCAGCAGCCCCTCGATGTCGAAGTCGGTGCCGGAACCATGTCGCCGGAGACTTTCCTCCGCGTCCTCGGCCCCAAGCCTTACCGTGTTGCCTACGTGCAACCCTCGCGACGTCCTGCCGATGGCCGTTATGGCGAGAATCCCAATCGCCTCTACAAGCACACCCAGTACCAGGTCATCCTCAAGCCGCCGCCAAACAACGTCCAGGAGCTCTACCTCGAGTCCCTCAAAGCCATCGGCATCGACCTCGCCCGGCACGACATCAAGTTTGAAGAGGACAACTGGGAAGCGCCCACCCTTGCCGCCTGGGGCGTTGGCTGGCAGGTCATGCTCGACGGTCTGGAGATCACCCAGTTCACCTATTTTCAGCAGTGCGGCGGCATCGATCTCGATCCCATGTGCGCCGAACTCACCTACGGACTTGAGCGTATCGCCGCCTTCCTCCAGGATGTCGATTCCATCTACGACATCGTCTGGGTCCACGGCCCGCATGGAGACGTCACCTACGGCGACATCCGACTCCCCGACGAGGAGCAGTACTCGGTCTACAACTTCGAGAAAGCAGACGTAGATAAGCTCTGGCAGCACCTCAACGCCTACGAAGCCGAGTGCCAGGCTCTCATCTCCGAATACGCCGCCGCCACCACCGAGCCGAAGAAATCAAAGAAAGCCCATGCGTCTGCGACCGCGGGTGGCCCACATCCGCCATCTGTTGGCGAATGTGGGAAACAGGATGCCCCTGTGTTCACTGAGATCGAGCGCCGCCGTTTTCCGCTGCTTCCGGCCTACGATCTCTGTCTCAAGTGCTCGCACCTCTTCAACCTGCTCGATGCTCGCGGCGCCATCAGTGTCACCGAGCGCGTCGGAGTCATCCAGCGCGTCCGCAACCTAGCCGTCGGAGTAGCTCGCGCCTGGGTCGATCAGCAATCCGCCCGCGAGGTGGCTGCTGCCGCCGCGTGCTCGGCTGCCCAAGTTCAGAAGTGAAGCTGCACGCGATTTTGTGATTCGCCGTACACCGGCAGCAAGCGTTTAGGCTCAAAATAAAAGGAAGTGTTCGAGCTCATGTCAGATTTCCTGTTAGAGATTGGTACCGAAGAAATCCCCGCGCGCATGATTGCCTCCGCCACCGACGAGTTGCAGCGCCGCATCCTCGACCTCGTCACCCGCGAGCGCCTTGCGTCCTCGACCGGCAGCGCAGCGATACCCGTCGCCCCTGCGTCCGCGACCGGCAGCGCAGCGATACCCGTCGCAGCTGCGTCCGCGACCGGCAGCGCAGCGATACCCGTCGTAGCCCCTGTCTCCGAGGCATTCTCCTCGCCCCGCCGCATCGCCGTCCTCGTCCGTGGACTCGTCGCCTCGCAACCCGACGTTGCCGAGCAACTTCTCGGACCCGCCGCTGCCCATGCCTACAAAGACGGCGCACCCACCCAGGCCGCCATCGCCTTTGCCAAAAAGGTCGGAGTCTCCCTCGCCGAGCTCACCACCACCAAAACTCCCAAGGGTGACTACCTTGCTGCCAACGTGGTCAAGCAGGGCCGTCCCGCGCTCGCCATCCTCTCTGAGCTCGTCCCCAAGGAGATCGCCGCGCTCTACTGGGCCAAGAGCATGTACTGGCGTCCCGGCAAGCCTGAGCGTTTCGTGCGTCCCATCCGCTGGCTGGTCGCGCTCCTCGATGACGACATCGTTCCCATCGAATTCGGAGGAATCACCGCCGGCCGCACCTCGCGCGGACATCGCATCCTCACCCAAGCTCCTGTCACTCTCGCCTCGCCCGCCGATTACGCCGAGAAGCTCCGCGACTTCCACGTTCTGCCCAGCTACTCTGAGCGTGAGCACAAGATCCGCAAAGCCCTCGACGCAGCCGTTCGCCGAGCGCCTGCGGCCGGCAGCGCAGCGTTACCCGACGCTCAGCGCGTGGCGGGTGGCCCACATCCGCCTTCCTTGGGCGAATGTGGGAAACAGACGACAGGCCTGCGTTGGCGCGAAGACAAAGAACTGCTCGACACAGTCGTCAATCTCACCGAAGCCCCTTCGGTCATCCTCGGCAACTTTGACAGCGAATTCCTCGCGCTTCCCGAGGAAGTTCTCGTCACCGTTATGCGCGACCATCAGAAGTATTTCGCCGTCGAAGATGCCGACGGCAAACTCGCGCCCCACTTCCTCGCTGTCCTCAACACCGTCACCGACGCCGAAGGCGAAGCCATCGTCCGTCACGGCAATGAGCGTGTTCTGCGCGCCCGTTTCAACGATGCCCGCTTCTTCTGGAACATCGATCAAAAGCTCACCCTCAAGGATCGTGTGGCCATGCTCAAGTCGGTCACCTTCCAAAAGGAGCTGGGCAGCTACTACGACAAGGCCACGCGCACGCAGCATCTAGGCAGCCAGCTCAGCTCCGCCGTTACCGAGTATTATCCCGAGCACCGCCAGGGTGTCGTCTACAAAGCCGCCCTCATGGCCAAGTGCGATCTCACCACCGAGCTGGTCAAGGAGTTCACTGAGCTTCAGGGCGTCGTCGGCGGCCTTTACCTCGTCCACCAAGCCGAGCGCATGGAGTTGCCCGAGGTATCGGCTGCGGCCATCGGCCAGGCCATCTACGATCAGTACAAGCCAGCTTCCATGGAAGATGCGGTTCCGCGTTCGCTCGAAGGCGCTATCCTTGCCATCGCCGACAAAGCCGATACCATCGCCGGAATGTTCGCTCTCGGCATGATTCCCTCCGGTTCCAAGGATCCCTTCGCCCTCCGCCGCGCCGCCAACGGAATCGTTCGCATTCTCATCGAGCACAACATTCCCATCAGCTTTAGCCTCATCATGGCCGACGCTCTCCGCCAGTACCAGGGCAGTGAGGCCGCGTCCCGCTTTAAGGAAGTTGTCACCCAATCGCCTTTTGAAGCGCCCGCCGAGTATTCGAAGAACGTCGCCGCCTTCTTCCGCGAGCGTCTTGAGTTCTATCTGCGCGATGCCTGCGGCTTTGCCTATGACGTCACCAACGCCGTCCTCGCCTCCGCCGCCGATAACGCCGTTGATGCTCTCGCCCGCGCCCGCGCCGTCGCCAAAGTCCGCGGCAGTGAGGATTTCGACGCCATTTCAGCCTCCGTCAAGCGCATCAAGAACATCCTCCGCCAGGCCACCGAAGCAGGGAAGTGGACCCCAGCGTCCGCGGCCGGCCACGCGCCAGCAGCCGGCAGCGTAGCGTTACCCGACACTCTCGCCTCCGCGCCCAGGGCGGAATCCGATGCTGAGAGCGTTCTGGCCAGTCACACTGCCCAGCTCGCCACCAGCACTGCTGAGCTTTGCCGCAACAAACAATATGATGAGGCGCTCGCCGAGCTGGCCACCATTCGTCGTCCGCTCGATGATTTCTTTGACAAGGTAATGGTCATGGTGGAAGATGATGCCTTGCGAAACTACCGTCTTTGTCTGCTCCAGACTGTGGCTTCCACCTTCCAGTCCATTGCCGACTTCAGTGAAGTTGTCACCGGAGGGAAGGCTTAGGAAAGGCTTCCTGAGGGAAGTTTTTTGTCAGGGTTGTTCTTTTAAATTCGTGTAGAGTTATTCTTTCTTAACTAGCAATGATAAGCAGCCGATTTCCGGCTGCGGGCAATTGAGTACGTTATTCCTTCAACACCAGAGAGTGAGGCTATGGCTACTCCCACAATTAGTGCAGTCAAGTACGTATACTCCTTCGGTGGCGGCAAGGCCGAAGGTAACGGCAAGATGAAGGATTCGCTCGGCGGCAAGGGCGCCGGTCTTGCTGAAATGACCAATGCTGGTCTCCCGGTTCCTCCGGGATTCACCATTCAGACCGAAGCCTGTCGTGAGTACATGCGCGGCAATGTCAGCGAAAACGTTGACAAGGAAATGAATGCCGCTCTTGCGCAGCTTGAGGCCCTTCAGGGCCAGAAGCTCGGCGCTGGCGAAAACCCCCTGCTCGTCTCCGTCCGCTCCGGTGCAAAGTTCTCCATGCCCGGCATGATGGATACCATCCTGAACCTCGGCCTCAACGATCAGAGCGTCAAAGCTCTCGCTGCTCGCACTCAGAATCCGCGCTTCGCTTACGACTCATACCGCCGTCTTATCCAGATGTTCGGCAACGTCGTGCTCGACATCGAAAAGTCCTACTTTGAAGAGGTTTTCGACGGCAAGAAGAAGCAGAAGAAGGCCAAGCTGGATACCGATCTCGACGCCGCTGCTCTGCAGGAAGTCATCGCCGAGTACAAGAAGGTCGTCAAGAAGCACGCCAATATAGATTTTCCGCAGAATGCTCACGATCAGCTCGTCATGGCTCGCGACGCGGTCTTCCGCTCCTGGCAAAATGATCGCGCCAAGCACTATCGCCGCATGAACAACATCGACGACATGCTCGGCACCGCCGTCAACATTCAGTGCATGGTCTTCGGCAACATGGGAGAAACCTCCGGCACCGGCGTCGGCTTCACCCGCAACCCAGCCACTGGAGCCAAGGAGTTCTACGGCGAGTTCCTGCTCAACGCTCAGGGCGAAGATGTCGTCTCCGGCGTCCGCACCCCCAAGCACATCACCGAGCTCGAAAAGATCATGCCTCCGGTCTACAACGAGCTGCGTGACATCACCTCCCGCATGGAAAAGCACTACCATGACATGCAGGACTTCGAGTTCACCATTCAGGACAACAAGCTCTACATGCTCCAGACCCGCAACGGTAAGCGCACCGGTCTGGCCGCTGTAAAGGTTGCCATTGACATGGTCGAGGAAGGTCTCATCACCAAGGAAGAAGCCGTCTTCCGTGTCGAGCCCAACCAGCTCTATGACTTCCTCGTGCCCCGGCTGGACACCAAGGGCTCCAAAGCGGAGCTGCTCACCACCGGTCTCCCGGCTTCTCCCGGCGCCACCGTTGGCCAAATCGTATTCAGTGCCAAGGATGCGGTTGAGTTTGCTCAGAAGGGCAAGTTCAAGTCCATCATCCTCGTCCGTGGCGAAACCACTCCGGAAGACATCGCTGGCATGGAAGTCGCCTCCGGCATTCTCACCTCGCGCGGTGGCATGACCTCGCACGCCGCCGTCGTCACCCGTGGCATGGGCAAGTGCTGTGTCGCCGGAGCCGGCGAACTCGCCGTCGATGAGAAGAAGAAGGAACTCCGCGTCAAGGGCAACGTGTTCAAGGAAGGCGATTGGCTTTCGTTGAATGGAACCACCGGTCAGGTCTATGCCGGGAAGATGAACACCCTCCCTGCTTCGCCCGACGATCCCGATCTGGTCAAGTTCATGTCCTGGGCTGACCCGCATCGCCGTCTCAAGGTTCGTGCCAACGCTGACATCCCTCGCGATGCCAAGACCGCCATCGCCTTCGGAGCCGAAGGCATTGGACTCTGCCGCACCGAGCACATGTTCTTCGCCGAGGATCGTCTCCCCTTCATGCGCGCCATGATCATGGCCGGCACGGAGAAGGAACGCCGCGCTGCTCTCAAAAAGCTGCTCCCCATGCAGCGCGCCGACTTCGCCGGACTCTTCAAGGCGATGAAGGGCTTCCCGGTCACCATCCGTACTCTCGATCCGCCGCTCCACGAGTTCCTGCCTAAGCGTGAAGATCTTATGGTTCAGATCAAGGAGCTTGAATGCACCAAGCCCCGTTCGCCCAAGCTCAAGGAGTTGCGTGTCATTCTCGCTCGCGTCGAAGAGCTGCATGAGCAGAACCCCATGCTTGGCCTGCGTGGCTGCCGTCTCGGAATCGCCTATCCGGAGATCACCGAGATGCAGATCCGCGCCATCATCGAGGCTGCTCTCCAAGCCAAGAAGCAGGGCAACACCGTCGTGCCTGAGATCATGATTCCTCTCACTGCCACCATCAAGGAGATGAAGAATCAGGCCGATGTCGTCCGCCGCGTCGCCGAAGAAGTCTTCGCCGAAAAGAAAGATCGCGTCGACTACCTCGTCGGAACCATGATCGAACTTCCGCGCGCTGCTCTGGTCGCCGATAAGATCGCCGAAGAAGCTGAGTTCTTCAGCTTCGGCACCAACGATCTTACCCAGACCACCTTCGGCATCTCCCGTGACGACATCAACCAGTTCCTCCCCGAGTACATGAAGCAGGGAATCTTCAAGCAGGATCCCTTCGCCACGCTCGATCAGGAAGGTGTTGGTCAACTCGTCGAGATCGCAACTGAAAAGGGCCGTAAAACCCGCCCCAACCTCAAGGTTGGAATCTGCGGCGAACACGGCGGCGAACCTGAGTCCGTCAAGTTCTGCCACCGCACCGGCCTCAACTATGTCTCCTGCTCTCCATTCCGTGTCCTCACCGCGCGCCTTGCCGCGGCCCAGGCCGCATTGGAAGAGAAGGGCGGAGCCGGCGGCGCAACCAAGTAACCCTGCGCCTGCCTGCAACAACCATCAGGGTGCCCCGTCCAAGCTATGCTTGGGCGGGGCCTTTGATTTTGTTCTTGCAGTTGTCTTTTTGAGGTCTGTTGTAGTTGATCCAGCTGTTGCTGCCGCTCTGGCCGTTGTTCTTGCTCTGGTCGTTGTCCTTGCTCTGGCCGTTGCTCTTGCTTTGCCTATCGCAGTTGATTTTGATGTTGCAGTTGATTTTGTTTGAAGTGTCATCCTGTCTATAACAACGTCCGGGTTGTCCGGGCA
>CAZLJQ010000087.1:0-11041 GCA_964559875.1 uncultured Acidobacteriaceae bacterium
CCACGACCTTGTAGGACTCGCCGTTGATCATGAGCTGCCAGCGGCCCTCATGAACGTATGCGCCCTTCTCGTCTTTCCAGATCGGCAGACCCCACTTTTCGAACAGGTGCACGGTGGAGTCAACGTGGCGGGCAATGTCCGCCACCAAGTCTTCGCGGGTGACGCCCATCAGGTCGTTGCGAACGTAGTCCACGTAGTCCTTGACGGAGTTGGCGCCGTCGCGCAGACCGACATACTGGTTGATGGCCGACAGGCCCTGTGACACGGCACCGGAACGGTCCACCGCGGCCTTGTCGACCAGCGTGACCTTTAACCCGTGCGCCTTGGCCCAGTGAGCCGCTTCGACGGCTGCACCACAAGCGGCCATGCCGCCGCCCACGATAAGCAGATCGGTTTCGACGATAACAGTTTCAAACTTAGGCATTGGCGTCTCCCTTCAGGGTGAAGACCGCAGGCAATCCCAAGGCCTCTGGCTCGGTACTTAGCGCGGTGCTGTTGAGATCCTGGTGAGTCTTGAACCCGCCGGTTGGTTCGGCAACGCCCTCTGGCGTGGTGCGGATGGGGAACTTGAAACGTTTCAGTGTTCCATTGCGGAATTTCACCGTCCACATGATGGAGTCCGTGGAACGTAGCGGTGTTGCGGAAGCGCCGAGGGGAACGAAGTCTGCGTAGCCGCGAACTTCCACTGCTTGCGTCGGGCAGATCTTAACGCAGTTATAACATTCCCAGCACAGCATGGGATCGCGGTTGAATGCCTTCATTTTTTCTTTATCGAGAACCATGAGGTCGTTGGGGCAAATGTACTGGCAGGCAGTCTTGTCCAATGCTTTGCACCCATCACACTTATCAGGAAGCACATAACTTGGCACTTATCACCTCCAGGCCCATCGTTTGATCGATGAAGGCCTTATTTATAAAGACCAACCGAATAAAGTAGAGCCCCGTTTGTTCAAAGTCCGTGTTATCCCGAGGCATGCAGAGTACCCACGACGGCAGCCGTACAGTAATTAGAAATAAGGCAAGAGAAACCTGCTGCCATTGCGGATGATGTGCGATTTGATCAAGGAGGCGACCGGCCGGGATCGCCCTCGCTTTGCTCCGGGAACACCGACTCATAACACCCTCGAAATCGAGAGGTGGAATCGGAGCCGTGCGGAGAACCG
This sequence comes from uncultured Acidobacteriaceae bacterium, assembly GCA_964559875.1. Lineage (GTDB taxonomy): Bacteria > Acidobacteriota > Terriglobia > Terriglobales > Acidobacteriaceae > TOLSYN. Next base: position 1,164 of record CAZLJQ010000087.1, read on the forward strand.
CTGATAAGTACCCCGCACCGGGCGAACTTCGGAATTTGCCCGCGGAATACGGACATCCAAATCTCCGGTAGCTCAATTTGACCGACAGAACATTACTCGGCTTCTTATGAATCGGCGGTGACCTCTATCACGATTAGAGGTGAGATACATTGTCCTTATTAGCAATAAGTTTTTCTAATCGACATTTAGTTACTTTCGGAGCATCTAGAGTTATCTGCAGACGTGCGCGCAACTGTGTCATGCGGCTCTGCTGTTAGTGCTTGCGGTGCTGGCGTACTGGTGGGTTGGGCGCAGGTGCGAGCGCGGCCTGAAATAAAACTGCGCTCCGTAGCCCCGCGCAGGCGCAGCGTTTTAAGGGTTAGAGCGATTGTTCAGGGTTAATCTAAGTGCCGTCGTAATCGACTTATCTTGCTCCGGCGGTAACTGCGTGAGGCTGGTTCTGCATAGAACTCGCAGAGTCGGCGCCAAATAAGACTCCGGCAATCGCACTTGCCTCCCGTATGAAATCGGGCCATGCCTCAAGCTTTAGGCGGGTGCATGGACGGTAGGCAAACACCCAATCGGTGCTCGATTCAATGCAAAGGTTTTTTGCAAACCCTTCCAGTTCCGAGAGCTTGCGGGGCGTGAGAAAGTCACGCGCATTATCTTTTTCGGCGCATTGCAGCAGACAGCGTTTGCCGAACTCACATTCTGTTTCGCAGTTCGCATCCTGGCCGGCGACGCGCGTCTTGAGACCTTGCAACAAGTCTTTAGCGCCAATTCGGAAGCGTGGAAGTCGTCCTGAAGGAGATCGGAAGGCAGCGATAGTGACCGCGTTTACCGATTGGCAGTGCTTGCCATAGCAAATCATGTTGAAGACGACCGCCGGGCAGCCGCCGATCTTGCCGGTCATCATCCGGCTGACTATAGCGGAGGGATCGCACCGCAAAACTGAGAGTCCACGAACCTCCGAGCCCTCGAAGGGACTACCGTTCTCATCGAACGAAAAGCCTAGTTCCCGAGCTCGCTCGTCCAGCGTTTCTAATCGCCACTGCCGATACTTGCTGATGATAATCGCAGCCGCGATGAGCACGATCATCCAGCAGGCAATAAGAATAAGGCCAAACATCTGATCCCCTCCACCGTGAATTCCCTCAATTTGGCGAACTCACACTGTACAGAGTTTCGGGACCATCCACACCCATTAGGACATTATTAAAACAGCGCTAATCTATATACCCCCTTTGTTCCCATCGCCGTGACTGTAGTCACAGTCTCTCGTGACTGGAAACGTCGAGTAGTCTCTTCCGCAGCTTCTGCTAGCCAGCAGGTTGACTTCGGCGACGGAGCTAACTGCCGGAGTTCAGGCTGTGCCGGCCTTGAACGCATGCGGTCGCGTCTGAGCCGTTGTGGTCTTGATGAATAGCGCTGCAACGATACCCGCAAGTGCGCAAATGGCGATGAAGATCCAGCCCATTTTGTAGTCCTTGGACCCGCCCGCATGAACCACTACCAGCATTCCGAAAATCTTCGCGGCAAAAGCTGCCACGAAATATCCGATGCCGTTCACCAGACCCATCGCCTTCCCATAGACCTCAGGCGTAAAGATCTCGGCGGGAACTGCAAGGAACGGTCCCCATGCCATGTTGGCAAAGAAGCCCATGCCACAGAGAGAAATTGCCAGCAACACTGGATTGGCTGTCTTCAAAGAGGAAAGCAACAGGACCCAGGGGATGAGCCCGATGAAGCAGACCAAGATCATTACTTTTCGGTTATCCCGAAATAGCTTGTCTGACAGATAGGACGAGGAAAAACTTCCAACTGCTCCAGATGCGAAGTAGAGCGCACTCCACATACCCATTGTTGCAAGCTTGAAGTGAAACGTATCCGAGAGGTAAAGAGGAATCCACACCAAGGTTCCCCATAACGTGATCTGCATGACGACATCGACGATGATCACGGCCACATAACTACGGTGCTTGAACAAATCAGAGAAGCGGAAAGGCTTCTGCGCCATGATTCTTGCCTGCGAGTTCTGGAAGTCATCCTTCTTAAGCGTGCCATCTTCCAATTCATCGCGGTAGGAGTATTCGAGCTCCGCTTGGGTAATGTGCTTGTACTGCTCCGGTCGGTCAAAAGTGAAAAACAAGATCAGCAGTAACGGGACAATGCCGACAGAGGCGGTGACGATGAAGACCGGACGCCATCCACCAAAATAAACCGCCATCTGCGTGGCTACAATGCTTGCCCACGCAGGCGTCAGAATCCATGCCCAGGAGAGCATTGCCTGCGCCTGGGCGCGTCCTTCCTTGGGAAACCAGCGCATCAGGATGCGCGCCGAGGGCACGTACTCTGTGCCGATCAGCAATCCGAACAAGGCCATCCGGATGAAGTATTCCGTCGGAGTGCGGATGAGGGCCATCCAGGCCGTCATAAAGGACCAGGCAACAATCGAAAATACCAGGATTCGCTTGGCACCGAATTTGTCGGTCAGGAAGCCGGAGACGAGCTGCGCCGGGCCATAGAAGATCATCATCAAAAATGCACCGGTGCCGATGTCAGAGGTGGTCAGCCCGACATCCTTCATGATGGAAGGGCTTAGCACCGTGGACTTCACACGGTCCAGATACTGAATGCTGTAGCAGAAGAATAGGACAAAAGCCACAATCCACCGGTAAGGAATCTTCTTCATGCTTTCGCTCATCTCGACTCTCCTTCCCCAATCCTCGCGGCTTGGGAGCCACACATGTCTCGTCGCAGCCTGCTGTTTTCAGCGAGTTGTCTAATTCCGATTTGCCAAGAGGCCCTTAACCAACAGCACAGCGTCGCCGGCGTCCGCAGCGTAGCCGTCTGCACCAATATCACGTGCGTACTTATCGTTCACTGGCGCACCGCCAACCACAACCTTAACTTTCTCCCGCAACCCTGCGGCGTTCAGAGCGCCAATTACGCCGCGCATCTCCGGCATGGTGGTAGTCAGCAGTGCGGACAGCGCCAATACGTCCGGTTGGTAGTCGGTTACAGCTTTGACGAAGGCATCCGGGGTGACATTCACCCCAATGTCCTGAATCTCCAGACCCGCGCCTCGGAGCATGGTTGCTACCATGTTCTTGCCAATGTCGTGGAGATCGCCTCGCACTGTTCCGATCACGACCTTGCCCCTCATCGCAAGTTCGCCGGTCGAAAGATAAGGGTCAAGAACCCGCAGGGCTTCGTTCATAGCACGGGCGGCGAGCAAGACCTCCGGAATGAAGACATCGCCAGTCTTGAACTGCTTTCCTATCACCGCCATGGCAGCGATCATGCCCTTCTGCAGGATGTCATGCGCGTTTACGCCTTGGGTTAACAGCTCCTGCACATGAGCGACGATGCTCCCCCGATCTCCCTGCAAGACGTCCTGCTGCACCGTCTGGAATGCGTCATCGGAAACTGTTTGCGAAGCGGACTCCTTGGCGGCTTCGTGCACCGGAGCTTCCCGGTGGGCCGCTGTTCTTGCCAAGGGAAGCCGTCCCTCTTTAGCCACGCGCTCGCCTAATCGAACCAGGCGATCGAAGATCGCGTTAGGCGGCGTAGTATCCGCGATACCGACGATGATCCGCGTGCCGGGCGCAACTGCCTTGAAGAAGTGGTCCAGGTAATCCTTGAAATCCTCTTCGGAGGCGGTCTCCTCAAGCAACAGACTCTGCGGAATGCCGCCGAAGATGGTGAGTTTGTCACCCCAGCGCTTGTAGTATTCGTCGATGGTAACCTTGGTCATCGGAGCAGGACAGACAGCCTCGGCAATGTCGATGCCGGAATCGCGGATCAGGTCAAGCAGCCCCAGGTTTTCACCATCGCAGTGGCAGATGAGAGCCTTACCATTGGCTCGCAAAGCCGCGCTGGCCTTGTGCAGCCAGGGGCTGATCTCCTTTTCGAAATAGGGAGGATAGGTGATTGTGTCGTCGAAGTTGGCGCCCCACAGCACCACCTCAGCCGGGGACTTGGCAACGATATTCAACATCTGGTCATAAACGCGCCCGATGCTCTCACACAGGCGACGCATCTCCTTCTGGTGATCCCGATACTCGATGAAGAAGTCGGTGGCCTCGAGGAAGTCGCGTTGAATGTGCTGCACGGGGCAGGCCGCGAGAGTTCCCATCATGGAGGCGACGCCATCTTCACCAATCTCGGCTTGCCACTTGGCATACCTGTCGTAGTCGGGAAGCACTTCCACGTTGTCGAAGATGTAGGCAAGCACAGCGTAATCTTCAACGCGCTTGATGGCGCGCTCCCGAATCCAGGTGATCGAAGCCCCGGCCCTGCGCATCTCCTCGGTGACCGCTTCCGTTACGCTGATGTTTCCGACCGGTGTGCGATATTCCACGCGAGTAGCGTCTTCGCTCCGATGAACCGCAACCTGGATGTTCGGTGATAGGCGAACCCGATAGCCACATTCCTGCAGCGAGTAGAGCCCGATGCCGCGGTAGATGTTATCTTCCGGGGCGCTCACCTTGAGCAGTTCTGGAATCACTTTTTGCAGAGCCCAGCCTTCGGCACGAGCAATCTCATCGGCCGTCCGGCCTCGGTGCTGAGGGGGGAGCGTTCCCATGTATGAGTTCGCGTTGTACCAAAGATCGAAGCGAGGAGCATAGGGGAGTACTTCAGGCATTTCTCCCCGCACCGCCATCAACATTCTTTCTTTGTGAGTCATGCCCTTCGGCCTCCTGTTGGTTTCGACCACTTGGCGAGACAAATGGGAGCCGAGGCCTAGGCACAAGCTTGCATGGGGAGGAAGGTTTGAGATGGCCGCCTCGCCTCTCCAGCGTTCCTAGGGACACAGACACAGACACAGACCCCGGCAGTGAATGCACCAGATTGGACGGACAACTTTACCTCTTACGGGCATCCTGTTCAAGCCGAATCACAGGCACGACAAGTGAACTTCAAAGTAGTTGATTCGTTGCGGATAATGGTAGGAGCGGCAGGACTCGAACCTGCGACCCTCTGCTTAGAAGGCAGATGCTCTATCCAACTGAGCTACGCTCCCACGGGTCTTGAGCTGGCGCTCACATCTATTTTAGCCGAGTTCCGAGCCTTGCGCTTGGTCTTCGTGCGGCTGCACTTTCAATAAACATTCGGACGCTATATTCATCGTGCTCGCCCAACACTCCGCCGCCGCAGCGGGCGTAGCTCCATAGCCAATCAGGAAGAGCGTCAAGCTATAGCCGTCATCAGACCTTTCCGGGTCCGAGGTGTTATGGAAGTAGCAGCGCCGCACGACGATTTCGGCGCATGCCTCCAGCGCCTCATAGGCATCGAGCATATGCGCCAGTTCTTTTGCCGCGCTCTTGTGAGTTTCCAGGCTCCCGCGCAAACTCCCCGCTTGCTCGGCGAGCACGAGGTCCACATAGCAGCTTTGTGTATAAGCAGCGCCATAGAGATTCTCCATAGCGTCAGTTTCATCGGCCCACACGTCGCATTTCACCGTCTGCCACGCACTCTGCTGTGTATTCGCATCAATCAGGAAACGCCGCAGGGCAGGGAATTGCTGTGCCTCCGGTATGCCGTCAACCCTATGCTCCAGTTCGCGGCCGATGTCTCCGCGCAACTCCACGTAATGCAGTCGTCCCTCTGGATCCTGCCACGGAATCTCCAGCGCAGGCGCTGTTGGGCCCAGCTCCAGGCTGTAATCCGCTTCCATCTTAGTAGCCTCTCCGGGCTTCCACTTGAGCCAGAAACTCCACGATCTTGCGCTCTGCCCAACGCCCGTCGTCATCGGCGACGGAGTCGCCGATGAACGCGCAGTGTCCGCCGTGCTTCGTTTGCAGGAACGTTATGCTCGAATTCTCCTGGAGCTTGCGTTGGCTTTCCGCGGAAATCGCTACGAATGGATCATCATCGGAGTGGATCACCAGGGTCGGAATCGAAATCTTTTCAAGTACGTGCAACGAACTGGCCTTGTTGTAGTAATCGGCTGCGCCTTCAAAACCCATGTAGCGTGCGGTGATGTGTTCGTCGAAATCGCGCACCGAGTGTACGTGTTTCAGCAGCGCCGGATCGTATCGTCCAGGCCAGAGCTCGGACTTGCGCCGAAAGCTCTTGCGTAGCGAGATTAGGAACCACCACTCATACAGTGAGTTCGCCGCCTCGTGGAGGCGGTCGGAGGACATTGCAAGGTCGATGGCTGGCGAGACCGTCGCTGCGGCAATAAGCTCCGGCGGAGCCCCGGCACCCCAGCGACCTACGGCGCGCAGCACCTGGTTGCCGCCCATCGAGAAGCCCACCAGTGCCACTCGCTGCAGTCCATCGCCGGCAATCATCTCCGCTACCAACTTCTCCACGTCCTGCGAGAGCCCAGAGTGATAGAGAGTCGAAGAAAGACGCTCGGTGCCGCCGCATCCACGGACGTTCATTCGCACGACGTTCCAGCCCTTTGCCAGGGCCCGGCCAGCGGTTCCAATCACGTACTGTGAGTTGCTTGAGCCCTCAAGGCCGTGCACGATAATCAGAGTCAGCCGTTTCTGAGGCTCCGCCTGCCAATGGCAATGGCACAGAATCTGCACGTCCTCCTCAATCTGGACGAGCCGCTCCTCGGACTCGGACAGTCGATTCGCCCGCCGCATGAAGTTTCCGGCTATAGTCTGCGCATGTCCTCCGCGCAAAAAGCGCCGCGGCACAAAGTCATTGGCGATGCACACAAGATTCGTTGGATGAGAAATGGGGTCCGTGCTGGGCATGAGCCTTCGAGGGTCGATTGCACCCGTATAATGAATGTATCAGTTCCGCCGCCTCTGGATGGCATAACGCCATTTCCTTTGGCGGCTCACGGAGGTCATGATGCCGATTTTCGAATACATCTGCAAGGGTTGCGGCAACAAGTTCGAAGCCATTGTTTACGGTTCCAAGCAATCCGAGTGCCCGGCCTGTAAAGGCACCGAACTCGAACAGCAGCTCTCTACCTTTGCCGCGCACGGCACGGAGAAGTCTTCCGGCTCGGCTCCCATGATGCCCTGTGGCATGCCTCATGGCTCCTGCGGCGGTGGTGGCTGCGGAATGAACTAGCAAGTGAAGATGCCGCAGTACCAGACGGCTGAGTATAAAAGACAGCCCAGTGGAGACGCCTCCGCCTATGGTTCAAGGCCCGTACTAGAAGGATCGGATCGCTTGCCACAAGGAACTTGTAATCGTTGTCTCGCGCCGTTGAATCCGGATGACAAACTCTGTCCGCAGTGTCATGCGCTGGTCCATTCAGAGGAACTCGAAACCCTACGCGCACAGGCCCTCCAACTTGAGCGCGACAGCGACTCGGCGAATGCGCGTAAGGTCTGGCTCGCAGCCTGGGAACTGCTTCCGCCGGATTCCAAGCAGGCGCAGTGGATCGAGAATCATGCGCGTGCCCTGGAGCGGTCTCCCTCCTCAACCGCGCCTGAACCCAAGCCTCAGCATTCCTGGGCCAAGCGCTTCGGTCCGCTGGCGCCCCTTGTTATCCTGCTGGCCAAGGCCAAAACGATTCTGTTCGCGCTCCTGAAGGTTAAGTTTCTCTTCAGCTTCATTGCGTTTCTCGGAATCTACTGGGCGCTCTATGGTGCATGGTTCGGCATCGGCTTCGCGGTCATGATCCTCCTTCACGAGATGGGCCATTTTGTCGAGGTGAAGCGCCGCGGCCTGCCCGCTGAAATGCCAGTCTTTCTCCCTGGCCTCGGAGCTTACGTGAAGTGGCAGGGGCTTGGCGTTTCCACCGAGGTCCGCGCCTTCATCTCACTCGCCGGGCCCGCCACCGGATTACTGGCAGCGTACCTTGCCGCAGCACTTTTCTGGAGGACCGGCCATCCACTCTGGGCGGCCCTGGCTCACACTGGAGCGTGGCTCAACCTGCTAAACCTCATTCCTGTGTGGATGCTCGATGGAAACGGAGCCATTCAGCCGCTCGACAGAATGGGCCGCATAAGCCTGGTCGTCTTCAGTGGCCTGCTCTTCTGGTGGAGCGGGGAGATGGTTCTGCTTCTGGTGGCGGCCGGCTTCGTCTGGCAGCTTTTCCGCAAACAGATTCCATCCGACAACTCGGTCACCGTGCAACTGTATTTCGCTGCACTCCTCGCCGCTCTTGCCTGGTTGCTTCACGCCACGCCGATCGCGAGATCCTGACGGGTTCACGCCGAGCGCTCCTCCGCACGCCGGGTAGTGCAGCCGCAATCGCAAAGATCCGACTGAATTGAGCATTCGTTTCAGTAGAATGGTTTCTGTGAGGCGATAGAACGAAAATGGAGAATTTCCGGCTGAAGGTATTCCGCTCGGTTTGCGATCACTTGAGTTTTCGGCGCGCGGCAGAAGAGCTTCACCTGAGCCAGCCTGCTGTATCGCAACAGATCAACGCTCTCGAAGACGAACTGAGCATCCGATTGTTGGATCGTACTGGCGGGCGAGTGGTGCTGACCCTAGCGGGGCGAATTCTCAAAAAGCGCGCACTGGAGGTAGCGGAGATTATCGCGTTGACACAGGAGGAGCTGGCGTCCCTGAAGGGCGAGCACTCTGGCCTTTTACGCGCAGGATCTTCTACCAGCATCGCGCAATACGTGTTGCCTCGGATGCTCGGGTGTTTCAAACGCGAGCATCCGCGAGTAAAGTTGCAGATCCGGAGCGGCAACACTGAAGAGGTGGTCGACTGGCTGATCGAGGGGGAGATCGCCATCGGTCTGATCGAAGGACCGGCGCTGCGCAAAGGCGTGCGCACTGAACCCTTCATGGAAGACGAACTGGTGCTGCTTTATCCCGCTCATCATCCATGGAAAGATCGCGAGGTTTTGACCATTCAGGATTTGAAGGGCGCGCACTTCCTCATGCGCGAACAGGGTTCAGGAACCCGCAGAGTGTTGGAAGCGGCGCTGGCGAAGGCTGGACTAAAGGCGAAAGATCTGGAAGTGGTCATGGAACTGGATTCGACCGAGGCCATTATCTCCAGCGTCGAGTCAGGTCTGGGCATCGGGTTCGTGACTCGCGCAGCGATTCTGCCCAGACTTCCTCTCGGAAAATTTGCGACGGCGAATATTAAGGGATTGCGTATTGCCCGGAATTTCTCGCTCGTCTATCCGTCCGGGCCGAAGCCAGAAGGACTTGCTGGAGCCTTCTGGGAATTTACCATCAAACATTCAAACGACGAGTAGACGGTCTAAGGCTGGCTGCGGGATTAACGGCGCTCTGCTTGGAGTTTCCGTTCCCTCGAAGCCCTGAATCGCTCAAAGACCGTGCGGCCGGCAATTTGATGCAAAGTTTTCTCGCGTAATCCGGGTTCCACCTCACGCTTAAAGAACAATTCGCGTACTGATCCCAGCCAGTTGATCCAGGTGATGTAGCTCGAATCGAATTGTGTTTCCAATTCCTTGCGAATTCTTTGCGCGAGCGCCGGGCTCTTACCTGCCGTCGAGATTGCAATCTGCAGGTCGCCGCGCCTGACAACCGACGGATAATAAAAATCACACCTCTCTGGCTCGTCGACCGCATTGCAAAGAACGCCGTACTCTTCTGCCGCCCGATACACTTGCTGATTCACCGCTGGATTTCCCGTGGCGGCGATCACCAGCAACGAGCCCGCAAGATGCGTGGCCTCGAATTCTGCTTGTGTCCAGGTGACGGCGCCGTTCCGCGCGAGCTCCTGAATCTCGGGGCTGGCCTCAGGTGCAATGACTTGCACGTCGGCAGCGCAGTCCAGCAAACTCTTAAGTTTCTGCGTCGCGATGCGTCCGGCGCCCACCACCACACATTTGCGGCCGTCGAGCTTTAAGAACATTGGGAACAGCACTGCCATCTGACCCTCCATCCCATTGTGCCGCCGGAGCTACCGGCGCATTGCCTCAGTATAGGCGAACGCCTAGAGCGGTTTCATGGTAGCTGTATCCGATAACCGCAATGGTGGAACCAAGCTG
>CAZLJQ010000088.1:0-10406 GCA_964559875.1 uncultured Acidobacteriaceae bacterium
CTTGGTTCCACCATTGCGGTTATCGGATACAGCTACCATGAAACCGCTCTAGTCTGTCTTCCTGTCCTTTTATATTCGCAATCAAGCGTCCCGCAGGAGGAGGACAGTAGGCCAATATTGAAGCACCAAGGCGCACCGATGCAGACCTATGGTGTCCCCGATACTCAGACCGACCTTTATGTACACCAAGTTGAATCCTCACAGACCGAGGTAGCGCCGGGTCTGGCATTGCCAAGTGCAGGGCACGTATGGGCCTTAGACACGTTTGCCGGTCAGCCTCAACTGGTTCCATTGAAATACACGATGGTAGAGGCCAACAACCACCTTGCTTCGAACACAGTGAAGGCCAGCCTTGCGCCTTTCCTTTACAAGCCCAAAGCCACATGGGAAATACAGGGGCCAGCCGCGCTGGTTCGGCTTCACGATGCCACACCAGCAATCTTCTTCGTGACTGTTTATGGAAGCGAAGACGCCGCCGACCCGACGGCGGCAGCAAAGTGGGGCAACTTCGCACTAGTCAGGCTGCGCGTGAGCGACGGTAAGCGGGTCGTCAGCACAACCGCCTTTACCCAGTACACGGCCAAGGCAAAACGCTCCGAAGAACAGGTCGAAGCCGTAATTCAGAAGGTGGGAAATCGCGGCTGGTACAAGATCCTCCCCCAGCAACCGTTACTGCCCGGAGAATATGCATTCGTGAGGCTGCCCAAACAAGCAACCATGCTTGGAGCAAACATCTTCGACTTCGCGATCGATCCCGAGGCACCGCAGAATGCCAACGTGATTCTGGGAGATTCAGCCAAAAAGTACTAGAACACTCCGGGGAAATATCGCCGGAGAAATACATCTGCCGAACTACCGCGCCTTTGCTCTTGCGTCGCTCAGCAGGCTCTCCACCTTCGCCCGGTCCTTATAAGTCGGGTCAATCTTCAGCAGAGACTCCCATGCCGCAATCGCCCCCTTCGCGTCATTCTTTCCGTCCATCTTCACCACGCCCACATTAAACAGCGTCTGTGCGTGCCGCGGGTCGTCCCTGAGTGCCCGGTCAAACTCTTTCAATGCGCGATCCGGATCGCCCGAGTAATAGTAAGCAATGCCCATGTCGGTGCGCACATCCGGATTCCCCGGTGTTTCATTCAGCACTCGTGTGTAGTACCCAATGGCCTCGGGCCAGCGTGAAGCGTCAAAGGAAATGTTCCCCAGCTCCGTCAGCGCCGCAACGTCCTTCGGATTTGCATTCACCCGCTGCTGTAGCTCCGTGACTCCGGCATCCTGCATCGGCTGCGACGAACCGGTGAACGCCGGAGGTGGCAGGCTGGCGCTCGGCGTCGAGGCCGCCGTCGAACTCTCTGCCGGAGTCCCCGAGCCACGCAGCAGATACCCTCCCAGTCCGCCCAGTATCAGCACCACCACAATTGCTGTATACACCTGTACGTTCGTCCAGCCAGCCGTTTGCTTTGAGCTTCTATTTTTCATTCAGTGTTTCCCCCGGCTCTCCCCCCAACGCTGGGAGCCCCTATCCCACGCCACGAATGCAAACATCGTATCCTGCCCTGCGCCCTCAGCCAAGTCCAGCCAGCACCCAATGCGCAGCGCGTCTCTGCGCAGAGACGCGGCCTGCTCCGCGCGCATCTGCAATTCCATGCTTGTTCAACTCCAGCTCGCGCATTATAGTATTCGCGCATGCCGACGGCCACGCCACAGGGAGCCATGAGCGACTCATCGCCTTCGCAATCTGTTCCGCGCGGCACAGTCCGCGAAGTCTTCTACGCGTTTCTCCGTCAAGGAAGTATTAGCTTCGGCGGACCCATCGCGCATCTCGGCTATTACCACACCGAATTCGTCGAGCGCCGCCAGTGGTGCGACGAGCAAACCTTCGCCGAGATCGTAGCGCTCGCCCAGTCCATGCCCGGTCCAGCCAGCAGCCAGGTTTGCTTTGTTCTCGGACTCCTCCGCGCCGGATGGCTGGGCAGTGCCGCTGCCTGGTTCGCATTCACCATGCCTTCGGCGCTTCTCATGCTGGCCTTTGCCTTCGGCCACACACTCTTCACCGGCAAAGCCGGACTCGGTGTCATCCACGGTCTGCAACTCGTCGCCGTCGCCGTCGTTGCCCAGGCTATTCTCTCAATGCGCAAATCGCTCGCCCCCGACGTGCCGCGCATCATGCTCGCGCTGGTTGCGGCGGCCATCGTTTATTTCGGTGCCAGCACCTTGCTTGCAATCGCCACCGGAGCGCTCCTCGGCATTCTGCTGCCCCGTCCGCCGCAAGCTGTGCCGCCTCGCGCCTTCAACTTCGGAGTCTCCAGAATGGCGGGCCTGGCCGCCGGCGTCATCTTCCTTGCCCTGCTCCTGCTGCCTTTCATCGCACCTTCGCACGGTGCCCGCCAAGGCGCTGTGCACGCTGCTCCGCCGCAAACCGTTACCGTCTTTGACGCCTTCTATCGCACTGGGGCCCTGGTCTTTGGCGGAGGCCACGTTGTCCTTCCACTTCTCGAACACGCAGTCGTTGACCGCGGCTGGGTCGATCAACAAAGCTTCCTCTCTGGATACGGCGCGGCCCAAGCGATTCCCGGTCCACTCTTCACCTTCGCTGCCTATCTGGGTGCAGCCATCCGGCCCACTCCCAACCCGATCGCGTTCTCTGCCCTCGCACTCGTCGCCATCTTTCTGCCTGGACTGCTCATCATCGTTGCCGTGCTGCCCTTCTGGAACCGATTGCGTCAGAGTTCCCGGATTCAATCCTCACTGCGCGGCGTCAACGCCGCCGTCGTAGGCATTCTGCTCGCTGCGTTCATCCGCCCGGTGTGGAGCAGTGCGGTCCATTCCGTCTTCGATCTCCTCCTGGCCGCAATTTCCTTTGCGCTTCTCCTGCGCTATAAACTTCCTCCCTGGCTCATCGTCGTCGCCATTGCATCCATCTCCGCCGTCGCATCCGTCGTGTGAAAAATCAAAAGCTAGTGCCCAACAGCTATACCTACGACTCCAATGGCAACATGCTGACCAAAACGAGCGGCACAAACACGACCACCTACGCCTGGGACTTCGAGAACCGTCTCACGTCGGTCACCCTGCCCAACAACGGTGGCGCTGTCAGCTTCCGCTACGATCCCTTCGGACGCCGCATCCAGAAGACCTGGCCCAACGCGACAAACACCTCCGCCACGACGATGAATTACATCTACGATGGATCGAAGATGACCGCCGAGTTAAGCGCCTCGGGCGCGGTGGTGGCCAGCTACGCGCAGGGCCCCGGCATCGACGATCCCTTGGCCATGCGTCGTGGTGGAAACGTCGTCTACTACCAGGCCGACGCCCTCGGCTCCATCACATCACTGACTAGCAGCAGTGGTGCGACCGTCGCTACGTATGTGTACGACAGCTTCGGCAACACAACCGCGACCGAAGGTATCTACAATCCCTTCCGCTACACCGGACGCGAACAGGATCAGCGAACCGGTATCTACTACTACCGCGCCAGATATTACGATCCCAACATCGGAAGGTTTATCTCCGAAGACCCAAGCGGGTTTCGCGGAGGGATTAATCGGTATGCGTATGTACGTAATGGCCCGCTCAATTTCACTGATCCATTTGGGCTAGCTTCGTGTAAACCAGATGGTTGGAATAGGCTAGCTGTAGGACTCGGTGGCCTCGGAAAAATGGCGCTCGGAGGCGCGAAGATCGGTCTTGGCCTTGGGGTAACTGCAGAGTCGGGAGGACTTGCTGTAGGACTAGGGTATTACTCGGCATGGAGCGGCGGTATGAACATAATTGCCGGAGCTTCGCAAGTATATGGCGCAGTAACAGGCAATACGCCGGGGGGACAGCAGGTTTCTAATTATGCATCTTCTATTTCAACCGTGACTGGGACTGTAACTCTAGTCGCGACAGGTAATGCAAATACTGGGGCGACTGTTTCCGATATTGAAGGTGTTTTTATGGTTGGTGTGACGGGAGGCTTGGCGATTCCTCAGACTGCAGCGGACAATGCAGTGAGCGCAATTGATAACGGCCCAGCTGCTTTTGGTTTGATAACAGGTAACGAAAGTGGACCGGCTCATTAATGGTCGCCTTCGGCGTCGCTGAATACGTGACCAACGGGTTAGGAGGGGTGATGAGGAAGCAACCTTTCAGCTTCAGGCAAAAGGTATTGATCGGGTCGATTGCAGTGTTGATGAATTTGCCGGCGTTTATCTGGATTGTTCTTTGTTCGGACAAATTTTCTCCTAGACAGGTTGGAGTGGTTGGTTTACTGAACATGTTTGTAGGAATTCCCCTACTCGTGTTGATTGGAGAAAAATGGATTCGTACAAGGAATGAGGAATGAGAAACTTGTGGCCGGTGGCCCAGAGTTGGCTTAGTTTAGTTCCAACTCTGGTTGTAGTTGAGGCAGGTTTTTCTCGGTGGCTGGGGCGAGAATCTTGCCTATGACTCAGGTCGGATACGTCTGCGACAGCACGATTTACTATCGCGCCAGATACTACGATCCAACCATCGGTAGGTTCATCAGCGAAGACCCGATCAGATTTGTGGGCAGCGGTACGAACTTCTACGGCTATGCCCAAAACAATCCCGTTAATCTGATTGACCCGCTCGGCCTCGCGACAGGTTTCAATTTTGGCGTCACGGGAGGCGTCGACGGCGGTTTAGGACTAGGCATAGGAACGGCTGCTTTAGGAGGAGGTTCTGCTGGTCTAACATTCGGCGGAGGTACTCCGATTGGAGCTTATGCTTCAGCAAGCGGAGGTGCTGCAGCTGGACCTTGGGGAGCACCTAATCAAGGGAATAACTTTGCTGTGGTCGGTGGAGGGGCCGCCGCAGGGGTTGGCATCACTTTTGGTAACGCCACTAGCGCAGGGCAAATGCGAGGAAATGCTCTGACCTTCGGCGTGGGTGTTGATGCTGGTGTTGGTGGAGGAGTCCAGGCCACCCTTGGAACGGATGCAGCAGGACATACGATCTGGCAGGTTAACATCACCGGTGGTGTCGGCTTCAAGGCCTACGGTTATTCCCTTGTTACACATACGGTAGCGTCGTCAACTAACAAGGGGTGTAACTGATGAATGAACCAGACACGGAGTGTTTGAGTCGGTGGAAAGAATATCGACGGCTGAAGATGATCTTGTTGACGCTGATATGCGGCTGGGTTCCATTCGGGTTGCTTATCGGGTATGTTCTTCCCTTGTTATCTGGAACGTACATTGCAACATATGTCGCCGCAGCAATGTATGGTGTGGCGCTCATGGTATCGTGGCTGCGGTATGCATTCTACAGTTGTCCTAACTGCGGGACTAGCTTAAGAGGTTCTCAGCTTTACCGGAAAAAGTGTCGTGAATGCGGTGAGATCATTAATCGGAGGGCGGGTGCCCAAAGTCTGGGCAGCGAGAGAGACTGACGGCGGGTGGGCCATTCAAGCCATCTGTTGGCTTGAGTGAGGCGGGTGGCCCAGAGTTGGCTCTGTTCCAACTCTGGGGCTTTCGCGAGGGGCGGCAACACAAGTGTTGGCCACGCAGAATTCTGTCTTGGAGTCAGCGGGAAAATGTCTCTCGGAAGCGACCGTCGAATTCGGAAAACAATCTGCCGCTCACTGCGGAATGTAACCATGTACCAGGGAGTTATTGCACACAATAGGATCAATAGCATGGAAGGCAATCCTTCTGAATTCCGCGCAACCATGTACCATTCCGCCACCTCCGCCCTCGAAACGATTATCACAATCGTCAATCGTAGCCGTCGGCGGCAGTAGCAAAGCATAACTGCATTTCGGCGAGAATCGCGCGGGTCTCGGCTTTCCGGACGGAGGCCACCACGGCCGCAAGTGCCGAATTGTTCGCTGGTGCGCGCGGTTTCCTTAATTTATGATCTGCTCATTACGTTTCGAGGGTCTGTGCGCGCCGAGGATTCTGCCGGATGTCCACACTGAAGCAAGCTGCTTTGCCCACCCGCAGCCGGCGAATGCCGAGCGCAATTTATTTTGCGGACGATTCCTTGGCGCGCACGGTCCTGACGCAATGCGCGCGCATTCAACACAGCAGCTATGAATCGTCGGACCCCGCTCGCCTTGCCGGAGAAACTGTTTTCGTCCTCGCTGATCCAATATTGTTTGCCGCACATCTGAAAGAACTGCGTGTTCCCAACGCGCGCGTGATTGCACTCTCCGATTGCCGTTTTCGCGATGCACGCCTGGACGGCACGGTCTACGCCTACCTTCCGGTAAACACGCAGCCCGCCTTGTTGGAACGCATGTTCGACAACGCAATCGACCACATGCACCTGGTGCAAACGCGCCGGGAAGCCAACGACAAATTGGCTCTTGCAAACTCTGAGATCTACGCACTGAACCATATCGGTGCCGCGCTCAGCGCCGAACACGAGGCGCGCGAACTGCTGGAGTTGATCCTCACTAAGTGCCGCGAAATCACGCATGCCGACGCTGGTTCCATTTATCTCGTGGAGGAAAAAGAGCCGGAAGAAAATCAGCGATCGGTTCGCGATCATCACAGGCCGAAAAAGTTTCTGCGCTTCAAGATGGCACAGAACGACAGCGTCCATGTGCCCTTCCGCGAAGTTGTGCTGCCGATCAGCGAGAGTTCCATCGCCGGCTACGTTGCACAACACGGGAAAGTCGTGATGATCGAAGACGCTTACGATATGGAGAGCTGGGTCCCATACTCGATCAACAAGCAATTCGATCTTGATTCCGGATATCGCACCAAGTCGATTCTCGCCGTGCCGATGATGAATCCGAAGAATGAGATTGTAGGCGTCGTGCAACTCATCAATGCCAAGCGCAACTGGCGGGCTCGTCTCGACACGCCGAAAGATATTGAGAATGAGGTTCTGTCTTTTTCCACGAGGCAGATGGAAATTGTCTCGTCGCTGGCCAGCCAGGCCGCCGTTGCCTACGAGAACAGCCACCTTTACGAGAACATTCATCGCCTCTTTGAAGGCTTCGTGAAGGCCGCGGTTAGCGCGATTGAACAGCGCGATCCCGCCACTTGCGGGCACTCCTTCCGGGTTGCCAACCTGACGGTCGCCATGGCCGAGGCGATTGATCGCGATCACACCAACTTTCGCGACGTGAACTTTACCCGGAGCGAGTTGCAGGAGATTCGCTATGCCTCCTTGTTGCATGATTTCGGAAAAGTTGGAGTACGCGAGGAGGTGCTGATCAAGGCGCGCAAGCTCTATCCCGCGCAGATGGATGTGATCTGCAGCCGCTTTGATTTCGCACGCCGCACCTTGCAGGCCGAGCACGCCGAACACAAGTTTCAATTCCTCCTGCAAAAGGGCCAAGAGGAATTTTTGAGTAAGCTTCCGGAATTCGACTCCGAACTCGAAGCGCAACTGAAAGAGCTTGATCGCTTTCTTGCATTTATCCACGCATCCAATGAGCCATCGCTGCTGCCGGAAGGATCTTTCGGAACACTGAGCGAAATTGCGGGGCGTAAGTTCCGCGGCTGGGATGGGGTGATGCAGCCCCTGGTGACTCCTGAAGAGGTACGCCTGCTTTCCATTCGCAAGGGCTCTCTCGATGACCGCGAGCGCGATGAAGTGGAATCTCACGTGGAGCACACCTACAACTTCCTCAAGCAGATTCCATGGACGAGGGAGATCCGCAATATTCCGGAGATTGCACGCGGCCACCACGAAAAACTGAACGGCAAGGGATACCCTGGAAAGCTTGCATCCGGCGATATTCCATTACAGACACGGCTGATGACAATCGCCGATGTTTTCGACGCGCTGGCCGCGGCCGATCGCCCGTACAAAGTGTCAGTCTCCGTGGAGACCGCGTTGGAAATACTTGGGCAGATGGCGCAGGATGGCGAGATTGACCCGCAGGTGTACGAGCTTTTTGTGCAGGGCAAAGTTTACGAGCGCTGGAAAGTGGAGTGTCCCGAATATTAGAACATCGCCAGAACCTCGCCCAGGAGCCTTTGTTTATGCGGCTGACGGTTCAGCTTCCGTGGGTAGAGGCGCCTCGATCGTCGTATTGAGCTGCCCGAGATCAAGCACGGCCTGAGTGCCTTCTTCAGAAAACATCATGGCGAATTTGCGACCCCATTCTATCTCCTGTGCCGAGTAGGATGAGCGGCTGTAGACGGTTTGCGAGTAGGTTTCATCCACTGCATTGATAAGCACGAGAAACTCCGCCTCGGCCTCCTGAAATTGTTCTTTGGTCCAGCCAAAGATCGGACTTTGAGGCGATATCGGATGGACAACGGTCCAGTTCGCGGGGAAGACCGCAACAAAATTCCGCTCCAGTTCCATGCTGTAGAAGCGGCGCACCCGCGCGCTGCCAACTCTCTCAAACCTGCTGTGCATGAGCAACGCCTGCACGTTGAGCAACTGGCTGCGCCGCCCGTTTACGATGCGAAACTGAAAGCTTGTCTGATCACAATATGGCGCAATCAATGCCGAGCGGCTGTAGAGCACCCTCGCGTTAGGCCGGGAGAAGCGGGCGAATACCAATCCAGTGGCAACGGCCAGGGAGAGCAACCCGAACAGCGTTTGTACTGCCACCAGAGCGTTGGCAAGAAAGCTGACCGGCAGAATATTTCCATAGCCCACGGTGGCGAAGGTGTGGATGCTGAAGAAAAATGCGCGCCAGAACAGAGGGCCGTCAAACCAGCCTTGCAGCGCACCAGGCCCAAGCGCTAAGTAGCCAAGCGCAAACACCGCGTTGATGGCGATGTACCAGACTCCGAGAAGGGTGAAGAACTTCGGCCAGCTCAGGTTTATCAGGGCATGGTAGCCAAACAGCCTGTCGAGCCATCCATCGTGCAATCGCCGCACGTTGAACGATCCGTCGCGATTGAGAAGACGGTAGTCTGTCCTCGAAGCGAGGCTTCCAAACCCGAGGTCGCGGTCCAAGGGCCGTTCGGCCGGGTTAGGCGGGGCTGAGGGTAAACCGAGGGGCATGCTCATGGCGGAGTCTCCAGCAAGGGAGTTGATGCAGCATGCAGGCAAGTGGTTTCGCCGCGCAACTCAGCGGGTAGCTCTGGCCTCCAATTGGAATGGGGGTGCGATGACTGACGCGATTACGGATTTTGTCAATCTTCTGCTGATCGCCGGACTTGCGATCTATGGCCTCACGCTATTTGCCGACTACTCCGCGCGTGGCCGCTGGGCAAGGAATTTGACTTCGCTGCTGGCCTCGATGGGCATTCTCATCCTGGCCCTGGCGCTCGCACTCACGCCGGGAAATGCCGCAATTCTGCTGCGCCTGTCTCACTCAGAGGCATCCAAAGTACTCCTCGGGGTGAGCAGTTTTCTCCTGTTGCTGTCGATCGGAGCTTTTGGCCTGATTACGTATTCCAGACCATTTCGCCTACGGCACGAGAAAAGAATCGAGCGTGACTTGAATCGCAGCTTTCCCAGAATCCCGTAACGCAGCGGCCCCCAAAGCCCGGGTTGCTCTGGAGTGCCTGTGAAAAAACTCTGGAAAAGCCTCGTGGCCGAAAGTCGCGCAACAATTATCTAATCACGCGTTCATCCAGTATTCATGCGGCTTTTCATCGTTTGAGCAGCGAACTGGCGAGGAAAGCGTTTGCCATTCACGATACGGTTTGTTACAACAGTTAAGCACGGTACGGCGCTAGAGGCGCTGGCGCGGCGCAGGTCGCGTTTAGATATCTCAGAATCTTGTAGGCCTGATTGCCTGCGAAACCGAGTCGACGAACACCTCACAAGCTCACTCAAATTTGAACACCGATCACCGATCAGCGACGGCAGCGTGGCTGCGATAACTGCTGGCGGTGAATTGGGTAGGCGCGAAGTTTGGCTGAAGTGATGGTGCGCTGACGAGAGTTGCAGAAAACAGGCGGCTTTGGTAGAGTAAAGCAGTGCTAGTCAAGCGCGATGGCGGAAAATTGTCGCGCAGCCGAATGAGCTTGCCAAGAGCGTATCGCTCTGGTAGATTCGAAGAGTTGCTTTAGAAGCAAGTGGCACTAAGGTTGACAGAATCGAACTGGTTCTGCTAGTCTAAGGAAGTTGCGAACAGCCCGGCCACGGGCGAAACGGGAACAGAGTTTTCCGACGGGTTTCAGCGGTAACGCAGAACACCTAAAACGATCTTTAATTTGAACGAATGGCTTTTTCGTTGCGCGATAAGACGCGGCAAGGGAAAAGTCAGTAATAT
This sequence comes from uncultured Acidobacteriaceae bacterium, assembly GCA_964559875.1. GTDB lineage: Bacteria > Acidobacteriota > Terriglobia > Terriglobales > Acidobacteriaceae > TOLSYN. The sequence continues at coordinate 10,142 of CAZLJQ010000088.1, forward strand.
CGCGCGCTCCGCAAGTAATCTTAAGCGTCGAGCGAAGTAATCCTCAGCCAACCGGAGACTTCTACGAGGCACTGATAAGTGCCGAGTGGACCATGCGGCTGCGATTCTCGAGGAGCTTCCAGAAGCGATATTGCAAAAAGGTTTCGAGGACGGGCGATTTCGGCGTAATGCCGGGTCGTCGTTCGCCGAGAGCGCCGCCTAGTGCGGATCACGCGATCGGATCTTTGACAACAGGTTGAACGTGCCAGTCGTGAGAAAGATACTT
>CAZLJQ010000089.1:0-10280 GCA_964559875.1 uncultured Acidobacteriaceae bacterium
ATCAGAGAGTCTTTCCAACTGTCACGGATGCATTCCTGTAAGAAATGGGCTCCGTCAACTTATTAGAGAAAGTAACGAGGTAAGTGTTTACCCTGCTATCGCTGGTATTGAGCAGTTGGTCGAAACACTTTCAGAATTTAGAAGGAGATTTCAGTGAGTACAGTAGAAACGCCGCGAGCTTCATCATCGGCAACGCCAAAGGCTGCGAAGTTCAGGTGCCCCAAGGGCTCTTGCGACACGCATTGCCATGTGTTCGGTCCCTCTGACAAATTTCCCTATGCGCCCAAAGGCCCCTATCGCCCGGCCGATTCCCCGAAGGACGTGCTGGTAGACCTGCACCGTCGCATGGGGATCGACAGGATGGTGATTGTCCACCCGAGTGCACACGGCACGGATCATGCTGTCACCCTGGATGCGATTGCGGACGATCCAAAGAATCGTCGTGCAGTAGGAATTATTGATAAGACCTTCACGACCGAGCAGTTGAAAACACTTCACACTGGCGGGTTCCGAGGCGCAAGGTTCAGCTTTTTGAAGCATCTCGGGGGCGGCCCAGATGCCGACACATTTGACCGCGTCGTGGACATGATTGGGCCGCTAGGCTGGCATCTGGTACTGCACGTGACTGGCGTGGATCTGTTGGCAAACGCGAAAAGATTTGACGCGCTGCGCCTGCCTATCGTGATTGACCACATGGCGCGCGTGGATGCGACACTCGGAGTGAACCAACCGGCGATGCAGTGTCTTCTTGACCTTGCCCGCAAGGATAACTGCTGGGTCAAGGTTTGTGGAGGCGACCGGATTGCTGCGCCGCCTTTTACCGATGCGATACCCATTGCACAGGCAATTATTGCTGCGACACCAGACCGTTGCTTGTGGGGAACTGACTTTCCCCATCCAAACCCCAAATATCACGTCGACGATGCCGATATGGTGGACCTTGTCCCGCAATATGCGCCCGACCCTGCCACACGTTATCGTCTGCTGGTCTCCAATCCCGCAAAGCTCTATGGATTTGATGATCCCGGCGTGAAGGCGTAAGAGCCATGAGGAAACTTAGTGAGAAGACACTGAAACTCAAGGCTATGGCAGTTAGCTCTCCGATTACAGGTTGTCCGACTTGTTGCTCCCCGCTTCCTCTAGTCCATGTGGCGAAAGCTGCATGGACTAGGGTGGTGGATTCGTTCGTGTCGATTCGCACTCAGCTCACGTAAATAGGAGACTAACTTGAATACGTTGATAATGCCTGCGAGTGGTACCTCAGGGAAATCGACCCGAAGATGGTACAAGCAACTTTGGGTCCAGGTGCTTCTGGCCATGGGGATAGGAATTGCACTCGGACATTACTACCCAGCCACCGGCCAGAGCATGCAACCGCTCGGTGATGCTTTTATCAAGCTGATCCGGATGTTAATCGCACCCATCATCTTCTGCACGGTCATCCTTGGCATTGCGAAGACGAATGACATGTCAAGTGTCGGGAGAATTGCGCTTAAGACTCTGATCTATTTCGAAGTCCTGACCACGATAGCGCTGATCATCGGACTTATCATCGTTAATATCTGGCATCCCGGCCGGGGCATGAACATCGACCCGTCTACGCTCGGCGCGGGAGCGGTAAAGACGTATGTCGATCAGAGCCACGCTCACGGCATTATTCCGTTCCTGATGAACATTATTCCGGGAACGGCAATGGGTTCACTCGCAGAGGGTGACATCCTGCAGGTCCTGTTCGTTTCAGTACTCTTTGGCTGCTGTTTACTGGTGACAGGCGAGGCCGGAAGACCGGTGCTCACGGTCATAGAGTCGGCCTCGAAGATTCTTTTCAGCGCTGTGAATGCGGTGATGTGGGCGACGCCGCTGGGCGCGTTTGGAGCCATTGCGTTTACAGTCGGCAAATATGGAGTCGCTTCACTCTGGTCACTTGGTAGCTTGATACTCTGTTTCTATGTGACCTGCCTGGTTTTCGTATTCCTGGTGTTCGCTCCACTGTCGGCCTTTTTTGGTATCAACTTTTTCAAGCTACTGCGGTATCTCCGCGAGGAAATCCTCATCTGCTTTGCGACCACCACATCGGAAGTGGTCCTCCCACGTTTGTTAATGAAGATGGAGAAATTGGGATGTAAGCCGAGCGTGGTGGGTCTGGTAATTCCGACCGGTTATTCCTTCAATCTCGATGGCACCTGCCTCTACCTTGCTTCCACGGCAGTATTTCTAGCTCAGGCGACTAACACAAGGCTGGATTTATATCATCAGCTCGGACTTCTGCTCGTGTTATTGCTCACATCGAAGGGCGCAGCGGGAGTTGCTGGCGCAGCGTTCGTTGTCCTGGCAGGAACACTCTCAACAACTGGAACAATTCCAGTCGCAAGCGTCGCGCTGGTACTCGGAATTCACCGTCTGTTAGCCGAGGGGATGGTTCCAACTAATATGATCGGCAACGCGGTTGCCACCCTGGTTATTTCGAAGTCGGAGGGAGCCCTCGACAAAGATAAACTCGCCCGGGTACTTAACGGCCAGTGCGAGTAGAGCTGTCACCGGCCTTATAAGAGCAGTCTGATATGGATACAAATGTGTAACGTTTCCTGACTTTGTTTTTGGTGACGGTAGAAACAGTACTCTAAAAATCATCCAGCTCTCCGGGATCTGAGGAGGGTGCGTTGTCCGGGCAACACTAGCCGGGCTTTGATGAGTTAGACCACTACTTTCTCGCTTCCGGCTGCCACTGGCGGCTGGAGTATTGCGAGTGTCTCACTTTGGAGCGACTAGACATGAGGAACTATCAGAAGGTGCTGGCGGTTATCGCGCTATCTGGCTTGTGCTTTGCACAAGCGGCGCAAAAGACAGCCGATACCACAGCCAAACCAGTAAAAAAGGCGCATGTAGCAAAGTCCATGAAAGCCAAGCCAGTCGCGGCTAAGAAGGACAAGACTGCTGACCAGCTGCGCGAACTGAAGGAACAGTTCAATCAGACACAGTCCTCGATGCAGGCGATGCAGCAGCAGCTACAGCAGGCTCAACAGCAGTTGCAGCAGACGCAGCAGCAGCTGAAAGCCTCCCAGATGACCGCACAGAAAGCCAGCGCCTGCTGCGAGGATTCCAAGGCTACCAGCCTGCAAGTGCAGAAGGTGCAGGCCGATCTTAGCGATGTGAAGGCTGCGGTAGCTGCCGACACAGCGGCTGTGCAGAAGGTCGTAAAGAGGGTCGACTACCTGGAAAATCCGAACACCATCGCTTACAAGGGTGTTCGCATTACTCCGGGCGGCCAGATCGACGTAACCGAGTTCTGGCGTCAGCGCGCAGCGCTTGACGACCTTGCGACTACGCAATCCAGCATTGCACTTGAAAGCCAAGTCAACGCAGGCTACAACTCTCACCTGACTGAGTCCGGCATTACCACGCGCAACTCACGCTTTGCCGTGAGGTTTGAAGGCGATCCGTCAAGCAAGGTCAATCTGGTCAGCGTTTGGGAATTTGATATGACCGCGCTTGGCACGACCGCCAACAACAACCAGACCACGAGCGTCAGCCCCCGTCTACGTCAGGCATGGGGCCGTGCGAAATGGTCCAATGGTTGGAGGATCACCGGTGGTCAGCCATGGAATTTGATCACGATGAACCGCAAGGGAACGGACGCCGATACTTACTTTTGGGAAAACTCAATTGACCAGGCGACGCAGGTCGGCCCGGATTACATCCGCACTGGTGAAGTTCGCTTTGCCAAGAGCTTTGCCAAGGGCTTTGACTTTGCACTTGCACTTGTCAACCCTGCTGTTATCCAGAGCAGCGTTGTCGATCCCAGCACCACCGTTGAGGGTGTGGCTACGAACGGCGCCGGCTACCTGGGCAACAGCTACGTAAGCGCTTGCGCGCCGACGGCCACCACAACGCTTTCGGGCACCACGTATACGACGACCGTAACGAACGGCTGCTCCTTTGCAAATCCTTACTCCACCAACCTGGCTCCGGATATGGTCGCCAAGTTGGCTTATGACAATAAGACGTTCGGTCACTACGAAGTGAAGGGCTTGTTCCGCGAGTTCCGCGATCGCATTGCACCGACACTGACCGCAGCTGGTGCTAACTACACTGCATATGGCTGGGGCATCGGCGGTGGCGCGTTTGTACCGGTTATAAAAGGCAACAAGATGAATGCCTTCGTGTCCGGATTGTATGGCAAGGGCGTCGGCCGCTATCAGAATGGCCAAGGTCTTGACTTTATCGTCCGCACCGCTACAGATGACAAGATACAGCCTGAAAAGGCTGGTAGCGTTATAGCTGGCTTTGAATCGCATCCGACCAAGAGGTCCGAAGTCGACTTCACGCTGGGCAGCGAGTATTACTATCGCAACCTTTACCACACCAGCACCGGAGTGCTTGAAGGCTACGGCGTACCATCAGGTACGGCAGCTACCTCCAACATCGGTTGCTACTATGAAAACTTCAGCGCGTTTAAGGCAGCCAACCCTGGCACGACCGCGACTACACTGCCTTCGTGCACAGGCAACAACCGGGGCGTGTATAGCCTGAAGCTGACCGCTTATTACGATGTCTACACCGGCCGGTTTGGCACGCTACGCTATGGCGCTGAGTATAACAACGCTATGCGCACTACTTGGTCCAGCAACGCCGGATTAACCATGGTTGGATTGACCGATCCTATCTTTGCTGGCAAGACCGGAGTTGCGCCCAAAGGCGAAGACACCATCATCATGACCGTAATCCGTTTCATTTTGCCGTAATCAACTTCAGGGAGTTCCTCAGCTAAGCACGAGGAACGAAATATAGTAACAAGCCAGCGCAAGCCAAACGGTTTGCGCTGGCTTGTTTATCCTGGAATTCAGTATCGAGAACTCTATAGAGGAAATATCGGAGTTATGGAGTTCCGGAACGCGCGTGACATCTATTCCCTCGTGAGCCCGGAGGCAGGAGGCAAGACCAGAACCGGCGCGGAAAATCTCGTAACTTTGACGACCCGAGGACCACTCCGAGAAACTCGACTGATCGACGACTAAGGCTTGAACCCGCCGGCATTCTGCACACCGACGTTTTGATTGAGCGAAGCCTTATCCCGCTGCTGTTCAAACCATTGCAAGGCTTCAGCGGAGTTTCTTACCACTTGCACTAGCCTCAGGTTAGCCGGCCTCACGAATCCCTCTCTCACCGCGTGGTCAAGAAATCGCAGCAGGAAATCGTAGTAGCCATCCGTATTGATCAGGACGCAGGGCTTGGAATGAATATTCAGTTGCGCCCAGGTCACGATTTCGAAAAATTCGTCAAGCGTTCCGAAACCGCCGGGCAGCGCGATGAAAGCATCCGACAAAGACGCCATGAGCGCCTTGCGTTCGTGCATGCTTTCTACCAGGTGCAGCTTCGTCAGACCTCGATGAGCAATCTCGCGTCCCTGCAAAGCCTCGGGAAGTACCCCGATCACCTCTGCGCCGCCGGAGAGGACAGCGTCGGCAATCGCGCCCATCAACCCAATGGAGGTTCCTCCGTAAACCAGGCCCCAGCCGCCGCCAGCCATCTGTTGCCCCAGCGATTTCGCTTCGACAAGATACTTTGGGTTTGCTCCCACGCTTGACCCGCAAAATACGCAGATCCGTCCCGCGCTGGCCGACTTTCCGCCTGGTGAATCACTCATGTAAGTAGGATACCCTCCCCAGGGACATCCCAAGAAAAGGATAGACGGACAGAGGTTTGGGACCGTTTTTCAGACTGAAGACTGGGAAGAACCCAATCTTCAGACTGAAATCCTCGATCTTGAACTTCTACACCCGGTTCGAGCTTCCGTCCCAGGTGCTGACCTTGGTTGCTTTCTTGTCCTCTTCATCGAACCACTTGGTAGTCACGCACTTGGTCTCCGTGTAGAAGGCCACGCCGTCCTTGCCATTTACATGCAGGTCGCCAAAGAAGGAGTTCTTGTGTCCGGAGAACGGGAAGACCGACGCCGGTACCGGAATGCCTACGTTGATTCCAACCATGCCGCCGTGCGTACGCTTGGCAAACTCGCGCGAGTAGTAGCCGCTCTGCGTGTAGATCACCGAGCCGTTGGCGAACTGATTGCCATTCATGATGGCCAATCCCTCTTCGAAGCTCTTGATCCGCTTGATGCACACTACCGGACCAAAGATCTCGCTGTCTCCGATTGTCATTCCCGGCTTCACATGATCGAAGATCGTGGGCCCAACGAAGTGTCCCTTCTCGAATCCGGGCACAACCGTTTCGCGCCCATCGAGCACCAGTTGAGCTCCCTCTTCCACGCCCTTCGCGATCCACTCGACGACTGACTTCTTATGCTCTTCTGAAACCACAGGTCCAAGCTGTACGGCGGGATCGTAGGAGCAGCCCACCTTCAGCTTCTTGGCCGCTTTTACCAGGTGGGAGACAAACTCGTCGGCCGCCGACTCTTCCACGCAAACTACCGGCAAGGCCATGCAGCGCATGCCAGCGCAGCCGAAGGCGGAGTTAATAACCCCAAGCGCCGAGCGCTCCAGTGCCGCGTCTCCCAGCACCATCGCGTGGTTCTTGGCCTCGCACAACGCCTGTACCCGCTTGCCGTGCGCCGCCGCCGTCGAGTAGATATGGCGCCCGACCGCGGTTGAGCCGACGTAGCTGATGCCGCGCACATCGGGATGCTTCAGGAAGATCTCGGCTTCGTTGCGGCTGCACGTTACCAGGTTGACCACGCCCTTTGGCAGTCCGGCTTCGATCAGCAGTTCAAGCATGCGCATCGATGTTTGAGGCGTCATGCTGGCAGCCTTCAGCACCAGGGTGTTTCCGGTAGTGATGCACAACGGCAGTACCCATCCGAAGGGAATCATGCCGGGGAAGTTGAAAGGCATGATGGCCGCGAATACGCCCACCGCCTCGCGATAGGAGACCGTATCGAAGCCTTGCGTTACGTTCATCAGCGAATCGCCCTGCATCATCATCGGCGCGCCGCAGGCGATCTCGACCACTTCAATGGCCTTCAGGATGTCTCCCTTGGCCTCATCCATGTTCTTGCCGAGCTCTTTCGAGCAGAGCAGCGTCAGCTCAGGCAGATGCTTTTCCAGCAGTTCCTTCAGCCGGAACATCAGTTGGGCGCGCACTCCCACCGGTGTGTTGGACCATCCCGGGAAGGCAGCCTTAGCGGCCTCAACCGAACTCAGCACCTCGTCCGGCGTGCAGCACGGAGCCTGCGCCATCACCTCGCCGGTGCTGGAGTTCGTGACCGGCATGTACTTACTGGTTTTGGACTCGCGCCACTCGTTGTTGACGCAGTACTTCAGCTTCGCCACTACCGGCGCAAGCTTTTCGGTCTCTTGATTCACATCCGCTAAACTAGACACTTTTCCCTCCCTGACGTTTGCCCCTGCGGCGGCAAACAGCCGTTGCAGGAAGCTCCTGATTTTGCGCTATAGAAGACGTTCACTAACACAGATTCGAAATGACTGATTACCAACATTAAACTCCAAAATGCACCTCCAGGGGCGATCTCGCTCAATCGCCCTGGACGCACATACGTGCAACTACAACCTACTTACTCCGCAACTCGCCTGCGCCTGCCGCCGCCAACTCCTTCTCTGGCTTGCCCTGGAGTTCGTTTTCGATGGACTCAAATGAGCGCCCGCGCGTCTCAATCCCAAAGAATCCGTACACCACGCCCGCCAACAGATACCAGCAGCCGAGGTAGATAAACGCCGGAGTCAGCGCGGCGACCGAAGCCTTCGGCGTCAGCACATTCGACGAGCCGACGATGATTGCCAGTCCCAGCGGGCCAATGATCTTGCCAATTCCACCGAATCCATAAGCCGAACCCATGCCGGTCGCCCGCAGGTGCGAAGGCCAAACCTCTGCCGAGTACGGTCCAACGATGGCGAAGCCGCCGTCACCGAAGAAGTGAGTAACAATCAGCAGCATCCAGAAGACCGAGACGCCGCCAATGAACTGGTTGTGCAGAATTCCGGCCAGTGAGACCAGGATTGCCGCGCCAAAGCCCACCAGTGCACCCGACTTGCGGCGGCCGATTACGTCTGACAGCACCGAAAAGCAGATGCGGCCGCAGAATCCGCCAAGAGCCACGAACGACATCATGGCTGCTGCATGTTGCGGAGTTGTCCGCAGCACCAACAGAAGCAACGTTGGAGCCCACAGGTTGATGCCGTAGACACCCGTCTGTGCCCCCAGGTTTCCGAGCCAGGAGACTACCAGACTACGCGGATAGCGAAACAACTGGCGGAAGCGCGGCTTCTCTTGTGCAGCGTAGGCCAGGGCAGAGATCGGAATGGTTTCAGGATCGACTTCGAGCGCCCATGCCAGCGACTTCCGAGCTTCTTCCGCACGTCCCATGCTGGCCAGCCAGCGCGGCGACTCCGGTACCCAGGCGCGGATCAGGAGTGTCAGAAAGGCCGGCAGCAGACCGGCGGCAAACATCCCACGCCAACCGATGTGCTGCGACAGGAACGCTCCCATGATGGAACCGATCAGAATGCCGATGGGCACCGTGCAGGTGATCATCCCGCTGATGAAGCCACGCTTGCTGCTAGGAACAAATTCCTGCACCAGCGGCATATCAACGGAGTACAGCCCGCCAACGCCGAAACCGGTGGCGAAGCGGAAGACGGTCAGAAAAATCCATCCGTTGTCGGGCGTCAGCGCCAGAATGCCGGTGGCCACCGAGAAATTGATGACCGTGGCGATGAACACCTTCTTGCGTCCGATGCGGTCGGCAACGTGGCCCCAGAAGAATGCGCCAATCATCGCGCCCACACCGGAGGAGAGAAGAATAACAGCCGACTGGCCGAAGGTGAGATGCCAGGGTTTGAGGATGATGGCGAGGACGAATCCGATCAGGAAGAAATCAAAGAACTCCAGCATGTCGCCCAGAATCGCCGCCGCTACAATACGCCACTGATTGGAAGTGAGTTTTGTTTGCCGATCGAGGTACTCCAGCATGACTTTTCCTTGTACAAATCAATTTGGGTACAAATCAATTCTTAGGGGCCCAGGAGCCGCGATGGATCTGCCCCCAGCCAGACGCCAAAACCTGCATCTAGCGGGGGCTCCTGTTTCAATCCACCACAGCTACCTCTATCTCTCAGTACGCAACTCCAGAGGCATCCACGAACGAAATTCAACTCTGGCCGCGAACGCTACTGGTCATGAGTCAAACACGCCGTATCCCTATTTCACCCAGGCGAAGGGTGCTATCGCCTCGATGTCAGTCACCACATCGATGACGACCGGGCGGTTGGCCTTCAACGCTCGCTGCAAGGCTCCGGGCAACTCTTTGGGGTCCTCGACGCGAATGCCAACTGCGCCCATCTCTTCGGCGATGCGAGCGAAATTAACCTTGCTGAAAGTCCAAATCTCGCGCGCCCAATCGGTTTGGTGGCCGTCGTATACGCGGTCGAAGCCAGGCTTCGACTGATTGCCGCTGTGATTGTTGTTGACCACGGTCACCGTGTTGATGCCACGCCGCACGGCAGTTTCGATCTCGGCGATGTGGTACCAGAAGCCGGCATCACCGGTGAAGACCACCACCGGGCGCTCCGGGCAGGCGCACTTGGCGCCGAGTCCGGCCGCGAAAGCCCAGCCAAGATGTCCAGAGCTGCGGAGGTAGGTTTGCGTTTGAGTGCGCGTATCGTACATGCCGCCCATCCACATGCCTGCATGGCCGGTGTCCACAAGAACGATGGCGTCATCCGGCACGCCATTCGTCAATTCGTGGCAGATACGCTCGGGACGAATCGGCGTGGCGTCCGATTCGAGGAACGGCTGGTACTTCTTGCGCCACGCGGCACAGATCGACTTGGTGGTCTCGTTCCAAGCCTTGCGCCGGCTGGCCGTGGAGCGATCCGCATGTTCGAGCATGCGCTGCATGGTCACTTTCACGTCTCCGCAAATCGCTGCTTTTAGCGGATACGTGCGACCGAGTACCTCGGGATTGATGTCGACCTGAATGGTTGGAACACCGACCTCTGGCACGGCCCAGAAATGGGTGGTCATGCCGCCGGCTTCGCTGCCAACGTAGAAAATAAGGTCAGCCTGCTGCACCACTCGGTTGGCGCTTTCGCGGGAATAGGTGCCCATGACTCCGACCGACAGCGGATGGGAATCCGCAATCGTGCCTTTGCCGTTGAGCGACGTAGCAACAGGGATGCCGAGGGCCTCGGCAAGAGCTACCACTTCCTTCTGGGCGCCGGACCAGCGCACGCCGCCGCCGGCGACAATAAGCGGACGCTCTGCCTTCTGCAGCAGCTCCAGTGCGGCGAGAATGCTGCTCAGCTCAGGTT
>CAZLJQ010000090.1:0-3724 GCA_964559875.1 uncultured Acidobacteriaceae bacterium
CGCTGCTCGATCTGCGCGATGTAGTGCTTGCTGTTGCGGCTGATGTCGCGGAGTTCGTCGAGTTGAGGGTCCAGTCCACTCTGAATTACTCCACCATCGTTGAGAGTGATGGGCGGCTCGGGGACGATGGTGCGCTCGATGCGCTCGCGAACGTCGGCCAGTTCGTCGAGCAGATCGGCGAGGGTGGCAAAACGCGCGGCAGGGAAGTGGGCGAGGGCACGGCGTACGCCGGGCAGTTTGGCGAGCGAAGCGGCGAGGGCAAGAATGTCGCGTGGATTGGCGGTTTCCAGCGTTATGCGGCTGAGCAGACGCTCGATGTCAAGGATGCCGTCGAGTCCACGGCGCAGTTCCTCGCGATGAATAATGCTGGCGAGTGCGGCGGAGACCGCGTCAAGGCGCTGCTGAATTTCGGCAATGTCGATGGAGGGCCGCAGCATCCAGGCGCGCAGCAGGCGCTTGCCCATCGGAGTGAGAGTGTGATCGATGGCGCGGAAGAGGGTTACGGCATCGCCGGAACCGGCAAAGAGCGGCTCGATCAGCTCCAGGTTGCGGACGGTGACGGCGTCGAGAATGAGGCAGTTCTGCCGTTCGTAATAGCTGATGCGGTCGACGTGGTCGAGCGATCCGCGCTGGGTCTGGCGGACGTAATGGAGGATGGCTCCGGCGGCGCAAGCGGCGGCGTTGTGGTTGGCCAGGCCGTAGCCCTCCAGAGAAAGCACACCAAAGTGATTTTCCACCAGCGGGATGGCGTAGTCGGGGGCAAAAATCCAATCGTCCATTGGAGTCTCGCTCCAACGTGCAAAGGGCGCGAGCTCAGTGGAGGCCATGCGCGGCGCGGCAGCGGAGACAGGTGTAGCAGGAGTAGTGAGGCTGGGCTGCGGTGCTGCGGATTGAAAGAGCGGGAGCGAAGCAGCATAGAGCAGCTCGCGCGGGCGCAAGGTCTGCAACTCGTCGGCGACGCGACGATCGGCTTCCGGCCCTGTGAACTCGGTGGCGCGAAATTCGCCGGTGGAGAGATCGAGGGCGGCAAAGCCGAGGCTGGCGGCGTGGCGGGCGACGGCGCAGAGAAAGTTGTTTTCCTCCGAGCCGAGCTGCGAGTCGGCGGCGGTGCCGGGGGTGACGACGCGAGTGACCTCACGGCGCACCAGCTTCTTGGTGAGCTTTGGATCCTCGACCTGGTCGCAGATGGCGACCTTGTATCCCTTGCGGATCAGCTTGGAAATGTAGCCCTCGGCAGCGTGGTAGGGAACTCCGCACATGGGCAGAGGGACACCATCGACCTTCTGGCGCGAGGTGAGGGTGATCTGGAGCTCGCGCGATGCGGTGACGGCGTCCTCAAGGAAAAGTTCGTAGAAATCTCCTACGCGGAAGAAGAGCAGCGCGGTGGGATGCTCTTTCTTGATGGCAGCGTGCTGCCGCATCAACGGTGTGGATGCTTCACTCATGGGGAACAATGCAGAGCTCGAAAGGCCGAGTATAGCAGAGGTATTCCCACGGTGAGACGGAGAACGGCAATGTACGGGCTTTGCATTTGACTACGAGGCCGGGTAGTGGTTTGCTATCGCAATGGAACTTCATAGCATGTTAAACCGTTGAAAATACAACATATATAAACATAAAAAATCGTCGTGTACGAAAGATGTACGAAAGAGGTACTCTGTTCCAGTAGCTAATCTGAGACACTGGAGCAGACATGAGCACCGCATCAATCCTCAAGAATCAGTACGGCTCAGTGAAGCCATACACCCGTCATACAGCAGCGTGCATCAAGCACATCAGCGACCTCACAGCACAACTCAAAAAGAGCAAGGGACAAGAACGGGCAGCGATACGTAAGGAGCTGGATGCAGCGGCAGAGAATCCAGACGGGTGCTCCTGTCCAAAGTGGCTGTATGTCCGAGAGAGTGGCGAGCCCGATGTGCGCTACACGCTGAACACACCGTCTTGGACTGAAGCTCTGGAGCGTGCTACCGACAAGCTCAAAACCCTAGACCCTGAGATTGCTGCCAGCCGTGAGGCTATAGCCAAGCAGGAGCGTGAACGCAAGACGGTGTATGAAGCCATCAACCTCTGGCTAGACCGTTCGAGAACCAAGCTGGGTGAAGAGTCCCACACGGTGTTGCAATACCGTTCACTATTCGGCTGGGTAAAGGATGGTGTGAAGCGTGGTGCAATGCTCCGGTACGCTGCTGAGCATCACCTAGACTACATTGATGAGTTCACGCCTCAGGTGTGCCAGCAGTGGCTTGAGTCAAAATACTTCACAAAGAAAAAAGCGGTCACGGCCAGCAATGACTGGGGTGTGGTTCGGGGATTCTTCAAGTATTTGGTTGAGCTGGACGTGCTGGCTAAGTCCCCGGTAGCGGCCATTGAGAAGCCATCCAGTGGCGATACGTTCGCTCACTCTCCCTACACAGATGCTCAGTACCAATCCTTGCTAGACAACATTGATGGTCACATCGAAGACCGTCTCTGTGATGGTGAGGATGTGGTTTTCTGTGTGAGGGTGCGCACGTTCTTGGAGCTACTACGCTGGACTGGGATGGATATAGTCGATGCCATACAGTTCAGACCTACTGACCAGTTGGAAGATATTCAGATAGACGGTGCCGATGTTCATGTGCTCCGATACAGGCGCACCAAGACCCAACACAGGAAACGCGCTGTCGAATCTGTTATCCCCATACCTGAGACGCTGGCAAAGGCGTTGCGCACCGTTCCAACACTTCAAGACTGTGTGACAGGGCAACCATTCAGGTACAGAGGGAACACCCTGCACAGTGATTCGCAGAAATGGAGCAGACGGCTTCATCGGCTGATTAAGAGAGCGAAGATCGGCGACATTCCATTGCAGCGTAGCAATGGTTCACCAGCCCTCGACGAGCATGGATACCAGCTCACGACCTCGCCTGATGTCAAGATGCTGCGTCATACGTTCGTGGTTGGAGAACTGGAAAAAGGTGTGCCAAAGGAAACTGTAGCCAAAGAGCTTGGCCATGCCGATACAAAGATGATTGACAACCATTATGGCCCATGGACAAAGGGTAGGGACTTGGCGCACATAAGGGATGTGGTGACAAGCAGAAAAGCAAAAGCGGGGAGCCGATAGGCTCCCTTACTTTTTGTTTGTCATCCTGGCGATGACGCGCTCTGCTACTGACTGCGGAACCCTCATCGTGTAATAACGCCTCTTGAGAGCACGTCCTAAACGGCGAGACGGCTCACCAATCTTCACCACTCCAGGCTCATTCTGAAATAACCGCCTTGCACTGTTAGTGCTGATTACCAACCTCTCAGCGAGCTGCTGCGGTGTGAAATATTGCTCGATCAAAGCCGCTGACGCCATCTACCGCAACTCCATTTCACGTGCGGCACCGGCGGCGATCCAAGCCGGGTCCAAAGCAATCTCTGCAAATGGCAGATCATCGTCACTGACGACAATGTCAGGCATCACCAGTGCGTCCGCGACAGCCGTTGCTAGACGACGGCGAACAAGTGCCAGCGCCATAGATTCAGGGAGAAGGATTACGCGGTCAGCGGGCAAGTAGCCCAGTGGCTGATTCAGTCGAATGCAAAGGGGAGAGAGTACAAATTCTGTGTTCATTGTTTTCCTTTCGTGTGTAGACACAGCAAGGGCAGGCTCCGTTGGGAGCCTGCCCTGTGTGCCAGTTGTGGTTATTGGTTAGCTTGCGGCGAGCTTCAGAGTGGCCAGTGCGTTGGGTGC
>CAZLJQ010000090.1:3824-9989 GCA_964559875.1 uncultured Acidobacteriaceae bacterium
GCGCCGTTGTTATCGGTAACTTTCTGGCGAACTCGCAAGGCTACAGGGCCATAGAATTTCTTGGCCTCTTGCAAGACACCATCGAACAGTTGGGGAATCAAAGCACCGCCGCTCGCGTCCGAAGTGGTCAACAGGTCGCGCTGCTCAGCTTCCATGCCTGCCCACCCTCTGAGCGCATAGGCACGGAATGCCTTGTTGATTTTGCTGCGGGTCTCATCGGTGCTCGTCTGGCCACCGACAACAGGACGGGGTGAACGCTCGAAGCTGTTGGAGTCATAAACGGAGCTGCGACTCTCTATTGCTTCCAGGCGCTGGGCATCTGCCTCTAGTGCGTCAATGTCCTTCTGCATGGTGTCGAACTGAGCGCGGCTTTCGGCGGTAAAGCCTTTGAGTGCAATTTCACGCTGCTCCAAGAGCAACTTGGAAATTTTGTTGCGAGTTTCTTTCAAATTCACGATGTATTACTTTCTGGGAAATCATCCCGGTAAATAAAAAGCCGCTGCCCTTTTGGGGTAGCGGCATGTTGATAGATGGGCAATTTTTCCCATCAGCCGGGTGCGAAAACTCGTTTTAGTTAGTAGATGTGCAGGTTGCGGCGTCTGCTCTCGAAGTGAAGACCTAAGCGAACATGATCGGCGCGGATGTCGTCTTGCATTTGGCACCCGTTCTGCAGACATCCGATGTCATCGCAATCGGGGTTACTGCATTGGTCACAGTCACCGGCGCGACAGGCGGCACAGTCGCATTCGCAGCGTGTTTCCTCGTCTTCATCCGAGTCGTTGCCTTCGTCCTCGTCTTCGTCTTCGTCGTCGTCGTCCTCTGCTTCAGGTTTTAACTTCTTGCGAAGCTCTGCAGGCATCGAGCGGAGATCAACAGTGGTGCTCAAGTACGCAGGCTGTACTGTATCAGCGTTGCGATACTATCAATCGCTATATGAACTCTGATGACGCTTTGTCAATGCTGGCCCCGGCTCCCAAACTGCGCATTCTTGAGGAGATTCGCCGGACAGCAAAAGAAAACGGTGGGTGCCGCTTGGTCATAAGCGGTTCACCCAAGAGACGGGCATCGAAGCCTATTGGCATAGACGATTCGCAGCTAAGAGAGGTAACGGTGAGTGGTTTGAACTCGACTTTGAAGACCTGCGAGCCTTCAAAAGACGCACGTATATGTGACAGCGCCGCAGTGCCAGATGATACAACTTCTAGTTAAGGGGGAATTATCTATGTCCGACATCACAAGAACAGAACACGCGGATTTCAAGTTTAGGGTAAGTGAATTTGAGAGGGGTGCTTACGTTTCAACGGAACCTATTCATGAAAACGAGATGAAGGTTCTATCTAACCAAACAGGTCTTTTCTTTGAACTGCGTGACGATTCAATCGAGAATGCCCGGCGCGTAGCTGCGTTCATGAACGAACACATCTCCAACCTAGGCGTAACAGTCTTCAAGGGGCATCCCATGTTTTCTACCATTCGGGAGAGGTAGTGAATACAGCGGTGCGTAATCGCGCAATAAGGCCGCTTGGAGCGTTCGCGGGCACTGGGTTGAGGTAACACCACGCTGCTATTCGGCTTCTCTGCTCAGCGCGGCAGCTAGACTATCGACGCCAGCTTTCAACTCCTTCAACGATGCGGAGTGTCCCATTGAACGCAGGATTTGATTCAGCATGGACGCGACGGCATCTGTCTTTTCCAGCTCAATACTACCTACGCTGAAATAAGCACTCGCACCGGCGCAGGGCCGTGGTGATGGTGTAAGCGACACATGCCCCAAGTTCAAAACGTTTGTTGCTCCGAACATGTAGCACTGCGCTTCTTGTCCGTCTGGGCCACCAATGTCTTGGATTTTCATAGCCATCGGCAGATCGGCGACATTGAGGGAAGCAAGGACTCTCGCATCTCCCCAGTAGCCAATATTTGTCCAAAACTCATTTGCAAAATCGAGCATCCGAAACAGGTTCCACACCACATCACCGATGCTCCAGCTACTCTCCAACTTGCCCATAGGCAATGAGCAACGTACTTGACTACCGAAACCCAAGCTCCCGTCCAACATGAACGCCCATGCCATTTCATAATCTAGTTTGCGATGGAGCCAACGGTACGAAAAGTATTCCGGTCCCCGTGATTCCTCGGCGCTTGCAACGCCTTCCCGCAAACATTCTCGGACCTGCTTGTATCGTCTGAGGATTGAATTCTGAAGAACTCGCTCTAGCGAGATATCTAGCGGAATGCTTATCGCTTCCACAGGATTGAGGGGACACAACGTCAACCTGAAGAACGACTCCGACGAAGCACGCCCCTCTGGATGAGCGGCGTCGGCATGTCTAGTTGTGACCGTCAATTGCTGCCGAAGCAGTTCCGACATAGAAGTTATACAGGTTTTCGCTCTATCGGGTTCACTGGCTCGCTCCATGAGATATCGCAACTGAGCCGCGTTTGCGGGGCGCGACTCTGTTGCATTGCGGATATATATCGGGTTTCCGCTGTTCGTATACATGTACAGAGCTGGGGATGGCCGGACCCGCACAATGCAGACGTGCTTGTCCGGTGCGGTTGGCAGAGTACACTCCGCGATGTCAAAAGAAGGTGTCGGGGAGATATTCGCAGCAATGGAGCTGGCGATTCGGGTCTTCTCCTCCCTGACCGTGGTCACACCGGGCATTGCGACCGGAACCATGTCCTTCTCTTCGACGCCGACGAACAGTAACCCACCGAAGGTGTTCGCAAGCGCGGTGACAGTCTTTAACGCGGTATCGCCCCACTCGCGCTTGTATTCGAGGCGCTCGCCTTCTTGCGGCCTGCTATCCGGCGAGTCGGATAGCAGCAAGAATGACTCAATCTCGGAATACAACTCGGCCCCGCTCAAAGTTGTGAAATCGTCTTTAAACAGGTTGATCGCCATGCGAGCAATGGTACATCTTTCTGGGATTACATTCCGCTCTCTGCTTCCCTAAACAAGACCTGGATATCCGGTTGAAACTCATTTACCTTTCGTCGCGTGGCACCGCAGACAACCCCGCTGGCCGTCAGAAAACGAAGTGCTCAGTGTGGGTGTAACGCTATCGAAGCTTCTGCGTGTCTTCCAGGGGTTCGTGCGGAAGATCGGCTATCGCGTGAAAGCCCATCACATGAATAGTCATACGTTCATTGGGGAAACGCTTCAGCAACGCAGCATAAGCGTCCGCTCGCAACTTAACGCCACGGCGCTTCAGTTCCGCAACGGCATACGCCATCAAGATATCGGAAGGCTTTGTGGGACGATTACAGTCTAGCCGGATTACCTCCTGCAAGAAACGTGAACTAGCTGCCGTAATGAACTCATCGCGCAATTCACACTTCAACCGCCAGTTGTTGCATTCATAACTACATTGCTGACGGCCGGTGAACTGAACCATTGCAGGCCATACCTTTGCATTGATGAAGTCTGGCTCATTGAGCAAGATCTCTCGAACAGTTCGCACAACGTCCTGCTGGTCATCGCTGCCATTCCTGCTGAGGATCTTGAGTAGTGCTTCGGTCGCACTATCGGCCAGCACTGCGGCATAAGCCGTCTGCGAATCCAGCGTGATTGACTCGCTTGCAAGCTGTTTAGCGAACACTCCGTTCTTAACGGCATCTTGTGCGGCCAAGTAATCGCGGATCGGACGATGAACGAAGCCCCATTTGTCTTTAATCTGTACGAACATGCCGTAGAACTGTGCTATTTCACGCAAAACATCAAGTGGTTCGACGGCAGGGAAACCGAGACGCTCAAGCTCTGCTTGCACGAAGCCTACTGCACGCCGTTCCGGTACGGATTCAATGTCGAACGTGTATGCGAGCTTGCGAAGAATAGTCTGTCGCTGCTTGCCATTCAGAGGCGTTATCTGTTCGCGTGAACGTCCCTTCTGCTGATCCCAGCGGAAGGTAAGCGCATTCAGGGCACTCTCAATCAGATCGGCAGAACCGCGAAGTTCTGCTCCCGGTGTATCTGCCTTAATAATGCAGGCAAGCGTGAGCAGTAGAGGGTGCTTGAGCAAGTCGCCAAGTCCTCGGCTGTTCAGATCAGAGTAGATAGTCTCTACCGCTTCCTTGTCCAGATCGGCGCGGTTGCATATCTGGAAGTATTGATGCATGAACGTGATTTGATCTTCGCGGGTAAACTCCGCTACCTGCACCCGCTGCGCGTCATCCAGCATGTAGATGTCATAGTGATCACGGCAGGTAAGGACGTAGGTTGCTGAGTGATCCTCCGTCAACCTATTAAGCAGAGCCGAGACTTTACGCCTAGTTTCCGCGCCAATTTCATCATAGCCATCAGCCATGACCAGCAGCGGCTTACCTTTCAGCTTCTTTGCGAGTGCAGGTGCCTTTGCTGTGAACTCCTCAAGCGCGGCGATCTCGTCACTTTCCCGAAGTGTGAAAAGCAGCGGAGTAACCGAGTCGCTACCAGCCAATCGTTTGAAAAGAGAGTGCAGGAATGTAGTTTTTCCGAAACCAGCGCCCGCAGTAACGATTGAGTTCATGCGCTTATCGAGAAACTCATAAACCGTGATCGGCTTCGGTTCAAGGGTTGACCACTCGCGTCCGTCCTGGTCGGTTACAGTCCACGCGAAAGCTAACTGCAGGCGAGTTGGCTGGTAAATTAGGTTTATCGGAATCGATTGACGCATGCCGACCACGTAAATAAAGCTCGCGCTGTGTGCGCTATGAATGGTGCGCTGTTCTAGCCATTCAAGCAGCGCAACCGACTCGGCATCCCTGCCGAAGAACTTCTTGCACCCATCGACAAAGGCCGCGACCGTTTCCTTCGCGTCGGCCTCATAGCTGAAAGTGTCACCGTATGGCGTCGTATGTGTGAGCTTCATATTTCTCCGGTGGTAAAGGTCGCTCACATTCTACGCCGGTGGCGCCTGCGCTCTTCGACATGGCATACACGGTGAATCCGAAACTCAACGATGCTCTGCTCATTGCAGCAACAATCGTCGCAAGCATCCGCCTCAGAGGTGAGCGCATCGAGCGGACGCCTCGCGTGCTGCACCAGATGTCATTCGGCTGAACATGTTTGACGATGCTACAATCCCGGCATCATGACTACTCCTAGCGCAAACCTCTGGAGCTTCTTGAGAGCCTTGAAAGATCGGTGGCAGTCCTCCATGACAGGCGGTATTTGTGCAGTGGTTTTTATGGGCGCTTCGCTTGAGGTCTCTCAGGCTTGGCAACGGGTTCTCTTCGTCGTAATGGCAGCCATGTCCGTCTTAGTCGCGGCCTATGACGTGTGGCGTGCAGAGAGAGCGGCTCGATGTGAGGCTGAAGCAAGAGTGGATCGTCTGACTTCCACTCCATCGGTCACGCAGAGGGTCTACCTCGCGAACCCAAATGTAGCTCTGTCGCGCGCGGTTGCGGTCTCTGTAGTCAATGTGGGGCAAATCACCTTTGCTGTTTCAGCAGCGGAAGTGACTGTCAGTGACCATAGGCCGCTTCAAGAGCAAATGAATGTTTCTGTCCCCGTTGGCGGAGCAGTCAATGTGTTCTTGCCCACCTTTTGGAGGGATTTCAGGATTGATTTCGTACCGACTATAGACTTTCAGGTTCGTCTGCAAATCAAGTGGCTCGACCGGGAGGAATGGTTAGAGCCGAGCGTGTTTCATGCTCAGCTTGATGCTTCACCAAACGGGTTGCGAGATATTGGAAGCGGATATGTCACCCAGAGACGATTTGGGTGTCCCAGGTGCAACGGACAGCTAATACCACTGTGGATGGATGTCAGTGGCACTAGGAGCGAAGCGGGGTTTCAAGAGAGAAAGGGGAAGTACTTGGAAGAGCTGAGGGCTAGTTGTCCTCAGCACTACTCTCAGTACGCCCTGAAGCTGCCTGATGGCGATTGGGAGCCGCTTGGGGCATATCCCGGTCAGTAGGGGCCGAAGCACACCACTCCTGCCCATTGTGTGATATAGAAAGCAATGCGGTTCCAAGTAAGATGGTTTCAGATGTGCTGAAGGGGACGATGCCGAAGGGGTAGCCCATGTACGGACGATGTACGAAACAGGCGTAAATCTCGGCATTCTTGGCATACCTGTAAATCGCATTTTCAATAACTTATAGATAACCTGTAAGGGGAGAATGTAATCGCAATGGAACTTCGGAAGGATCCAATCACGCGCTCCTGGGTGGTGACGGGCG
>CAZLJQ010000091.1:0-9811 GCA_964559875.1 uncultured Acidobacteriaceae bacterium
TCTTGGCTTCTTCCACGGTGATGACGCCGTCCTTACCAACCTTCTTCATCGCTTCCGCGATGATGTGTCCGATGGTCTCGTCGTTGTTGGCAGAGATGGTGCCCACCTGGGCGATTAGCTCTTCGCGGTCCACCGGCTTGCTCAGCTTGTCGAGCGCGCCCGGGACGCGAACGCCATCCTTTTCCGTGCCGTTGACGGCGACGATGGCCTTTTCAATGCCGCGCTTGAGCGCCATTGGATTTGCTCCGGCAGCCACGGTCTTCACGCCCTCGCGGAAGATCGACTGCGCCAGGACCGTCGCAGTGGTGGTGCCGTCGCCGGCGATGTCGCTGGTCTTGCTGGCGACTTCCTTCACCATCTGCGCGCCCATGTTCTCGAGCGTGTCCTTCAGTTCCACTTCCTTGGCCACGGTCACGCCGTCCTTGGTAATAAGCGGCGAACCAAACTTCTTTTCGATTACTACGTTGCGACCCTTGGGTCCGAGCGTTACCTTGACTGCATCTGCCAAGACATTTACGCCGCGAAGGATCGCCTGTCGGGATTCCTCACCGTGAACAATCTGTTTTGCCATGGTTAAAAGCTCCTTGAAAATTCTTACACTGCTCTACTGCGCCGGTCGATGCCGGGGGTGCTGAAGCTGAAGCGGCGGCCAAAGGGCCGCCAGCAATTACTTTTCGAGAATGCCGAGGACTTCTTCCTCGCGCATGATCAGCAGTTCTTCGCCGTCGATCTTGATTTCCGTGCCTGCATACTTGCCGAACAGGATGCGATCGCCCGCCTTTACTGCCAGGGGAAATACCTTGCCTTCATCGTTGGACTTGCCCTTACCGACGGCGATGACTTCGCCTTCCTGCGGCTTGTCTTTCGCAGTATCGGGGATGATGATGCCGCCACGAGAGGTTTCCGCCTCTTCGATACGGCTTACGACAATGCGGTCATGCAATGGGGTCAGTTTGGTCGTAATTGCTGTCTTTGTTGCCATTCTCGAAACTCCTTTCGGGATTGAGTGAAACTGTTGCGGCGGTCGCCGCACCTCAAACGTTGACTGGAGCAGCATCCGTGGAGGATGCTGTTAGCACTCCGGCCATACGAGTGCTAATTTATTCCTTCCCAGCGAGAAGTGTCAAGCGCACGTGAGCGTAATTCACTCAGATTTGACATTCGGAGTTGTAAGCTGCTCATTCCGCAGGGACAGACGCCGATGATGGCATACGTTTACGCAGCAATGGCAATCGGAGAACGGTTTGCGGCTGGCCAGATTGCGCATACAATGGAGCCATTCCGGAGACGCTTTCGCCTTACAAACCGTTTCTCCGGGTACAGTAAGGACATGAGAAAGAGCCTGCAATTGCGATTCACCACCATCGTCTGTCTGCTGCTGATCGCACCCGTGTGCCTTTCAGCCGGGGAGAATAAGAAGAAAGCCCCAGAGCAGTTCTCCAGTCTCAGCTTTGTTGTCCTCCGGGATTCCAGCGGTAAACCGATCAAGAATGCAAGCGTTGTGCTTCACTCGCTAAGCAAGGACGGACGCCAGGAGCGTGACGGCCTGCAACTCAAGACGGATACCGACGGCAAGGCTTCGATTGAAGACATCCCTTACGGTGATTTGCGGCTGCAGGTGGTTGCGCATGGCTTCCAGACCTACGGAGATGACGTCAAGGTGAACCAGGCGAAACAGGAGTTTGTGATTCGTTTGAAGCCTCCCGCCGACCAGGTATCGATCTACAAATAGAAATTCAAGTCCTGATGCGGCATGCCGCCGGATAGACGACGCTCCTCAGCGCAGCAAAGTGGAGAGGATTTCCGCGCGTGATTTTGAAGAGTCTTGCCGGCCGGAGGGCAGGAACGTGGAAGCGGCGGCAAGAAAAAGAACGCAGACGCAGGCCAGCAGAAACGCTGCTGCGGCGGGAACAAAGCGGGGTGAAATAGCTTGGAGCATGGAAGCTATAACACAGCATTTCCGCTGGCGTGTCTTGTTACGAAAGGTGAAGTTTTCGGCCCCCGGCTACCGGGGCTGATTCCCGTGGCGCTCCATATAGGCAGCGAGTAGTTCCCGGGGATTTAGCATGGAGCCGTCCGTGTGTTGCACCGTCAGGGCCTCAACGACGCTGGGGCCGCGCTGATGGCGCGCGTTGTGCAGCGCTTCGGTGGCAACCCGGTAGGCGGCGATGGCGTCATTGGCGTCCACGCTGAAGACCGGAATACCGAACTCAGCATAAAGCGTACGGAGGTCCAAAGTCTGTGGCCGTCCAGGCGCAATGCTGTTTGCCACCAGGTACAGGATGGGAAGTTTGTGGCGGGCAGCAAACTGAAATGCAGTCCGGAAATTCTCCTGGGCTTCGGGCTGCGCGCCGATCTTGCCGACGCATACGATGACGGCACACGCCTTCGCATCATCCATGAGTGCCGCCGCAGAGGCGATTGTAGCGGCACCGATCCTGCGACGCGTGACTCGTATGTCTTTGCCGCCCTTGCGTACCAGGCGCGCACCAGCGGCCGCGCAAGCGCGGATCACCGGAACACCTTCACCGGCTGCCAGGCAGACTGCGATCTCTGCAACTTCGGCGCCACTGAACGGGCGCGCCTTGGAGCGCTTTAGCGCGGTGAGCGCCTGATACATTTCCTGTTGGGCGGCGGAGGAGACCAGCGAAAATCGTTTGGTTCCGTGGGCTGTCTTGGGAGCTCTTGCGGGCTTTATGGTGGGCATGTTGGTTGAGTTTTTTATTCTAACCTAAGCTGGCGGAGATTCGTGCTCCGGGTTCTGTGTCGCAACCGCAATTCCTTGAACACAAGTGTGAAAATATTGTAAGGAATCTTCGGAATGATCCGATCCGTCCCGTGTTTGTGGAGTGTTTCCAATCTGGGCATTGCGCGCGTACAACACTCGGTGCGGAGTTGCATTTTTCCGGAACCTATGCCCCCTGCAATCTTTTGAACACAAGTGTGGAAATAGCGGTGAGAAACCGGCGTTAGCCTGCGAATGAGCCTTTGTTCATGGGCTCTTTTCCATTCTGCACCGATGCCGGTGCGGCTGATGATTGAAGCAGGCGTTCGAAGCTTTACAATCCTTGTAAGCGGCTGGCCGGTTTTCAACAAATGTGTGGAAAGCAGGTTGAAAAAGCCTTGGTTGAGGCCGCCAGGTGATTGCACGGATTGACTCTCGTCCGCTTTGCACAATTACCGCTGCGGGGTGCGAAGTGCCGGTGGAGAAAACAGGAAATTTAAAAAAACGACTTGACGTTCTTCTGGTGGAACGTGGTCTGGTGCCGTCGCGAGAACGTGCGCAGGCCATGATTCTGGCGGGCCGGGTGCTTGTGGACGAGCAGAAGGTTCAGAAGTCAGGGCACTCCGTTACCGCCGATTGCAAGATTCGTCTGCTCGGCACCGATTTGCGTTACGTCAGCCGCGGCGGCTTGAAGCTGGAGGCCGCGCTCGCCCATTGGCGCATCTCGCTCGAAGGTGTGGTCTGCATGGACGTTGGCGCCTCAACCGGTGGCTTTACCGACTGCATGTTGCAGCACGGCGCCGCCAGCGTGCTCGCCGTGGATACGGGCTATGGGCAGATCGATGCCCGGCTGCGCGCCGACGCTCGCGTCCGCCTGCTGGAGAAGACCAACGCACGTTATCTTGAGGCGCAGCAGGTTCCCGAGGCGATTGAGTTTATTTCCATGGATGTTTCATTTATCTCTGCTACGCAGGTGCTGCCCGCAGTTTTGAACGCTGCGTTCGCCTCCAAGGGCCAGGCGCGGCGCGAGATGGTGCTGCTTATCAAACCGCAATTCGAGGTGGGGCGCGAACTCGTAGGTAAAGGCGGGATCGTGCGTAACGAAGCGGCGCAGCTGGGAGCCGTTGCTAAGGTTCGCGACGCGGTTGCCATGCTCGGCGGAGAGCAGATCGAGGCGATCGATTCACCCATCCTGGGAACTGAAGGCAATCGCGAATTCCTGTTACATGCGGCCTTCCATGCTCCCCAAGTGGCGCAAGTGGAGTACAAATAAAAGTGTGAAGATCGCTGCCATTATTTCAAAACCTTCAAAGCCTGAGCTGGCCGATATCGTGCCGGAGGTTCTGCACTGGCTTGTTGCACGTGGCTACCACGTCTACATTGACCAGCAGACCGCGGCCTATGGCACCAATGATTATGTGGTTCCCCGCGCGGAGATTGCGCGCTACCAGCCTGAGTTCGTTCTGGTACTGGGCGGCGATGGTACCTTGCTTTCCGCGGCGCGTGCGATTGGCGCAGCTGAAATTCCGCTGCTTGCCGTCAACCTGGGATCGCTCGGCTTTCTGACTGAAGTGCGGCTCGACGACCTCTATCCAACGCTCATTGCCGCCGTTGAGGGCCAGTGTCCGGTCGAGTCGCGTTCGTTGCTGGACTGCCGTTTGCTGCGCAATGGCACGGAGATCGCTCACTATCACGCGTTGAACGATGCGGTGGTCAAAAGTACCGTGGCGCGCCTCATCGGTTTTGAGTTGTGCATTAACGACGAACATGTGGTGGAATATCAGGCCGACGGCGTCATTGTGGCCACACCCACCGGATCTACAGCATACTCGCTGGCCGCTGGAGGCCCTGTGCTTATGCCCAATGCGGAAGCAATTCTGCTCACTCCCATCTGTCCACACTCGCTCACTCATCGTCCACTGGTGGTGGGAGACGACGCCACCATCTCGGTGCGCCTGAACGGCGGCGCCGACGGGGTTCTCAGCGTCGATGGACAGGTCGGAATGCCGATTGCCCAGGGAGATCAGATCGTCTGCCGCAAAGCCGACTACCGGGTAAATCTGCTGCGCATGAGACGGCCGTTCTTCGATGTGCTGCGCAGCAAATTAAGGTGGGGATGGCGATAGGCGCAACGCAAGCTTCGGACGCGGCATTGTGAATGAATTGGACTAGCCGCTACGCTTTCGCCGCGCTAAGGACTGTCGCACTGCCCTTCGCCCGGGTGCGATGGATGCATGATCTCAATCGCGTGCATCTCCTGGTAGAGCCAGAAGTTGGCCTCAATTTCGCAGGGTCGCGAACAGAATACAGACGCACTACGCTCCGGCATCACGTTTTGCCCAAGCTGTGCGCCGCACCATGTGCAGTTGGTCAGCGAACCATCATCCGGCAGATATCGGTCTGATTGCATCGGTGCAATCAGAGTAGTCACGCGATTCTCCCAGGGCCATCCGGCAATTCGCTTAAGTATCCCTAGATTTCACCTCTGCGGCCGCATGCGAGTGGGGTACGCGGCAACGACCAGCCGCTCCGGCCGCTGGCTCTAGATTTCACCGCGAATGATGTCCTCGAAAGCCTCACGCCTGCGCACCAGCCGAACCTTGCTGCCATCCACCAGCACCTCTGCCGCGCGTCCACGCGTGTTGTAGTTGGAGGCTAGGCTCATGCCGTAGGCACCTGCATCGAGCACCGCCAGCAGGTCGCCGGGAGCCACCGGAGGCATCTTGCGGTCGCGGGCAAAGAAGTCTCCCGTCTCGCACACTGGCCCCACCACGTCCATCAAGCCGCTAATCGACGCAGGCGAGGCTTTGCGCGGCGTCGCCGGCACAATCTCATGGTGCGCACCGTAAAGTGAGGGCCGTACCAGGTCGTTCATCGCCGCATCCACCACCAGGAATTGCTTGCCACCATTCTCCTTGGCGTAGAGAATGCGCGTCAGCAGCGCTCCCGAAGCGGCCACAATCGAACGTCCCGGTTCCAGCAGAAGGTGCAGGCCCGTGCCGCGTAGCGGACGCATCAACGCTGCTGCATAGGCCTTTACGCTGCGTTCGAACTCCTTGATGCCTGCGTCCTTATAGCGAATTCCAAGTCCGCCACCGGCGTCTACGAAATTGATGTTCAGGCCGTCGGCGGTCAGTTCACGCACAAGGGCCAGCACGCGCTCGATGGTCTCGCCAAACGGCCGCACGTCCGTAATCTGCGAGCCAATGTGGACACTCACGCCCACCGGGTCCAAGTAAGCAAAGTCTGCGGCCCGGCGATACAGCCCGCGAGCCTTCGCGATAGGCACGCCGAACTTATGCTGGCGCAAGCCGGTGCTGATATACGGATGAGTCTCAGCCTTAACGTCAGGGTTTACCCGTAGAGCAATGCGCGCCGTCTTCTTCAGCTTTGCGGCGCGTTCTCCCAGTAGGGCAAGCTCAGCCTCGCTTTCCACGTTGAAGAGCAGGATTCCTGCGGCGATGGCGAGGTCCATCTCGTCGGCCGTTTTGCCTACGCCGGAGAACACTACGCCTTCCGCCGCGTGCTTGCCCACGCAGATTACGCGCTGCAACTCACCGCCGCTGACCACGTCAAAGCCGCAGCCCAGCGATGCCAGAAGCCGCAGCACCGACAGGTTCGAGTTCGCTTTCACCGAGTAACAGACGCTGTGGGACTGTTTTTCAAACGCGCGCTCAAAAGCCGCTACGCGCGCCCGTATCGCGGTCGCCGAGTAGACATAGAGCGGCGTGCCGAAGCGCCGGGCCAAACGCTCCACCTCGACTTTGTCGCAGCACAAAGTGCGGCTTGAACTGCCGCCTTGAAAGGTAAATGCCGGGGGACGCTCCTCAAGGGAGTCTTTACGAATGGTCACTTATTTGTTTTCGCTTCCTCAATTTTCAATACCGCTACCGTCTGGTCATCAAACGCTTCCACGGAGCCCACAAATCGATTCACCTCGGCAAACACCGCATCCACAATTCCGCCTGCTGACTTTTCGCAGTGGCTCTCCAGCACGCGTGCCAGCCGCTTCATGCCGAATATCCCGCCTGCCTGGTTTTGTGCATCCGGAATGCCGTCGCTGAAAAACAGGAAAACATCGCCGGGATCTGCGTGAAAGGTGACTTCATCGTACTCTGCCGTGGCGAAGAGGCCAAGCGGCAGCCCGCTGATCTGCACTGGCTCGGCTTTTCCATTCTTGCATCGATAGGGAAGCGGCAGCCCGGAGTTGGCGATGCGCAACGTCCTGTCGTTCTCGTTCCACAAAGCGTAGATGATGGAGACAAACTGCGCTGCAATCGGACGCTCGGCCAGCGACAGGTTCACGGCTTTCAACATCTCAGCCGCGCCCGGTTCCTCCGCTGCCTGCGAGCGCAGTATGCCGTTCACCAGAGCCGCATAGATTGCAGCCGGCGCGCCCTTTCCGCTCACGTCGCCTATCACGATTGCGGTCATCCCGGTTCCTGCGTAGGAGACGACGTCGTAAAGATCTCCGCCAATGGCGCGTGCCGGCACCGCACGCGCTGCAACTTCAGCATTGCCCAGCAACGGAATCCTTTCCGGGAGCAGGCGATACTGCAGCTCGCGGGCCAGCAACATATCCTTCTCCAGAGTCGATTCCTGCCGCTCAATCTTCTCGTAGAGCCGTGCGTTCTCAATCGAAATTGCAACCTGTGCGGCCAGGGTCTTCAGCATGCGCGCATGCTCTTCCGTAAAGTAATTGCGCCGCGTATGCTCCAGGTCGAGAACGCCGATCACCGTGCCCTTGTAGACCAGCGGAACGCACAATTCACTCATCGTCTCAGGATTCAGAGGAAGATAGCGTTCGTCGCAGGTCACGTCGGGAACCACAACGGTCTGGTTGTGCTCCGCCGCGTAGCCTACCAAGCCGCGCTTCAGTGAGATATCGTGTTTGATCTGCACATTCTCGTTGAAGCGCAAGGAAAATCGGTGCTGCAGCTTGGTCCGCTTCGGGTTCAGCAACAGGATGGAGAACATCTGATAGTCGATCAGCCGCAACAGCAGCTCGCCAATGCGCTTGAAGAGCTGGTCAAGGTTGAGAATGGATGTGAGTTCGCGGCTGATTTGATTGAGCAGGATAAGCTGCTTGGCTTGCCTCGCCACTCGCGTATAAAGTCGCGCATTCTCTACACCGATCGCCACCCGCGAGGCAATTAGAGTGAGCACGCTGCGATGTTCCTCGGAAAAAAAGTTGCTCTCGGAGGCTTCTACATCCATTACGCCAATGATCCGGCCCTTGACGATCAGCGGCACAGCCAGCTCTGAGAGTACCTTGGCTCCGCTGGCGATGTATCCAGGGTCCTGCAGAACATTGTTCACCAGCACAGCTTCTCCGCGCTGCACGGCCATCCCGGTAATTCCGGAGCCAACCTTTACGCGTATGCGCTCGGCTTCCTCTGGCGAATGTCCCATCTGGAAGCGGACGCGCAGCTCTTGCTTTCTTTCGTTCAACAGCAGAATCGCGAAGACGTCGTAGTGGATGATCCGCTTTACCAGCTCGGCCACGCGCTGCATCAACATCTCCAGGTCGAGTGTTGTGTTCACCGCGTCGGCAACCTCAAGCAGAAAGCCGTCCATCGACGGCATGACTGCCCCGCGTTTTTCCTCGGTCTGGATTGTCTTTGCCATTTCCGATGATTCCAAGATGGTTGAGCCTCGCGCGCGTGTGCAGGCGCAAGAAATCGGCGGGAAGGAACGCGATCATCTTCTCCGACCGCGGAATCCTGTCTCACCGCATTCCGGATTCTATCATCGCCATCTTTCATCCGGTGTGGTATCCGGTCGTGCGTTGAGGCGGTAAAATGTGGGCGATGGCTCAAGATTAAGGTTCGGAGGTGCTTGATATCCACGGCGCCTTACCGCTTGAACGCAACCAATATGGTGTACGAGGAAGACAAAATGCCGATCTATCTCACTTGGCTGGGGCACTCAACATTCAAAATCGAAACCGCCGAAGGTAAGACATTTCTCATCGATCCCTGGATCACGCAGAACCCGCTCTGCCCTGACTCGGAGAAGCACCAGACGAAGGTAGACGTGCTGCTATGTACACACGGTCACGGCGACCATATTGGCGATGCCGCTGCCATCTGCCGGGAACTTCAGCCCACAGTGGTCGGAATCTACGAACTCGCCTCCTGGCTTGCTGGAAAAGGCGCAAAGAATATCTCTCCCATGAACAAGGGCGGCACGCAGGACGTTGCGGGCGTGAAGGTCACCATGGTCCACGCCGTGCATTCCTGCGGGATCCAGGAGGAGGATGGCTCTTTCATTTATGGCGGCGAGGCCTGCGGATACGTCCTCGAATTCAGCAGCGGTCTCAAGCTCTACCACGCGGGAGACACCGCCGTCTTCAGCGACATGCAGATCATCCACGACCTCTACCGCCCTGACGTCGCCTTGCTCCCCATGGGCGACCACTTCACCATGGGCATCCGCGAGGCGGAGTATGCCTGCAAGCTGCTTAAGCCCCGCGTCGTCGTCCCCATGCATTTTGGCACCTTTCCAATGCTTACGGGCGATCCCCATGGCCTTAGCTCTGCCGCCAAGCAACTGAGTTTTGCGCTGTGGGAGATGCAGCCCGGCGTACGCCGCGAAATCACTCTCAAATAGTCAACGGACCACTCTGGATTGCAAACTTTTGCCCTTCAGAGTGGTCTTTGGCCCTGCAATTCCAGTCTTCGGCGGCTTTGGTACTGGGTTGAGCGTTACATTTTCGTGAATTCCAGAACCCGCATGAATGGCGGTTGTACGCAACTTTTGCACCGCTGAGCTCTGCTAGGGCCTGCGGATGTCATGCGAGCTGGTAGCGGCCAGTGGCCAACCGCCAGAGTACGTTTTGCCCTGTATTCATGCACCTTTGCGCAAGATCGGGAAGTCTGTCTTGTAACTCAACCCGCCCGTTCATAACGACTTGTTCTGCAGCATTGCACAATGCTCATGGCACCGGGCTGTGGACGGGCTGCACTCGATTGAAAATAAAGCACTTAAATTTCAATTTGTTTTCTTGACTCTTTTTCTGGTTGCGGTACAACACACTCGTTCTTTGACAGTTTCCAAAGTTTTCCCGGTTGGTGGTGAGTCCGG
>CAZLJQ010000092.1:0-9628 GCA_964559875.1 uncultured Acidobacteriaceae bacterium
GAATCTTCACCATCGGCGGCGGCGTTCCCCGCAACTGGACCCAGCAGTTCGGCCCTTATATCGAGCTGCGCCATCGCCGAGGCGGAGAGGATCTCCCGCTCAAGCGCTATCACTACGGCCTTCGCATCTGCCCCGAGCCTGTTCACTGGGGCGGACTCAGCGGCTCGCCCTACAGCGAAGCCATCTCCTGGGGCAAGTTCGTTCCGCCCGCCGAGGGCGGCAAATTCGCCGAAGTCTTCGACGACGCCACCGTCGCTCTTCCTCTCGTCGCCGGAGCTGTCCTCGAGCGCCTGAGGAAAAAATAGTCCTCTGGAGACAGCATGATCTTGTGCATCGATGACGAGCCGAATGGTCTAATGATTCGGAAGATAGTGCTGCAGAGCCAGGGCTACGAAGTGCTGACCGCCTTGAGTGGACCGGAAGGTTTGGAGTTGTTCGCGGCCAATCCAATTGAGGTCGTCGTACTGGACTACGCAATGCCGGGTATGGATGGCGGTCAGGTTGCAGCGGAGTTGAAGCGCCTGAACCCGAAGGTTAAGATTCTGCTGCTGACCGCCTACGTTGATCTTCCTGAAGAAGCCCTCAGATGGGTCGACAAGCGATGCGTGAAGGGGATGTCACCGGCTGCGTTATTAGCGGATCTTAAGCAGCTTCTTTCTAGCTAGCTCGACGAGCCGGTTTTAGTGGCGACGTGGCAGAGAATACGGATGTACCGTGATTCACATCACCTGATTCGTCAGTACGCTCGTGCAATACTGCATAGACATCTTCGTGGAGTGGTCCTATGTCAGACGTCGAAGCTGAAAATAGAACTCTCGCTGGGATCTTTATTCGCTGTTCAATTGCTGTTATTGCGGTTGTTGTGGCACTTTTTATCCGTCAGGGACTAGTGCAGCTTCTCGGCCATGATTTGCCGCCGTTTATCATCTTCTACCCCACCATAATGGTTGTCGCGTTGTATTGCGGCGCTTACCCTGGACTGCTAGCCACTGTACTCGCCGCACTGCTGGCGGATTACTGGCTCATGCCTCCGCGCGGAAGCTTCACACTCACGAACGCTGCCGATGCCATCGCTTTGGCCCTCTTCTGCGCAATGGGCGTTTTTATGAGCTTGGTGGCCGAGCGCTACCGTCGGTACGAGAAGCGAATAGCAGATTACAAAAGAGAGCAGGCCCTCTGGAAAAGCGAGGAAGCACTGCGTTCCAGCCAGGCCAAACTGCAGGGCATCATCAGCTCTGCCATGGACGCGGTGGTCTCGGTCGATGAACAGCAGCGCATAGTTGTCTTCAATCAAGCAGCGGAATCTGTCTTTCGGTGTCCGGCATCGGAAGCAATCGGCTCTACTCTCGACCGCTTTATTCCCCAATCCCTGGGTGAGGCTCATCGCGAGCACATTCGGCAGTTTGGCAGCGCGGGAGCAACCAATCGCTCCATGAACGCGCCCGGCATACTGACCGCCGTTCGCTCTAACGGCGAAGAGTTCCCCATCGAGGCCACCATCTCCCAGGTACCAGCCGACGGGGAGAAGCTCTTCACCGTCATCCTCCGCGATATCACCGAGCGCAAGCGGGCCGAGGAAGCCCTGCAGGAAAGCGAGGAGCGTCTCCAGCTTTTCATCGAGCACGCCCCTGCCGCATTGGCCATGTTTGACCGCGAGATGCTGTATCTCAGCGCCAGCCGCCGTTGGCGGACCGACTACGGCCTCGGCGATCGCGACCTGCACGGCCTGTCTCACTACGAAATATTTCCGGAAGTTTCCGACGAGTGGAAGGCGGCTCACTGTCGTGGACTCGCCGGCGAGGTGCTTCGGTCCGAAGCCGACCGCTTCGACCGTGCGGACGGATCTGTGCAATGGATACGATGGGAAATACGGCCGTGGCACGACAAAAAAGGCGAAGTCGGAGGCATCGTGATCTTCGCCGAAGAAATCACCGAACGCAAGCGGGCCGAGGAAGCCCTGCACGAGAGCCAGCAGCAATTCCGTGCCCTGGCCGACGCGATCCCGCAGCTCTGCTGGATCGCCGATGCCGAGGGCTTCATCTTCTGGTACAACGAGCGCTGGTACAGCTACACCGGCACCACTCCCAAGCAGATGGAGGGTTGGGGTTGGCAGTCGGTTCATGATCCGAATACCTTGCCAAAGGTCCTTGAAAGCTGGAATTCCTCCATTGCCACTGGAAAACCGTTTGACATGGTCTTACCTCTGCGGGGTGCCGATGGCATGTTTCGTCCCTTCCTCACGCGGGTCATGCCGGTCAAGGACGCGGCCGGTAAGGTTGTGCGTTGGTTTGGGACAAATACCGATGTGACTGAACTGCGCGATGTGCAGGAAGCACTCCGCGCCAGCGAGCAGCGTTGGTCCACCACCTTGCAAAGCATCGGCGACGCCGTCATCTCGACGGATGGCAATGGCAATGTTGAGTTCATGAATGACGTGGCCCAGCGGTTGACAGGATGGTCGCTGCCCGAAGCCAAAGGCAATGACCTTAGCGCCGTCTTCAACATCATTCAGGAAGTGACGCGAACCAAGCCGGAAAACCCAGTTTCAAAGGTAATTCGATTGGGTAGAGTGATTGGTCTGGCGAACCACACTGCATTGATCAGACGCGATGGAGTGGAAATTCCAATCGAAGATAGCGGTGCCCCCATCCGCAACCCAGAGGGCCAGATCGAAGGTGTAGTGCTGGTCTTCCACGATGTTTCAGAACAGAAAAAGGTTGAGCGCGCATTGCGCAACTCCGAACGCCTTGCGACCACCGGACGGCTCGCCGCCACCATAGCCCACGAGATCCACAACCCCCTCGATGCGGTCGGCAACCTCCTCTACCTCATCGGCGAGGATGTGAAAGAGGATACCCTTCGGCAGTACGTTTCCCTGGCCAGCCAGGAGTTGGCCCGCGTCACCCAGATGACGCAGCAGATGCTCACATTCCAGCGCGAAGCCGCCAAGCCAATTCCGGTAAAGATTGGCGAGATTCTCGAGAACGTCATCGCCCTGTATGACAGAAAGATCAGGGCGGCGGGCATCCATCTGGAGCAGGATGTCAACTTCGATGGCCACATCCTCGCCCTGCCGGGAGAATTGCGGCAAGTGTTTGCCAACCTCGTGGGCAATGCCATAGAAGCAGTGGGTTCCCGGCACGGCACCATCACGCTACGCGCCTACGCCTCCCGAGACTGGCAGCGTGAACGCTCCGGACTGCGCGTGATCGTAGCCGACGACGGCCCTGGCATCCCCGCTGGCGTCCGCGCCAGCATCTTCGAGCCGTTCTTCACCACCAAGGGTGAGAGCGGAACTGGACTGGGTCTATGGATTACCTCTGACATCCTCCGAAAATATGACGGAACCATCAGACTACGAACCAGTACGCAATCCGGATTTTCCGGAACCTGCTTTTCTGTCTTCCTTCCCTTCGATACCACTCCTTCAGAGCTCACCTAGCTCATGTTCAGGTGGCCCACATCCGCCCTCTTTTGGCGAATGTGGGATGTCGCCAGTTGCCCGCATAGAGCTCTGCATATACCGTATGGCACCATTGCCCAACCAGTACTCGCCATCCAGCCTATGTTATCGCCGACGATAATCCTTCTGAATTCCGCGCAACCATTTACTGATGGGTAAAGTCGCGTTTTCCAACCATTCACCAATTCGCCAATCGTCACCGCGCGCGCCTCGCTACCGTCAGAAGCCACAAAAAAGCCCCGGATCGTCTCCAGGGCCTTTTGAAACCGCATAAACATTGGTCTAATCGAAGATCAGGATCGCCGCGGCAATCGTCGTCGTCCAAATGCCGCTCTTGTCGCCAATTGCGCTCTGCGTAATATTTGTCGTCCGCACAATCTTGTTCGACAAGCGATAGACTTCTTTCTTCTCGTCCCAGCTCTTGTCTGGATCGAAGTCCACATTCAGTGTGGTGGCCAGCATCTCTGCTGCCAGCTCTTCTGCGTAGTCGCCGGCAATCTGGTCGGTCTCGCCGAAGCTGTGATGCTCGCTCAAATAGCCGTATGTCTTGCTGTCCGCTGGCATTGCCAGCCCTATGCTGGATGCCACCAACCGATGCGGTTCGCGCGTCGAATTCTCCGCAACTACTGCAAATACAACTTCGCCGGGGCTCAGATATTTCTGTCCTTGTGCGCGTGTAAGCAGCTTGCAGTTTGGCGGGAAGATGGATGAAACGCGCACCAGGTTCTGCGCGGCAATTCCCGCATCGCGCAGCGCGAGCTCAAATGATGTCAGGCGCTCTTTGTGCTTTCCCACGCCCTTCGTGAGAAAAATGCGCTTGGGAACCATGTCTTTACCCAATTCTTGTTACTCCTCTACCGAAATCATATGACCATAGCAGAAATCTGTTTTGGCGCACATTGAAATTAAATGATTCCCGCTGCAGGCGCAATCCAGAATCGCACCTATTTACGTGATTGCGCACGAAATCGCTATCGTCCGTACTCAGATGTGAGCGCTGACGCGAACTGTTTGCTATTTGCGCGCGCTCTGTGGTGTTTTTAACCGTACTGCAATATCGATGAACGCCAACGCTGCGCGGCTCAGAGCCTTGTCCTTGCGGAAGACCAGCGCCATGTCTCGGCGAATCTGCGCGTCGGCGAGCCTGATGATCGCTATGATTCCCAGCCGCAAATCTCCCAGCGCATTCGAGTACGGGCAAAAGCCAATGCCCACGCCAGCCGAGACAAAGCGTTTCAGCAACTCACTGGAATCCAGCTCCATGCTGACGTTTGGCTTCATATTGCGTTCCTCAAACATGCGGTCGATGCTGTCGCGCGTGCGCCCCGTCTTCGGTAGCAGCAGTGGGTAGTCGGCAATCTGCGAAACCTTGATTTCTTTGAAACTCGCCAGCGGATGCCCGGTTGGAACAATCACCATCAGTTCGTCTTTGTGGATGGTAACGGCCGTGATCCGTTTGTCGGTCACCGGCATGGCCGCTACACCGAAGTCAGCGGAGTTATCGACTACGGCTTCCAGCACCTCGCGTGTCTCCGAGCGCTTTACCGTGATGCCGATGTCGGGATAGTTGCGCTTGAACTCCGCAAACACCTCGGGCAGTATGTGCAGGCAACTGCCTTCGTTGGCGGCCACCACGATTTCCCCGCCCGGAACGCGATCGGCTTCTGCAACGGCGCGCATGGCGGCGCGGCGAGCCTCAAGGGCGCTCTCCACGTAGACCAAGAAGACCTTTCCTGCGGCAGTAATGGAAACTTTGCCGCCGGTGCGATCCAGCAGTCGAGCTCCCACTTCCTCCTCCATTGCGCGGATTTGCGCGGAAATGGCGGGTTGGGTGCGAAACCGTTTTTCAGCTGCGCGCGAAAAGCTCAGGTTGCGCGCCACTTCAAGAAAGGTTTCCAACTGGTCGAAATCCATCTTTTATTTCACTCGAAATTCGGAAACAAGATTCGTGGAGCAACCCGACAGTATCGTCTGCCTACGCAAACCAAAGTGTAACCCATGTTGGGCGCGTCTTCGCGCCCACAATAAATTCCTACGAGTTTCTCCGGTACCTCCCTGGGTCCGGACATCGGCTGCCTACGGGCCGCTCAACAGCGGTTATCTTTGCTTCGCTAGAATTACCCCGGCAACTTTCGGTAGCGCAGGAGCATAATGTCACCTGTGGTACCTGACAAGAAGCGGCCATGCGTTCCCTGAAAAAAGTCGATCTTCTGCAATGTATACTCCTCCATGGTCTTAAACACCGCCGGGATCACGGCATGCAAGCTATGGAGGACTGCTTGAATCTCAATGGTCTGTTTTTTCTTGATCTTCGTCCAGCAAAAACTGCACTTGAGTCGTTATATGATCGCGACATGCCGTTCGCGGCACTAAAGAGGAATTACGTCCATGCGCTCGCCCGTTAACGTCACCGCCTCCTCCGTTCTAGAGTTTGCCCAAGAGCAAGGCGTCCAGATCGTCGATCTTCGATTCAGCGATCTTCACGGCCTTTGGCACCACATTTCCTACCCCATCGCCAAGCTGACGTTGGATTCATTTCGCGATGGATTTGGGATTGATGGCTCATCGATCCGGGGATGGGCGGCTATTCATGAGAGCGACATGCTGCTCATACCCGATCCATCGACATTCGTAATGGACCCGTTCACAGACGTTCCGACCTTGGGCATTATCTCGGACGTCATCGATCCTGTGACCCGCCAACGTTATGACCGCGACCCGCGCTACATCGCCACCAAGGCTGAGATGTACCTCGCCTCTTCTGGAGTGGGCGATGAGGCAATGTTCGGGGCCGAGGCGGAGTTCTTTGTCTTTGACAATGTGAGTTTTGACCAGGCTACCAACCACGGCTTCTATTATATCGACGCGGACGAGGGACGATGGAACTCAGGCCGCCGCGAGAGCAACCTCGGCTATCGGCCACGCTATCGCGAAGGCTATTTCCCAGTGCCGCCCACCGATCACCACCAGGACCTGCGGACAGAGATCCTGTTAACGATGCAGGAGTGCGGCCTCGATGTGGAGAGCCATCATCATGAAATGGCCAGTGGGGGACAGGGTGAGCTAGACCTGCGATACAATTCGCTGCTGCGGACCGCGGACTCCATGATGCTCTACAAGTACATCGTGCGTAACGTGGCGCGCCGCCATGGAAAAACCGCAACCTTCATGCCCAAGCCGCTCTTCCAGGATAACGGCAGCAGCATGCACACTCACCAGTCATTGTGGAAGGACGGCAAGCCGTTGTTCTTTGGCGATGGCTATGCGGGACTTTCCGAGATAGCCCTGTGGTATATCGGCGGCCTCATCAAGCATGGCCCTGCGCTAGCGGCGCTTACCGCGCCCACCACCAACAGCTATAAACGCCTCTCTGCCGGACTGGACGCGCCGATCAACCTGGCCTATTCGCGGCGCAATCGTTCGGCTGCGTGCAGAATTCCAATGTATTCTTCGGCGGCGGAGTCCAAGCGGGTCGAGTATCGTCCGCCTGACCCCAGCTGCAATCCGTACATAGCGTTTTCAGCCATGTTGATGGCCGGGCTGGACGGCATTGAGAATCGCATCGATCCCGGCTTGCCCCTCGATAAGGATATTTATGACCTGGGTCCGGAAGAGTTGCAGAAAGTGCCTTCGATCCCGGCATCGCTGGAGGCCGCACTGGATGCGCTCTCGGTGGACTACCAGTTCCTGTTGAAGGGGGATGTTTTCACCGAAGATTTGCTTGAGACCTATATTGCCTACAAGCGCGATAAGGAAGTGAACGCTCTGCGCCTGCGTCCACATCCTTATGAGTTTTCGCTTTATTACGATGTTTAGATGTCGGGATTAGGAATCACAGAGATACTTCGGCATTTGGCCTGAGCAAAAAATCCCGGCAGAGTTTCCTCCGCCGGGATTCTTTATGCGGCGTGACGGGCAGGCCGGTTCGTGAAATCGACGATTGTTGGTTCAACCAGCCGCTCAAAATCGCTATAGGCAAGTTGGACAAGTTCGAGATGCGAACCAGCGTTGAAGGCGATCTCCTTGTCGCAGGAGAGAGACGTGTCCACAAAAACGCGGAGGCCATAAAGATTCCCAAATGGCGGCATCGCACCGACCTCGCAATCCGGGAAACGATCTTTGAAGTCGCGCTCACTTGCGAGAGAAACGTCTTCACTGTTGGTGAGCTCTGCGAATACCGCAAGGTTTACTTGTTTTGATGCAGGTAGAACGGCCATGCAGAGTTCTCCATTCTTCTTCAGCATGACTGTTTTAGCCAGTTCATTTCCCGAGATGTGCGCACTGGCGGCGACACCTTGAGCTGTATAGGCTTTGCTATGGGTAATCACGATGTACTTGACATGATTCTCGTCAAGAAACTGTCTGAGCTTCTGGATAGGCATGGAACCTCCTGCCGTGCGCGGTTGAGGGTTGCGCGAGGTGCGTACCGATGACGCACCGGGGAGCTGTTCGAGGTACTTGGTTCTCTTGCCACGGTCTTCCAACTTACGAAGACTTCCTATATTCTACGACTCCAGTCAATCATTCGCATTCATTTTGCAGCAGGGGCCGACTATGGAGATCAGCAAGGAACAAGAGCGCCAATCCGTACAGAATTTAGCAGATAGCGGCCGACCGATCGAGCAATTGGAGACGCCCCGCCTGTTGCTGGATGAATCTCGCATGATGCGGAATGTGGCGCGCCTCAAGCAGAGGCTAGGGAATCTTGGGGTTCCGTTGCGTCCGCATCTCAAGACTGTGAAGTCGATCGAAGTCGCACGGCGCGTCATCAATGGGCCAACAGGTCCTGCCACGGTTTCCACGTTGAAAGAGGCAGAGCAGTTCGGCGCGGCGGGAATCTGCGATCTGCTCTACGCGGTAGGAATAACTCCCAACAAACTTGATAGGGTCTCGGCGATTCGCGCGGGTGGCATTGACCTCTCGGTAATCGTCGGTAACCTTGAAGCGGCTCGGGCAGTCGCTGCTAAGGCGCGAGCCACGCATGATCGCATCCCTACGTTGATTGAAGTGGATTCAGACGGGCACCGGTCAGGTATCCAGATTGATGATATCCAAGGGCTGGTTGAGGTTGGACGTGCATTACAGGATGGCGGAGCCGAGTTGCGAGGCGTCATGACACACGCCGGCGGTTCGTATGATTGCCGCGGTACGGCGCAGTTAGAAGCAGCCGCCGAACAGGAAAGAGCCGGAGCGGTACGGGCTGCCACCGCTCTGCGCCAAGCGAATCTTTCAGCTCCGGTTGTCAGCGTCGGGTCCACTCCAACAGCCTTTTTTGCGCGTGACTTAACTGGAGTCACGGAAGTCCGAGCTGGTACATTCGTATTCTTCGATCTATTTATGACCGGTCTTGGCGTTTGCACCTGCGACGACATTGCACTCAGCGTTCTTGCGACGGTCGTCGATCATCATCGCGCAAAGGGCTGGATCCTGGTGGATGCAGGGTGGACGGCAATGTCACGAGACAGGGGAACAGCCAAGCAGCCGGTTGACCAAGGATACGGGCTCGTGTGCGACTCATTGGGTAGACCGTATGAGGGCCTGATCATGACAGAGGCAAACCAGGAGCATGGAATACTGGCGATTCGGCCTGGCAGTATTGCGTGCCTACCAGAGTTGCCGATTGGCGCCTTTGTGCGCATTCTTCCTAATCATGCTTGTGCTACTAGCGCGCAGCATGATCGATATAGCGTGATTGGGCCAGACTCGAATCGAGTTGCCGCCCAGTGGCCAATTTTCAGGGGATGGTGAGTTTCAAGGAGCATAAAGAATTTCATAATTGCTGGCAGTGAAAGGAGTAGTGGAAAATGACGGTCAACCGGATTGTGTTGGGCTTCATCTCTTCTTGCATTTTTCTGCTCATGGCATCGCACTCTCTTGCGGCGCAGCCTTCTAAGCCGCTCGTCTCAGAAGACTATTTCGTCAAAGCCTCCGATCCCGGAATTCAGATCTTTGTCCGCAACAAGCATTTGAAAGGTGCTAAGAATTTTGCATCGGACAAGATTGTGCTCTTCGTCCACGGCTCCACTTACCCGGCGGATACATCCTTCGATCTTCCGCTGGATGGGCTCTCCTGGATGGACTACATCGCGCAGCGAGGCTTCGATGTCTATCTGCTCGACCTGCGCGGCTATGGCCGCTCTACGCGTCCACCCGAGATGGATCAGC
>CAZLJQ010000093.1:0-9356 GCA_964559875.1 uncultured Acidobacteriaceae bacterium
CGTAATCGGCATGTTCGAACAACCGCATCTAACGTTTCTCCTTGGCTTGCCAAGCTCGCGCATTCGGCAATGCACTCAGAACTCCAAAATCAAATCTGGAGAATGGGTTCAGCGAAGCTCGCAGCTGGTGCAGAGCTTTGGGAGCTTTCCCGATCTGCTCGCCGGCCGCCCCCAAGATCGCACGGACTCTTGGAGGCTCGGTAGCAGCGACTTTCAGCAAGCGTTCGAATCGACCACTCTCTGCGAGCAGTGCTTCTAGCTTGCTGACAGTTTCCTCAGGCGAAAGCTCGCTGGATCGCCCCGCCTGTCTTAGAAAATCGAGAAGAGCTGCGTCAATATCCGTCAGACTGGCCCATGCTTCGGGTCTCCTGGTGTGAATCAAGGCATCGCTGCCGACGAGTTTCCGCGGAAGACTGAGACCGCTTGTGGCAAGTTCCGCCCGCTTTGCCGTCTGCGTCGTAAATCCCAATAGATTGGCGGCAGCGATGCCAGACGGGAAGACCGTCTTCTTGGGGGAAGCGAGCTTCTGCATTGCGGCTGGATTGGGCCGACTCTTGCCTAAGACTGTCTGCCGGGTCCGGTAGTACACGCCCTTGCTAAGTCGCTCGATCGCCCCATCGCGGGTCAGGCGAGAGAGAGCCTGCGCAACAGCCGTGAACGGAAGGTCACGAAAGTCGTCCAGCCGCCACAGACGCTCGCCGCCGCGTTCAATCCGCTGTCGGATCGAGGCCGTAATGGTGGTTGTTCGGCCGGTGGGGTCGGGTTTGGCCATGGAGACAATATCACTCTCGCCGCTGTAGTGTGTCAAGTTTTATAGCAAAAAAACATGACAATCAGTTTGGAAATTGCATTGATGACATTCCTCTATCTGCCCAAAGGAGCAGCCAAGTATGTTTGTAGAATTGCTACCGCTGTTACGAAATCGCACCGTTTCTCTGAGCGTCGCCGTGCCCGCCAACGGCGACTCCATCGTCCTCACCATCATGCCAAAGGTTACTGACGAGAAAGCCGAAGAATTCGGCTCTATCAAGGAAGCGGCGATCAAGGCCCTTTCTGGCGCTCTGACGCTCAAGGCCCAGTCCGCGGAAGAGTTGGACGCAGGCCTGCACCAGGCACTTTTGCAGTACGTCGGCAGCCAGCTGACGATCGAAGGCTCGATCAATGAGATGGTGAAGACAGTGAAGGCCGCCGAAGAAGAAGCCAAGGAAGCGGCCAAAGCCGCAGTCGCAGCCGCGAAGAAGAAGGTTGGCCAGGCCACGACCGGCAGCAAGCCATCTACAGCCGCGGCTGCGCCGGTAGAGGAGAAGAAGGCCGAGCCCCCTGCGCCGCCGAACCTCTTCGATGCTGCACCTGCAGAGGAGGAGCAGGCGGAAACAGAAGAAGATGATTCGGTTGCCGAGCCTGCTTCTTCGCCTGCTGCGCAAGTGCCTGAAATGGCGGCAGCCTCGTAAGCGCCCATCTTCCTGCTAACCAGCCCCCAAACTCTTCACTTCTCTGCGACCCTCTTCACGGAGGGCGCAGCCCAGGAGACTTTCTATGCCCATTGAAGTCGCACAAATGGAAAGACAGTTCGCCTTCGGCGGACGAATTATCCCCGATCCCAACCCAGAGCTCACGCCGGAAGCCGTCCGCGAGTTTCTGACCTTCCAGTATCCGGAGATGTCAACGGCCACCATCGTGGGACCCGAGACAACCGGCCGCTATCTCCGCTACACCATCCAGCGCTCCATCGGAAGCAAGGGCTGAGCCAATGTCGCGCTCCCGGTCGACGCCCAGAAGTGACCGTCTACGAAACCGTCAGCCGCTCTGCAATGCATTACGCGAAAAGCAGAGCGGCCTCAACGAGAGCGCGGAGAGTCATGCGTTCGCGAGGTTCTGCAAATGCGCATCAAGTCAGCGGCTGTCCAAGGGAGTCTACACAGCCGTCGTTCAAAACCAGCGGAAGGGATCTCGCAGGCTGCCGTCCCCGCCGGAGTTTCTCCTGCCACTCGCGTAGGGCTGCTCGCGCCCGGAGGTCCTGCCGACCTTCCTTCGTTAGACGAGGCTCCCATCGACTACAGCTTCTACTCCGGGAAGAAGCTTCTCTTC
The DNA here is from genome assembly GCA_964559875.1 of uncultured Acidobacteriaceae bacterium. Taxonomy (GTDB): domain Bacteria; phylum Acidobacteriota; class Terriglobia; order Terriglobales; family Acidobacteriaceae; genus TOLSYN. The sequence continues at coordinate 2,089 of CAZLJQ010000093.1, forward strand.
AAGCTCTGCGAATACTTGGTGGAGGAGGGTCTGGCCACGGCCCGAAGCTGGGAGAACAGCAAAGCCAATCCCCTAGCATTCGTGGATGAGTCCCTGCGGCGCTGGTGCTTTCTGCACGGCCTCTCACGGATCGAGGAAGAGTTCAGCGAATTCTCGGTTGCGATCCGGGGCGCGGAAGATCAAAAGCTCCACATTTCGGTGCAGCACTGGCACCTTGGCCAGCTGGTTTGCCGGGCTCCGCTGACGGCACTCGAAGGGCAGGCGGCGGGCTTGGGGGCAGCGTTCTACCAGCTCCTTGCCCACACGATGGTCCGGTCACTTGGGTCATGGGATCTCGACGATGCGGCGGCCAGCGTGGAACAGATGAAGGAGTGGGCCAGTGAATCTCGTGAGGAGGAGGGCGGGGCAGAGGATGAGTTCGAAATCCCCGACCTTGATGGTTGCACTCCAGTATGCATCGCAGAAGCGCGCAAGAAGCACGTTTCTGTTCGGCACAGCGTGCGCATTCTCCGTGCGCACGCCGGCGGCCGGTTTGGAATGTGGATCAGATCGCTTCTCCGAATGTATGCGCTGACTCGCATTCCCATCGATAAACGCATCAAGCAAGATCCGGAGGAGGAGGGATACGACTATCTCCGACCGGTTCCGGTGGCGGTTCTGTCGTTTGACGAACAGGACGCCATTATCGCAACGGTGAACGAAGAACTTGAGAACTGGGGCCAGTGCTCTTCGCCACCCGTGGTGGACCTGAGGGTTGATTCCGCCCAGCCCCAGGAGATGCGTGAGGCGTGGAGGATTCTCAGAATCAACTTTGAGATCGCGTTGGAGCTGGCCAGCCTGGCAGAAAACTGGAGGCGGTGGACCGACGCAGAGGAGAAGAAGAATGAACACAGAAATCGAAATTGGGGGTAACTCAGCGGTCGAGCTGTGTAAGGCCGTGATGATCTATACCGGAACACATGCCTACGTCACCGTGCACGATGTGCTGCGCGACGAGCAGGGAAGGCCCCACTATGGCCCACCGGAGGCCCTCAGTGCAGATTTTCTAAAAAACCTCTGTGAACTTTTGAAGCAGAAAGCGGCGCGTGAGATCGAGATTCTTCCGAATAATGTTCTCTGTCTCACGGAGGAATTGATCGCATGGTGGTGCCCGGCTGCGGTGCGCCCCATGTTCTTCCAATCTGCCACCGATCAACAAGCGAACGCGCTGTCTGGCAAGAAATTTCCGCACCCAGCCCTGGTGTTCGTCGCTACAGAGAAACACCTTTCGGTTCGAGCATTGCCCAGGAATGAAAGGCCGACTAGCGGCACCCCGTTGATGAGCGCACCGTACTGGAACACATATGAGGATGGCTCAGTCTGTACGGGCAGCATGCGTGTGCCCGCGTCGGAGGTGTCAGCGGCGGTCACGGCGGAGTGGGAACGAGGATTCTTTGAAAGCGCGTTCACCCACCCTTCCGGAGCCGTGCGGCTGACGTCATATAAGGGCGGCATCATCCCAATGTGGGAGAGCGTTCTCGGCGGCAATGCGTTTCCTGGTCAGCATCTCGTTGCCGCTCACGAGACCCTTCTGCAGTTCATACGCCGCTGTCAGAAATAGCGAAAGGAGCAGAGTCCCATGCAATCCGTTCATCACCTTCATCCTCGCCTGGTGAACAGCACCCGCCCGCTGCGCGTCCTGCTCGTTGGCTCCGGCGGAAGCGGGAGTGCGGTCTTGCTCCAGTTGCCATTTCTGGAGCAAGCTCTGCGCGCCTGGGGACAACCAGGACTCGCCGTCACTGTTATGGACCCAGACACCGTGTCCGAGGTGAACGTCGTGCGCCAGCCCTTCTCTCGTGTCGATATTGGGTCGAACAAGGCCATGTGCCTGGTGGCCCGTATCAATATGTTCTGGGGCTTCGCGTGGAAGGCCATTCCGCGCTCCTTCGGGGACAGTTCGGCGGTCGCCCCAGAATGCGATCTACTGATCAGCTGCGTCGACACCAGGAAGGCGCGTCATCTTATCTCTCAGTCGTTCAAGAAGTTCCGCGCGCCGGCATATCATCTCGATCTCGGCAACAATGCCTCCAGCGGGCAGTATGTCCTTGGCGAGCCCAAGGACGTGACGGTCTCCGCACGCGCACAGGAGGCACGCCTTCCAACGGTTTTCGAGCTTTATCCAGAGATTGCTGACTCGACGCGCGGGGAAAGCCCGCTTCCAAGTTGTTCGGCCGTAGACGCGCTGGATCGGCAGGAGCCGTACATCAATCAGACCCTGGCCGTCAGTTCGCTCGCCATGCTTGCGCGATTGCTGCGGTACGGGCAAATCTCATATCACGGTGGCTTTTACAACGCCGAGACCGGTCGCATGGCCGCGCTTCCGGTTGATCCAAACCTGTTTGCCAAAATGCGGAGAGCCGCAAAGAAACGGACATCAAAAGGCGAGGCGCGCGGCACGGGCGCTGCGGCGTAATCTGATCTATCCGAATAACCAGAAGGTGACTACCCGGCACTGGCATCACGCCGCTCAGGGTCGTGGGCTATGTAAATGGAAGGATTGATGACGCTATTGGCGCAGAAATCGAGAATTGAGCCCAAAAAACTATAGAGGCCGTCTCCTGTGTTGCTACGGCCTCTCCACTTCTATTCGATTGTTTACAACCGTCGGGTATGGGGTTCGTCGGGTATCGAGCTCATCGGGTTTAGATTCCGTCTGAGTTATGCCCGCTGGTGGAATCGTTGTTCTGACTCCAACAACAACTGCATTATGGCAAACCCGGCTTTGCTATGCAAGTTGTTCGCCTGAACAATTTTCACCCTGAAATGATCGTTACTTCTGCAGCCATTCTGTGTAAGCCACAGAGCCGCAACTGCCGGCGGTGCTCACTCCTATCCTGTATGTAATAGTAAATCTCCGGTGGCTGCTTGGCGGAAACCGAGCGAAAAACTACTAATTGCCGCCCGTCAGTAGCGACTCGGCTAAGCCCTTATTTTCTACGTTCACGAGAGGTTTGAGTGACCGACCAAAGCGGTCAATCTTCCAGACCAACACTGCGTCGAACTTGCGCTGCTGTGCATCGGCTATGAGCCAATTCAATTGCTGGCGAGATTCACGCAAGCCGGAAATGCCGTGGTCTACCCTGCTTATGAATCTGGCCCACGCTATCGGCGAGCAGCGTTGCACCATCTATTCACAGGACATCTCTCAGAAGTCATCAGGCCTTCTGCGCCTGAACCTGATCCTGAACAACCTGGTCCATTCCATCCCTAACATCATCCAAGGCAACACCCTGCAGCACCCTTACCACCGGGACGGCAAGGCGTTGAAAAAATTTGACTACATTGTTTCCAATCCGCCGTTCAAGATGGATTTCAGCGATTTCAGAAATGACCTGGATACGAAGGAGCACCAGGAACGCTTTTTCGCCGGGGTACCGAACGTTCCCAAGAAAGCCAAGGAAAAGATGGCGATCTACCAACTTTTCCTCCAGCACATTATCTATTCTCTGAAACCTGGCGGCAAGGCTGCTGTGGTGGTCCCGACCGGCTTCAATACCGCGCAAAGCGGCATCGACAAGAGCATCCGCACGCATCTAGTGGACAGGAAGATGCTCGCCGGAGTGGTCTCCATGCCGAGCAATATCTTCGCCACCACGGGCACCAATGTGTCCATCCTCTTCATTGATAGTAGTAACAAAGACAGTGTAGTTCTCGTCGATGCCTCCAGCCTTGGCACCAAGGTTAAAGACGGCAAAAACCAGAAGACGTTGCTCTCTGCAGCCGAAGAAAATCGGATCATTACCACCTTCAACAGCAAGCAAGTGGTTGACGAGTTCTCAGTGGTTATTGGTTATGATGAGATCGCCGATAAGAACTACTCCCTCAGTGCAGGACAGTACTTCGATGTAAAGATCGAGTATATGGAACTGACGCCTGTTCAATTCGCATCCAAGATGCAAGCATTCAACAATAATCTCGATGAACTCTTCAAGGAGTCTGCAAAGCTGGAAAAGGAGATCAAGAAGCAGTTGGCAGAGGTCCGGTATGAATAAGTGGACTCGCACAACACTAGGACACATTGTTTCTTCTGGCGGAGGCAAGATTCAAACAGGTCCATTTGGAAGCCAGTTGCACGCTTCGGATTATGTTACGTCTGGTATCCCCTGCATTATGCCGGCAAACATGAGGAGCAATAGGGTAGATTTGTCAGATATTGCGTTCATTTCGACCCAGGATGCTGAACGCCTTTCGCAACATATTGTTCGAAAAGGTGACGTAGTCTACAGCCGCCGGGGAGATGTCACCCAGAAAGCGTTGATTCGCGAGGAAGAGGCAGGATATTTTTGCGGAACAGGATGCCTTTTGGTTCGTCCAGGCAAAGGAATTGATTCAGCATTCTTAACGTATCAACTGAGTACTCCGTCGAGTCAGAAGTGGATTGTGAAGCAGGCTGTGGGAGCGACGATGCCCAACCTGAATACATCAATCCTGTCTGAGTTTCCTTTGAGTGTTCCTGAAAGGAGCGTACAAGAGAAGATTTCATCTGTCCTTTCTGCCCTGGATGACAAGATTGCGTGCAATAACCGCATCAATGCTCAGTTTGAGACGCTGGCCAAGACCTTGTACGACTACTGGTTTGTACAGTTCGACTTCCCCAACGTCAACCGTAAGCCTTACAAATCCGCTGGCGGCAAGATGGTCTACAACCCGATCTTGAAACGAGACATTCCGGATGGATGGACGAATGGCACCCTGAATGATTTGGGGCAGATTGTGGGTGGCAGCACTCCGTCAACGCAGGATACAGAGAATTTCACCACAAGTGGTACTCCGTGGATTACGCCATACGATCTGTCAAACAATCAGGGGAACAAGTTCATCACTCGTGGTGCACAGGATGTCTCAAACGCCGGAATCAAGAATGCTTCTTTGAAAAAGTATCCATCCGGAACTGTATTACTCAGTTCGCGCGCTCCTATTGGGTATTTGGCTATTGCGCGTAATGAGCTTACAACTAATCAGGGATTCAAGTCATTTATCCCGAACAACGGTTATTCAACAGCATTCATTTACTACACTGTCAAACGCTCCTTGAAAGCCATTATCCAGTACGCTTCAGGATCAACCTTCCAGGAGATATCCGCATCGGTACTGAAAACGGTAAAGATCGTTCTGCCCGAATCGGACATTGTTGACCAATTCACCAGAGCTGTGATTCCGATCTTTCAACATCAGGATTTGCTCGAACAGGAAAACCAGCATCTCACACGACTACGAGACTGGTTGCTGCCCATGCTCATGAACGGCCAGGTGTCCGGCATACGAGGATTACAGCATGATGTAGTGACCGCGAGTTGAATTTAGCTTCTAGTCCATCTTTTCCAAATCAGCTTTGTCTTGCTGATGACAATCAGCACGTCCCTGTAAAGATCAAACGTAATTCCTGGCCGCCCCAACCCTTCTGGGTCCCGTGCAGGATTTGTTCATGTAATTCGATGGTGGCATCAAGAAGGCGGGAGAAACCGTGCATGCTGGGACATGTCCAATAGGCCTCCCGCTGTTTTCAGAAATCGCTTAGGGGCAGACCGCACGGTACGCCTTTCACCGCGTTCTCCTTTGCACTTACTCTAGCTGCTACTAGCGATTGCTGTTCGGAACGGAGACTGCTGCTTCCACCGACCAAACTTCACCACCTCCGTAGATTGCAATTATGAGCGGTAAACATCGCATTGCCGCCCTCGTTACCGGAGGTCAGCATGAGAGTCGCTCTATATGCCCGCGTCTCAACCCTCAATAATCAGGACCCAGAAATGCAACTCCGCGAGATGCGCGAGTGTGCAGCGCGTCGTACCGTTCTCCCGAACCGCACCAGCAAGGTAAGCGTGTCGGGATGGCCATATAGACGCGAGCTGTTGTGATCGGCATTCTCTTCTTGTGGTGCGGTGTGAAGCCGCACGCATGAGGAGGAGAGCCGACGAGTTCGCAGCCAGATTACATGCTTTGCGAGGTGGCGGTTTGGTCCAGAAACTCCACGAGGCGGGGAACGGTAGCGGAGTACCTATATTCCGCTGCTGAGAACACGCATAGTGCCGGAATTGTCCGTCCGTTATGCGAGATCACTCTATCCAAACACAAATGGGGATGTCTTGGGTGACCGAAGCAGAACAAGCAAAACACCCCACCGGCAGATCAATTTCCAGGCAACCGCGAAAACACACAAGGGCTCTTCCATGAAACTTCACCGAAACCAATTTTGTCCCATCCACCACTCCCGAGTCTGTTGCGGTAGGGAGGAAGCACCCAAGGCCCGCCATCTCACAATGGGAGTCGAGCGCATCGACGACCCAAATCATCCCAGAGGATACCGGGAACTTCGCTCACCTGCAGAATTGCGGAAAGTGCTCACCCAGAAAATCACTGCGCAAAAAGGAAACTGCGGGATCTGTCACCTGCCGTTTACCGACTGCAAGGACATTGTCCCCGACCACATCGAACCTAAGGGTATGGGAGCGTCATGGCGCGATGACCACCCAGACAACATTCAGGCGGCGCATCGGCTCTGCAACCTTCTCAAGGGTTCAAGACGACTGTGAATAGGCCGACTCCTATTCCTTCGGAGAGTGGCATGAATTTCTTACTCTTGATCCTCTTGGACATTTCTGTTTCCGAGGACGACTGCCCCTACCTATCGATTACCCGCAGGCCGCTTGAGGCCCTGATCGCGGATTGGGTGAGGCAGGGAGAAGAGATCAGCTTGCTGCGGGATCTTGTCGCCGGGCAGACTCCGCCCAGTCCTCAGAGGCGCCAATCCGTTCCGTCCGATGGGAGTCACTGAAAAACGGCGGCGCCGCACTCCCGTCCATCATCGCCTCCTCTTGGAACGCAACCACACGCGTCCATAAGCCGTGAATGCCAACTCATTACGCTTCCGTCCCAACCGCCTTCAGCGGGCCGCTTTCTTATCAAAGGATAATACTCATGAAACCTTCTCACCTCTTTGAGGCGCTGATTACCGCTGTTCCTCAAAACGTTGCACTCCATATCTGGGGCGCTTGTGGCGTCGGAAAATCCCAACTCGTTAAACAGGTCGCGCAGCACCTGAAGCGCGAATTCATTGACGTTCGCGCCGTCCAACTCGATCCAGTTGATTTCCGCGGTTTACCGCGAATCAAGGACGACCGCACAGAATGGATCACGCCGAATTTCCTCCCCACAAAGGGTGAGGGTATTCTCTTCCTCGATGAACTGACTTCCGCGCCCCCGATGACGCAGGCCGCCTGCTATCAGCT
>CAZLJQ010000094.1:0-9208 GCA_964559875.1 uncultured Acidobacteriaceae bacterium
GTGAGCAAGCAGAGCTGTTCGTGACGACGCGAAGGAAAAGAGATGAATTGAAGAATTCGAGACGGATCGTTCTGTCGCTTATATTTCTACTCATCACCAGAGCGGCATCTTACTGTTCTCCTGCGTCTGCGGGTGATCGACCCGACTACGTTGCGGAACGTGCTGCACACGCGAAGGAGCTAACTCAACCTTACGGATGGCTGTCTTTGATAGTTTTGCGATGGCTCAAGCCTGGCGTTACTACCGTCGGGTCTGCGGCCGATAACTCGGTCGTCCTGTCCGCAGCACCACCCCATCTTGTCACCTTTGAGTTAGAAGACGGCAAGGTTACTGTGATTGCCGCAGCGCCTTCGCTTGAATTTCACGGCCAGAGGCTGATGGCCGGCGGTCCGCTCTCGGTAATCGTCCCCAGCGAAGACGATGACTCAGCCCTAGCCTGTGGTCCCTTGCGGCTGTGGGTTATCGATAGAGGTGGCAGACGCTACCTTCGCGTCAAAGACCCTCGGGCAGCCACGCGCAGGCAGTTTCGTGGGCTTCACTGGTATCCGCCAGACGAGCACTTCCGGGTACAGGCCCGCTGGATTCCCGATGTCCCACCACACATAATGCATGTGACCAATGAGATCGGGCAGGTCACTGCTGTCAGCGTTCCGGGACATGTTGAGTTCGAACTCAATGGAACCAAGCAAACTCTGGTGCCGATGGAGGCTGGCAAGGATAGTCTTTGGTTCGTCTTTCGCGACGCAACCTACCTACAGACTACATACGGCGGAGGGCGCTTTCTTAGCACAGACGCGCCGTCCAACGGTCTGGATAGCGCTGGCGCGGTCACGCTCGATTTCAATCGTGCGGTCAATCCACCCTGCGCTTACTCCCCCTTTGCAACCTGCCCCATCGCGCCCAAGGAGGACCAGTTGACTATCCCCATACCGGCCGGAGAAGAGCGTTACACTGAATGAAATTCCACCAGCAACTCGAATCACTGCGGAGCATGCACCTCAGGATGAATCAGCTTCATCCTCCAAGCGATCTCGCAATACGAGATGCAGGAGGCGGGAGATACTCCTTGACATCGACTACGGACTCAATTACAAAAGAATCAATCAACATATCTTCATCAAGCAGAAATATATGAGTGCTCCTTCCAAAACGCTCTCTTCGTCGCTGTATTGTTGTTGCTAGCCGCCAGTAGTTTAGGTGTGCGCCTTTCCTCGCCCCCTGAGGAAAGATGTAGCCGACAATAAAATCTCCCCATCCTTTGTTTGTAGACACTTGTCGACGCCGCGTATTCGTCGCGCGTGACGTGATCGTCGCGTGTTCGTAGTTGCGTACACGGCCCCGCTGGCAGTCTCGGCCTATCGTCAGTAGAGTTCGTTCGCCAACTCTGCACTGGGTCAAGAGCTTGCGGCTAACCTTACCGGAGATCATTTTGCGCCGAAGGTTCGTATTATTTTTCGCCATCACTATTCTGAGCGCGCGGCTTCATGCCGCCGAGCCTGCCGACAACCCAGTCGGGCAGTGGGCGGCGACGGTGGCGCTCAATCGCAGCATCGTGCCATTCCGCTTTGAGATCACTCGACAGGGAGATCGCTACGTTGCATGGTTCTTCAACGGCGCGGAGAGGTTTTCCTCCTCGGAGGCTGCACTCGTGGGAGATGAGTTGGTGTTTGCCTTCGAGAGCTACGCCGCTCAACTGGACGTGAGACTGAAAGAGGGATCTCTCGATGGCGAGTATCGCTACATCGGTGCGTCCCATCGCGGGCCGACGAGTGGGCTTGTCTTTCACGCTACGCGCGCCGTCGAGGAGCCTGTTCGCCAGGAGACGATTCCGCAGATCGCTGGCGAGTGGGAGCTTGAGGTGCAAAGCCACTACGGCGAAGGTGCGCAGAGACTGGTGATTCGGCAGGAGGGAGATCGGCTGGAGGCGGCGATAGCGAGAATCGATGGCGATAGCGGCGTACTCGAGGGAAGATACCGCGACGGGAGATTCGTCCTCGGACACTTCGATGGCGCTCGGCCACAAAGGCTGGAGATCGAGGCGGAGTCGGACGGTTCGTTGCAGGTGGTACAGAGTGGTTATTCCAGTACTCATACTCTGGTGGCCTACCGAGCCGATGTTGCGCGGAAGAAGGGTCTCGACGCACCGCTTGATCCGTTGAGCTACTCGCAGGTTAAACAGAAGGACGAGCCGTTCCACTTCGGCTTCCCGGATCTACAGGGCAGGCTGGTGACGGAGCGTGATCTACGCTTTCAGGGTAAGGTGCTGATCGTGACCATTACAGGCAGTTGGTGCCCGAACTGCCACGACGAGGCACCCTTCCTCGAAGCGCTATATAGGAAGTATCGGCAGCGTGGGCTCGAAGTAGTGGCCTTCAACTTTGAGGAGGAGGAGCAGTTGAAGAACCCCGCTCGCCTGCGTGCCTTCCTCAAGCAGTTCGGGATCGACTACACGGTTCTGCTGGCCGGAGAGCCGGATCAGATCGGGGAAAAGCTGCCGCAGTTGACGCATCTGGATGCGGTTCCCAGCACCATTTTTATTGATCGCGATGGACTGGTTCAGAACATACACGCCGGATTTGCAGGCAAAGCAACCGGAAAGATCTACGACGAGCTGTGGGCGGAGACTACACAGAGAATCGAGAGGCTTCTGGCCGAAACAGTGCCAGCCACATTGGTCACTAGCGGAAATACGAAATAAGAGGGTTCAACCAGTAAGGCAAAGAGGACTTCTGCAATGAAACGAAGAGATTTCAACAAACTGTTGCTGAGTACGCCGCTTCTGATCGGGCCTTCCACGCTGGCTGCGGCGGCAGAGACGCAGGCGTCGGTGGCACCGTTCGCAGGCTCGCTGACCGATGTGGAGGGGATCAAGGTCGGCCACCGCACCTTGCACGAGCGACCGACAGGTTGCACCGCAATTCTGGTCACGGATGGCGCGGTTGCCGGAGTCGACGTGCGAGGAGCGGCTCCGGGAACGCGAGAGACCGATCTGCTGAACCCGGTCAACAGCGTACAGAAGGTGCAGGCGATTCTGCTCTCCGGTGGAAGCGCATTCGGTCTCGATGCGGCCAGCGGAGTGATGCGCTATCTGGACGAGCATGGCATCGGGCAGGCGGTGGGCAAAGACATTGTTGTGCCTATCGTGCCGGCTGCGATTCTCTTCGATCTGGGGGTTGGCGATGCCAAGATTCGTCCGACGGCCGACGACGGATACAAGGCGGCTCAGGTTGCAAGCAAAGATCCAGTGGCTCAGGGCAATGTTGGGGCTGGTGCCGGAGCTACGGTTGGCAAGCTGTTTGGTAGCCAATGGTCGACCAAGAGTGGACTGGGATCGGCGAGCGTCAAGATCGGGAACACCGGGATTGTGGTTGCCGCGCTGGTTGCCGTCAACGCGGTTGGCGATGTTCGCGATCCGCGCAGCGGAGAGATTCTGGCTGGGGCGCGGCGGGAAGACGGGCATGGATACCGCGACACGATCAGTGAGATTCTGAATGGCCACGGCGTCGTGCTGCCTCCCATTGGAACCAATACAACCATCGGTGTGGTTGCAACCAATCTGCACTTCGATAAGGCCGAGACGACAAAAATTGCACAGATGGCACACGACGGACTGGCCAGAACGATCAATCCGGTTCACACACAAAGCGACGGCGACACCGTCTTTGCACTGAGTACTGGAAAGAGCGCAGCCAAAGCCAATGCAGGATTGATCGGCGCAATCGCTGCCGAGGTTCTTGCACGCGCCGTCGTGCAGGCAGTGATTCATGCCGAGAGCATTCCAGGATTTCCGGCACGCAAGGATGCTCTCGGCTGAAGAATTTATTGAATGACACGAATGATTTTACGAGGAGGAACAATGAGCCATTTTCAATCCGGTCGATGTTGCGGAAACTTCCCAAGCCATGCACTGACTCGAAACGAAAGAGGGATTCAACGTGCTGTGCGGATCGCAAATTTTCGTGCAGCCCCATGACTTTGTGAGGTGACTATGCAGAATCGGAAGAGAGAAACAGCAGGAGATCAGTCGGCGGCCGCGATTACAAGCCGTGGGATTGTGATCGGATCATCGGCCAGCGGCAGGATCGCAACTGGTAGGAGTTTGTTTCGCTATATGATGTTGGTGGTCGTAGCACTGTTCATGCTGGCTCATGGGGCAAGCGCTCAAGAGACCGGTAAGCTGACAGGCAACGTTGTCGATCCCAGCGGATATGGCGTTAAGAACGCTACGGTAACCGTTACCGAGATTAACACGGGAGTGAGCCACACGGTCGCGTCAAAAGAGGACGGCGGCTATCTCGACCCGCATGTGAATCCCGGTTTGTACAAGGTGAGCGCGACGGCTGCTGGGTTCTCCCCTGCGGTCGCCGATAAGGTTCAGGTTGAGGTGAACACCTCGACACGTCTGGATATTAAGTTGAGTCTGGCCAGCGTCAGCCAACAGGTTGAAGTGGGCGATGTGGTTCCGCTGATCGAGACGCAGCACTCGACGTTGGGCATCGTCATCAATGGCGACGAGATCGTCGAACTGCCGCTGAACGGACGCAATATCGCTCAACTGGGCACACTGATTCCGGGCGTAAGCGCGCCACCTGCTGCGCTTGGCGCGGCTGCAGGCAACGCCACGGTGGGCGGCTTTGGCGATACGACTGGAAGCTACAACGTCAACGGCCAGCGCAACCAGTCGAACAACTTTCTGCTGGACGGCTCGCCCAATAACGATTCGTTCAATAGCGGATTTGTCTTTCGTCCTCCGCCGGATGCGGTGCAGGAGTTCAAGATTCAGACCAACTCCTACGAGGCGCAGTACGGACGCAACGCCGGTGCGATCGTCGACGTTGTCACCCGCGCGGGAAGCAATCAGTTTCATGGAGACGCCTGGGAACTCAACCGGCTCTCGAATCTGGCGGCAAAGAATTACTTTCTCACGACGAAGCCGATCTATCTACAAAACCAGTTTGGAGCAGCCGCTGGTGGCCCGATCCTTCGCAATCGCGCGTTTCTCTTCGGCTACTACGAGGGCTTTCGTTTGAAGGACGGAACTGCAAACACGCTCAGTGTTCCCGTACTCTCGCAGGCCGAGCGTGGAGGCAACTTTAGCGCATTCAGCAAGGTTCTCACAGATCCTGGGGCTGCCAACGGGACTCCTTATTTTTCGAGCACCAATGTCATCAACCCTAACTACATCAGCCCCATCGCTAAAGCCATACTCAGCAGTTACATTCCGACTCTCGCCCCGAGTACCGCAGGCATCACAAACTCGAACGGAAGCGTAAGCTACTACTACAATGCTGCACCGCCCAATATAGACAACCGAGATACATTCGGACTGCGCGGCGACTGGCTAGTGCATAAGAATCACTCCATCCTTGGGCGCTATCTGTATGCGCACCAGAACCTGCTCTCGCCGCTGACGCCGTCCAACTTTTCTCCGGCAGGCAACCGACAGCTGATTACCACGCAAGACGAGCTGCTCTCCGATACCTGGACCATTAATGATCGCGCCATTAATGTGGCGCGCTACGGTCGGCAGGATATCAACGGAAAGCCATACAAGACGAGCGGTCTCGCCCCGAGTTCGGTCGGCTATGGATTTTTGGCGAGCAATGCCGACGCCGAGGGACTCCCCTATGTATCCATCACCAACTACTTTACGCAAGGAGACGCGCAGCAGCCGTTTGCCAAGCGAGGAAACCGCGTCGATACCATCACCGATGCATTTACGTGGATCAAGAGCAAACATGAGTTTCAGTTTGGCGGCCAGATCGAGCGTGATCGAATCAACCTGCTGTACATCAATCGCTCGAATGGAAACTTCTCCTTTGGCGGCGGTACAACCGGAGCAGCCTCCTACACCGGCGACTATGCGGCGGACTTTCTGCTGGGCCTTCCCACCGAGTTCCAGCAGGGATCGGGCGATCCGTATCTGAATGGCTCCTCCTGGACCTACGCCCTATATGCGCAGGATGAGTATCGCATCAACCGCAGTCTAGTGTTGCAGTACGGCTTGCGTTACGAGGTTACCCGGCCTTTTGTGGAAGATCAAAACCACTTGGCCGCCTTGCACCCCGGTCAGCAGTCCACTGTTGAACCAACGGCTCCTGCCGGCCTTGTGTATCCGGGAGACGCAGGCACACCGCGCTCGACCTACAACACCGATACGAACAACGTCGCACCTCGGATCGGCTTTGCTTACGATCCTAGAGGCGATGGCAAGCTGAGCATTCGCGGCGCGTGGGGACTCTTCTATGACACAGTGACCGGACAGGGAGACTTCTTCCAGAACGGTACGCTCGCACCTCCCTTCCAGCCACTACAGGAGATCGACCTGAACACGCTTGGAGGGACCCCAACCTCAAAGCTCTTCTCCAACCCCTATAACGGCGTTGCTGCGGGGCCGGTCGGTTTCCCGCCCAATCTGACCTTCATCGGCTATAGTCTGGCGAATACCTTCACAACTCCGGTGGTGCAGCAGTATCACCTTGGCTTGCAGCAGCAGCTATCGTCGAAGAGCAGCTTCGAGATCAACTACGTTGGTTCGCGCGGTAAGAACCTGCCATTCTTCATCGAAGTCAACCCCACGAACGTTGTCGCCACGGGAAGTACCACCGCGGGCACCAATGCCTACAAGGCCGGATCGCGAGCCGTCTTCTCGCAGTTCGGTCTGGCTCGTCCGACGTTCAACGCAGCCAAGAGCTGGTACGACTCGTTGCAGGTCTTCTGGCAGTTGAAGGACTGGCACCAGATCCACGCAACGGCTGCGTATACATGGAGCCACTCCTTCGACGAGTTGTCGGGATTGAACCTAGGCGAGCCAAGACCGGTAACAGCAGCGACTATCGGAGACCAAGGCTCCATCGACGCCGCAGCACAGGCCGAGAAGGGCAATGCTCTGTTCAATATTCCGCAGCGCTTTGTGGTGAGTCTTGTCTACAAGCTGCCGAACTTGCAGGACTATAACCCGATTGTCCGAAGCGTTCTCGGTGGATGGCGGCTGAATGGACTCTTCCAAGCGCAGTCGGGAAGCTCCATCACGGCGGTCAACTCAACCACAACGGCGCAGTCGCTGACCTTCCGCCCCAATCGCATTGGCAATCCAAACACCGGCTCCAAGCAGATTGGTGCGGGCAAGGCATGGTTCAACACAAGCGCCTTTGCCCTGCCCACCACCGCTGGCGGAGAGGTCGATAACAGCCACTCCGGCAACGAGCAGCGTGGCTCGATCCTCGGGCCCGGATATACCTCTACCGATCTGGCTCTGATCAAGAGCATCAAGCTCGATAAAGATCGGAGTGTGGAGCTGCGGTTTGAAGGATTCAATATCTTCAACACGCCACACTTCGCCCAACCAAACACTACCTTTGGAAGCTCCGCCTTCGGCTCGATTACGAGCACGGTCGGAAGCGACCAGAGGCTGATCCAACTGGGTGGGAAGTTCAACTTCTAACCGGACACAAACTTCACGGGGAGAGCCAAAAGCTCTCCCCGTTTTTTCAGCACCACTTCATAACGAAAGGATCAGAATGGAAAAATCGATTTGCAAATCACATCTCTCCGCGAAGACGCTGCTGGCCACCGCAGGACTGTTTGCCGCCAGCATATTCGCCACTGCGCAGCAGCCACGGCTCGACCGGCTGACAGCGCACGACATCAAGCTGAAAGACGGCATCACGCTGAACTACGTCGAACAGGGTAACCCCAACGGCCCGACGATTGTGCTGCTGCACGGTGCAGGCGATTCATGGCATTCCTATGAGCGGGTGCTGCCGCTGCTGCCAGAGAAGTATCACGTCTACGCCGTTACGCTGCGAGGGCACGGATACTCCGACCATCCGGAGACGGGCTACAGTAGGGCGGATTTTTCCGGTGACATCGCAGAGTTTCTCGATCAGTTGAAGATCGAACACGCTACTCTGGTCGGTCACTCGTTGGGCAGCTTTGTGGCGCAGGCGGTGGCGGAGAACGATACCGGCCATCTGGATCGTCTGGTGCTGATCGGCTCTGGACCCGGGATAAGAAGTCACGCGGTGCAGCAAGAGCTGCACAATACCTTTGCTGCCCTTACGGACCCAGTGCCGTACACCTTTGCTCGTGACTTTCAGGCAAGCACCATCTATCACCCGGTACCCGCGTGGTTCTTTGAGACTATGGTGCAGGAGGCTCAGAAGCTTTCTGCGGCGACGTGGCACGGACTGGGACAGGGATTGGCTAGCTCGGAGCCGGTTGACACCCTAACGAAGATTCACGTCCCGACGCTGGTCTTCTGGGGAGAGAAGGACGAAATCTTCACCCGGGAGGACGAGGATCTGCTCGTTAGCAAGATTCCTCATGCAAAGTTGAAGGCCTATCCGGAGACCGGGCACGCTCTTCACTGGGAGCGTCCGGCCGAGTTCACGCACGACCTATTGCAGTTTCTGGAAGAGAAACCATAGCAACGAAGCGAGCCGGGGCGATTTGTAGAAACGCCTCGGCTCACTTCGGCTCATCCGCGATAGTCCCGGCTGGCGGGTAGATCGGCCAGACTTGTCGCCTGAGTCGCAGCCCGCACGATTGCGGTCGCAAGCACCTCGGCGGCCACTGCGCCCAGAGCGCTATGGTTGACGTGAGTATCGCTCTTTCCGGTGGCGGCGGAGAAGATTGTGTCACCATCCCACAGCGTGTGCACCGGATTGATGGCGCGCGCCATGCCGTCGTGAGCCATCTGAGCGATCTTGGTGATCTGTACGCGATCTAGACGCGCGTTGGTGGCAACGACTGCGATGGTAGTGTTGGTCGTTGACTGAGCGGGCAGTTCGAGCCCGTATCCCTTCTTCAGCTGTTCGACAGTATTGAGAAAGCCGCCGTGCTCCAGGTCGCGCGCGCCAGCAACAATACGGCCTGTCGCGGGATTGTAGACATCGCCCACGGCGTTTACAGCGACGATTGCGCCGACAAAAATATCAGTATTGCCAACGCGCTGGCTGGCAGTTCCCAGTCCAGTCTTCATCGCCGACTTCATGCCGAACAACTTGCCAACCGAAGCTCCCGCGCCTGCGCCAACGTTGCCTTCGGCGACAGTGCCGCTGGTTGCACTCGTGGCTGCGTGGTAGCCGGCCTCGGCGTCCGGACGGAAGTGATTGTCGCCCAGCTCAAGGTCGAAGAGAATCGCTCCGGCGACCTGCGGAACTACGGCCCCGGCCAGGTGTACGCCGAGCCCCTTCTCCTCCAGATA
>CAZLJQ010000095.1:0-9063 GCA_964559875.1 uncultured Acidobacteriaceae bacterium
GCATCGGCCTGGTACTCGCGCGAGCGCGAAACCGCCATCTGGATCAGCAACGCGGCCAGCGGAGCAAGAATCATCATGGCGATAGATGCGATGATGCCGCCGCCACCGTCGCGGTCGCGATCCCGTCCTCCGCCTCCAAACATGGCAGCCCATCCGGCCATCCGCGCCAGAATCGTAACCGCTCCGGCGAAGGTAGCTGCGATCGAACTGATGAGAATGTCGCGATTGCGGACATGCCCGAGTTCATGCGCCAGCACGCCTTCCAATTCGTCGTCCGTGAGCAGATCCAGAATGCCCGCCGTCACCGCCACCGAGGCGTGATTCGGGTTGCGTCCGGTGGCAAAGGCGTTGGGCGAGTTCGTGGGAATGACGAAGATCTTGGGCATGGGCAAACCGGTCTTGGCGCAGAGGCGCTCCACGATCTGGTAGACGCGGGGAAGTTCCTCGCGTGTTACCGGTTGTGCACCACTGGACATGATCGCCAGCTTGTCGCTGAAAAAGTAGGAGAAGAAATTCATCGCCCCGGCAATGCAGAAGGCCATCACCGCTCCACTGCGGCCTCCCAGCGCCTGCCCAACGAGCACCAGGAAGACGGTCATCGCCGTCAACAAGAACGCGGTCTTGAAGTTGTTTCCCATAATGTCTATGTAGATGCTATCGCACCGGGGAACGACGCGCCACCGTCCTGCTCGCCAGAGGTCAAACGCAGGAGCAAGGATAATCCCGAGTCGCAGCCGTTGCGGGTGCCCTGTTCTTGAACGGAGGCGGAGCCGGGTGCCCTACCCTTCTGCCCGTTTCTTGGGCGGAGGGCGGGTCTTTCTTTCCACCCCGGTCGCTGACGCTAGTTGTGCATCCGGCTGAGCGCGCGTTGCAAGGTCTGTTCCAGTGCGGCGCGAGCCTTTTCGTACTCCTCTGGCGAGAGCTTTCCCTGCTGGCGCTCGACTTCCAATGCGAACAGCTCTTCCTTCAGGGCTGCCAGCAGAAGCTGGCTCGGCGGCTGGGTTGCGACTTGCGCCGCTAATTGGCCGTTAGAGACGGAAGCGGGCACGCTGGCCAATGCGTCTGCCGAAGAGTAACGTGGCGCGGACGGTAGAACCGGAGCAAAAGACAGCGCGTCTTCCGCCTCCTCCTGCTTGGTGCGCTCGTGGGTCCAAATACCGCCGCCGACCAAAACCGTAAGCAGCGCGCCAATTATGTACCAGCGATACCGCGCCAACCCATCGGGAGCGTCAATCGGTCTGCCCAGTCCGCCGCCGGGACGGCTGTCGGCAGTTGCTCCACCACCGCCCATGCCATTGTCGCCCTGGGCTCCGCTGGATGCACCTCCGCTCGTTCCTCCGCCGCCCGATGCATCCTGATCGTCCGGAAACGCGCCGGTGCCGGAGATGGCGTAGCTGAGGTCCTGACCGGATTGCGCCTTCAGGCTGACCTGCACATTGCTGCCGGGCTGGTTGGCCATCGCCTGAAACAGCTTAGGGTCGCGAGGAGAAAAGCTCATGCTGGCGGGCAGCACCAGAACGTAGTGCTCAAAGTTGCGGGTCAGGCGCGGAGAAAACGAGGCCTTGCCGTTGTAGGGCATGTGATAGGCCAACTGAAACCGGGTTTCGCCGGGCTTGAGCGCAAAGGAAAATGCGTACTGATTCTTCTCCTTCGCCGCGTTCGTCGTCACCGAAATGGGCTGGCCATTTGGGGCCTGTGCCTGTGCTCCGTCAATCTGCGCGCCCTCCGGCAGGGTGAATGCAAAGGTGGACGCTGAAGCCAAAGTTCGCGGCGGATTGCTCTCGTTCCGGATCGCAAACAGTTCCACCGCCTGCAACTGGTTGCCCGCGGCTTCCATGCGAACCACATCCGCCGAGCCGTTGATGCCCTCCACCGAGGGTGCCGCGTCATAAACGCTCAGATCGACACTCGCCGTTCCCGGAGGAACCATCTTGAAGTAGTTCACTCCGCCCCGTTCGGCTCGCGCCAGCTGTGGACCCTTTGCATCGGGAGTATTGAAGGTGAAACGCCCCTGCGCGTCGGCCTTCGTTGTGGCCACTTCAGCCATGCCGCCCATGGGATCGACCAGCGTGACAGCCGCCCCGGCCGCAGGTTTGCCAGTGGTGGCATTGGTCACCGTTCCGCGAATGCTCTCGGCCATCGCCGTAGCGCCCAGCAGAAGCAGAATCACGAAAACAAAGACCGGACGACTTCTTCGTGCCAACGCTTCACCCATCATGCGGGCACTCCCTGGCGCTTGCCGGTTTCGTGCTCAAGCTCTTCAATCTCGGCCAATATGTTTGCAGCCTCCTGCTCCATCGAGTCGCGCATGGAGGTGAAATCGGCGTCGCTGAGCTTGCCAGCCTTGTACTCAAAGTTCAGATCGCGCAGATTCTCAAAGGTCTGCTCCTTGCGCTCATAGAGAAATGCCAGCCGCGTCTTCTCCGCCGCGTGCTCGGCCCGCGCAGGCTTAAAGATGTACACAAATACGGCGACCGCAAACAGCACGGTGGCGAAGATCAGAAAGCTGTTGCCGGTGGCGTCCGGCTGACTAGGCTGCATTTGCAGTAGGGCGGTCACAATGATGTCTCCTCGCGTGCGCGGCGGCGGAACTCATCCAGTGCGTCGGGTTCGGAGCCTGCGGAGTTCGAAGGCGGAGTAGGTGTGCGGCGCTTCCACGCCAGCACCACCAGAACCACCGCCCCTAAGGCAGCCACGAAGATGACACCCGGCATAATCCAGGCAACGCGATTGAAGCCCGTAGTGGTCGGCGCCGAGAGCACCGTGGGTCCGTACTTGGCCACAAATCCCGCGAGAATCACCTTGTCGGAATCGCCCCGATCCATCGCAGCTTTGAGCTCCTTGCGCATCTGCTCAGAACTGGTACAGCCGACGTGATTGCACTCCAGCATGACCTGGCCGCAGCCGCACTGGCACATCAACGCATGCCCCAGACGGTCAAAGCGCTGTCCGGTGCTGTCTCCCGCGGCTCCCATCAGCAGCAATGCGCTGGCGATAAGCAACAACCCTCCCCAGTGACGCAGACCGCGGTGAAAGATGCTGTGCGCAATTCTCATCAATCCGATCCCGCCTCCACCGGTGCGCGGCTCTCTGCCGCATCCTCCACCTGCGCCCGTCGCGTCTGCGGAGGAGTAAGTTTCTTGCGCTTGGCTTGCATGTTCGGCACCAACGCAACGAGAGTGCCAACCAGAATCAGATGCGCCCCCGCCCAAATCCACCAAACCAGGGGATTCAGGTGCGCCTTGATGATGGGATGGCCGTTCTCTGGATTCTTTCCCGTGTACACCAGGTACAGGTCCTCCATCACCGTCGAGCGGTTAGCTACAATGGTGGCCGGCTGTTGGCTGGCCTTGTAAAAACGCTGCTCCGGATACATGGTCGTAATCTGCTTGCCACTCTTGTAGATGTCCAGAATGGCCCATTCGCTGGAATAATTTGGCTTGTCGTCCTGGGTGTAGGAGCGGCAGACAAGCGTGTAGGCGCCAATGTCCATCTTGTCGCCGAACGCCAGTTCCTTCTCGGTGTTCTGGTAAAAAGCCACTCCGGCAAAGCCGATCATGGTAACGATCACGCCGAGATGCACAATATATCCACCGTATCGCCGCGTGTTGCGGCGGGTCAGCAGCCACATTCCGTGGAAGACGTTGCTGTCATTGTGGCGGGCAATCACCAGTCCGCCGCGAATGAACTCGCTGCCAATCGTCGCTGCCACCAGCACGGAAAGCACAATCGCCATCAGTGAGTAGAAGTAGCTGATCTCCACCCACGGCTTCAGACCCATTGCAACTAGCGCCACACCAACCGCCAGCGCGATGATCGCCGGAAGCAGAAAATTCTTACGCAGGCTCTCGGTCGAGGTTTTGCGCCACGCCAGCAACGGCCCAACCGCTGTGAGCAACAGCAGAAACAGCGCAATCGGAACGTTCACCTTGTTGAAGAATGGCGGCCCAACCGTCACCTTGTGTCCCGTGACCCACTCGCTGAGCACCGGGAACAGCGTCCCCCAGAGCACGGCGAACGCTGACACCAGCAGCAGTACGTTATTGAACAGGAAGCTCGATTCGCGTGAGATCAGCGATTCCAACTTGTGCTCACTCTGCAAATGCTCGCGGTTCCTTACAAAGAAGTACGCGCACGTGGCGAAGGTCAGCGCCATGAAGACAACGAAGTATGGCCCAATGTCAGATTCTGCAAAAGCGTGTACCGAGCTGACCACGCCCGAGCGGGTGAGGAACGTGCCAAAGATCGCCAGCAGGAAGGTGGAGAAGATCAGCCACATGTTCCACACCTTCATCATCCCGCGCTTCTCCTGCATCATCACCGAGTGCAGGAACGCCGTGCCGGTCAGCCACGGCAGCAGCGAAGCGTTCTCCACCGGGTCCCATCCCCACCATCCGCCCCAGCCCAGTACGCGGTAGGCCCAGTAGGAGCCCAGAAAGATTCCGCAAGTCAAAAACAGCCAGCCCACCATCGTCCAGCGGCGTGTAATGTGAATCCACTTTTCGCCGGGGTACTTCATGATCAGCGCCGCCAGCGCAAAGCAGAATGGCACCGTCATGCCGACATACCCCAGATACAGCATCGGCGGATGGATGACCATCTCCGGATACTGCAGCAACGGGTTGAGGCCGTTGCCATCGGCGGGGATCGTACCCGCGACCAGTGCAAACGGATGGGCGGCGAAGTTCACCAGCAGCAGGAAGAAGATCTGCACCGCGCTGATCACGACCGAGGCGTGGGCAACCAGACGCGTATCTACCTTGTGACGCAGCCGCAGCACCAGTCCGTAGGTGGCCAGCAACCAGCACCAGAACAGTAGCGATCCCTCCTGCCCCGACCACAGAGCGGCAAACTTATACGGCGCCGGCAGGGCGCGATTCGAGTGGTGCAGGATGTACGCGACCGAAAAGTCGTTGTGAAACGCGGCGTAGACCAGCACCGCGGAAGCCGCCGTAACCGCCAGGAAGACAGCGATTCCTGCCCGGCGTGCGGTCTCGCTCAAACGATCGTCGTGGTACACAATCGCATATAGTCCCGCGCCGAACGCGTATACGCTCAATGCGAGCCCGAGCAGCAGAGTGAAGCTTCCAATTTGTGGCATTTTTGTGAGAACTACCAAATCTGGAGTTATTGTGCACGATTTCTAGGTAAGGCCGCAAGATCCCGTTAATCCGAATTCAAAAGTGTCCTGTGCTGAATCGGGAACTCATGAAGATTGTTTCTATATAAAGGGTTAGGACTCTATTTAAGGGTTAAGGTGGCGGGGGTTATACTAAGGCGTCATCTAAGAACGGAGTCCCTCTGGGAGTCCATATATTTATGACCTCCTGATGTTCTAGAGAGTTCGCGCGATGCGAACTCTTTTTTATTCCGCTAAAACGCTCTGGATCTCCCGGATGAATTCAGTCGGCGCATAGGGCTTCAGATGAACACTCACGTTCAGCCCCTCGTATTCGCTTTCGATGCCCGGCATGCCGCTGAGCACCACCACGGGCAGAGAAGGCAAGGCGAGGCGAAGTTCGCGCACCAGCTCCGCGCCGGTACGTCCCGGAAGAAAATGATCCGTGACCACCACGCCGATCTTCTTTCCCACGGAGCGCAACAGGGCAAGGGCGCTATCGGCGTCGGGAGCGACGTGTACCACCATGCCAACGTTACGAAGAATTGTTTCCCTTATGCGCAGTTGAAAAGGGTCATCATCTACGATCAGAACCTGGAGCATGAATACCTGTGCCTGTATATATTATGAATGCCGGGGCCCATTTACGGCTTGTATTTTGCACGTACCTCAGACTCGGCACGATGCCAGTCTGCTTCATGCGAACCATGCTGCCCGCCACGCTCACGATAGAACTCGTACGCGCGACGGCGAATCTCTTCATATAACTCGGCGGGCGAGGGCTGAGCCGTACGCAAGTGTATAGACTCCGCCGCAAGATGAGGTGCGGTAACCGGAGCCTTGGTGGCAATCTCCTCAGCGGCAGACTTCTTCGGAGCAGCTTCCTTGGCCGGACTCTTCTTCGCCGAAGCTTTCCTCGGAGTGGGCTTATCCCCAGGCTTCTTGTTCTTAGGCATTCGACCTGTACCCCCTTGATTAAGCAAGTACGGACATCTGTCGATACTCCGCCTGCTGATCTTAATCTTATACCTCAAGCCATCCGTCTTTGGCACCCTCCTTCGTCCGGAGCATCCTTCCGCCACGAGCGATTCCACTAGTGACAATCAGGGCAAAGCCGGTTGAAGAGGAAACGAATCGCTGTTTCATGCCTTCGCCACAGTGCAGAAAAACTCGCCGCGACGTATGATAGAGGCAGACCGGATTATTTGTATCACGAAGTGCCACGGTAAATTTCCACAATTGCCGGCAGTGGCACCGGTGCCTGGCAGAGAGGGCGGATTCAATGAATCACGAGCTTGGCAGGTACGTAGTTTCAATTCAAGCGCAAGCATTCCGCAAGAAAACACGCTATCACTGGATGATTTGTCTGGAAGGCAATCCCGAGGAGTTAGTCTCCTGGGGACACGCCCCAACTCAGGAACTGGCTGAAACCGAAGCCCGCAACGAGGTGAAAGACCTCACCTCCGGACTGACCCAGGGCGGGCGCGTGCCCAGCACAAGCTACTCCGCCATTCATCACTGCTGACGAATCCTGGCGGCCGGGCGCCATCCATTGCCGCGTATCCGCCGCCATTTCATCTTATCCGGCAGCCTGGCACCGAGCCGCAGTTCGCTGCTACTCCAGCACCTGTACCTCAATGCCTGATGCGTGTCCGTTCTCGTGATAAACGCGCTCCGTGGCTTTCCTGAAATCTTCCGGCTTCGCCTTTGGAATATCGACGAAGGTCTGCGGATTCCGATCCGTCAGCGGGAACCATGAGCTCTGCACCTGAACCATGATGCGATGGCCACGCAGGAAGGTGTGGTTGATATCCGGCATGGTGAAATCGATCTCCTCCACCTTGCCCGGAGTGAATGGCTCTGGCTTCTCAAAGCCATGGCGAAACTTGCCGCGGAACGGCTCGCCGCGAACCAGTTGCTCCCAACCCTGCAAGTCGGTCTCCGGAACGCCGATATCGCGCACCACATGGGGCTGCTGCTCTACCGCTTCCTTCTGCGGATAAACATCGATGAGCTTGACCACAAAGTCCGAGTCCGTACCGCTGCTGGAGACAAACAGCCTCGGACTGACCGGACCAACCACTGTCACATCCCGTGTCAGCACCTCGCTCTGGTACGCCAGTACATCCGTTCGTGTCTCGGCAAAGCGCTGATCGCTGACCATGTATTCCTGCGGCACGAACAGCGTCTGGTATCCCACATACGGCACCGGCTTGGCAGGGTCGCTCACATATTCATCGAAGCCTGCTCCGCGGCCCGGCGCTTCAAAGGCCAACCTGTTCCCGGCCTCCAAATAGAGCGTGCGTTTCACTGTATTGTTCGGAGGCCACGCGGCGTACTTGCGCCAAACGTTGCTTCCGGTCTCAAAGGCATAGACCTTGGGCAGTTCCTCAACCGTCTTACCCTTTAGGTATTTCTCGAAAAACGGCAACATAATGTGCGCCCGGAAAAACTCGCCCGTGTTCTGCGCAAAATCCACGTTGCCTATCCTGCGACCCTCCAGCAGCGCCCATCCGCCATGCACCCACGGCCCCTCCACCAGCAGGTTCACCGTCTCCGGATTCAGGTCTCCAATCGCTTTGTAGAGTGATAGCGGCGCTTGCAGATCTTCGGCGTCAAACCATCCACCCACGGTCAGCACCGCGCAATGGACATTCTTCATGCGCGGAACCAGGTTGCGCTCTTTCCAGTAGTTGTCAAAGGTCCAGTGCTCCACGTTGTCATCCCACAGAGGATTGGAGCCCTTCAGATATTTGCGATTGAGTTCGTCGAGATTCCCCGCATCAAGAAAGAAGTCGTAGCCATTGCTGGTGCCGTATTTCACGCCAAGGCCGCTGTTGTCGAGAGTTGGATTCTGCTGCGGCTTAAAGAACGTGTAGAACTCGAAGTTTCCCGCTAGCATGAACGCTCCGCCATGGTAGGCGTCGTCGTCATGATATAGGTCGGTCATCGGAGCTTCCGGCGAAGCTGCCTTAATCGCTGGATGCGAATCGATAATGCTGGCCGCGGCGTAGAAGCCCGGATAGGAGATCCCCCAGATGCCGACATTTCCGTTGTTGTTGGGCACGTTCTTCAGCAGCCAGTCAACCGTGTCGTGCATGTCCGTGGTTTCGTCCACGTCCTTCGGGCCTTTGTTTTCCTTGTACGGAGACTCCTCGACAAAGTTGCCTTCGCTTAGGTTGCGCCCGCGCACATCCTGCCGTACGAAGATGTAGCCGGCCGTCATCAACTCCTGCGGCGCCAGCCACGTTGGGTAGTTCTCCACACCATACGGTCCCACTCCGTAAGGCGTGCGGCTCACGAGAAACGGCCAAGCCTGGAACTGATCCTTGGGGACATAGACTGCGGTAAAGAGCCTCACCCCATCGCGCATCGGTATCCGGAATTCGAACTTCGTGTAGTGCTCCCGTACGTTGTAAGCAGGCTTTTCATCGCCGTCGGCAATTGAAACCACCGAAGACAGAAGCAGTAGCAGGAGAACCGGCAAAGCGGTGCTCAATAATTTCCGCAACCTTCACCTCTTTGTTATTGGAATCCAAGCGCCCGCAGCCGGAAGGGCCAACGACCCGTTACCCGTCACAGAGCCTGTGCGCCAGCGGCCAGTTACCCGTCGCGGAACCCGCCTGGAGTCTAATCGACCTCGTGTTTGGCCGTATAGCCCTCGCGAGTCACTACCTGGTACTTCAACTCTTTGCCATGCTGATCTTTCACGATCAGTGGCTTGTCGGTACCCGGCTGCACCAGTTGCACTTTCAGTTTACGGTAGCTGCCATCCCGTTTGCTGTTGGTGGGCTTGTAGGTGATGGTGTACTGGTTTCGTACAGCCGCGCCAATCTCCCGGAAATCCTCCGGCAGCTCGCCCTGGAAGCGCGGGCTGAACCATCGTCCGCCGGTCATCTTGGCGAAGGTGTTCATCTGGTTGTCGCCCTGCAGGAAGTCCATGT
>CAZLJQ010000096.1:0-9018 GCA_964559875.1 uncultured Acidobacteriaceae bacterium
CCGGCCACAACCTGTCAAAGCTGGCCTTGATGGCCGGCATTGCCAATGGCGTCGCGTGGATCAGAAATATCTTCGGGTTGTGATCAACCATGCCCAATTCCGTGTACCTCACATTTCTATACGAGCTGACACGCTCACGCGCCATCTCTCAGCATCTATACAAAAAACGCCCTGAATCGATCGTAGAGCAGGTCCGGCATCTCCTCGGCGATGTAGTGACCGCAATTGAGACCTTCGGCAAGAGTGATGTTAGTGGCAAACTTCGACCATATTTCTGGAAATTCGCGGGCTCTTTCCGGCGGTTGACCCCGCGCGCCCCAGAGGATCACTAGAGGGATGTCGATTTTTCGGTCGCGATCGGCTGTGTCCATCTCAAAATCGCAGGTTGCGGTTGCCCGGTAATCCCGGCATGATCCGGTTATTGTTTTTAGGGTATAGCACCGAACATATTCTTCCATTGCCGCTGGATGAAAGAAATTTGTGCCGGTCCCGCCTCGTATCGCCATACGGGACTTGAGGAAGAATTCGGCTGGAACGGCACTGATCAACTGCTCCGGAAAGGGAGCGGGCTGCGCCATAAAACCCCAATGCCAAGTCTTGATGACCCAGTCCTTTGTGGTATTTGTCCAGACGTAATAGTTGGGGATGACATCCATCAGACAGAGCTTTGTAACTTTGTTCGGGTGGTCCAGATAAAGCCGATGGGCTGCTCGGCCCCCTCGATCATGTCCGGCTAAAAAGAATCGCTGGTATCCGAGCTGGGCCATTATCTCCACCATGTCTTGGGCCATGGCGCGGAAGCTGTAATTGATGTGGTTCTCGCCAGCAGGCGGGAGTGAGCTGTCGCCGTAGCCGCGCAAATCTGGCAGGACTACGTGGTAGTTCTTCGCAAGCCGAGCAGCGACCTTATGCCAAGCCACATGGTTGAGTGGGTTTCCGTGAAGCAGCAATAGCGGTGGACCACTGCCCCCATGGCGGAGCCGGATGACGGCGCCACTGGTTTTCATGTCCAAGTGCGAAAATCCCGGGAAGAAGTCGGCGACTTGTTCCGATCCCCAGGTGTTCGCATTGTTCTTGTAATCCGGAGTAACGCACGGGTTTACAGCGCTCGTTGGATTTTCCAAAGCAAATCCAGTCTTGCTGGCTAAGCTGACACCTGCAGTCGCAACCAGCGTCTTCATTGCTGTTCGTCGATCAATGGAATCTGCCTGCATGTGATATCTCCTTTATCTGGAGAAGATGTTTTCCGTTTCCTGTTCTTTCGCACAGGTTATTTGCGTCTGTTCAACTCCGCATTTTATCTACGCTTGTTTCGGCTACCTGCGCGGCAAACTGAGATTGAGTGTACACCACATATTGCACATTGCGCGCACACAATACAATCCTCAAAGAAGATCTGACAAGTATGATCCTGAGGCGGAGTTGTGCAATATAGAGATGGACTGGTGCAAAAGCCTACCAGGCTGGTCGCTGCCGTCACAGCTACAATACAGAAATAGTTGCTCCCCGCTGAGCGGTTCCCCACCGATCGGCTGTTTTCTTGTGACTGACGTTATCAAGGTGCTTACGAAGGAAGTTCGCCGCGGCTTCTCGCTTGTGCGCCTCAATCAAATCCAGCAATTTTAGATGTTCGCAACACTGGTCGACGAAAAGGGCACGGTCACTCTTTGAACGATATTCCAGCAGCCTGCGGAGCTGATTCTGACGCTGGATCGCATCCAGAAAATGACGATTTCCCGAGCAACGGACCAGCATCTCATGAAACCCCGCTCCCACTTGAAACAGCTTTGAACGTGATAGTTTGAAGGCCCCGCCGTTAATCATCTGCGTTTGTATCTTCCGAGCATGTTGAAACGCACGTTTGTCTATCCGATAAGTAGGTTCCAGAAGAGCAGCCGGCTCGATTGCCATGCGAAAGCGGTAGCTTTGACCATGTGCGTCCGCATCGTTAAGAAACGGGTTAACCTTCCAGCCCTGTGCAGTTTTCCGTACGATGAGACCTTCGCTCGCCATTCGGCCAAGCATCTTTAGTAATTGCCCGCGACTAATGCCATATTCGCGAATCAGGTATGCCTCAAAGAATTCCTCGGGGATTCGTCGGCTAAGCAAGTCATCTGCCAACTTCATGTAAAGATCTTCCATGGGATCCGCACTGGAGGGCAAACGGGTGACATCTATCTTGCTCGCATCCAGGTTGAGAAAGTAACCGCGATTTGGCTCCTTGATCAGGATCTTATATTCATCCAAAAACGCGAACGCCTTGCGAACTGGTGAGCGCGAGAGCCCTAACTCGGCTGCAAACGATTCCTCGGTTAAGTGCTCGCCCTCCTGCAACGTGCGGCTCCGGGCAATCTCTACGATTTTCAGGGCGGTCTGCTCAATTAAGATATTGGTTGATCCCGTTTTCATAAAACCTCTGAGATTATCCGCCTGACAGATGTTTAATTAAGCCCACAATGGTCCCGGGCAGCATTGTAAATCGTACCATCACCCATGCCCGTAAGGTTCCCCTAAACTTTCTGGCACGTTGTATTATATGTCGACACAGTGCATTTTCCTTGGGAGGCAGGCAACCACTGCATGAACAACACTGGAACCTATTTTGATCCGGCGGAGCTAACCACGTTCACGAGAGATCTATTCGCAAAGGCGGGCTTACCGGGTAATGACGCTGCGATTGTCGCCGAAGGATTGGTCAAGGCTGACCTGCGCGGCCTTGCCTCTCATGGTGTATCACGCATTCCCATGTATCTCGAGAGACTGCGGCGAGGGGTCGTCAACCCGAAGCCTGAGATCAAAGTTTCCCGTGTGGCGGGCGCAGTCGCGCTCGTCGACGGCGACGACGGAATGGGCTTCATCGCAGGAAGGCGCGGAATGGACGAGGCTATAAGCCTTGCCGCTGAAGCCGGCATTGGTTTGGTGGGCGTTCATCGTAGCACTCATTACGGAATGGCTGCCCTTTACGTGCTGCAAGCAATTGATGCTGGGTACATCGCGCTCGCGATGACGAATTCCTCCCCGGCAATTCCTGTCTGGGGTGGGCGAACTACTTTTCTCGGAGCTGCTCCTTTTGCCGCAGGCGTGCCCTGCGGCTCGCATGAACCTTATGTGCTCGATATGGCAATGACCGTAATTGCACGCGGCAAGATTCGGCTGGCAGCAATGGAAGGGAACACAATTGCGGAGGGTCTGGCACTTGACTCCGAAGGGCGGCCGACCACGGATGCGAGAAAGGCATTTGAGGGTGTGTGCCTTCCCTTTGGAGGTGTGAAGGGTGCCGCGCTGTCGATGCTAATGGATTTGCTGGCAGGCATGTATACGGGCGCGAACTACGGAGGAGACGTAAAAAGTCTTTACTTCGATCACTCTGCGCCGCAGAATGTTGGGCACCTGTTTATTGTGATGCGTCCCGATCTGTTCGTTTCGCGCGAAGAATTCGAGAAGCGCGCCGACACGTTTGTAGATCGAGTGAAGAATCTGCCGCGAGCCGTCGGCTTTGACGAGGTTCTGATGCCGGGCGAACCGGAGGATAGGGCCGAGCGCGTGCGCCGCCGCACAGGCATACCCCTCACGGATAAAGTGCTCGCGGAGTTACAGGCGGAAGCAGTCCGCGCGGGTGTTTCTTTTCCGCAATGTTCCTCGAAACCGCTCCAGCTATCGTGATCTGACCGAAAAATTGGGCGTAAGAAGCGCGTGGGGAGCTTCACTATGTTGGCCGCCCCAGCACTAGACCCAGTCTGTTGTAAAGGGCTCTGAGTCCGGAATTCTTAGTTGCCCGAGAATTCGCTTGACTGTGCTCTCTACGAGTGTATTTTGTAATTACATAATGCAATGTTGTTCGCTCGGTCATTTCTTCAATCCTTAAGCAGTCGCTTTCGTACTTCGGGATTGTCTTTACAGCCTTTGTTCCATTTCCGTAGAAAGGGGAAAAGATGCACCAATACAAACTCGGAGTTCTAGATGGTGATGGCATCGGGCCTGAAATCGTAAAGTCCACGGTAGATGTGATTACTGCGGCCGCCGCCCGGGTGGGAGGCTCGAAGCTAGAGTACATCTCGCTCCCGATGGGATGGGAAGCTATTGCCAAGTACGATGCTCCAGTTCCGGAGTTCACCAAGGCTGAATTGAAGAAATGTGACGGTTGGCTGATGGGCCCCCACGATTCCGCAGCCTATCCACCGGTCCATCTGGCCAAGCTCAACCCTAGTGGTGAATTGAGACATTGTTTCGACCTGTTCTCCAATGTGAGGCCGTCTCGCTTCATCCCCGGATGCAAGAGTCTGGTTGGTGAAGACGTTGACTTGGTGATCTTCCGCGAAAACACCGAAGGGTTCTACCCTGATCGCAACATGTACAAGGGGCTTGGGGAATTCATGCCGACCCCGGACGTGTGCATCGTCTCCGGCCTGTTCACCCGACGCGCTGCGGAACGCATCGCTCTGGAAGCGTTCACCCTGGCCACGAAACGTCGTAAGAAGGTGACCATCGTTCACAAGGCAAATGTCATCAAGATGGGATATGGCCTCTTCAGGGACACCTGTCGGGAGATCGGGAAAGCATTCCCCGATGTGCAAGTGGATGATTACCACATCGACGCCATGGCCGCCCATCTAGTGCGGCGGGCCAAGGATTTTGACGTCATCGTGACCACCAACATGTTCGGGGACATCCTTTCCGATCTAACCGGTGAACTCACCGGCAGCCTGGGACTGTCGCCATCCATCAACACCAACAATAATCAGGCAATGGCCCAGGCCGCCCACGGCTCGGCGCCGGACATCGCCGGCAAGAACATCTCCAATCCGGTGGGAATGCTGCTTTCCGGCGTCATGCTGCTGGAGTGGATGGGTAGCAAGCATAACGACGAATCCCTTGGGAAAATAGCAAAGATCGCCGAACACGCCACCTTGAAGACCCTTGCAGATGGCGTCCGAACCCGCGACCTGGGGGGTACAGCCTCCACTACGGACTTCACCAAGGCGATCGTGGAAAGAATCGGCTAGGCTCCTATCCCGCCGTTGTGGGTGGACCCTTATTGCTAACAGCGGCCTAGTGATCTGTTCCGAACGACTCGTTGAGTCTTGGAATGGTGGCGGACACTCGCCACTGATTCATGCGACCCCGTTGACTAGTGGAGAAAGAACTTCATGAAAAGCAAGTGGGCGAGATTAGGGATATGCATCTTGGTCGGGGCGGCCCTGTGGCTACTGCCGGTGCCACAGGGAGTGAAGGTGCAGGCTTGGCATCTTCTCGCGATATTCTGCGCGACGATTCTCGGGTTTATCCTCCAGCCCTTTTCCATTGGCGTTCTGACCTTCATGGGCCTTACCGCTTCGATGCTGGGTAGAGTACTCAAACCGTCGGAAGCGATGAGCGGGTTCAGCAGCGGGGTCGTGTGGCTGATCGTTGCGGCCTTCATGTTTTCACGCGGGTTCGTGAAATCGGGACTCGGCCAGCGCATCGCCTACCTTTTAATGAAAAGATTTGGCGACAGTTCGCTCAAACTGGGGTACACCCTGGTGTTCACCAACCTGCTGGTCAGCCCCGCCATCCCTTCGAACACGGCCAGGGCAGGCGGGATCTTCTTTCCCATCGTGCGCAGCCTAGCGGAGGTGTTCGATTCCCGTCCCGGGCCAACCTCGAGGAAAATCGGGGCCTTCCTGATCCAGGTCGTCTATCAAGGCGACAACATCGCCTGCCCCATCACCCTTACGGCGATGGCAGGCAATGTGTTGATGGTGACGTTCGCAGCGAAAGTGGTGGGAGTCACGCTCACCTGGGGACTTTGGGCCATGGCGGCGATCGTTCCGGGCATCGCCGCCTCAATTGTCATCCCCTATTTCATCTATAAGTACTATCCCCCTGAGATGACGAAGACTCCGGAGGCCAAGCCCGCGGCCATCGCTGCCTTGGCACAAATGGGGCCAATGAAGATCGAGGAGAAGGTACTGACTGGAGTGTTCATCGCCGCGATCCTGGGTTGGGCAACATCCCAGTTCACGGGTCTGGACGCCACCGTCGTGGCCATGGTGGCCGTGTGCATCATGCTGCTTACCAGCGTGCTCACCTGGGAGGATATCGTCTCTGAAAGGCCCGCATGGGATGCCTTTATTTGGATGGGAGGCATATACGGGCTCGCCGATTGTCTGGCAAAGTTCGGCTTGTTTAGCGCATTGGCCCAAAAGGTCACGTCGTCTCTGCGCGGCGTCCCCTGGATGGTCGCTATGGTGGTGATCACCTTGATTTATGTCTACTCGACGTACGCCTTTGCCAGCGGAGTCGCCCACATCGCTGCCATGTATCCAGTGTTCCTGTCAGTGGCGGTGACGGCCGGGGCTCCTCCGGTCCTGGCGGCTCTGTGGTTGGCCTTCTGCTCCGGTCTTTACCAGGGACTCACTCACTATGCTTCAGGACCTTCGGCCATCTTCTTCGCTGGCGGTTATGTGGACCAGGGCACATGGTGGCGCATAGGGTTCCTGGTCATGCTTTTGAACCTGATTATCTGGGGCATGATCGGTTCGCTTTGGTGGAAAGTACTCGGCCTGTGGTAGGTATTGCGGAATTCTTAGAGCATTATGATCGGAGAATACAGTGATTTCTCGAAGAGGATTCCTTAAGGGAGGGGCGTTGACCATGACGGCACTGACTTCGAAATCTATTCTCAATAGTGATCTCTTCGCCGGTACGGCAGCGCCCGCGGGCATCCAGGTCCCCTATTCATCTGGCCGGAACCGGCCGTTGCTCCATGTTCCTGCCAACGCCTGCGACTGTCATCACCACATCTATGATCCCGTCCGGTTCCCATACGCGCCGGACGACACACGGAACCAACCGCCCGCCACCGTGGATGTGTACAAGATGCTGCAGAAGCGTCTAGGTACAAGCCGGGACGTTATGATTCAACCCTCCGCATATGGGACGGACAACAGCTGTCTACTGGATGCGCTCAAGCAAATGGGCTCCAGCGCCCGCGGAGTCGCCGTCGTGGCCCCGACTGTCACCGACGCAGAACTGGCCAAGATGCACGAGGCCGGCGTTCGGGGCATTCGCTTCAACATCGCCACCGGTGCGACGAACGACGAGACGATGATCCTGGAACTGTCCCGGCGGGTCGCCACCTTGGGTTGGCATGCCTCATTCTGGATGACCGCCGACGATACCGTCCGAATGTCGGACTTGTTGAACAAACTGCCCTCGACCATCGTGTTTGACCACCGCGGACATCTCCCGCAACCGGACGGAATCAGCCATCCAGCCTTTAAGGTCATCTGCAATCTGCTGGATAAGGGCAGAACCTGGGTCAAATTGTCCGGTCTCTATCAGGATTCCAAGGCCGGGGAACCTGGCTATGCGGACACGGTCAAGGTTGGCCAGGCTTACGTGAAACACGCCCCGGAGCGCATGGTCTGGGGCAGCGATTGGCCGCATCCAAGCGAATTCTCCAGCAGGAAGCCGATGCCCAACGACGCCAGCATGCTTGATCTGCTGGCTGAACAGGCGCCGAATGAGAACATTCGCACCAGAATCCTCGTGACCAACCCTTCCATCTTGTTTGGCTTTTCGCAACCCTAGGCATGAAATGTCTATCCCGCCGACCCACGTCAGAAAAGTTCGGGCTCGAGGGGTTGGCGGAGGTAAACTTTCTAACGTGCTGACCTCTTTCGCGTTCCGGGAAAACCGGCGGAAGGTTTTAGCTTGGGAGGACAAATTTGTGCCGGAATTAAAACTTAAACTGCGGGGCTCTATTCCCGCTAATCTCATGCCGTTCAAAAATGACCTTTCCATTGACGAGGCTCAATACCGCCGCCATCTTCACTGGTTGGCCGATGTACCCGGCGTGGGAGCTATCGTGTGCAATGGCCACGCTGCTGAAGTTGCTTCTCTCACCGAGGACGAACAGAGGCGCGCCATCGCCATTGCCAAAGACGAAGTGGGCAGTAACATTAAGCTGATTGCTGGAGTCTTCACCGATGGCACGGCACACGCCGTGAGATTGGCGCGCAACGCAAAGGCAGAAGGCGCCGACGGTGTTCTGGTCTTCCCGCCTAGCCTCTTTATGTCAGGAGCAAACCTTCGCCCTGAAATGGCATATCGCCACTTCGCATCCATTGCCAGCGAGGCCGACATTCCCATTGTTGTCTTCCAATATCCTGTCGCGAACGGATGGGGTTACAGCACAGAGATATTGCTGAAGCTCGCTGAAATAGAAAACGTAGTGGCTGTAAAGGACTGGAGTCAAGATATCGTCAGTTTCGAGCGCAACATGCGAGCTCTGCGTTCCGCGCCACGGCCCATCGCAGTGCTGAGCAGCTTCAGCGCGTCTCTCTACGCGACGTTTGCTCTTGGCGCCGACGGCGCGATTTCCGGCATGGGAAGCGTGGTTGCCGACTGGCAGGCACAGATGTTCGATGCCGTGCGACGGGGTGACATGAAGACAGCTCAAGCCCTGAACGATAAGCACTTCGTGCTGTCGCAGGCATTTTACGCGCCGCCGTTTCTCGACATGCACAATCGCATGAAGGAAGCTTTGGTCATGCTCGGGCGGTTGGATCGTGCGGTAGTCCGTCAACCACTGGAGAAAATTCCGCCGTCGGATATGGAGCGCGTGCAATCAGCTTTAATCAAAACCGGATTGCTGCAAGCGAGCAATGCTCTGGCCTGAGATGGGTATGCGGAAGGTGTAACCCGAAGAGGGGTCTCGTACTCAACCTCTATTCACCTTTCGCGAAGCTGTTGTAACTATCCTCTATCCTCCTCAGAGCCGAAAGCTTTACGGTTGTTGGCGTTCGAATGGAACATCGTATATGGGCTCTTAGGGCTTAAGACGGCGAGAGTCAAGTCCGGATTGATCCTCGAAGCTGGTGACAAGAACGACTTCCTTGGAGATAAGTATGAGTGAAAAACAGAAGGGCTTGGTTGTAAGTGCACACTCCGCTGATTTTGTATGGCGGGCCGGCGGAGCCATTGCTTTGTATGCCAGCCGCGGATGGGACATCACCATCGTATGCCTATCGTATG
>CAZLJQ010000097.1:0-8914 GCA_964559875.1 uncultured Acidobacteriaceae bacterium
TGGGAGGACCTGAGCCGGAGTTGGTATGAGAGCGATAGGGGTCCTTCGCTTCGCTCAGGATGACACCCTAGTGAGTCGCTGAGCCAGCGACAGGTGGCCACATGCCCCTCGGTTGGGCGAAGGTAGTGAATCAAGCTGAAAAGGTATGTTCAGGAGCAGCGAAGCACTCATGTACACGGTATCCAAACTCGAAGATTTCTCTCCCGCCGCGCTCGACACGGCAGCCGCTGAATTGCTGTCCGCGCTGGTCGAAGAGTCCAAGGCAGTCGCCGATCCCAAAGGCTTTGAAGAGTTCCGCAACCGGTGGATGGCGCGCAAGAACGGTTTGCTGACACAGGTAAACGATCTGTGGCTGAAGGCCGCGCCGGGCCCAGCGAAGCGCGATGTAGGCCAGCGGGTGAACGCATTGAAGCAGCGCGCGGAGGCCCTGGTCACAGAGGCTGAGCAACTCGCGGCCGGATCGGCTCTCAGTGCGAAGATCAAGTCTGAGACTCTCGACATTTCGCTGCCCGGCATCGAGCGGCCGCTGGGCGTGCGGCATCCTGTTCTGCGCACACTGGACGAACTGATCTCGGTCTTCGTCAAGATGGGCTACTCGATCGCCGAAGGGCCCGAGGTAGATAGCGACTACTACAATTTTGAGGCGCTGAATTTTCCGCCTAACCATCCGGCGCGAGACACGCAGGACACGCTGTTCATCGCCAACCAGGAGCGGCGCGCGCAGCGTGACCGCCTGCTGCTGCGCACGCACACCTCACCGGTACAGATCCGCACGATGGAAAAGCAGCGGCCTCCGGTGCGCGTTGTGTGCCCTGGTAAAGTACATCGCAACGATGCTCCGGACGCGACTCACTCGCCGGTCTTCCACCAGCTTGAGGGACTCTGCGTGGATACGAACATCACTATGGGCGACCTGAAGGGAACGCTTGACCACGCGATGAAGTCTCTGTTTGGCTCGGCGGTGAAGACCAGCTTCCGGCCATCGTTTTTCCCGTTCACGGAGCCTAGCGTGGAGGTTTCGATCTCCTGCCCATTCTGCGGCGGACAAGGCTGCCGTCCCTGCAAGCAGAGCGGCTGGATCGAAATGCTTGGCGCGGGAATGGTTGATCCCAACGTCTTCGGCTTCGTCGATTACGACCCGAAGAAGTACAGCGGCTTCGCCTTCGGCATGGGCGTGGAGCGGCTGACGATGATGAACTATAACGTCGATGACATTCAGCAGTTCTTCTACGGCGACATGAGATTCCTGGAGCAGTTTGCGTAATGAAAATTTCAGCGAATTGGGTTCGCGATTTTGTTTCTCCCAAAGCGGGCGA
Source organism: uncultured Acidobacteriaceae bacterium (assembly GCA_964559875.1). Lineage (GTDB taxonomy): Bacteria > Acidobacteriota > Terriglobia > Terriglobales > Acidobacteriaceae > TOLSYN. The sequence goes on from CAZLJQ010000097.1 coordinate 1,317, forward strand.
CCGCGAGGTTGCCGAGGCTCTCACCATCAGCGGCATTGCCATTGAAGGCTACTTCGGCGAAGGCACCGACCAGACCTGGGAGGCGGAGATTACCACCAACCGCGTCGATGCCATGAATCATTACGGCGTGGCGCGAGAGGTTTCGGCTATCTACGACATTGACCTTGCACCGCTTGGACCGCGGGTTTTCGAGAGCGGCCCGGCAAACTTCTCCATCGTGATTGACGACGCCGAAGGCTGCGCACGTTACACGGCGCGCGTGGTGCGCGGCGTAAGGATTGCACCGGCCCCGACAAACATTGCGCATCGGCTGGAACTGGTTGAGCAGCGCAGCATCAGCAACGTGGCCGACGCATCGAACTACGTGCTCAATGAAATCGGCCAGCCGACGCATGCCTTCGATCTCGATAAACTTGAAGGTGGCAAGATTGTTGTGCGCCGGGCTCGCGTGGGGGAAGTCATCACTACGCTGGACGGAGTGGAGCGCAAGCTGTTGCCTGAGGACCTCGTCATCGCCGACGCGGTGAAGCCGGTGGCAATTGCCGGCGTGATGGGCGGCGAGGCGACAATGATCACCTACGCCACGCACAATGTACTTATCGAATCGGCGTGGTTCGATCCGGCGTCGATCCGGCGCACAGCGAAGCGGCTGGGCATGCACACGGATGCATCGCACCGCTACGAGCGCGGGGCCGATTGCGGCATTACGCCGGTGGCTTGCGCAAGGGTCGCGGAGTTGATTGTCACGAGCGCTGGTGGCGCAGTTTCCGAGGAGATCGACGTGGTGGGCCGCAGCATGACGCAGCCGCGCATAACACTTGCCGCCAGCGAGGTAAAGCGCATTCTCGGAGTTGATATTCCTGCCGCGGAGATCGCACGCATCCTGCGGCGGTTGGGTTTTGACGTAGAAGGCAGCGGGACGCAAGGGCATGAGTTCACCGTCACGGTGCCCACCTGGCGGCTCGATGTGGAACGCGAAATCGACCTGATCGAAGAGGTCGGACGCATCTACTCCTATGAGAAAATTCCCGGCACGCTGCCTTCGTTCGGCGGCGGAGTGACCGAGTTGCCCAACGCGCGCAAGCAAGCCGCGCTACGTGGCCGACTGCTGGCTCTGGGCTACAACGAGTCACTCTCCTCCACGTTTATTCCTCTGGAGGACGCGCGCTTCTTTTCGTCCGATGACGGCCAAGCCGAACCCGTGCGCATTGCGAATCCGCTGAGCGAGGAAGCCTCGTTCATGCGCACTACGCTGGTTCCGGGGCTGCTGCTGCAAGCCGCGTACAACCTGAATCGCGGCAATACGGATGTGCGACTGTTTGAGGCTGGCCACGTGTATGCAATGCAGGGAGAAGCGGTCGATGAGCACGACTCGCTTGCGTGGGTCTCGACGGGCGCGGCGAGTGAACCGGGAGTGCATGGCAAGCCGGAGCCGATCAATTTCTTTCACATCAAGGGAGACATCGAGCAGCTTCTGGCCGCCTTCGACTTCAAGACTAGCAAAGTAAGCTTCGACCGCAAGGTGCCTGCGTGGCTTCATCCTGGGCGGGCTGCACGCGTGCAGGTGGCGGGCAAGACGGCTGCCATCTTCGGACAACTACATCCGGAATTGGCTGCCGCGCGCAAGTTGAAGCAGGAGATTTTCATCGCGGAAATTTTCGTCGAGGAGCTGTATGGGTATGCACTGCGTCAGCCCATGTACACGCCGGTCTCGAAGTTTCCGGCGGTGGAACGCGACTTCTCGTTTGTGTTGCCTGAGGGCGTGGAGTTCTCGAGCATCCGACAGAAGCTCTCTGAGCTGTCGATTGCCGAACTTACGGCGATCCTTCCAGCAGAAACATTCCGTGGCGGCTCACTCGCCGCAGGGACTTATTCTTTCCTTCTGCGCGTCCGCTTCCAATCCGCTGAGCGAACGCTGCGCGACGATGAGGTCGCGAGCTGGTCGCAGCAGATTGTAAAGGCAGTGGAAGGACTGGGTGGGGCGTTAAGGCAGTAAGGTATCTCACACACCAAGGCCCGCGATTGCGAATGTTTCCGAGTTTCGCAGCGCGGGCCTTCGCTATTGAATCGATTCTCGTTTACGACGTGCTTACGGCATTTGCCTGCTCGGGCAGCAGCGGTTCATCCTCGGCGCTGGCATCCACGAGATCGGGGGGCAAGGTCTTCTTTGGCTTTACGCCGAAGGCTTTCAGCATCTCCGCCTGCCGAATCACGTTGCCCTTGCCGGTGGAAAGTTTGCTGAGCGCAAGACCGTAGCTGGACTTTGCCTGCTCCAGGCGGTCTCCCACGCTCTTCAGGTCATCTACAAATCCCGCAAGTTTGTCGTAGAGTTCGGCGCCGCGATTCACAATGTCCTGCACGTTCTGCTTCTGCCGCTCCTGCCGCCACAGGTGCGCGACGGTGCGCACCACGAAGAGCAGGGTGCTCGGACTCACCAGCAGCACGTTGCGCTCGTAGGAGTTGCCCCACAGTTCAGGGTCGTTGCTGATGGCCGCCATGAACGCGCCCTCGATGGGGACGAACATGCAGACGAAGTCGATTGATTGCAGTTGGTGCAGCGATTGGTAGTTTTTCTCCGCCAGTTCCTTGATGTGACGGCGAACGGAGTCCATGTGCCGCGCCAAGGCCAGTTTGCGCGCCTCGTCGGTCTCGGCGTTGACGTAGTCGTTGTAGGCGGTGAGGGAAACCTTGGAGTCGATGATGAGGTGCTTGTCTTCCGGCAGATTGACGATCACGTCCGGGCGCACCTGCCGGGCATCATCATTGCGGAAACTGTTCTGGACGAAATACTCCTCGTCTTTGCGCAGGCCGGAAGACTCCAGAATCTTCTCCAGAATCATTTCGCCCAGATCGCCTTGTGCCTTGGCCGAGGTGGTGAGGGCGCGCGTCAGTTTGCCAGTGTCGTCGGAGAGCTGCTGGTTCAATCCCATCAATAGCTTTACCTGCTCGGAGAGTGCCGAGCGATCCTTGCCCTCCTGTACGTACACCTCTTCCACCTTCTGCTGGAAGGTCTTGATTTTTTCGGAGAGAGGCGTGAGCAACTGCGAGAGGTTGGTCTGATTCTGCTCAGTGAAGCGCTTGGTCTTCTCTTCCAGAATGTCGTTGGCGAGCGCCTTGAACTGGTTTGACAGCTCGATGCGTGCGCCGGTGAGTAATTCAAGTTTTTCGCTTGCCTGCCGCTCCTGCTGCGAGAGTTGTTGCGCGAAGTGGTGTTCTTGTTGCTTGAGCTGTTCGCCGAGACGCGCGACCTCTTGTTCTGCTGTGGATCGAGCGCCGGAGGCGGTGCGCAGCTGGTTGCCGCACTCGGTGAGTTGGGTCTGCATTGCGACGACGTTGCTACGGCTTGCGGCCATCTCGGCTTGCACGGCGGCCAGTTGCGCGCGCAGCGCCGACGAACGCGAGCCCAGAAGCACGGCGGAGATGCAGGCTCCGAAGATCGATGCAAGAATAACAGTGAGGACGATGGTGAACATGCGAACGACTCCAGGTGCTTGGATTGTAACTCACCTTCATCGTGGAAGGTCATTGGCTAGGCATTTGCTGCTGTTGCTGACGCTGGTGCTGTTGGTCGCCGCTGCCTCGGCCCAATCGGCTGCGCCGGAGGCCGAGCAGGAGATTTTGCGGCTGGTCAATGCGGAGCGGCAGTCGCGAGGACTGGCAATGCTTGTCTTCGACGAGCACTTGCAGCAGGCCGCCCGCAAGCACAGCGCACTGATGGCCGCCAGCGGCGAGGTGGAGCATGTGGTGGGAGGCGAGTCCAAACTCTCGCTGCGCCTCGGCGGGCTGCGCTTTGACGCCTGCGGAGAAAACGTGGCGCTCTCCGCCGCCGCGAGCCTTGCACACACGGCGCTTATGCACTCGCCCGGACATCGTGCCAACATTCTTGACGCACAGTACAACGCCCTCGGAGTTGGGGTGATTCGCACCTCAAAAGGAATCTACGTCACTGAAGATTTTGCTCACCGCCTTCCCGAGGTCAGCGTGGACGAAGCGGAGACACAGATGGCCACGAATCTCAACCGCATGCGGCGCTCTGTCGGGATGCCCATCCTGAACCGCGTGTCGGCCCCTGAGCTGCGCGGGCGCGCCTGTGAGATGGCGGCGAATGACAGGGTGAATCCCCACGCTGGAATGCTGTCGCGCCGGGTGAGCAACTCGGTCGCTTTCACCGCGCTCGATCTGACACAGGTTTCCGAATCTCTGGGGCGCCTGCAATGGCAGCAGGCCAGCGGCTTCTCAGTTGGGGCGTGCTACCGCTCCAGCGCAAGCTACGAGAATCCGGTCTTCTGGATTATCGTTGTGACCTACTTCTGATCGCATGAACCGTTGGGGAAGCCCGCAAAGATTGTGCAAAAAAAGAAAACGCGGGCCGGAAAAGCCCGCGTTTCGATCTCTCCGGCGATGCGGCTAAACCTTAACCGGTTCTTTCTTGGCGTACTTGTGGCCCACATAGTCGCTCAGGATCTGCTTGAACTCCTCAACGATGTGATCGCCTTTAAGGGTGGTCACCAAGCGACCGTCGATAAAGACCGGAGCCTTCGGGTCCTCGAATGTTCCCGGCAACGAGATGCCGATGTTGGCGTGCTTGGACTCGCCCGGCCCGTTCACGATGCAGCCCATCACTGCCAGCTTCATCTCTTCCACGCCGTCGAACTCTCCGCGCCAGGCGGGCATCTGCTCACGCACGTAGAGCTGAATCTGTTGCGCAAGTTCCTGGAAGTAGGTCGAGGTGGTGCGTCCGCAGCCTGGGCAGGCCGTAACCTGCGGCAAGAAGCTGCGAATGCCCAGCGACTGCAAGACCTGCTGCGCCACCTGAACTTCTTCGGTACGGTCGCCGCCCGGCGCAGGGGTGAGGGAGACGCGGATGGTATCGCCAATTCCCTCCTGCAACAGAATGGCAAGCCCAGCGGTACTGCTCACAATGCCCTTGGCACCCATGCCCGCTTCGGTGAGCCCCAAGTGCAGAGGATACTGACAGCGCGCAGCCAAGTCGCGATAGACGTCCACGAGATCCTGCACGCCGCTGACCTTGGCGCTCAGCAGAATGTGATCACCCGGCAGTCCGTAGCTTTCGGCCAGTTCCGCCGAATGCAGCGCCGAGACGATCATCGCCTCAATCATCACCAGGCGCGGCTCCTGGGGGTCAGAGAGCTTGGCATTTTCGTCCATCATTCTCGCCAGTAACTGCTGATCGAGCGAGCCCCAGTTCACACCGATGCGCACCGGCTTGTCGTTCTCGATCGCGCACTCAATCATGGTGCGGAAGTTGTCGTCGTTCTTGCGACCTATCGAGACGTTGCCGGGATTGATGCGGTACTTCGCCAGCGCTTGCGCACACTCCGGAAACTTCTTCAGCAGGAGGTGACCGTTGTAGTGGAAGTCGCCAACGATGGGAACATGCACGCCCATGGCAGCGAGTTCGTCCACAATCGGACGGACTGCCGCAGCAGCAGCATCGTTGTTCACCGTCACCCGAACCACTTCGGAGCCGGCACGCGCCAGCGCCGCTACCTGTTGAACGGTTGAGGCGATGTCCGCCGTGTCGGTGTTGGTCATCGACTGCACCATGACCGGCGCATCGCTGCCTACCCTTATGTTTCCGATGGTTGCCGTGTAGCTTTTTCTACGCTTGATGATTGCCATGAAGAATTCTTCTCTTAGAGTTTGTCACGAGCGCCACGGCGGTTGAGCAGCATCCGCTGCATACCATTTCACGAAGCGCTTTTACACTACTGGCCGGGTAGCATCCTCACTACATCGTTAAAGATCACGACGCCCGCGAACAACACCAGGCAAACAAACGCAGCCTGGTAGAGCCGGATCTTGATACCTTCATTGATGTCTCGCCGCATGACCGACTCCACCAGCAGCATGACAATCAATCCACCGTCCAGGATGGGGATGGGCAACAGGTTGAAGAGCCCAAGCTGCAGGCTGATCATCGCCATGAACTCCATCAGATCGTTGGCGTTGCGACGGTGCACCATCTCGCCTGAAACCCTTACGATCTCGATTGGGCCAGACATCTGTTTCACCGAGACTTTGCGCTCGATCATGCGCCCAATCAGATCGAAGATCAGTCCGGAGAGTTTCCTGCACTCATCCACCGAGCGGCCAAATGCCTCCGACACTGGCAGCTTTTCGACCTGGGTAGGCTCGGAGACGAATCCGACGCGATAGTTGGGCTTGCGCGTATCCATCGAGCTGAGCCTTGGGGTCACCGTCAGCGCGAACTGCTTGCCCTCGCGCAGAATCTCAAGATGTACGGGCGTGCCCTTTGTGCTCTGTAGATAAGCCTGCATGGCCCCAGTGGTGTGGATCGGCTTCCCATCCACGGAAAGGATTTCGTCACCTATACGCAACCCGGCCTGCTCCCCGGGCATGTTCGGTTCCAGCCCCGTCACCACGAAGGGCTGCTTCGGCATCCAGCCAGCATCGCCGGTCTGCTGTTTGCCTTCGGCTTTTGGCACCAAGGTGACAGGCAGCACCTGGCCGTCGCGCTTCACGCGCAACGACAGCGGCTGGTTCGGGCTGATCATGACTTTGTTCTGTACGTCCTGCCAGTTGGGATTCTGCGTATCGGCGACCTGCAGAATCTGGTCTCCCTCTTTCACTCCGGCCTGCTCCGCCGACGAACCGTTCATGACCCAGCCGACGACAGCCGGCTGATACATCCCGTAGGGAATCTCATGGTGCAGGGCAAACACCACGGTGAGCAGAACAATCGCCAGCACCACGTTGGCCGCCGGTCCGGCCACGGCAATCAGGAGCCGCTGCCAGCGGGGATGCTTCACAAACTCGCCAGGGTCATCGGCAGGCGCACCTTCGGCACGCTCCTCCGGCATTTCCACGGCGTTGACTCCGGTCATCTTCACGTAGCCGCCCAGCGGCAGGGCGGAGATGCGGTAATCGGTATCTCCATGCCGGAAGCCAAACAGGCGCTTGCCGAAGCCGAGTGAGAAAACTTCCACGCGCACGCCCACCAGTTTGGCCGCGGCAAAGTGGCCAGCCTCGTGTATCAGAATCATCACGCCAAGCACGAGGACTGCGCCGACCAGAGTGTAAAAAGCGCTAATCATAAACGGAATATGTTTTCTCCATTGCCCTGAGTACTTACTTCGTGGCCGCCACAGGCAATTTGCTCACGCCCGCATTCACAATCCGCAAGGCTAGCGCGCGCGCCTCCGAATCCATTTCAAGAACCTCTGATATAGATTCCGGTTTGTGGCCCGGCGTTTCATTCAATACTGACTGAATCGTAGCTGGAATCCCTAAAAAGGGGATTTTTCCGTCCAGGAAGGCCGCTACCGCAACTTCATCTGCCGCATTTAGAGCCACGGTCTTGGCACCGCCTGCCTCCACGGCTTCATAGGCCAGTCGCAAACAGGGGAACTTATCCAGGTCCGGCGGGCAGAAGTCCAAGTGCTTCAGCGACAACACATCGAAGCGCAAGTCGCTCGCAATCCTCTCCGGCCAGGTCAGCGCGTAGAGAATCGGCAGCCGCATATCGGTAACGCTTACTTGCGCCAGGATGCTGCCATCTACAAACTCCACCATGCTGTGCACGGTGCTCTGCGGATGCACAATGACCTTGACTC
>CAZLJQ010000098.1:0-8227 GCA_964559875.1 uncultured Acidobacteriaceae bacterium
TGATTCAGCGCACCCGCGACGGCGGAGCCGAGATTGTGAAGTACTTGAAGACCGGCAGCGCCTTCTTTGCTCCATCGGCCTCAGCCGTAGAGATGGTCGAAGCAATCCTCAAGGACAAAAAGAAGATTGTGCCTTGCGCGGTACACCTGGAAGGCGAATACGGGATCAAGGGCTTGTTCGTCGGCGTCCCGGTGAAGTTGGGTGCCAACGGATTGGAACAAGTCATCGAGATCAAACTGACGGCCGATGAGAAGGCCGCCCTGGACAAGAGCGCCGCTGCGGTGAAGGAACTGATCAGCGTCATCGGCCTCTAATTTCCTGCAGTTCCGCAAAACCAACCCCGAGGCATCAGCCTCGGGGTTGGTTTTGTCCGCTTCACGATGCAGAATCGCTACACTCGCTCGATGGTGATCGTCTCTAAGACGACGTCGCTCTTCGGACGGTCCTGGTGATTGCGAGGAAGGGCACTAATCTTGTTAGAGATGTCCTGTCCCTCGATGACCTCTCCGAAGATGGTGTGGTTGCCCGTAAGCCACGGCGTGGGTGCCACCGTGATGAAGAACTGCGAACCGTTCGTATTGGGTCCGGCGTTGGCCATTGCAAGCTTGCCAGGCGCATCGAACTTGAACGGCGAGCCCTTGGTCTCATCCTCAAACTTATAGCCCGGTCCGCCCATGCCCGTGCCGCTAGGATCGCCGGCCTGAATCATGAAGTCGGGGATGACGCGGTGGAAGACGGTTCCGTTGTAAAGAGGACCAGGGCCTTTCTTGCCGCTCACGCTGTCCTTCCATTCGCGCTTGCCCTCGGCAAGCTCCACGAAATTTGCCACCGTCTTTGGAGCTTCCTTTTCGAAGAGACGGCAGACGATGGTGCCCTGATTGGTAAGTAGCGTGGCGTATAAACCCGGTGTACGTTCGGCCATAGTGGCTCCTTGCTTGGAAATTACTGACTAGTCAGACTAACAGAATTAAGATTGCTGCTTCGAGCGTGACTGCGAAATCCGCGTCATTGTTGATGCGCAGGAGCCGTTGGTTTCCGTATGTTCGATTGCGGTCGGCCTCCCTCGTCAATCTTGATATGCCGGATCACAATGGAAGTATTGGGCTTGTCCTGGGGGTTACGCGGCTGGCGTGCAATCTTCTTCACCAACTCCACACTGGCGTCGTCACACTGGCCAAAGATGGTGTATTTACCGTTCAAGAACGGAGTTGCCACCTCGGTGATGAAGAACTGAGAGCCGTTGGTATTGGGACCAGCATTCGCATAGGCAAGTCGTCCAGGACGGTCAAAGGTGACATTCGGCAGCGCTTCAATTTTGAACTGGAAACCTATGTCGCCGGTGCCGTTACCGGCGGGATCGCCACCCTGGATCATGAATTCAGGGATGACGCGGTGGAAGGTCGTATTGTCGTAGAGCGGAACACCGTGCATGATCTTGCCGGTCTTGGGATTTTTCCAGTCCTTGGTGCCGCGCGCCAGGCCAATGAAGTTCGCGGTACCCAGCGGTGCGGCCTTAGGAAACAGTGGACAAGTCAAATTGCCCATACTCGTCTCAATAATGGCTACCGGCTGTTCCTTGGTGCCCGGCTGCGTTTGTGCATAAGCCGGTGCAGCCGCGGTGAAGGCCAGCGCCAGCAGGCCAGTAAGAATCAACGATCTATCCATCATTCAGCTTTCCTCCGGGCTAGTTTGCCATTTCATTGTCATGCTCTGGGCAGGAGAGACTGCTGCTCAAGTTGAGGCGGCAGCAAAATCATTCTCATCCTTGCTCCCGTCAATTTGTCCAGATTATACCGAAGGAGGCGCCAGCGCCATGCCAGGCACAGACAAGAACGCCCGGGCAAGAAGCCCAGGCGATTCGTGCGAGTTCAGACAGAAGCTACCGATTAGCCCGGAAGTCCGCTGGAGAATCGCGGTACTCGTCGTAACGATTGCTGACCATAATGTGGTAGCAGGCCTGACGGCGCTCCTCGGCAGCTTCCACCAATCCGAGTTGCTGTAGCTTGAGCACGTACTGGTCAACCCAGGCGCGCTCCCTGCGCGACATAGGACTCTTGCCAATATCAATGGAGAGCCCCGCAAGGTGCGAAGAGGCGGTGTCTCCGTCAATCGGTGCGGCATTGGCATTTGAACGCCGCAGACGCGCTTGCTGGTCCACCGTGCGAACCGCGGAAGTCACCTGAATCGGCTGATGAAACTGGGCGTAAAAGGCCTGACTCATATCTTCAAGAAAAGCTCGCGTCCAGGGGCGGCAGAAGCGGCGGTTCAGTTCGAGATTCGAGGCAATCTGCAATGCCCGTGAGTCATGCAAGCTTACAAGCTCGCCACGCAATTCCAAATCTTCAAGTTGCTGGTCGTCACTGATGCGCGTCAGTTTGAGCCGGTCGATCTCCTCGTTCTGGCGCAGCATGGAATCATGTGAGCCGCGCAGTACGGGGTTCCAGCGGGAAACGCGAACGTGGGCCGCGCGGTGAAGCGGACGCCTTGGAGTTCGGTAGGGTGTGCGAATGGTGGCAGCGGAGGCGAACGTACTGGCCAACGCAAAAACAAAAATGAGAGTGCTAGAGATTCGGCGCTTCATTAGGAAACGTTGCCACTCCTGCCAAGTATGATGTGTTTACTTCAGGCAGTGTAACCCAGAGCGTCGGCTTTTCTGCTCAGGTATTTTGCCCATTTTGGTCCCGATTTCGATCTGTACGCGTTACCAAGGTTCAGAGGCAAAATCGAGAGAGCCGGAAATACACACGATTTTGCCCCTCCTGAACCAAAATGCGCTAGAGGCGGAAGAAGTCTAGAACTGCCTTCTTCATCACATCACCGCCCACACTGCTGATCGACTTGGTCAGCGGAATCTCCTTGGGGCAAACTTCAACGCAGTTCTGCGCGTAGCCGCACTCCTGAATTCCGCCATCCCCCATCAAAGCTTGCAGGCGCTCTTCTTTCAACACCTTACCCGTCGGATGCATGTTGAACAGCCGGGCCTGGGCAATAGTGGCCGCCCCCACAAACCCAGTGCTCTCATTGAACTGCGGACAGGCCTCCATGCAGCAGCAGCAGCTCATACACTGGGAGAGCTGATATGCCTGCTCCTGCACCTGGGGAAGAATCCGCGGGCCATCGCCGAGCGAATACGTTCCATCAATGGGAACCCAGGCCTTGATCGCCTTCAGATTCTCAAAGAGAACAGTGCGATCCACTTGAAGGTCCCGCAGGACTGGGAACTTCGAGAACGGCTCGATGGTGATCGGCTGTTCCAGATTGTCCACTAGGGCGGAGCAGGCCATACGCGCCTTGCCGTTAATCAGCATGGCGCAGGAGCCGCAGACCTCCTCCAGACAGTTGGAGTCATAGTTGATGGGAGTCGTGGGCTTGTTGTCGCGCGTCACCGGATTCAACGCGACCTCCATGAACAACGAGATCACGTTCAAGCCAGGCCGCCATGCCAGCTCGAATTCCTCCCAGTAAGATTCGCTATTGGGAGATGCCTGGCGCTTGATCTTAAAAAGTACGTTCTTATTCGCCATGAGTTTCTAAACCTTCTTGCCTTCCGCCTCGGTGGAAGCGGAAGGCCGGGATCTCGTTTCTACTTACTATCGTAGCGGCGTGGACGCGGCTTGATCAGCGAAATGTCCACCGGCTCCCACTCGAAGCGCGGTTCATCCGCATCGGGCGCAAAGAAAGCCTTGGTAGTCTTCAGGAAGTTCGCATCGTCGCGTTCGGGGAAATCCGGCTTGTAATGCGAGCCACGTGATTCATTGCGCAGGAATGCCCCTTGGGTAATGACACGCGCCAGTTGCAGCATGTTGTAAAGCTGCCGTGTAAATAGGAAAGACTGGTTCGTCCACATCGATTTATCACTGAGGTTGACATTGCGGTAGCGTTCCAGCAGTTCTACCAGCTTTACGTCGGTTTCCTGCAGCTTGTCGTTGTAGCGCGTCACAGTTACGTTGCGCGACATGATTTCGCCCAATTCGCGCCAAAGCTTGAAGGGATTCTCCGTGCCCTGGTTGTTCAGCAGCCGGTTGTTGGCCTCAGTCTGGCGCTTCTTCTCGTCATCGAAGCAGGAAGCCAGATTCTCAGGAGCAGCGCCCAGTCCGCCAGCGTACTTCACCGCGTTGGGACCAGCAACGAACCCAGCGTAAATGCAGCTCAGCAGGGAGTTGGCGCCCAGACGGTTGGCACCGTGGATTGAGTAGTCGCATTCGCCAATCGCGTAGAGTCCCTGGATGTTAGTCATCTGGTCAGCATCCACCCAGAGTCCGCCCATGGTGTAGTGCATGCCCGGGAAGATCTTCATGGGAACTTCGTGGGGATCGTCACCGACGAACTTCGAGTAGATATCCAGAATTCCGCCGAGTTTGCGATCCAGCGTGGCGCGATCGATGTGGGAGAGGTCGAGATAGACCATCGGCTGCCCGCCAATACCGAGGCCGAGATCGTGGACCACTTTGTGAATGGCTCGGGTCGCGATGTCGCGCGGCACCAGGTTGCCATACTTCGGATACCAGTCTTCCAGGAAGTACCAGCGATCACCTTCCGGTACCTGTTTCCCGGGACGAGTCTCAGCGGGATTCTTCGGAACCCACACCCGGCCACCCTCGCCGCGTGCTGACTCCGACATCAGGCGCAACTTATCTTCGCCGGGAATGCAGGTGGGGTGTACCTGGATCATCTCGCCGTTGGCATAAGACGCGCCCTGTTGATAGAGAGCGCCCTGCGCCGAGCCGGTACAAACCACCGAATTTGTGGATTTGCCGAAGATTGCGCCCACTCCGCCAGTCGCCATCAGGACGGCGTCGGCAGGGAAGGTGACAACTTCCATGGAACGCAGATCCATGGCGCAGATGCCGCGGCAGACGCGCTGCGAATCCAGTACTGCGGAGAGGAACTCCCAGTACTCGTACTTCTTTACTTTGCCTTCGGATTCATAGCGGCGCACTTGTTCGTCGAGCGCGTAGAGCAGTTGCTGACCGGTGGTCGCTCCGGCGAAGGCCGTGCGGTTGAAGAGTGTGCCGCCGAAACGGCGGAAGTCCAACACGCCTTCCGGCGTACGGTTGAAGGGGACGCCCATGCGATCGAGCAGGTCAATGATCCCAGGGCCCATCTCGCACATCAGCTTCACGGGCGCCTGGTTGGCAAGGAAATCGCCGCCGTAGACCGTGTCGTCGAAATGCAGCCAGGTCGAGTCGCCCTCGCCTTTAAGATTCTTGGCCGAGTTGATGCCGCCCTGTGCGCACACCGAGTGTGAGCGCTTTACGGGCACAAGAGAGAACAGGTCGACGTGGGCGCCCATTTCCGCAACTTTAATTGCAGCGGACAGGCCCGCGAGTCCACCGCCGACGATGATGATTCTTGGAGTCGTTGTTGCCATAAATTCTCTTTCGGCCTGGCCTACTTCGCCGGGCTGCTAGGAATACTGGAAGGAATCATTCGGCTCTGTTCCGCAGGAGCTGGTTGGTCCCATGCCGGATCACGCTGCTGCTTGGGGAACTTGGAAACGAAGGCGTAGATCGTAAACAGTCCAAGGAGCACGAGCACTGCGGAAAGAGCAATACCCGCCTGCTGTGCGCGCTTTTGAGCCTTGGCGCCGGTCACAATGCCCCACTTGGCGGCGAAGAGGAAGAGTCCATAACCAAAGTGCCACGAAGCGGCAACGATGCCAACTACGTAAATGGCCAGGGCCAGCGGATGCATAAGCTCACTCTGCACCTTCCAGAATGCCGCGTCGTAATGCTCCGTCAGGTGAACCCCGGTGAAACGCATAGTCCAGAGGTGAAAGGCTACATAGGCGAAAACGATAATTCCGGTATAGCGCTGCAACGTATAGCACCAGTTGCCCGCCCACGGATAATCGATGACGTTGTTTTCGCCGCGCCACCAGATGTAAATCCCGTAGAGCGCATGAAACGCCAGCGGAATGAAGATGCCGAAAATTTCCAGGCCTAGCCGGAAGGGTAGCCCGGTAAGAAACTTTACCTGGGCGTTATAGGCGGCAACGCCGTTTGTCGCCTCTGCGTTTGAGATGAAGTGCTCCAGCAAAAACAATCCGACGGGAACAATGCCGGACAAAGAATGGAGACGGCGCCACAGGAAAGAGCTGCCACTGCCCGCACGCAGCGGTGCAACGCCCTTGGGCAGAATTGTACTGGTCGATTGAGCGGTAGATGCCACAATGTCTCCTTGTACCCGGATAGGTAACGAGAACAAGCAACTATAATTTTTGTGTTAAGGAGCAGTCAACAAAGTATACAGAAAGTCTGGTAAATCCCAAGTCGAAAATGTGCTCCGCCGTCTCGCGACAGCCACGCGTGGTGCGGTCGCGCAGGGAAGTCCGGAACGCGCTAAAATAAATCTTCGTTCTACAGATTGCACGCCCGCCGGGTAGTTGGGTGCGACGTCTTCTGTAGGGCAAGATCAAACGTAGTAATAGCAGGGAGAGTCAAGCAATGTCGGATACTAATGGCAACGAGCTGCGGCTGAAAATTGGCCTTGCAGAGATGCTCAAGGGCGGCGTCATCATGGACGTGATGAGCGCCGAACAGGCGGAGATCGCCGAGAAAGCTGGTGCGGCCGCCGTGATGGCCCTGGAACGCGTTCCCGCCATGATTCGCGCTGATGGCGGCGTTGCTCGCATGGCCTCGCCCAAGGTTATAAAGGAAGTCATGAGCACGGTGAACATACCGGTCATGGCTAAAGCGCGCATTGGCCACTTCGCTGAGGCGCAGATTCTGCAGCAACTTGGCGTCGATTACATCGACGAATCCGAGGTGCTGACCCCGGCGGATGAGGAACATCACATCGATAAGCACGCCTTCAAAACTCCGTTCGTTTGCGGTGCCCGCAACCTGGGCGAGGCACTGCGCCGAATCGCAGAGGGTGCTTGCATGATTCGCACCAAGGGCGAGGCCGGCACTGGAGACGTAGTGCACGCCGTCAGGCACATGCGCCAGATCGTAAAAGAAATGCGGGAATTGACGGTACTGAGCGAACAGGAACTCTACTTGGCAGCCAAGACACACCAGGCACCCTACGAACTGGTTCGCATGGTCGCCAAGGCTGGCAAGCTTCCGGTGCCGAACTTTAGCGCCGGTGGAATCGCTACTCCGGCCGATGCTTCGCTGGTGATGCAGCTTGGGGCTGAAGCCGTCTTCGTCGGCAGTGGAATCTTTATGAAGGGTGGCTCTACCCCGCTCGATCTCAGCAACCCCAAGGAACGTGCGGAAGCTGAGTCGCGCGCCAAGGCCATCGTCATCGCAACCACGCACTACCAGGACCCCAAGATTCTGGCCGAGGTCAGTGAGCAGATGACAGGCTCAATGAAGGGGTTGGCGGTCTCCGGAATCGCCGAGGCGGACCTGCTGCAGACGCGCGGCTGGTAGATTGCTCGAACATGGTTTAGTTAAGAAAGCACGGTCCCAGGCCGTGCTTTCTTACCGCTCTCCAGCGACTCACATCCAGCGCCCGCCGCAAAATCTTCTTACAACCTGCTAAATTTAGTAGTAATGCTGAAGATAGGAATTCTTGCCCTACAGGGCGACTTTGATGCTCACCGGCAGCGCCTGGCCGAACTCGGCGCCGAGCCGATCCTGGTACGCAATCCCGAGCAACTCGACGAGCTCGACGGTCTCATTATTCCCGGAGGAGAGTCCTCTGTTTTCCTGAATCTATTAGGGGAACGCGGTTTTAAGAAGCTGTCAGAGTTTGTGCTCTCCAAACCCACCTTTGGTACCTGCGCAGGCTGTATTTTGTTGGCGCGCGAGGTCGAAAGCCCTCCGCAAAAAGGGGTCGGAGCACTGGATATTACCGTGCGCCGCAATGCCTACGGCCGCCAGATTGACTCGGCGATTCTCGAAGGTCCCAGCAAGCTCGAAGGCGGCCCGCTGGAGCAGGTGTACATTCGCGCGCCTCGTATTGAGCGCGTCGGCCCGGAGGTGGAAGTGCTCGCCGAGCGCGAGGGCTACCCCGTACTGGTTCGCCAAGGCAAGTTGCTGGCTGCCACCTTTCATCCCGAACTCAGCGCCGACACTCGGGTTCATGCGGAGTTTCTGAAGTTAGTCGAGCAATTCGCAAAATAGCGTAAGGGGGCGTCCTTGTGGCCTCCATGCCCTGCGCCGTGCATTCATCTTTGCACTTGTGAAGTAAACATGGTATTTTGAAGTGGTTACAACAATGAAACAGTAGAAGCAGGAGCGCGTCAGTTCCCAGTGTTAGCACGAGAGCAGAAAAC
>CAZLJQ010000099.1:0-7851 GCA_964559875.1 uncultured Acidobacteriaceae bacterium
GCGAGGCCGTGCGGGTATTGATCACCTACTACGCAGTCCAGAACAAATTCGCCGTCGTTGGTCAGGTCAAGAAGTCCACAATCATTCCTAGCAAGAATTGACCAAGGGCTCCCCGCAAGTAATCTCTAAGCCGCCGTAGTCTTTGCGCTACCGAATAGTACGTCTGCACGCCGATTCCGTCTTCGCGGCACGCTGACGGTGTGTTTGCTCAAAGCGCCGATTTCACTCCCCAATATTGTGCGTAGGATTGAGCAAACTTCGCCCCGCTTTGGACTTATTCCGAAGATCGGTCAGGTCGCAAAGCAGTTAAGAAAGACTCTCAAACACAGTCGAGCGTCCGTGCGGCTGGTCGCCAGGCAGATGACGCGCCGTTTACGCAACAACGTAGCATTGCAGCGCGATACTGAATTATCTCGTGATTTTATCGCTTCCCGTTACGCGGGTAACTTACAAGGCATTCATCTCCTGTCTACAATTGCAGCACGTGAATCCTTTCATCCGGTACAGGCAGATTCGCGGAAAGGGGAAATCTCGTAATGAGCAGGACTGAACCGCTTCGCCCGGTTGCGCGACATCCGGGCTCTGCCAAACAAAAAACTGAACTACTGACCATTCAAGAGAAGCGTGAGGAGCTAATCACGCCACTCGTTGCCAGGCTACAGGCCCTTTGGTCGAAGGAGACGCTACATCTGACCTCCGACGAAATCCACCTGCTGCAGCTGATGAGCACGCTGGTACGGCTTTCCGATTTAGACGTTCTGCAGACCCTGCCGATCGCAAACGAGATCAGGCCACCTACGGAGGCGTGGGATTTATAGTTTCAGCAATACCTAAGCGACAGACTGCGCGCCCATGAATCCCCCCAATGGGCCGCTGACTCCAGAGAATAACCGGGTCTTTATAGACTAGTCATCATATCCATTGTATGATCCAACAAGAAAGAAACCGGCAAGGAAGTGCCACTATGCCTCGAACCAAGAATCCAAACGCCCCTACGCTCGTCAAGGCGTGTACCTCTCTGGACGACCTGACGGTCACACTGCTTGAGAAGATCAGGCAAAAACTTCATCTGAGCAAGATGGATGCCGCAAGAATGATCGTCAGGCTCGCCCTCGAGAAGAAGATCAAACTGGCGGACATCACGAAGTTTTACCAGGAGGTCTGGACGAATCTCGCGTTTGAGAGCGGACAACGCTTCTCGCAGCTTCGGCTCGACTGGACTCCCGAAGAGAATGCTCTGCTGCTCATCTACGCAAAGCATCTCTTCAGTTCGAATAATCGAAGCGAAGCTGTCCGGGTATTGGTCAATTACTACGCGGTCCAGAACAAATTCGCTTCTGTTGGTCAAGTCAAGAAAGCTACAATCATCGTAAACTAGCAGCGACCTGGGGCCGTTCACGCATCGAGCAGCCCCATGTTGCATGCGTCCTTCCGGAGTCCTGACGACCAGCCCACAACACTTGCTGTGATTACATGCCCGATGCTGCTCAAAGAGCGCATCGGGTGCGGAGCTTATGGCACAGAGGGCAGCGCCTGCGTTCGTGCCGAGATCCGTCACTCGGAACCACGATATGCCCGCACTCGAGTAACTCCCCTTTGCACCTGCGTAGCCCGTGGAGGTAGATATCGTAACTTACGATCTGCCGCTGGGGCCCTTGGAAATGTGTTCCCCACGCCATTCGCTTCAAAAGATCAGGAGTCACCACAATCGGGTCCGAGTCGTGTAAAAATATAGTAGTCATAGTAACAATATGACATTATGGCATATACTGTGGCTGTGAAAAAAGCAGACAATTGCGCGGTAGACTTTCATGTCGGAGCGCCGCGGCGAACGGTCAGACAGGGAGCCTCTCTGATGATGAGTGGTCCAAGATTGGCCGCGACCGAGGTGGATCCAAGGCACTGCGGCAGTCGTCTGGTGGGCGGCTCTCCCCCAATTGGGTGGATTGCCCTAGACGCCGAAGGACATGTATTGATCTTCCAGATTCCTCGCAGTGAAGTGTCCATGTGGACAATATTTTCCCTGTGCATTGTCAGTCCCGTGTTCTATTCTGCTTGCGATCATTGTGATCGCCGACCGCGCCGACATCATTTCTGTCGGAAGGAGGACTGCGGCATTCGGTAGATTGCACATTCTATGAACTTCGGGTGAGGTCTAAGTGGTAGCCATCCTCATATTTGACCGCCAATCGCTCTACCAGGCGTCGATTTCAAGCAGGCTTAGCCGGCTTCTCCCAGAATCTATACAGGTAGTGGACTGCGCCACCGAATCTGAACTGATACGCGGCATAGCCAACAACCCAGGCGCGACCCTGTTTCTCGGGCAGGTATCGCTGCGATCAGAAACAATGAGGCTCGCACGGAAGCATTCTTGCTCCGTGGTTTGGATTTCCGAACGTAAAGATGAGTATCTGCGTCTCCTGGCTCAACCCATGATTCGCGGAATCATGTTCAGGACCGCAAAAGCGGCTGATCTGACCGAGTGTATTTCCGCATTGCGAGAGCGACGGATGTGGATTCAGCCGCTGGAGAATTACGAGGTCGGCGCATCGTCTCGCCAAGAACTCTGGGGTTTACTGACGCTAAAGGAGAGGTCCCTGACGGCCCTGCTGCTCGAAGGTATGCAGAGCAAGCAGATTGCGGTTCAACTTGGCACAACACCCCAAGTGATCAAGAACCGCGTCGTTCTGATCTACGACAAGCTCGGCGTTCGAACCCGCTACGATCTGCTCAAGGCTCTCCTGGAGCGCTCGCCGAACTGCCAAAGACTGTCCACGGAACCACTCGGATCCAGAACTTAGCTACGATTGAGGCTGATGCGCCGGTCAACCATCTCCGCGAACCGGAGCACACCCCCGATCCCAGGAAGACTGCTGGCCTCCCTCTGCCAACGGTAGTTTCACTAGGCGTGATCAAACTCTCGTTGCCTAATGCGCAGACATCCTGCCATCAGTTTGACTGGGGCGAAAGAAACCGAGGCAGTCCTTCCTTTCTCACGCTGAATCAATTTCCTCTACGCAGCTATCGAAAATCTCTTGACGAAGCTGCAGGTCGGAAACGCAACGGGCGAGCACCATTCCTCCGATCATCCTCGCAAACGCCGCAATCGCCTTTCGTTTGCGCTCGGCCTTGGTCTTTCCGGGAACGATCTCTACGAGCATGTCAAATGCTCGCTTTTCGCCTTGGGTCACTATTTCCTTAACGGACTTTGGCTGACGAGAAAGCTCGCTGCCAAGGGCCGCGAACAAACATCCTTTATCGGGATGGTCATGATGACGCTCAGACAAATAACTCTTTGCAAGAGCTCTCAATGGTTCTGTCGGAGCCTGTTCGATTACTTTCTTCCATTTCGCGAGGCTATCGGCCATCGCTCGTTCGGCGGCCAGGGCCATGAGCTCTTCCTTGGACGCGAAATGTCCATAGAAGCCGCCGTGAGTAAGCCCCGCTTCTCGCATTAGATCCGCGACGCTGATGCCGTCGAAGCCCAGCTGCCGAAATCTCGCGGCCGCGGCTACAATGATTTGTTCGCGATGGGCCGCCATCGTTCCCCTGTCCACTTTCATTTCGACCTCCCACAACGCCTAGTTTATATGATGCATGTCATATTTGCGAATCCCATTCATGATATGTATCATCTTACTGTTTATGCCTCGTCAGTGGGGCTCGGGAGAATTTCGAGTGAAGAAGTGCAGTACAGTTCAGGCTGCGGCGACAACGGTAATTGTCCTTGTTTTGTCCGTCAGCGCTACCGCGCAGGTATCTGAGACGAATGGTGCAACCGCCCCGCTCGGGTCCATCACAACTCCGCGTCCTATCAATCCCGCGACAGAAACAGCCAATCCCAGCGCACGTGCGGCGCAGGCGCTGAATCCTTATCTCGGCAGCATGCCCGACGGCAATGTCAACCAGGAAGAACTGAAGCTCAGCTTGGGTGACGTGGTTATGCGCGGGCTCCGTTTCAACCTCGGGCTGATTGACAGCCAGCAGGCAGACGCTGCTGTACGGGCACAGCGCGGAGGCGCATTGGCCGCCCTCTTGCCGCAGATCTCTGCGCACGCGCAGCAAACGTATCAGCAACTAAGCTACAAAGAATTGGGTATTAGGCTCGCGGGCATCCAGTTGCCGCCCACGAGTGGAGGATTCGGGTATTCGGAGGCGCGCGTAGTTGCGCAATCAGCACTCTTCAACATGGAGCTGCTCGACAAGTACAAGGCTCAGAGAGCGCTTGAAGCTGCATCTGTACTGAACACCAAGGACGCGCGTGACGTAGTTGTCTTCGCCGTTGGTGCGGCGTACTTCCAGGTCGTCGCCAGCGAGGCGCGACTGGCAACTATGAAAGCCGCACTAGAGTCCGCAAGAGAACTTGACTCCCAAGTGGCCCACCAATACCAGTCGGAAGTCTCGCCCGAGATTGATGCTCTGCGGGCGCACGTGGAACTGCACACCGCTGAGCAGCGTGTGGTTGATGCTACGAACGATCTTGAGAAAGATAAACTAACACTTGATCGCATCACCGGGATTCCTCTTGAGCAGAGGTGGACGCCAAGCCGTGGCTACGACTACGTGCCTTTGCCGGAACAAGATGAATACGCAACGCGAGCCGCACAGACGCGCTCCGATCTGGCTAGCCTGAAGCAGAGTGTATCAGCCGCAGAACTTAGCGTTAAAGCGGCGCAAGCACAACGCCTACCAGCCATCTCATTTGAGGCAAGCTATGGTGCCGGAGGCGTAAATTCAGCAAATTTCAATCAGGTCTATTTAGTCAGCGGAGAAGTGTCCGTGCCGCTGTTCACAAGCGGGCGCATTCGTTCCGACGTACATCTTGCCGAAGCTACCTTGCTGCAGCGGCGTGCGGAATACCGCGATCTTGAGGGGCGCATTGAGTATGATGTCCGCGTCGCCCTATTGGACCTGAAGGCCTCTGACTCCGCAGTCAAAGTGGCAGCAGAAAACAAGATCTTAGCTCGCCGCGCACTCACTCAATCACAGGATCGCTACAGCAACGGAGTCACCAATTATCTGGAAGTGTTGCAGGCACTGGAGGCAGTAGTGTCCGCACAGCAAAACTATGTCGCTAGCCTATTCTCGTTCAACGTAGCCAAAATTTCGCTGGCCCGCGCCCTCGGCTCGTCAGAGGCGCGTCTGTCGGCGCTCTTCAGTGACCAGTAAGCTGCGCACATCCCAGGAGATTTACATGAGTACGTCAAGAAACGTAGAAGAGCGTCAGGAAGAGTTCTCCCCAGAAATTGGCCAGAGCGCATCAGATAAATCGAAGCATTTGAAAAAGCTGTTGGCAGTTGTTCTTGTGGCAGTTCTTGCGGGCGGCTTGATCTATTTGCTCGATGCTCGGCATTATGAAACAACCGATGATGCTCAGGTGGATGGCCATTTTGCGCAACTCAGTACGCGCATCGGCGGAACCGTTACGGCTGTCAATCCGCAAGTGGAAAACGCCCGCTACGTGGCGGCAGGCACGCTGCTTCTGGAACTTGACCCAAGCGACTACGAAGCGGCACTGGAGCACGCAAAAGCGAACCTTGAGACGAAAGAGGCGGAAGCCCGTGCCGCGAGTTTACAGGTGCCGATCACCGAAGCATCTGCTTTCAGCCAGCTCCATTCAGCCGAAGCTGCCCGCCAGGAGGCTACAGAGAGCGTCGCTGCTGCCCAGGCCGAACTCACAGCGGCACTGCATCGGGTGCAGATGGATGAAGCCGTGGCCGCGCGAGCGGAGCGTGACCGGTCGCGCTATGCAGCCCTCGTCGAGAAGCGCGAGATCTCGCGCTCCTTCTTCGACGCAAGAGAAACCGAAGCTGAGTCGACGGCGCAGACGCTCCTGTCTGATCGCGCCGCAGTCGCCGCTGCGCAAAAAAGAATTGCACAGTTACGCAGCCTGGTGCTGCAGCGCGACGCGCAAATTGCTGGGGCACTTACTGCACCTCAGCAAGCGGCGGATGCTCGTGCGCATTCTGATTCAGCACAGGGCGCAGTGGATCAAGCACGCGCAGATTTACATACCGCCGAACTCAATCTTAGCTACACAAAGATATACGCGCCGGTAAGCGGCGTAGTTGGCCACAAGACAGTTGAAGTTGGTCATCGCGTGCAACCCGGGCAAACTCTCCTTACAGTGGTGCCAATCGATGACGTATGGGTCACCGCAAATTTCAAGGAAACACAGTTGCGCCTGATGCGTCCCGGACAGGCTGTAACGATTCATGTAGATACGTTCGGCCGCGACTACAAAGGTGTTGTAGATGATATGGCGGGAGCAGCTGGGCCACTTTTCAGTCTCTTTCCCCCAGAAAATGCCACTGGCAACTACGTAAAGATCGTGCAGCGTTTTCCAATTCGTGTTCGCATCAACAACGATCAGGACTCGCAGCATCAGTTGCGTCCCGGTATGTCCGTGGAGGCCAGCGTACGCGTGCGATGAGTGCGCACCATTCCGGTCTCGAACTGGGGAATCACGATGGCTGACGAAGTGATGACGAGAAACGCGGACACTCTAGGAGTGGCGCACAGTACGGTGAATCCCTGGTTTATCGCAGTCACCGTGACGATCGCTGCGTTTATGGAGTTGCTGGACACCTCGATCGCGAACGTCGCGCTCCCCTACATTGGCGGCGGTCTAGGGCGCAGCTACGATGAAGTGACCTGGATACTGACTACCTACTTGGTAGCCAACGCCGTGGTATTGCCGATGACGGCGTGGTTTAGCCGACTGATGGGACGAAAAAAGTACTATCTGCTCTGCGTCGTGCTCTTTACCGTGTCATCGCTCTTCTGCGGCCTCGCTCCATCACTTGGATTCATGCTGGCCTTTCGCGTCCTGCAAGGGGTTGGCGGTGGTGGTCTCGCTCCGGTTGCGCAAGCAATCCTTGTCGATACGTTCCCGCCCGCCAAGCGTGCGGCTGCATTTGCGCTCTTCACCGTCGTCATCGTTACAGCTCCTGCCGTTGGTCCCGTCCTTGGCGGATGGATCACCGATAACTACAGTTGGCGCTGGATTTTCTTTATAAACGTGCCGGTAGGCTTCGTTTCGCTGTATCTCTCAGACAAACTGGTCCACGATCCTCCAG
Organism: uncultured Acidobacteriaceae bacterium; assembly: GCA_964559875.1. Taxonomy (GTDB): domain Bacteria; phylum Acidobacteriota; class Terriglobia; order Terriglobales; family Acidobacteriaceae; genus TOLSYN. Next base: position 7,080 of record CAZLJQ010000099.1, read on the forward strand.
TATTCACACGGCAGCGCATGGCGGATCACGCCCAGGGCAGAATGTCTGTCGATGGCATCGGAATTGTACTCATTACGCTGGCTTCAGCTGCTCTTGAAATAGCACTAGATCGCGGACAAATAGATGACTGGTTTGGCAGCGAACTGATTACAACCTTGCTTATCATCGCCCTGCTTGGATGGACAGCCACTGTGTGGTGGGAACTGCGTGTGAAGGAACCTGTAATCGACTTTCGATTATTAGCAAACCGAAATTTTGCCATCGCGAGTGTGCTCTTTTTTGTTTTCGGTATCGGGCTCTTCGGCACGACCACGATGATTCCGCAGATGTTGCAATCGCTTTACGGCTATCGTGCGATTGATGCGGGTCTCGTCCTGGGCCCGGGAGCTTTGGTTATCACCCTGCTCGCGCCAGTGTCGGCACAGATGTTGCAGCGGCATCTTGTTTCTGCCAAGACACTAATTCTGCTGAGTCTCTCTTTCATCGCTCTTTCGATGTTTGTGTATCGTGGCACGCGTGCGTATGAAAGTAGACTTCTCCTCGACTCATCGGCGCTTCGTGTTGTGCGCTGAGGAGTCAGGCGGAGCAACTGCCAGCATCGGGCACTATTGTGGTTTCTTGCCCCTAGCCGGTGATCCGACGTTCTTTGCCAGACCTGTCACGTTGGCAATGCCAAATACGGTTCACGCCGACGTATCAGCCGCGTCTCTTGTCTCAATCGAGATGCTTCGATACGGGACGACGTACACCCTCAACATCTTTCTGCATTGGC
>CAZLJQ010000100.1:0-7837 GCA_964559875.1 uncultured Acidobacteriaceae bacterium
AAATGTGGATGACGTCATTAAGAAGCTCAGCCCCGCTCGCCGCAAGAAGGTCGAGGCGCGTGCCGCTGTACTGATCGCAGAGGAAATGACGCTGCACGAGCTGCGCCAAGCGCGCAAGCTGACGCAGGTGCGCATGGCCAAACGTCTCGGCATCGCGCAAAAGCAGATCTCAGAGATCGAAAAGCGCACCGATATGCACATCTCAACCCTACGCCGTGCCGTCGAAGCTATGGGCGGAAGCTTGTCCCTTGTCGCTCAGTTTCCTGACCGGGCGCCGGTCGCGCTTGCGGGTATCACGACGATGGACGCCGGCCCCCTAACCCAGTCCGGCAATCGCCGCAGGTCGCACACGGCAAGAACATAGATGGGGGTGCTGGTAGAATGCCAATCATGCCGCTGACCGCCTATATTGCCACAGAGTTTCGAGGGTCCGTTGGGGGTCCGATTAGTCGTCATCCCCCGGTTTTTGAGATCACGAGACTGCCTCTCGCGTCATCTAAGTTATTGATTTATCGAGGACTTAGTGGGTTCGAGTCCCACTACCCACCCCAATCGACCTCTTCTGATCCGTAACCTATAAAGCTGCTCTTCTGGTGCACCCGATTCCAAGGGCGTGCGGTATTTGCGCCCACCCCCATCAGTGGATACTGCTAGGGGTGGGCGCAAACTCCTTGATACATAGAGTAGCAATTAGTGAATGAATATCTTGCTAATCCCCACCAGCAGAATCAGCAATCCAACTCCGCTGAAGAACGTGTACCAAATCAGCTTCATCTCAACGGAATTCAGCGGTTCGTATTCCATCTTACGGATCTCTTCGGAGAACCGCGGCTGCGAAGGTTGCGGAGACATTTTCGGTGTTGCCATAGATCACCTCACCAACGGCGGCATCATTCCATGGAAGAAGATCCACGAAATACCAAGGCCGACCCAGATTATGTAGCCGAACAAGCAGACCGCGTATACCGCAGCCAGCCGGCCGATTCCCTCTTCCCACAGTTTGCGGAAGTTGGAGACAACCCCAATGCTGAAGAACGTCATGACAAAGAACAGGCCACGAAATACGTTTGCCTCTCCCATTGCAGCCTTCACCTTGTCGGTGGTGCCGGGCGCGAGAAAGCCGATGAGCAATACCAGGAGGAAAGTCGCAACGTACCCAAGAACGAATTTCGGGAAGCGCTGCCAGATTTCTCTCGCTTTTACAGGTGGTGCTCCTTCCTTGCGGTCAAACTTGGTGGACCACACGCAGGCCAACACAAACGCCCACACGCCGATCATGACATCGATAAATACCTTGACCGTCGCTGCAGTGCTCATGACCCAGCCTGGCTGGAAAATCAACCCCAGTACCGAGGAAGCCTTGGCTCGGATGAGCGCATCGGCAATGGCGCCGCTGGCTACTGCCGCACCGTCGGTCTTCACTGACAGAGCCATCCACGCGCCAGCCACCAACGGCTGGTGATACAGGAAGTGCTGCGCCACGAACGGAAGAAACAGCAACTCGACGACGGAGAAGATGACGACCAGCGATGAAACCATTACCGGGACGATAGGACGCGCCCGGATGGCACCGCCGGTGGCAATTGCCGCCGAGACACCGCAGATCGAAATGCCCGACGCCAACGGCGCCGCCCATTCACGGCTAAAGCCGAAGTAGCGCCGCGCCACATAATAGACGATCGGCCAGAAGATCAGGTAAGCAATGATGATAGAACAGGCGCCCTGAAACAGCATTGCGCCCGCCAGAGATCTTTGGCCAAGTACGGTCATGCCAAGAAACCCGCCGAGAATCACAATGGCGGTCTTGATGTATAGTTCGGGGCGAACCGCTTCCTTCATCTTCGCTGCGAGGTTCGGCATGAAGTTGCCAATTACGAGCCCGCCGAGCAGCGCGATAATGAATCCGGACTCATTGGTCAGGTTCAGCGACCAGCCAATCTTGAAGCCCGCTCGCGCATTGGGAGTCGCCGCAATGTACGCCCAGCTACCCATGAACCAGCAGGCATAGCTGAACGCAAATACCGCGGTAAATCCTTTGGCAAATTTCTTCAGGTCTGCCCCCAGACCCTTTGCACCGATAAGCAAGATCACTAACGTGAACAGATAAGTTCCCAGTAAAGAAAGTAGCGCAGGTAAATGTGCGTAAGCCTTGGAAGCCGGGGCAAGAGACTTCCTAGGGTCAAGCCAGAGTGCGTTAGTAACGCCCCAGCCTAGCGAATCCACTCCGAACAGGAGCGTAAGTGAGAGCAGAAAAACGAGCAGGCCAATACACACCGCCAGCCAGTCTTCGGTGAGTCGCGGCGCCGATTGAGAACCCGGCGGAGCTGCTACCGTTTGAGCGGATTTAGCCAGCGTATTCGTCGATACACCTTCCGACGTAGCACTAACCATAAATCACCTCTTGCGAACGAATTACGAAATTGACCGAACTCCTACAGTAATCTTGTAAAACACAGTAACCATCAGCGTGCCAATCGACCAGATGCCTATCACAATACCCCATTCCGGCATCGTGGGCTGATATTTCGTTACGATTCCCAAGGCGGACGGGATCAGTCCGCCAATGATTAGCCCCATTCCTTTCTCAATCCAGAGTGAGATGAAAATACAGACACATGAAGCCGCAAGAATCTTCTTCCCTGCACGCTGCGAATACAGCATCGCCAGTGCCGCGACCATAAGAATAGTGGAAATCCACATCCACGGAACTAAACCGTTTTGTCCGTCCAGCCCCACATACAGAAACTCAAAGTGCTCACGATGTTCCGGGATGCCGCTGTAAAAAGCGGTAAACAGTTCCATCAAAACGAAGAACACGCTGATGGTGGCGGCGTAGGTCATAATGGTCTTCAGTTTGCCTAGCGCCGTCTCGCCCGGGTCGTACCCGGTAGTTCGACGAAGCACAAGGATGAGCAGGATCAGCAACGCGGGGCCCGAGGCAAATGCCGAGGCCAGGAACCGCGGCGCCAGTACCGCCGTCATCCAGAATGGACGCGAGGCAAGGCCGCTATACAAGAACGCGGTAACCGTATGAATGCTGACTGCCCAGGGAATCGAAAGATAGATGAAGGGTTTTACCCAATGAGGCGTGGCAATGCCTTTCTTTTCCGAACTCAGCGTAGCAAAAGCGATCACCCCATTCAGCAGCAGATAGCCGTTGAGCGAGATCATGTCCCAGAACATCATCGAGTGAGGCGTAGGATGCAGCAGCACGTTCATGACACGGGCAGGCTGTCCCATGTCAACAAAGATGAACAGCATGCACATGGTTACGGCCGCTACCGCAAGCAGTTCGCCGAGAATCGTGATCTTACCGAACTGTTTGTAGTCGTGCAGGTAATAGGGCAGCACCACCATGACCGCAGAAGCTGCAACGCCGACGAAAAACGTGAACTGCGAGATATACAGTCCCCAAGTCACATCGCGCGAGAGCCCGGTTACACCGAGTCCGTAGGTGAGTTGGCGCAGGTAAAAGATTGCACCAATGGCGATGAGGACAAGCAATGCTGAAACCCACAGCCAGTATCTTCGGCTTCCGACCAATGCTTTTTCGAACATGAATCCCTCACCTTAGATCAGGTAGTAAACGGACGGTCCCGTCCCCAACTCCGGCTGCCGCTGGATGGCGTACCGCGACGCAAGGACGCGGCGAATCTCCGAGGCCGGATCGTTCTGGTCGCCAAAGGTCAGCGCTCGCTCACTGCAACCTTCAACACAGGCTGGTATTTGTCCCTTGGCCAGCCGTTCGTTGCAAAAGTTGCACTTCTCCACCACTCCTTTGGTCCGCGTTGGAAAGTCGGGATTGATGTTTGCAACATAAGGACGTGGATCGACAAAATTGAAACTGCGAGAGCCATAAGGACAAGCCGCCATGCAATAGCGGCAGCCAATGCAACGATGCCAATCCATCATCACGACACCGTCCTCTTGCTTCCAGGTAGCCCCGGTCGGACACACCTTGGTGCAAGCAGGAGAAGAACAATGGTTGCAGAGTAGCGACAGCGGGTGGCTGGTGAGCGCGGGATTCACCACCTCCGACTGCTGACGAAAGACGGTCTGGTATTTCTCTTTCCAGATCCACTTCACTTCGTGCGCCTTGTCTGGAATATCCGGCACATTGTGGGCGCGATTACAAGCTGCACTGCACTGGTTGCAGCCTTGGTCCCAACGGCACTTTTGGAAGTCGACCGCCATCGCCCAGCGCTTGCCATTCTTGGAGGCGGCTGCTTGCTTTACGACCTCGGCGCCACTTACCAACTTGGCACCCGCAGCACCCACCAACGACGCCGCAGCGAACTTGAGGAACTGTTTTCGAGTGATCGTCATTGCATCCTCCCGGGGATCACCTTTGATTCGTTGTGGCATTGCCAGCAGGAGGGCGCGGATACCCCGGAGTAGCTATGGCACTTGTCGCAAAAATTGCTTCGCGAATGGCACCCTAAGCAAGTATGCGTAAGGCTCGCATCGTACTCTTTTCCGTTGGCGGCATGCACCCGGCGCAGACCGTGGCGCACTGCGTTCTCGCGCCAGTCAATCAGCAACTGCATGTGAGCCCTGCGCATGTATGGAATTGGAGCAACGCATTCGCGGGCTTCCGCAGGAAGTTCCAGTTGCGGGGGCTTTGCCCGGGTGGAGACAGCCGCCGCATGCCATAACGGATAGGTGAACAGCACGAGGAAAATCGCGACTCCACCGAGAATCAGAATCCGCTCACGCATGGATTGCCTCCGACCCATTGGAATTCTCAGCCGGCGCGTTTTCTGCGCTTACTTCCGCGGCGAGTGGTTCTCCGCGCAAGTTTGTCACTCGCTCTTTTTCGCCCCGCATCACCAAAGCATTGCCCAGCAACTCGTGGACTCCGGCCACCTCTACGCCTGGCACCCAGTACTCCAGCAAGGTTGGCAACGTTGCCTTGTCGATCGCGCAGATGCAGGTCAGCAGATTCACCCCGTGCTTCTCCTTGACATAGCGCACGGCGTTTGCTCGCGGAAAGCCGCCGCGAAGCCTCATCTCAAGGTTTTCATCCGTACCCAGTCCGGAGCCGCTTCCGCAACAGAATGTCTGCTCCCGAATGGTCTCCGCGGGCATCTCGTGAAAGTGGTTACAAACATTCTTCAGGATGTAGCGAGGCTCTTCCAACAACCCCATGCCACGCGCTGGATTGCATGAATCGTGATAGGTAACCTTCCATTTGTCATTGCGGCTTGGATCGAGCTTGAGCTTGCCGTTATGGATCAGATCCGCAGTGAACTCGGCAATGTGCAGCATCTTGGTGGACTTCGTGTGGTCGAAGCGCGTTCCGGTTATGGGCGAGACCGGCACCTCAAGAAAGTCCGCCGGGCCGTTCATCGTATCCATGTATTGGTGAATGACGCGCCACATATGGCCGCACTCGCCGCCCAGAATCCATTTCACTCCAAGACGCTTAGCTTCGTCGTAGATTTTCGAGTTCAGCCGCTTCATCATTTCATGGGAGCTGAATAAACCGAAGTTACCGCCTTCGCTTGCGTACGCGCTGAAGGTGTAGTCCAATCCGATCTCATGGAAGAGCGCCATGTAGCCGAGCAACGTGTAATAGTGCGGCGTGCCAAAGTAGTCGGCGGAGGGTGTGACGAAGAGAATCTCGGCTCCCTTTTTCGCAATCGGCACGTCAACGCGAATGCCGGTGATCTCCTCCAACTCGTCGGCTGCAAACTCCAGACTGTCCTTAAAACCATGCGGCTGAATGCCAAGATGATTGCCTACCCGGTAGCAGTTGGCGGCCGGTTCGGTGATCCAGTTGATATTGACGCCGATCAGGTTCAGAAGCTCGCGGCCGATCATAGTGATTTCGGCGGTATCGATCCCGTAAGGACAGAAGACAGAACAGCGACGGCACTCCGTACACTGGTAGAAGTAGTAGAACCACTCCTTAATCACGTCTTCGGTAAGTTCACGGCCGCCAGCCAGCGATCCAAAGAGGCGGCCAGCAGTCGTAAAATATCGCCGGTAAATCGAGCGCATCAGTTCCGCGCGCAGAACCGGCATATTCTTCGGATCACCGGAACCGATATAGAAGTGGCACTTGTCGGCGCAGGCCCCACAGCGAACACAGATATCCATGAACAACCGTAGCGAGCGGAAGCGGCCTAATCGCTCCTTGAAGCCGTCGAGGATGATCTGCTTCCAATCGGCGGGCAGCTTCCAGTCCTGGTCGAAAGGCTGCCACTCGCGCGGATTTGGGAGCCCGAGGTACTGGACGCTCTTTGCTCCCGCGCTGTAGCAATAGGTCCCCTTGCGAAACTCGGGCTTAACGGCTGTCCAGTCGCCGGAGATCTGATTCTGTTCAATCTGTATGAGCGGCTCTGACATCAGGAGTCTCCATCGGGATATCTGCAGCTATGAGTTTGTCGCGATACTCTTCTTCCCATTCGGTGTAAGTGTGTTTCTTTACCGGATAATTCCACGGGTTCACATGCCGAACCATACGGCTGTTATTCGCCAGGTTGCGGGTCGGGCTCAGGAACACACCAGCCACATGCATCAGCTTGCTGAATGGAAAATAGGCAGCAAGTGCGCTGACCAAGAAGAGGTGGGCAAAGAAGAGCGCGCCGACTGTTAGCGGCATGACCGGCGAGAATGTCACCAGGCCAAGCGCAAACTGCTTGATGGCGGCGACATCGACCTTGGTCACATGCCGCATCATCATGCCGGTAACGGCGACTCCGAGCAGCAGGAAAAGAGCAAGGTAATCCGTGACCTGAGAAATGTAGCGAACCAACGGGTTACCGAAACGTCTCCACAGGAGGTAGAGAAGTCCGGCAGTAAAAGCAATATCGCTTAGATAGAGTTCAGGGACGCCGATCTGGAAGAAGCCATCGACGCGCTGCAGCATAAGTACGAATGCCGGAACCGGTTCAATGAACAACCGCAAGTGCCGCAGCAGAATCAGCAGCATGGACCAATGGAAAGCCATCGCACCCAGCCACAACAATTTGCTGTCGCCGAAAATCGCTCGCCCCTCTGAAACTTCATAGCGGGTGTTGCGGAAAAGCGATCGGAACAGTAGTATCTCCAACCCAAGCCGCGATGCAGCTGCAATCCCGCTCGAAGGATTTTCCAGGGGCGCAGAAGGAATCCAAGAAAGCGATTTCTGCTGCCCGCAGGTTGTCGGAATTCGAAAGGGTACCGGCGTCGCCGCCCAACGCCACACGCGCAGGCAGATGCCCGCCAGCAAAATCACGCATGCGGTATAAGGAACAATGACGCCCAGCGGTCCGCGAAGCGCAGCGGAAGCACCGCTGGCGAGCCCCGCGCCTGTCAGCGCCACGACCACGATGAGTGCATACACCGCCTTCATAGATCGTCCCTCATGTGCCGGACGCTCAATGCGCGCTTCGCCTCATTGATGCGCACCAAGGCGAGGTCTTCGCGGCACTTCATATACTGGTCAAACGTCAGTAACGCCAACTTGTCGATGCGACTCTCCATGTCGGCGAATTCGGCTTCCGCGTGATGTGCTCGAACGATCTGTCGCAGCAAGAAAACGAAGCCGACCGCCTCCGACGGAGCGCAGTCCTGTACCGCTCGCAGCCTGACAATCTCCCCCACCGCATCTCCTGTGCGCACCACATCCATTTCTCCTGCGAGTTCTTCGAGCAGCTTGGCCAACGACTCGCGCAACATGAATCCCACAGGATTTCGGAAGCGCTCCCCGCTCCGCGAAATCGAGCCCTGGGCTTGCTCGGGATAGATTGCGATCGTCTTGTCAAACCACTCGTCGAGAATGGCCGTATGTGCGAACATCTTTGTCTCTCTCTAGACGCAACCTGTAGGTTTGGGGAGGCCGGCGAGTTTG
>CAZLJQ010000101.1:0-7446 GCA_964559875.1 uncultured Acidobacteriaceae bacterium
CCAGAACCACTGGGTGGCTCCCATCGGATGGTCGTGCTCGGCGGTAAGCTGCGGGCTGTAACCCACGGCAAAATGCACCCGGTAGCTGGCGCGATACTGCTGTTGCGGGAGCCAGACAGCAAAGCCGTGGAGTGTGCCGCGAGTAGGCTCGCCATTGGCGACGGCCAGTTCCAGCGAGGGACGGATGAAGAACTGGCTGCCGGTACGCGGCTCCAGGTCCGCGTTGAGTATGGCAGGCTGAGACGGTGACAATCCGTAGAAGGCGCCGGGCAGGGCCGTGGCAGCAACCAGCGTGGAGAGCTCATGCTCGATCTCATCCAGTGACGGCGGGGCTTCTGAGTTTATGGCGCGGTCGAACTCGGCTTGTGCGTGGCGGGCTAGCGCAGAGTTGCTGGAGTGCGCGACCAAGCGCGTCGCCTGCTCCGGAGCCGGTTTCATGCGGCTGCGGCGCTCGGCGAGGTAGGCGGCCCAGTCTTCATCGTTTAAGGCGAGCGTGGCCAGAAAGCGCTCCTTTTGCGCCGCTGCCTGGTAGCCGCGCTCAATCAGCTCGTGAGCATGATTGAAGTCGATGCCGCCGATGCCGACCAGCGAGGGTGCTAGCACCAGGTCTGCGTCGCGCAGGTTGTCGCGCTCGGTGACCGAGATAGCTACGGAGACTGCTTGGGTTAGCACGTTGGGCAGCGACTGAAGCTGGCGCGCGGGCGGCACCGGAGTCGCGAAGTGAACCGCAACCACCACGTCGGCACCCATCTGGCGAGCCACATCGGTGGGCAGATTGTCTACCAATCCGCCGTCGACCAGGATGTGCCCCTCCCACTCCACCGGCGTGAAGATTCCGGGCACGGCCATGGTGGCGCGCAGTGCGCGAGCGAGATTGCCTCGGCGAAAAACATATGCCTTGCCGGTTTCCAGCTCTGTGGCGACGCAGCGGAACGGCGTGGGCAGCTCATCAAAATCTTCCACCGTTGAGTAGGCAAGGAGCTGGCGCGAGAGAAACAGATCGAGCGGCTCCGCCGTGCTCAATCCAGCCGGAAGCGAAAGACCATGCCCGAGACGAAGAACGTAGTCTCCGGGGTAGTGGGCGCGATCCTGCCGCGCCTGAATTGGCAGATCCTCGTAGCGCGACTGCACGCGCAGCATCTCCTCCCACACCACTTCGTGAAAGGCTGCTTCCATCTGCGCTGGGGTGTGGCCGGTGGAGTAGAAACCACCAACCAGGCCACCCATGCTGCTTCCGGCGATGGCATCGACCGGAATGTGATTCTCCTCAAAATATTTGAGCACCCCAATGTGTGCCAGGCCGAGGCTTCCACCGCCGGAGAGCGCCAGAGCCACGCGAGTGCGGTGCGCAGGCGGCGCAGCCAATGATGGCGTGGACGCAGGCTGTGTTTGCGGCGCACTCTGCGCCGTCATCGGGACGAAGAGAAGCGCGACACAGAACGCAGTACAAAACGCGATGCAGAGCGCGGTGCGGAGTGATTTCATCGGAAGCTGCTCACGGTAAGCATAACGGACAATGCCTTGGCTGCCACACCGATCTTACAGCCCTGCTCCTCACTACAGCGTTAACTCTGCGAGCACCAAATTGTCCTCCAGGTCGGGTGCGCTGAGATGGAAGCCAAGCCTCTTGCACAGGTGCTGCATCTCCCTGTTTTCTCCCAGCATGTTGGAGTGAACCTTGGCCAGATGCTGATCGCGTGCCACCTGGATGAGTCGGCGATAGAGTTCCACGCCCAATCCCTTGCCTTGGAATTCATCCTCCACCAGCGCGGCCAGTTCGGCCTCAGGACGGCCATGGATTTTGCTGAGGCGTCCCACGGCGATGATGTCAGGCGTGCCGTCGGGCTTCTTACGCTCCACCACCAGCGCCATCTCACGGTCGTAGTCGATGAAGCAGATGCGGGTCAGCCGATCGTGCGCGGTGCGTTGCGTAAGCTTCAAGGGTTGGAAGTAGCGCAGGTACACGCTGCGCTCACTGAGCTTCTTGTGGAACTCGATCATCAGCGGCTCGTCCTCGGGACGGATGGGACGTATGGTGACCGGCTGACCGTCCTTCATCGTCCACTCCCCAACATAGCGCGCCGGGTAGGGACGGATGGCAGAGTGCGGGAGTTGGGCATCAGGCACGCTTTGGTCATGCACCACCACACGCGCATCCAGCGCCAGCAGCCGCTCGGCAGAGGCAAGCACTGGGTTGATGTCGATCTCCTTGATCGCCGGATTTTCAATGACCAGATCGCTGAAGCGAACCATCAGCTCTTCCAGCGCCGCCATGTCCACCGACTTGCGGCCCCGCACACCTTTCAGCGCCTTGTAGATGCGGGTCTGCTCCATCATGCGGCGGGCGAGCGTGGTGTTGAGCGGCGGTAATGCCAGTGAGCGATCCTCGAAAACCTCCACGAGCTGGCCTCCGGTGCCGAAGAGCAGCACAGGACCGAACTGCGGGTCGAGCGAAGAGCCGAGGATGAGCTCGTAGCCCTCCTGCTTGGCGAAGGGCTGCACCGTCACTCCCTGGAAATGTCCTGTCCCGGCTTTGGCCTCCACGTTGTCGCGAATCTGGTTAAAGGCTCTGCGCACGCTCGCCGCATCGGGCAGGTTGAGGGCGACTCCGCCGACATCGGTTTTGTGGGTGATGGTGAAGGAGTGCAGCTTGAGCACCACCGGAAATCCGATGGCGGCTGCGGCGATCTGGGCGGCATCTTCGGTTTCGGCAATCTCGGTGGGCACGCTGGGAATTCCGTAGCACTCCAGCAGCTTCTTCGATTCGTACTCGGTCAGAATGGTGCGGCCGCTGCCGCGCGCGGCGGAGAGAAGCTCCGAAGCGCGGGCGTGATTGGGATGGAAGGCGGCAGCGTTGGGCGAAGGCGTCTCGTAAAGTCCGTGCAGATTGTAGGAATAGCGCCACATGTAATTGAAAGCGCGCACCGCCGTGTCAGGATGGTCGAAGCTGGGAATGCCCGCACGGTTCAAAATCCCCTCGCCCTGGACGACCGATTCGCCGCCCATCCAACTGGCGAGCACCGGCTTACCCAATCCCTTGGCGTAGGGCTTGAGCTGCTCGGCAATTTGCGTCGGATTGGTCATCCCCTGCGGCGTCATGATGACCAACATGCCGTCAATGCTCGGGTCTTTCGATGCGATCTCCAGCGACTTGGCATAGCGCTCGGGCTCGGCGTCGCCCAGAATGTCCACCGGGTTGGCGTGGCTCCATGCCGACGGCAGAATCGCGTTGAAGGACGCCATGCTCTCCGCGGAAAGTTCAGCCAGTTCGCCGCCGCCTTGAATCAGCGCATCGGTGGCAAGCACGCCGGGGCCTCCGGCGTTGGTCACAATGCAGAGGCGATTGCCCCTGGGACGTGGCTGCATGGCCAGCACCTCGGTCATGAAAAAGATCTCTGCGATGGAGTTGACGCGCAGCACGCCAACCCTGCGGAAGGCCGCTTCCAGAACGTCATCGGAGCCTGTGAGCGAGCCGGTATGTGAGGCAGCCGCCTTGGCAGCGGCAGCCGTACGTCCCGCCTTGATGACGATGATCGGCTTGGAGAGCGAGACCTCGCGAGCCGCCGAGAGAAACGAACTGGCGTCGCCAATGGACTCCATGTAGATGACAATCGAATGGGTGCGCGCATCGCTGCCGAAGTAGTCGATGAGATCGCCCCAGTTGACATCGAGCATAGAGCCGATGGAGACAAAACCGCTGAACCCCACGTTCTCACGGGTGGACCAGTCCAGCACCGCCGTACAAAGTGCGCCGCTCTGGCTGATGAAGGCAACACTGCCGGGCCGGGCCATAGAGTTGGCGAAGGTCGCATTAAGGCCGAGCACCGGGTTCATGACGCCGAGGCAGTTGGGGCCGACGATGCGCATTCGCCCTTGAACGATCCGCATGATCTCGTTTTCAAGCTCTTTGCCGTGCTCACCGGTCTCCTTGAAGCCGGCGGAGATGACAATGCCGCTAGGGATTCCGAGCTCGACGCACTCGCGCAGCAGGTTTGGAACGCCATCGGCCGGAGTGCAGACGACAACCAGGTCGGGAACCTCCGGCAAGGCCTGAAGAGATGGATAGGCGCATATCCCCAGGATGTTGCTGCGCTTGGGGTTGACCGGGTAAATGGTGCCCCCGAAGGGGCTGCTGATGAGATTCCAGAGCACCGTGCGGCCCACTGATCCGGCACGTTCGCTGGCGCCGACGAGGGCCACGCTGGTGGGTTTGAAGATGGGGTCAAGGGGGTGACGGTCCGCTCTCAGTACATCGTGCGCGGGACTTACGTTGGCAACCGGGACCTTACCAATCGGGCTCATGACTGTTTCCCTCCCAAACCAGACTTTATGCGGAGAATCCTACACCGAGAGCACCCCGAATGCGTGAAAATCACCAGCAGTCAACCTTTGCCCATCCCACTCTGATCCCAGGCGGAGACCACCCGCTCTCTACTCTCGATTCTCGTAAACTCGGCTCGGCACCCCGGCATCTGACTTCGGATACCCAAACTTCAACGTGAGGCAATCAGACTATGTCGGAGATCAAGTATCCGCTCGATACGCTTGCAGAGCGCGGCCCCAGCCATGGCAGGAACAATGGCCGGCAGGAACAGTGGAGAGCAACGGGCGGAAGCCTCGGCAGCATTGTGGCCGGAGGAGCGCTGGCCGTCTACGGCGTAAGCCGAAAGAGCGCGGGCGGAACAGCCTTGGCTGCCGCCGGAAGCCTGCTGGCCATCCGCGGAATCCGCAAGGCCGTAAGCCCTGAGACGGTTCACGTGGAACGTAGCGCCACCATCAACCGCCCGCCAAATGAGGTCTTCAGCTTCTTCCGTAACTTTGAAAACCTGCCGAAATTCATGCCCCACCTCAAGGACGTGCAGGTAACCGGCGACCGCGCTTCTCACTGGGTGGCACGTGCTCCGCTGGGTTTGGAGCTGGAGTGGGATGCGGAGATTCTGGAAGAGGAGCAGAACCGCTTTCTGACTTGGCATTCACTGCCCGGGGCGGTGATTCCCAATCGCGGCTCGGTGGAGTTCCGTGCCGCCAGCCAGTACCACGGTGGATGCGAGATCACCGTAGCCATGGACTTTGCGCCTCCGGCGGGACGTGGTGGAGCGGTGGGCGCGCGCATCTTCGGGCGCCATCCGGGCGTGCAGATTCGCGAAGACCTGCGGCGGCTGAAGCAGTTGCTGGAGGCAGGCGAGATTCCCACCACCGAAGGCCAGCCGCATGGTCGTCGCACGGCCTTCGTGCGCATGGTTGAAGCCGTCAACGGGCCCGGACGCAGGCGCCGCATCTCGCCAGAGCGTCCGTGGGCCATCGTCAGCTAGCAAGCCATTTCCACTTCATGAATTTGAGGGTTTTGCGATGAAAGCAGTTTGTTGGTTCGGTAAGCATGATATGCGAGTGGAGCATGTGCCCGATCCTAGAATCCTGAATCCCCACGATTGCGTCGTGCGCATTACGCGCTCGGCCATCTGCGGCTCAGATCTCCACCTGTTTAACGGATACATCCCCACCATGGAGCAGGGCGACATCGTGGGACACGAGTTCATGGGCAACGTGGTCGAAGTGGGCAGTGAGGTGAAGGAGCTACGAATCGGCGACCGCGTGGTCGTTCCCTTCACCATCTGCTGCGGCCAGTGCTTCTTCTGCAAGCATGGCATGTGGTCGGCCTGCGATAACACCAATCCCAACGCCTGGATGTTGGAAGAGCAATACGGGCATGGCGGAGCTGCGCTCTACGGCTACTCGCACCTCTACGGAGGCTACGCCGGTGGGCAGGCGCAATATGCGCGCGTGCCCTTCGCCGATGTCGGTCCCATCAAGATTCCCGAGGGCATCGACGACGAGAAGGTATTGTTTCTCTCCGATATCTTCCCCACCGGATACCAGGCCGCGGAGCAGTGCAACATTCAGCCGGGGCAAACCATCGCCGTCTGGGGATGCGGACCGGTGGGCCAGTTCGCCATCCGCTCCGCCAAACTCTTGGGCGCCGAACGCGTCATCGCCATCGACCGCTTTCCCGATCGTCTGCGCCTTGCCGAAGAGGCCGGCGCCGAGGCGCTCGACTACTCGCAGACCGAGAATCTGATCGAAGATCTCAAGACCCTGACCGGGGGCATGGGCCCTGACGCCTGCATCGACGCCGTGGGCTTGGAGGCGCACGGACACTCTGCTGACTATTACATCGATTCGGCAAAGCAGAAAGTACATCTCCAGGTGGAGCGCGCCAATGTATTGCGTCAGGCCATCCAAGCTTGCCGGCCCGGCGGCACGGTCTCAGTGCCAGGAGTCTATGCGGGCCTCATCGATAAGTTTCCCTTTGGCGCGGCCTTCGGCAAAGGCCTGACCATGCGCATGGGCCAGACCCACACGATCCGCTATCTGCAACCTCTGCTAGAGCGGGTGCAGAAGGGCGAGATCGATCCCAGCTTTTTGATCACTCATCGGGTGGCGCTGGAAGAGGTTCCGGAGATGTACAAAACCTTTGTCGGCAAGGAGGATCACTGCATAAAGGTGGTCATCGATCCCTGGGCGCAGCAAGCTGCCTGAGAGCAGCTTGCCACTGGGCCGCCGCCGATAGCGTGACAGGGCGCCGCGATGTTCTACGGCTTAGTTCGAGAACTTTTTCCGGCATCGGCCCCTGCTGGACGACACGATGGCCGTGGTTCTGTTGGCGGCGCACTGCGGTCTGCACCAGACTCACGGCGGCGATGGAGAGGATCAGGCCGCCCAGAGTGCCGCTCCACCAAGGGAGCCGCGCCAGGTCAACCGTCATTTGCAGGGTAAAGAACACTCCCATGAACAGGAAGCAGCCACCCAGGCGGCGGAGCTGCGAGAGTGCGACCTGGTCCAGCCAGGGCTGTTCGGGGCGCGGGTAAATGCGCTCCGGCTGGAGCTGTATCCAGCCTCCGCTAAGTGCTACTACCGCGCCAAATGCAACAAGTATCCAATCTAGATGAGCCATGGTTTCATACACCGGTGCCAGCGTCGTTGGCTGGTGAAGCTTCGGGCTTATAGCTTACTTTTGCAGTATGCAGCTAGATACTCGGCCGGGCAACACACCAAATGTACGGTGTACCAAGGTGTGAAACGATGGAAACCAATGCTCATCACCGCATATTCTGACCTGCTAATGCTACAATCTTGAATCGCGGAACCCCTCGAAACTTTCCTCCACGGACGTGATTGCCTTGGCAGAAGACATAGAACAAAAGAGCCTGACCTACGCCGATGCTGGCGTGGACATTGAACAGGCAAATCGCACCAAGCAGCGAATTAAGTATCTTGCGCACCGCACGTTCAACAAGTGTGTCCTCAGCGAAATTGGCGGCTTTGGCGGGCTTTTCCAGGTGGACAAGAAAAAGTTCACCGACCCCGTGCTGGTTAGCAGCGTAGACGGCGTGGGCACCAAGCTCAAGCTCGCCTTTGAAATGGGCGTGCACCACACCGTGGGCGGCG
>CAZLJQ010000102.1:0-7225 GCA_964559875.1 uncultured Acidobacteriaceae bacterium
TCGAGGAAGAGCTCCTCCATGCGGCGGTTCGAGAGACTGCCGATTTCAGAGTCGTACGGCGGATTGAGATAGAGCAGGGAGAAACGCTCGACCTTGCTGTGTGTGTCGAACGTGCTGCCCTGGATGATGGTGATTCCCATGGCTGCGGCCGTCGCGGCGCGAGCGGCATCAAGCTCGATGCCGTACAGGCGGCAGTTGCCACCCTTGGTGATCTGTTGCAATGCGGCGCCGGTGCCAGCGCAAGGATCAATCACGCTCGCTGGCTCAGGGTCGAACTGAAGAAGGTTGCGGATCTTTTCGCCCTCGGCGGGCGGAAGCGGGTAGTAGCCGAGCTTGAGCCGGCCGGCCAGGCGCATAGATGTGCTCCAAATTGCTTTATTTTATTTATTAAGGTAAATATATGCGCCGCCAGCGATGTCACCGAACGCAAGCGGGCATAGGAGAAACGCGGAGTACAACACGGTGCGCGTGGACAAGAGCGGACGGCACGTCCGGTCGTCCAGGAAATCGGAATAGTGGGCTGACGTTTAGCACCGACAAATAAAGAAAGAATTGCAGGTAATGAAGATGACGAGGAGGGACCATTTATCGCTCGTGCACTGACGCGCTACTTCTCCTCAGGCGTCCAAGCATAGAGATAGTTCTCGTCGCTTGAGGTCACAACATTCAAGCCCTTCTTCCGCGTTGCGCGGTTCAGGGCTGACCGGATATTTTCCTTTGTGTCAGGAAGTTCCGACAAAGGGAGCTTCAACGCTCGATTTGGCCCTAGCTTCTCCAAGTGGTCCAATATCTGCAGGATGATTGTCTTGTGCTTGCCATTTCTTCCTTGCGGAAGATCAGCCTGCGAAATCGATTGGAACGCCGCCCCTTCAGGTTTCGGTAAGTTGAGCTTCGCCATAGTATCACCAGCCAATCGAGACAATGCGCTATGCTAACGATGCCCTAACCTAACATAAATCCTTCTCCGCATAAAGCTCTGGTTTCATGGAGAGATTCTCTCGCTTTCTTTGCACAGTAGACTATCTAAAAGAATACAAAAGAGTTAGCCCGTATTGAATAAACACTGCTACTGTGGCAGATAGAGGTATTGCGCGTGACAAAGCCCACCAAATTCGAAATCATTCCGGTCAAGGAATTGGCCCTAAAGGGGATCATTCCCGACGCGAGTCCACTCTTGCCCATTGCTTTCGTAGTCGACGATGAATCCCTGATTGCGGATACTCTCGCCGTTATACTTCGACGTTTTGGATTTTCTGCCTTCGCGTTCTACGATGCCGCGAGCGTGCAGGAATTTGCGTTGACTGTAACCCCAGACATTGTGATTACTGACGTACAGATGCCCGGGATGAACGGAGTGGACTTGGCGATCGCTTTAAGGAAATCGTCCCCCGAGGTCAAGGTGCTGTTGTTTTCCGGTCAGGCGTCCACGGCGGATTTGCTCAGCAAGGCCCAAGACAACGGATACACTTTTTCCGTTCTGGCAAAACCAATCCATCCGACTGATTTGTTGGCGCAGGTTTCCTCGCTGATGGGCGAAAGTTAATAGCGAGTTCTGCGGCTTGCTCGCGCGTTCCTTGATTCGAGCTGTGGCCTGCGAAATTTCTTAAGTTCACGCAGGGCTTCTTATGGGAACCAAATCGCATTAGTTACTAAGTACCCTTATATATTCCGTAGCACGACGTTTTCGGAGAAAGGTGTTCATGTCCGCGTCCCAGAAGCAAAAGCTAATGCCGCAAACTATTACCCAAGAATTTCCATTGGTTGCCGTGGGGGCGTCGGCAGGCGGCTTGGAAGCGCTTACGGCAATTCTCGGTGCTCTTCCCAGCGACATTGCAATGGCGTTCGTGTTGATTCAGCACCTCGATCCTAAACGACATAGCATGATGCCAGAGCTTCTCTCGAAGGCAACCAAGATCCCTGTACTCGAAGCCGCGGATGCAATGAAGGTCGAGCCGAATCGTGTTTATGTGATGCCGAGCAACGTGGATATGTCCCTAACCGATGGCCGCTTTGCACTTGCGCCGAGAAGCGAAGGCCGTGAGTTGCATCTGCCTATTGATATTTTCATGCGCTCGCTGGCGTCGGCACACCAGAGTGGGGCCATTGGCGTCATTCTCTCCGGCACGGCATCAGACGGCACCGCGGGGATTGAGGCGATTCGCGCGGCGGGCGGTACGACTTTTGCCCAAGCTCCAGAAACGGCGAAATTCAGCGGCATGCCGCGAAGCGCAATTGACTCCGGCTGCATTGATTTCGTCCTATCCCCGACCAAAATTGCGGAAAAGCTGGCATGGATAAGCCAGAACCCCACTGCGCGGCGCGAGCCAATAGCTCAGCACGAAGGGTTAAAGAACGATGACTGCGTTTTCGCTTCGATATTGGATCTGGTGAGCAACTCGCAAGGCCCCGACTTCCACGAATACAAACCCAGCACGATTCGGCGCCGCACGCAACAACGCATGGCTGCTCTCGGAATTGCCTCGATAGCCGCATACCAAACTTATCTTAAAGAACACTCAGAAGAAGTGGCGAGGCTCTCCAATCATGTTCTCATTCCGGTGACAGAATTCTTCCGTAACCCGGAAGTCTTTGAAGACTTGGAAGGCGTGGTGTACCCCGCAATTGTCGGGGCCAGGGGGAAGGAAGGCGTTCGCATATGGGTGGTTGCCTGCTCCAGTGGTGAGGAGGCGTATTCAATCGCCATCACCTTGCAAGAGTTTCTGGGCGCAAACTTCCGCAGCGCACAAAGCGGCACCCGCATTCAGATCTTCGGAACCGACATCAATGAAAAAGGGATTGCAAAGGCTCGCGCCGGCATCTATCCCGAGAGCGCATTCAAGAATGTTTCGGTGGATCGCATCGCCCGTTTTTTTACGGCAGTTCCAGGCGGGTACCGGATCAATAAGTCGATCCGCGACCTGTGCGTTTTTGCGCGACAAGATGTCACCCGTGATCCGCCGTTCTCAAACATTGACTTGGTCTCCTGCCGGAACTTTCTGATCTACATTCAACCGGAGTTACAGGAGCGAATCCTTTCGACTTTGCATTACGCGCTGAAACCCTCCGGGTTCCTGCTGTTGGGCAATGCCGAAAGCGCTAGCTCATATTCCCAGATGTTTACGCCAGTGGCGGTGACGAAGAAGGGAAAGATTTACTCCAAGAAGGATATAAATCCGACACAGCAGCGCACGTTTAAAAGGAGTCAAACCCTTATTCAGGCGAATGTACTGCCCGTGTCCATGAAGGCACTGAGTGCGGGCCTAGCAAGTCAGGATGAAGCGCAGGCGCAGCAATTGGCGGATCAGCTAATGTTGAAGGATTACGCTCCGGCGGGTGTAATTGTCAACGAAGCTCTTGAAATCCTTCACTTTCGCGGGCGAACCAGCCCATACCTCGAACAGTCTTCAGGACGCGCCAACCTCAGCCTATTGAATATGGTTCGTGAAGAGTTGGCAATCCCTCTGCGCACCATCCTCGCTTTGGCCAAGAAGAAAGCGGTTCGAGCCAACAAAAAGAATGTTGAATTTGAGCATTCCGGCAAGAGGCGCATAGTCAATTTATCAGTAACTCCGCTGGGTGTCTCAGATCCAACGAAGGAACGGTGCTATCTCATTCTCTTCGAGGATGCCACGCCTCGAATCGCATCGAGCCGCAAAAAAAGTCAACGAGTCTCCTCGATACCAGACGATCTGGTTCAGAGAAAGCTCCTTGAGCAAAAACAGGAGTTGCGTGCCGCACGCACTTTGCTTAAAGAACATTTGGCCGCTCAACAAGCGCTAAGTGAAGACTACCAGTCCGCCAACGAAGAACTGCTTTCCGCGAACGAAGAGTTGCAAAGTACGAATGAGGAACTGGAAACATCGAAAGAAGAACTGGAGTCAGCAAACGAGGAGCTTACCACTGTAAACGATGAGTTGAATAGCAACAACTCCGCTTTGCATCTGCTCGGAAATGACCTGAAGAACTTGCTCGAAAGCACGGTGATTCCGATTGTAATGGTGGACAGCGGGTTGTGTATTCGCCGGGTAACTCCGATGGCGGAACAGGTCTTCCGAGTGCTCCCCTCTGACATCGGACGGCCGATCAGCGACATCAAACCAGATCTGGATATTGACCTAAAGCCTCTACTTTCGAAGGTTGTCCAGGATATCGTGAACATTGAACAAGAGGTGCAGGATATAAAGGGGCATTGGTACCGGCTGCAGATAAGGCCCTACAAGACACTGGACAATCACATTGATGGTGCGGTTCTGGTTCTGTTGGACATCGATGTCATCAAGAAGCGCAACGAAGATTTGATCCGCGCGGGAGAACTTACCAAATCAATCATCGAGACCATACCACAGCCTGTTCTGGTGTTGAGCGCCGAGTTGCGTGTCCTGATGGCAAATCACTCCTTCTATTGCATCTTTAAATTAGAGCCAGATGTGACGCTAAACCGGTTCGTTTATAGCCTCGGCGAGGGACCGTGGAATGATCGCGGGTTACGAGCTTTATTGGAAGAGGGCCTTCCGGAGCACAAAAACCTCTTGAATCATGAAGTCAAGTGCGATCTTCCTGGGGTTGGCCAGAAGTTCTTCGTGCTCAGTGGGCGTTATATGGTGCAGGAGGCCAACGCGGCACCGCTGATTCTCCTCTCACTAATCGATATCACTCAGATCAGAAAAACCGAAGCCGCACTGATTCAAGCGGAAAAGCTGGCGATCGCAGTTCGGCTGGCAGCGTCGGTTGCCCATGAGATCAATAATCCGCTGGAGGCGATCACAAACCTGCTTTATCTTGCTTCGACCGACGAGGATGCAGCGGCCGCAAGGGAATATTCAGCCAAAGCGCTTCAGGAGGTGAACCGCGTCTCCCATATTACTCAGCAGACTCTTAAATTTCACCGGCAATCCACCTCTCCCTCTCTTGTCCAGATCTCCGAAATCGTAGATTCACTTCTGGTGCTCTACCATGGGAAACTCGTCGGGAAGAATATCGAAGTTACCTGCCAAATTAGGGAAGCCCCGCCTATCTTGTGCCTGGCAGGCGATCTTCGTCAGATATTCGCAAACCTTATCGCGAACGCAATCGAAGCGATGGGATCGAGGGGCAAACTTGTCATCCGTGTGAGTCCATCGGTCGATTGGCGCAACCGTACACGCACCGGCATACGCACTACGATTGCTGATTCCGGCATCGGAATGAATCTCGAAACCCGGCGCAGGATGTACGAACCGTTCTTCACCACCAAGAGCGAGACCGGCACAGGTCTAGGCATGTGGGTCTGCGCTCAACTGGTTGAGCGCCTGAATGGCGACATACGAGCCTGGAGCACCGCCCGTCCAGGCAAGAGCGGTACCGCCTTCTCTCTCTTTATGCCCTTCGAATTGTCGAAGTAGAACAGCAGTGGTAAAGGCAATTGGGCGCGGTAAGACACTCAACAAACACCATTGTCCCTCTGTCCAAACGAGTGATCTTCGATAGCTCTAGTTGACGAGGATAAGCACATGCAACTTAAGAATCAGAGGTCACCACTATGATAGGTAACAACGCTGCCATCGCAAATCAGAAATGGCGGAAAACCGGCGGCAACCTACCTCGGGTTCCCAGCCCAGCAAAGGTTCACGTAATGACGCCCAGCCTTTCAGAGATCGACGCGCCACCTGAACGGACCGCCAAATTCGAACCGCTCCTTTATCTGACAAAACTCTCAAGCGGAAAAACCAGCCATGAGTACCAGCCGAATGAAACCGTTTTTCTGCAAGGTGCGCCGGCTGATGCCGTGTTCTATATCCAGAGTGGCAAGGTGCAGCTCACGGTAGTATCCAAGAGTGGCAAAGAAGCAGTGATTGCCATCTTGCCGGAAGCCAGTTTTCTTGGCGAAGACTGTCTAGCGGGCCAACCGCTTCGTATCTCTTCCGCCAGTACCGCCCAGCGGAGCACGATCTTACGGGTGGAAAAGACGGTGATGACAGATATGCTCCATAGAGACCCGGAATTTGCAGAGCGTTTCCTCGCCTATCTGCTTTCCCGGAACATTCGCATGGAAGCTGACTTAGTGGATCACCTTTTCAACTCCAGCGAAAAACGTCTTGCCCGGCTTCTTCTCTTGATGGCCAACTTTGGGCAGGAATCCAAGCCTATACCGCTCATTGCGAAGATGAGTCAAGAAACCTTGGCTGAGATGATTGGCACAACTCGCTCCCGTGTCAGTTTCTTCTTGAATCGATTTCGGGAACTTGGCTTCATTGAATACAACAGCGGTGGCATGCACATCCATAGTTCACTTGTGAGCGTGGTGCTCCACGATTGATAGTGCTGTTTTCTGCCTGTTGCGATTTCCAATAGAAAGGAAGAGACTCCGGCCTCTGCCGCAGTCTCCTACGCTTTCACCTGACATACCGTTCAAGCGAACAATCCTTCTGCCCCCGCGTCGACGCGGGTTGCCACACGATGAATATGCAAGACTTACGAGAATTCATTCAAAGCCTAGAACGGCAAAATTTGGGTAGAAAGCACAAATGTGTGTTGTGTGTGTGCGCAGAGCCCGCTATGCGGCCTGCACGTCGTACAGAGGAATTGGGTCGGTGCCGCCAGTGAAGTCGGCAAACGCTGGATCGTCGGAGTGTAACCGATTGCCTCCAGACCGCCATGAACTGTTGCGCGCAGCTGGCCTGAGAGGTTCGGCGTGCACATGAGGTCTTCCGTTAATGTCAGCGTAGGAAACCACGCGAAACATCGTCGCGGTGGCAACCGCGGTCAACGCTGGAGGCGTCGCGTAGTGAGGATTAAGGAGTAGTCCCGTGCTGCGCCGGACACCCTGTTCAGGGTTTGCCCTAGAGCTGCAGAGGACAGAAGCGGAAACAAAAAGTGGGAGCATGGCAAATACCTTTCAATCAATGCGTGTCCTCGTGGAAAAATTGGGATGATGTAAGGTGTGGAGTTTTGCGTGTGGTCAAAGGAATTCAGGAAGGGGCTGGCGAACCGGCCAAGTCTTTCTAGGTCACTGTCGTCAGTTTGCCCCTGCCACAAAGTCCATCAGCTCAGAGCGCGTGGCGCAAATCGATGAAGCTGGGGTCATAAAGCTACCCCAGTGAGTGAGGCAACCTCGAGCGTTCAACGCACCGCGCCCGGTTCGTCGCTGCCGTAGATCGTGTCGACCATAGCGGAGGTGTTGCCAAGGCAAATGAAATATATTCGCTATTCGCGAATCGCGAATGTAGAATAGGTGCCATGAACCTGA
>CAZLJQ010000103.1:0-7192 GCA_964559875.1 uncultured Acidobacteriaceae bacterium
TCGACAAGAACAGACTACCCCCGAACGGAGCCAACGTTGTTATGAGATCAAGCGCTAGCGAAGGACCTCGGGGTTGCTTTGCCCTTGCTCTCGCTTTTGCTTTTGTCTTGCTCTTGCTCTTGCTTTTGCTTTTTTGTCTTATCCCTGCTTTTGCTTCGTTCTTGCTCTTGCCCCTACGTTGTCATCCAGTTAGCGAAGGCCCCCAGCACCGCGCAAATCTTTCGCGCGGCTCCAAGCTTTTCCGCCGGCGATCGATTCTCATTCCCGCCCTTGTATAGATCACCTTCGGCCGAACCGGCCTACCTCCGGCTTATAATTGCCCCCATGCCCTTTTCCGTCCAGAACGTCACCATCGGTGGTCCTGAGCTTTTTCTCATCGCCGGTCCCTGCGTCATTGAAAGTGAGGAGCACGCGCTCTTCATGGCCTCATCTATCGCCGCCATCTGCCGGGAGCTCGCCATCCCTTACATCTTCAAGGCCAGCTATGACAAGGCCAACCGCACCTCCATCTCAAGCTATCGCGGCCCCGGACTCACCGCCGGCCTTCGCATCCTCGACAAAGTCCGCCAACAGCTCAACCTTCCCGTCCTCACCGATGTCCACGAACCCGCCCACGCCACCGCCGCCGGAGAAGTCGTCGACATCCTGCAAATCCCCGCCTTCCTCTGCCGCCAAACCGATCTTCTCGTCGCTGCTGCCCGCACCAACCGCGCCGTCAACGTCAAGAAGGGCCAGTTCGTCGCCCCGCAGGACATGCGCCACGCTGTCGAAAAAATCCGTCAGAGCGGCAATCCCCGCGTCTCACTCACCGAGCGCGGAGCCAGTTTCGGCTATCACAACCTTGTCGTTGATATGCGTTCGCTGGCCATCATGCGTGAGTTCGCCCCCGTCATCTTTGACGCCACGCACTCCGTCCAGCTTCCCAGCCAGGGCGAGCAATCCGGCGGACAGCCGCAGTTCATTCCTCTGCTCAGCCGCGCCGCCGTAGCCGCCGGAATCGACGGCCTCTTCATGGAAGTCCACGACAATCCCGCCGCCGCCAAAAGTGACGGAGCCAACGCCCTGCCCCTCGCCAGCCTCAAGTCAACCCTGCAGCAGCTCCTCGCCATCCGCCGCGCCGTCGCCGGCTAGAGATGTACGAGTGCACGGAGCATGAAGGAGAAAGAAAATGGACGGGTGCCCCACCTTCGACGCGCTGCTTTTGCGCGGCTAAGGTGGGAAAGCAATCCGTCCACCTTACGTCCTCTCGCCTTTGCCGTTGCTCTCGCCTCTACCTCTAACCTGCGAAACCTCTGTGGAGCCCAAATGTAGCTACGTCTTTTATCAATGACTCAATGACCCAATGATTCAATGATTACTCACCACCAGCGGATACCCCACCGTTCCAATCTCGCCGTTCAAGTTGTCGCGCACCGCAAACCGCACATCGTACTTCCCCGGAGCCAGTTCCAGCGGCTGCACCGTGCTCAGTCCGGTCTTGCGGAATTTCGCCACCATCTCCGGCTGCAGCTTGGCCGACATCTGATGATCGAGATGTCCATGGTCCTTCCCATCGCTACCCACTGCCACCGCCACCACGGATAGCTCCACCGCATTGCCTTTCAGCTCATCCACCGTGATCGAGTTGCCCAGCACCCCAACCTCGAAGGCGTGCCATGACTTTCCTGCCGTCGCCGTCTTGCCTTCTGCGGGCACTTCGCGCACGTTAAAGCGAACTCCGGTGTATTCGACTGGCGAACTCAGCGCCTCCGCCAGTTTGCGATGCCGTATCGCCGCCGTCTCCTCCGCCGCGCCTGAGACGTAGAACCCCGACCGCGCCCGCACATCCGATCCATGCACTCCTTCGACTTTCACCTTCAGCTTCCGCCATCCCGGCTTCATGTCGTTGGAAGGCAAATAGTAGCCCAGCAGGTAATAGGAGCTCGAATCCGCAACCGCGTGCACAAAGCACTTCTCAATGTCGATGCCGATTCCCACACACGGAAGCCCACCTGTCTCATAGGCAAATTGCCGCAGCGTCTGCTGCTTCCGATTGGTGCTGCCGTAGCTGATAAGAGACCCCTTGAATCCCGCTAAATCGCTCACATCCACCGAATAAATCGAAAAGCCAGCCGAGTTCAGGTCGCGCCACGTCTCCTCGTATTTGCTCTCCAACGTACTCCGCGAAATCCCCACCGAGGCCGCCATCCACGGGAAACCCGCCGTCGCCCATATCAGCGTCTTGCGTCCTGGAACCGTGTTGTACGCGTCCGCAATCTGCGTCATCGCCACCAGCGTCGTCCAGCTCGCCTGGAGGTAGTCATACTCCCTGCGATCTGTTCCCTGCGTGCTCACGAACGCGGAATAATCCTGCGCTGCCTGCTGCGCAATCTCCTGGCTCTGCCCGACGCTGACCGTCGCCGCCTGTTCCGCCCTGCCCGGCCCCGGAACTCCCTTCAGCGCCTTCAATAGCGCCTCCGTATCGGTCGTAGGCGGATACAGCTGCCTGAGTCCCTGAACCCCCAGCCCAAACACCGCCGCCGCCTCATTGCGTGGCAGCGTCTTGGAAATGTACTCAACCAGCCGCCGCATCCCATCGCCCTGCCCCAGGTACGGCGTATTCAGCAGATCCAGCACCACCACCGTCATGTGCCCGCTCGGAGCGTTTTCATAGTTGAAGTTCGAGCGTCCCTGCAGCACCGGTACAACCCGCGGCTTCGTACCGTCTACCTCCGGCTTCACCTCTTCAAATATCGTCACCGCCCGAGGCTTCCCTTGCTCTTCAATCCGGAAAGCATCGCGTCCTAGCCCGCTCACATGCGCGCCGCCCTTGCCCGTCACCACCACCGGAACCAGCACCAGCTGCGTTCTGCTGGTAAACTGCGGTGCCTCAGGCGGAGCCGCCGGCGTCGCCTGTGCCATGAGCTGCGAATTGAATCCAAGCGTTAAGAAGAAAACAGAAACAACCACCACGCGCAACGCTCTGCGATACATAGCTTAAAGTCTCCCCTGAACTCCACCCAAGCCTCTCTTCAGAGTGGGCGACCAAATGTGGCTGTGTCTTTATCAATGACTCAATGATTGTTCACTTCAAGAGGATACTCCACCGTCCCAATCTCCCCGCTCAGGTTGTCCCTCGCCGCAAACCGCAGCTCATACTTTCCCGGAGCCAGTTCCATCGGCACCGTCACGGCCATCCCTGATTTGCGAATCCTCTCAACCACCTCCGGCTTCAACTTCCCAGCCACACGATTCTCTCCCTGTCCCACGTTCTTGCCATCCGCGCCAAAGGCCACGCCCAGCACGGTCACGTCCATCGCATTCCCGCCCTGCACATCCACCGTCAGCGAATTACCCAGCACGCCCACCGCGAACTCATGTCTCTGCTTCCCAGCCACCGCCGGTTTCGCATCAGCCTTCACCGGCACTTCACGCACGTTCATCTGCACTCCCGTAAACTCCACCGGAGACTGCAGTGCATCCACAATCTGCCTTTGCCGCGCCTGTGGAGTATCGTCCGCGGGCGAAGCAACGTAAAATCCCTGTCGCGCCCGCACGTGAGCCCCAGCAGCATCCACCTTCACCTTCAGCTTCCGCCATCCTGGCTTCTGGTCGTCGCTCGGCAGGTAGTAGCCCAACAGATAATACGAGCGCGAATCGTCAATCGCCTGCGCAAAGCACCGCTCAAGGTCGTTCGAGTTCACGCATGGAATTCCGCCCGTCGCCTCGGCAAACGCCTTCAGCGTCTCATGGCTCTGCGCTGTCTGGTCATAGTTAATCGCCGGAGGCCGGCTCGCACCCGCGCGGCTGGTCGGCGTCATCGACGCCCACCGCTCCGAAGCATCAAAGCTCGGCGGCGACACCGAACTCCGCGCCTGGTGAACATCACTCTTCGATGTCTTTTTGGAAATACCCGACAACCCGCTCACATCCACCGTGTACACCGCAATATCCGCCGCCACCAGCGCCCGCCACGCTTCGTCGTACTGCGCCACCATATCGTTGCCCATGCGATAAAAAGCCACCGGGTCGTCGATCATGAACGGAAATCCTGCGCTCGCCCAGATCATCGTCTTGCGTCCCGGAATCGCCTCGTACGCATGCGCAATCTGTGTCATCGCCAGCAGCGTCGTCCGTATCGACTCCCGTTGCTGGAACGCCTTCGCCGTGTCCTCTGCAGCGTCCATAAAGTTGAAAATCTGCTGCGCCTCTGGACTCACCGAATCCTCCGCCATCGTGCTCGTCAGCTCCTGCGTCGAATTCGCCGTCGCCTGATTGCTCTCGTCCAGGCTCACCTGTCCCTGAACCTTCTTCAGCGCCGCAATCAGCACCGCCGTGTCCGAGGTAAACGGATGCAGTTGCTTCAACCCGCTTTGCTGCAACCCAAACAGCGCCGTCGGCTCGTCCCTCTGCAGCGCCTTCGACAAATACTGAATCAACTGCCGCTTGCTCTCGTTCTGGTACAAGAACGGAGTATTCAACATATCCAGTACCACCACCGTCATCCGCCAGTTCTTTGCGTCGGCATAATTGAAGTTCGACCGTCCCTGCATCGCCACCGCCGGCTTCGCCTTCGGGTCCGCGGCAACCGTCTTCACCTCTTCGAATATCGTCGCCGCGCGCGCCTTGCCGTGCTCCTCAATCCGGAACGCCTCGCGTCCCAGTCCGCTCACATGCTCGCCATTCTTCCCCGTCACCATCACCGGCACCAGCACCAGCTGCGCCCGGCTCGTAAACTTCGTCACCTCGGCCTGGCTTGCAGTTGACGCCGCAGCCGACGCCGTGGATGCCGCCGCAGGTGTAGCCTGCTTCGCATCATCCGCTGCCGCCTGCCCATTCGCCGAAACTTGTGAATTCAAAACCAGAGGAAGGAAAAAGATTAGACCACACACCCACCGCAGCCTCGTGCGTCCCATGCCAAAATCTCCCTATTTTATGTCGAGGAGATTGTACGTCCGCCACATCCCGCCGCCACACCCGCCTTGTGCTTTTTCACCATTCTTAACAAATCGGCAAGCAGGCCAGGTGCCCCACCTTCGACGCGCGCTTTTTGCGCGGCCAAGGTGGGAAGCAATCCGCTCACCGCACACGCTCTTGCCGTTGCCCTTGCCTTCGCTCTTGTTCTTGTTCTTCTCTTGCCTTTGCTCTTGCCTTTCCCTACCGCCACCGCCAAGCCCATCCCCCATACACCTCGCTGTTATCAATCCCCGGATTCTGCGGTGCGGTTTCATTGTTCGAAATGTGGTGATACTTGTATCCCAGCAGCAGCGACGTCCTTCGCCCGGTAAACACCTGCACTCCCGTGCCAAAGTTAAACGTAAAGTTGAATTGCGAGGAATCCGGCACCGGCTCCTGCCGCGTAAAGTACAGCATCCCGCCATGTGCATCAAAAAACGGCTGCACCCGATGTCCGTTGAAGAAGTTCACCTGCATTCCCAGCGGTGTCGCGCCCCCTCCATACGTTGTCTGCCCCGCGCGGTAGCCCGTCAGCTTGTGATTCGTGAAGTACCATTCGTTCGGCTCATTCAGCAGAGCCATCGGCACCAGCTCTGTCACCCACTTCACCGCCGCCCCGTGCCCCGTCAAAATCGTCACCGCGTACTGCACGTCCAGCTCGCCAAATTTTCTGTTCTCTGCCTTGCCAATTCCAATCGTCGAATCCGATGAGTATCCGCCCCACACGCCCACTTCCTGATTCCAGCGCCGCAACGTCGCGCTCTCATTCACCTGTGCCACCGCTCCGGCGGCCATCAACCCCACAACCACCCAAACCCGCAACAATCGTCCCATCTTCACATGGTACGATAACCGAGCGCCTGCCGAGCGCCCGCGGCCGGAGCGACGTTCTGTCGCCGCGTACCCGACCGCGAAGGTCCATAGCTGCAAGGCTCGCAATCATTTACGATGACTACTACGCACTCATCCATCATGACCACTGCCGAAAACGTAGTCCGCATTGAAGCCGAAGCTCTCCGCCGTCTCGCCGATCGCATCAGCGGTCCCATGGCCGCCGACCTCGAGCGCGCCCTCACCCTCATCCTCGACTGCACCGGACGCGTCGTCGTCACCGGCATGGGCAAGAGCGGACTCATCGGCCGCAAACTCGCCGCCACCTTCGCATCCACCGGAACTCCCGCTCTCTACCTCCATCCCGCCGAAGCTCTCCACGGAGATCTCGGCATGGTCATGCGTGGCGATCTTGTCCTCGCGCTCTCTGCCTCTGGCGAAACCACTGAGATTCTCGAACTCCTCCCCACCATCAAGCGCCTCGGAGTTCCTCTCATCACCTTCACCGGCGACTGCCTTCACGCCGACGTCAGCGAACGAAGAGCCGCCCAAGCGCCCGCGGCCGGAGCGGCGTCTGTTGCCGCGTACCCGGCTGCGAAGCTCTCTCATCTCCCTCCTCCCGCCGAGCCTTCACAACCCACGCAATCATCGCCGCTAACCAACGGCCATCCCCCATCCGCCCTCGCCCAGGCCGCCGACGTAGCCCTTGACTGCTCCATTCACAAGGAAGCCTGTTCCCTCGGACTCGCGCCCACCGCCTCCACCACCACCATGCTCGCTCTCGGCGATGCTCTCGCCGTCGCTCTCAGCGAACGTCGTGGCTTCCGCGCCCAGGACTTCGCCGACCTTCATCCCGGAGGCAAGCTCGGCAAACGCCTCGCCCGCGTCTCCCAGCTCATGCATGCCGGAGAGTCCATCCCCCGCGTCTCGCCCTCCACGCCCATGGCCCAGGTCATCTACGAGATGTCGTGCAAAGGCCTAGGCGTCGCTGCCATCACCGAAAACGAACTTCTCATCGGCATCATCAGTGACGGAGACCTCCGCCGCCTTCTCGAACATCGCGGCAAAGATACTCTCGACCTCACCGCCGGCCAGTGCATGACTCGCAACCCCCGCACCATCTCTCCCGACGCCTTCGCCGCCCAGGCTCTCGACCTCATGGAGCAGAAAAAAATCACCTCCCTCATGGTCGTCTCCGCCGCCAATCAACTTGTAGGCGTAGTCCACCTCCACGACCTCTGGGGAATCCAACTCGTCTAGTCGTTGTTGTCGCTGCTGCCGTTGCTCTTGCTCTTGCGGTTACTCTTGCGGTTACTCTTGCGGTTACTCTTGCGGTTACTCTTGCCCTTGCTTTTGCTTTTGTTCTTGCCCTTGCCCCTACGTTGTCATCCTGTCTATAACAACGTCCGGGTTGTCCGGGCACACG
>CAZLJQ010000104.1:0-7174 GCA_964559875.1 uncultured Acidobacteriaceae bacterium
CGCCGCCTGGAAAATGTGAAGGAAACCTTGCAGCGGCTGCAATTGGAATCCGAGCGCATTCACCTGCAACAACTCGGTATGGATGACTACGCCCGTCTGCCTCAGATCATCAACGAATTTGCGGCCCGTATTCGCGAGATCGGACCGAACCCATACAAGGGGTTTTAGATGCCTGAACCTATTTTGGCCGAACCCGACGTTCAGTTCATCCGCGAACTCATCGCGGATGGAGGGGGCGGCCTCAAAAAGTGCTTTCAGTGTGCAACATGTTCCGCGGTCTGTGACATGTCGGACCAGGCAGTAAGCTTTCCCCGCAAGCAAATGATCATGGCGCAATGGGGTATGCGAGATGAATTGCTGAAGGATGCCGGAGTTTGGGTCTGTCACGATTGCGGTGACTGCACGGCTCATTGTCCAAGAGATGTAAATCCCGCTCGCATCATGAGCGCCATCCGGCAGCAAGCCATCCGCAATTTTGCATTCCCTGCATTTATGGGCGAGCTGGCGGCAAAGCCGGCCACAAGTATTCTGATCCTCATTCCCGCCGCACTTCTCGCGCTGCTTGCGATGTTGCCGCTTCAGTTCACGCATCAGTGGTCGACGATCATACCCCAGCCGCTGTTGCTGTTGTTGCTGGTGGCTGTCACCGCATTGATGCTCTGTATTTTTGCGGTAGAGATAACCCGGTTCGTGCGTGCCTTACGCGCAGGAGGAGCCGAAGGCAGCATCCTGTCTGCGCTCGGCCCGACCTTGAACGAGATTGGAGGACACGGCAAGGCTGCCACCGCTCGCATGGTCGATTTTGTCATCCGCCGCCTGAATCCCAAGACGGGAGCCCAGGCTCAGTACATCACCGGCTGTAAAGAGGAAAAGCGGCGTTACCTGGCACACATGCTGGTGATGGTGCTGGTACTCCTCCCACTCGTGGAAATTCCTCTGCCCGTACTTCATCCGTTGAAACTTTTCATCAACGTTTGTGGCCTCGCCGGGGTAACGATTTTTATTGTCAATCGGCTCAGGCCTGAAGTGCGGGCCAAGAGTACGCCGTTTGACTGGTCTTTGTTGGTACTGCTGGAAAGCATTTTCCTAACTGGATTGCTCTTTGAAGTCGTGCGGCCATTGAATCTTGAGCCGCTGATGTACGGTTTTTATTTTGCACATTTTACTTTCATCTTTGCTCTTCTGCTCTACGCACCGTATAGCAAACTCGCCCACGCTCTCTATCGGACGGTTGCCATGGCGGCGACGTGGGAAAAACAACAACGTCTGTTGCATGCCGCTCTTGTCCCGGAACATTCCTCAGAATCGCACACAACCTGTGTGTCCTGCGGAACTCCCGGCAAGGACGGAATTTCATATTCTTAGGAGAACTTATGAGTAAGCTCGTTCCGCCACATGGTAGCTCCGAACTGAAGTGCCTCCTTCTAGAAGGCGAAGCAAGGGCCGCAGAAATCAAGCGTGCACAAACGTTGAAAAAGGTGCAGATCACCAGCCGCGAAAGTGGCGACCTGATCATGATGGGTATCGGTGCGTTCACGCCGCTCGATGGCTTCATGGGCAAGGCGGACTGGCAGGGTGTCTGCGACAGCTTCCAGATGCCAAGCAAGAACAATTTGTTCTGGCCCATTCCGATCACGCTATCGACCACCGAGGAGATCGCAAAATCGATTGCGATAAACGGAGAAATCGCGCTGATCGACAACGAAAGCCAGGAACTCGTGGCCACCATGAAGGTCACTGAGAAGTACAGCATCGACAAGGCCCACGAATGCAAGCAGATCTTCGCGACCAACGATCCGGCACACCCGGGCGTACAGAAGGTCATGGAGCAGGGTGCGATCAATCTGGCAGGTCCCGTTAAGGTTGTCTCGGAACTGGATTTCCCCGAAACCTTCAAGGGAATTTATGAGCGTCCGGCCGAAGCTCGAAAGCAGTTCGAGGAGCGTGGCTGGAACTCGGTGGCCGCCCTGCAGTTACGCAACCCGATGCACAACTCTCATGCCTACCTGGCTTGGATTGCCATCGAGATCTGCGACGGCGTCTACGTCCATCAGTTGTTGGGCAAGTTGAAGCCCGGCGACATTCCAGCCGATGTGCGCGTACGTGCCATCGATGCGCTGGTCAGCAAGTATTTCCGCAAGGAGCGGGTGATTCAGGGCGGTTATCCCATGGAAATGCGGTACGCCGGTCCACGCGAGGCACTGCTGCACGCATTGTTCCGCCAGAACTATGGCTGCTCGCACCTGATCGTTGGCCGGGATCATGCCGGAGTTGGCGACTACTACGGCCCGTTCGACGCGCAGAAGATATTCAAGGAAATTCCAGCCGGCTCACTGGCCATTCAGCCGCTGCCGTTGGATTGGACATTCTACTGCTACGAGTGCGGCTCCATGGCTTCCATGAAGACCTGCCCGCACACCAGCAAGGCCGTGATTGACGAAAACGGACAGTACAAAGGCGGCGCTCGCTTAATGCTGTCTGGAACTCTGCTGCGGAAACTGATGAGCGAAGGCAAGCCGGTTCCGGCAGAGTTCTCGAAGCCGGAAGTGATTGCCGTCCTGCAAGAGTACTACGACAAGCTGGAAGAAAAAGTGGAAGTGAAGCTGCACTCGAAGGCGACCGGAGCATAACTGGAGCAGGTGTATCTGTCACCCCGGCAAACGCTATCGTCGACGTTTGCCGGAAGCTCTAAATGCGGGCGGCTTCATCTCGCATGCCTCCCGCAAAACTGGCAATCATAGGCTGCAAGACGATCCGCAGTTCCAGGCCGCTTGCTGCTCACTCGAGCGGCCGCGTTTTACCGGCAGGAAAGGAGGAACCATGCCTAAGTACTCTTCAAGGTTGTTGGGCCTCATAACTGTACTACTGATTTTCCCCGCGCAATTACTCGCCGAGGATGACTCCATGTTGGTTCTGGTCTCTGATACGCGAAGGCTAAAGGGCCTTGAGGCTTGGTGGGGAAACATGTACAACGAAGGCCACCTTGCGTTTGCCCTTGCCACCGTAGTCGCCGTTCCATTGGCTGGCGTGATCCTGGGTATGTTGGCAGATGTGGTGATGTCCCGATTAGGTATAGATCTGAAGAACAGAGCATTGGCCGAACATTAATTTGTGCTCTTGGCAAGGAGACGAATAAGGAGACGAAAATGGATTGGCTACACGCACTCATGCCTATTGCCGGTATCCCGATCTTTTGGCCAGGGCTGGTTATTCTGGGCTTCGGCGTCGGCATTATCGGAGGTTTTTTCGGGATGGGCGGAGCTTGGATGGTAACGCCCGCACTTAATATTCTCGGTTTTCCCATGGCCTTTGCAATCGGCACAGATGTAACTCACATGGCCGGCAAATCACTTATCTCTACAATGCGGCATTCTAAATTTGGAAATGTGGATTACCGGCTGGGCTTCATCATGGTATTCGGCACTATCGGCGGATTTGAAGCCGGCGCGCAAATGATCATGTGGCTGGAACGCATTGGCCAAATCAATCTTGTCGTCCGTTGGATATACGTGGTGCTGTTAACCCTGATCGCCTGGATGGTCTTCGCCGATGTCGCCAAGCGGAAAAGAAAAGAACGCGAAGCTTTGACGTCTGGCACGAAGCTGGATCCTTTGGCAACGGGTCTGGAATGGCACAAGAGACTGCATAAAATTAACATTCCCCCAATGATCAACTTTAAAGTCTCGGGGATTCGATGCTCTGCCTGGCTGCCCATTAGCATCAGTTTTCTAACGGGATGGTTATCAGGCATCCTGGGCATCGGTGGTGGACTGGTCCGTATGCCAGCCCTGATTTACCTGCTTGGAATTCCGACCCATATAGCCGTCGGCACAGATCTGTTTGAAGTAGCAATCTCAGGTCTCTACGGCGCGGCCACCTATAGTTACAAAGGTCGTGTTGAGCTCGTCGCGGCTCTCATTATGCTCTGCGGCGCGGCGGTCGGCGCGCAGATTGGCACAGTGGCCACCAAGTACGTCAAGGGCTACGGCATCCGAATCTTCTTCGGCCTCGCCGTAGTGGGTTGTGAGCTGTCGATCATCATGAAGCTGCTCTCGGGTATTTTCCCAACCGTCCGGCCGATTACGGACCAGGCGGCAACGGTGATTGTTCTCGGCGCGGTGTCGGCAATTTCACTCTACATTCTGGTCGCGTTTTTGAAAGGCGTCCGGGATGAACGCGCACAACTGAGGTCAGAGAAAGCGCAAGCTGCTCACGCTGGCTAGAAAGGAGCGAACCATGGCAATCAGCAAAAGGATGTTGACGTTACTTCTGGCATGTATCCCGGCGCTGTTCACTCTGGGGTGCGGCGATTTCGGCCAGGTCGAGCAGGGACGGGTTATCGCGTTCGATAAGCAAAAAGGATTAGTCACGGTAATTCGCGACTCATCGACAACAGGGAATAATCCCCGGTACGACGTGCTGCCTCCCTTTACCGTAAAGGTCCCAGCCAATCCCGACGAAATGGGCCCAAACCCGGCGGCAGGTAAACGGCTGCTGTTCGACACAAACAACAAGAAGATTGTGGTCTTCGACGTGGTCGCCGGCAGCATAAAAACAATTACCTACACGCTGCTGACGGAAACGAAGAACGTGGCTAGCGATAATCCTTCGGTCAAGGGCATCAAATTCCCTATTATCGATCGGCAGAACAAGGCAATTACTATTTATTCATCTCGAGACAAGAAGTTGGTAAAGTTCACGCTGGCTGATGAGTATTTTGCGCTTCCCGATGACACATGGCAGGCGGGAGACGACGTCCGTTATTACTACAAACAGCCAGGCCAGGCACTCCGCATGATGAATGTAACTAAAACCAACATCATGAAAGGATGATGTCTGGGATATAGTCGTAGAATTCGTCGCCATACCTCGGCAGGAAATTATGCCGCCTATGGCGGGAGCCCCGCGAGATCCCAAATCCTCGCGGGGTGTGGCTTAGCGGCAGGGCGAAGCTGAACTAGGAGCGATGTTCGATGCCGTGGTGGTGGAAGAACAAAAAGCGGGCAGAAGCAGCAGGTTCTCTGCAAGACAGAGTTCGAGACCGCTATGTCAGCTTTCGCGAGCTGCTCTCCCTCAATAACGATTGTTTGGAGTTGTTAGCCAGTATTCAGGAGGACCTGCAATACGCTCCTCCAACACGCGAGTTGCTCGAAGATCGCGTCAGTTGCGTCTTCGACAAGACCGCCGAAGTAGTTCGAACGCTGGAGCGGCTCACCGGCTACGACTATCTATCGCTCCTTGCATCAGTACAGGCGCAACGCCAGGAGGTTGAGCGATACATTGCAGCCGATGACTTGAGACCCACAAATTTTTCGGCATCGCTCTCTGAGATTGACGCAAGCTCCGGCGCGGAAGCCGGAGCCAAGGCAGCCGCGCTGGGTGAGATCAAGAAGAAGCTGCGATTGCCCGTACCCGACGGGTTTGTCATTACCTCGCACGCATACCGGCAATTTTGCGGAATACCGCTATGGCGGCACTTCCGCGATACCACGCGAAACCTGGATCTAAACGACCTGAATCTGCTTCGCCGGGTTTCCGCAGAACTCACCGAATTAGTAATGGCCACGCCGGTGCCTCGAGCGATTGAAGTCGCTCTCACCGAGCGTGCCCTTGCTTTGCAGCGAGCGGGCCTGGCGATTGCCGTCCGATCCAGTGCCGTGGGCGAAGGTGGCGAACGGACATTTGCCGGCCAGTTCACCAGCCTGCTCAACGTTCCTGTCGATCAGGTTGTCGATGCTTACAAACGGGTGGTCGCCGGGCGTTTCAGTGAACGAGCTCTGTTCTACCGTTTGTCTGCCGGACTGCCGGAAGTAGAAAGCCCGATGGCGGTTCTTTGCCTAGGCGTTGTGCGGGCGCAGACGGCGGGAATTCTCTACACCAGAGATCCGAAGGACCGCAAGCTCGACGCTCTATGGATCACTGCCACGCTGGGCCTGGGTCTCGACATCGCCAGCGGACGGGTGCCTGCGGACCTCTTTGTGATCGAGCGTAAGTGGCCCCATCATCTGCTGGAGCAAAGCATCGTTGTCAAAAATGAAGCGGTTGTGCTGGCCGAGAACGGCGGCGTGCTTCGCCGGCCCACATCGCCCGAAGAGGCTTCCGCACCCAGCCTGAGCCCACGGGAACTGGCACTACTGGCGGACTGGGCGCTTCGAATCGAAAAACACTTCGGTGTCCCGCAGGATATCGAATGGGCACGGGATGAGCGTGGGCAGGTCTGGATCGTGCAGGCACGGCCTCTGGCTCTGGTGGACTCGCCGCAGACCCGAAGCAAGGCGCGGGTTAAAGGAGAGCCGCTTCTTGCCGGTGGCCGCACGGTGTATCCAGGCCGGGTTTCCGGTCCTGCATTCCTGGTTAACGACCTAAAGAGCCTGGGCGATACGCCTCCTGGCGCCATTTTGTTTTTGCGCAAGTCGTCGCCTGAGATAGTAACGGTTTTTCCTCGCATTTCAGGAGTGGTAGCCGAGGTGGGAAGTGTGGCGGGCCATGCCGCCTCCCTGCTGCGTGAAGCCAAGATTCCTTCTGTATTCGAATTGGGCGGCGCCTTCGAGCATATTAAGGACGGCGATCCCGTCAGCCTGGACGCAGTGCAGCCACGAATCTATTCCGGAATGTTGTGGTCGCCCAGGATTATTGAATCGCAGATCCACGAGCGGTATCAGGATTCCCATGTCAAAGCCGACCCCATCAACCGGCGTTTGCTGGTGCTTCATCTACTGGATTCCTCCGCCGCCGATTTTCGCCCTGCCGGCTGCAAGTCGGCGCATGACGTTCTGCGCTTCTGTCACGAAAAAGCGGTGGAAGCGATGTTCGCCGTGAACGACAACGCCTTGGAAGGCGATTTGACGTGCTCGAAAAAGCTGATGACGCCGGTGCCGGTAAATATCTATGTGCTCGACCTCGGCGGAGGATTGGCGCTCGAGAACCCGTCGTCAAAAGAGGTTCGGCCATCGGAGATCGTCTCCTGGCCTTTTCAGGCGCTATGGCGCGGATTGACTCATCCGGGCGTTAGCTGGCAGCGCGAAATGCCTGCCAGCCTCAGTGACATGGCGTCGGTCATGGCGAATTCGCTCACCGCGACCACGGGAGCCATGCGGGCGCTGGGCGATCGCAGTTATCTGTTGGTGGCCGACGAGTACATCAATTTCAACACGCGGTTGGCCTATCACTTCAC
>CAZLJQ010000105.1:0-6995 GCA_964559875.1 uncultured Acidobacteriaceae bacterium
ACCCCCTGGTCCCGAACCAGGTGCTCTACCAGGCTGAGCCACTCCCCGACGCTTGGAAAAGCGCGACTCTCATCGCGCTAGGCAGATTATAACAGAGCAGCCAGCTCGCGCCAAAACTCACGAGGTGCGTTTTTCCTTGGGAGGCTTAAACTGGCCACTGCCCACGCGGCTCGAAGTGCGAGCAATGTTATCAGCTGCCCAGCCTGCCCAGTCCAATTCCAATGACGTAAGTCACAATGCCTTCCACCGCTCCCACTGCGGTCATTTCAAAGCCGCTGCCCCACCATGAGCGAACCGTGATCAGCGATTTGGCCGCTCCGACCGCGAAGTGTGCCGCAAGTGAAATGATGGCAGAGAGAATTACCGCCGTATATCCGCTCCAAAAGAAAAATGGAATGATGGGCACAAAGGCTCCAACCGCGGTTGACAGGGCGCCCGAGAATGCCGAGGTTAGCGGTTTACTGAGAGCCTCTTCGGTGGAGTTCAAGCGTTCGGCGGCCAGCGCGCGCAGCATCTGTTCAGGATCCCGCGCAATGTGCTCAACGACGTGGTCGGCGTCTTCCAGCGGTAGTCCTTTGACTTGGTAATACAAAGAAAGCAGTTCGCGAGCTTCACCGCTATTCATCTTGATAGCTTCTCGCTCGCGTTCTAATTCCGCTTCGTAAATTTCGCGTTCGCTCTTGGCCGCAAGGTACGCTCCGGAGCCCATGGACAGGGCGCTTGCAACCATACCGGCAATTCCTGCTAGCAGTACGTAATGCGAGTTCCCCAGGGTGGCGCCGGAGACGCCGGAGACAATTCCAAAGATCGCTCCCAATCCGTCATTCACTCCGTAAATGGCGTCGCCAATCCATCCGGCGGCCTGCCTGCCAGAGTTGGAACGCTTCGCCAGCAATTCAGCGATCACCGATTTTGGATCGGCTTTTACCTCTGCGACCGCTGCAGCCGGATAATGATTACGGATCAGATCGCTGAGTTCGCGATAGTGGTTCTGCTCGTCCTCTATGACCTCTTGGAGAATTGCGATGCTCGGCTCGTCGCCGAGTTCTTCCAGTTGCCTGCCATACATCGCAATGTCGCGGCCCTCGTCGATCTCAAGACGGCGCAGCGCCATACCAGGGCCGCCAACACGATTCGCCAAGCTGTCGGCATCGCCTCCAGCCTTACCTGCATACTGCGGCATCTCGCCGCCGAGCTCTCGAATGCGCTTTGCCCACAACGCGGCATGCCTTGCCTCGTCCTCCGCCAGATTGCGCAGAATGCGTCTGCGGATTGGGTCCGAATCGCGCTCAGAGAATGCGTTGTAAGTATGGAAGCCGCGCATCTCCGTCTGCCAATTTCCAGAAAGCGCGTTCAGAATCTTGCGTGTGGCTGCTCTGTTCATCATCCGTGATCATACAATCACACACTCTGCCCGGACAATCGAGCTTTGCTAATGCGCTGCCGGCTTGCTTGACTTCGGCCATGATCGCAGCATGCACCCTAGGCGTGACGCACCGAACCTTGCGCACCAGCGGAAAAGACTTGTTGTGCGAAGTAATATCGTGGGATTCGGAGATTAGGCTGCGTCGGTGTGAACCCGAGGCAGGGGTTGCTCCTGTTGAGCCGCCTGCGAGGAATGCCGCCGCGCAATCCATGTGTCCAACGCAAACCATCCCGGCCCAAAAATAAGGATGAGAACGGAGGCGCATAGAAATGTGTACGGATCGGCGCCATAGAACTTTCCGGGATTACTAATCACCGACGTCAACGCCTCCCGGTCTGCAGCCAGGTACGCGACAATCATATCTCCCGCCAGCACCAATCCCGTAAGTCGCGAGCCCAGTCCCAGGATCAGCAGCACACCGCCTAAACACTCAATGCATGAGACAAACCATGCAGTTGGTCCCGGCGCGGGAATCCCTAAACTGCTGAAGAACTGTGTGACATGTGCGAGGTTGTGCAGCTTGCCCCAACCCGTTTCCATAAACTGCCAGCCCCAGTAAAGTCGCACGAGTAATAGAAGTGGCGACTGCACCAACGAACTTACTGAGCTGAACCAGCCGTAGACTTTGGCAAACGTGTGTATCGTCGTCGTTGAACTCATGATTGAGCCCTCCGTTCTTGTAGGCCGGGGTTGCAGAACCAGCCGAGAGAGGCGAACAGCGTGAAGGTTTGTTGAACATGTTGCGCACATGCTTCAGGGGGCAGCGTTGAATGCGCGTAGGCCATCTCGATCGCTTCTGCAATCGCTGTTCTCTCGGCCAGCGCGTTCAACAGCCGGAACATCTCGGCATCCAGCCGCTTGTAATGCACTACCAGCTCAAACCGGTGAATTGCCAGATACACAGTGTCTGCGCATTTCGCGCGTGCGATTCTCTTTGCTGAAATTGTGCGCGGCATTCCGCCGTTGTCTTTCGCCGCTTCGCGAACCTGCAGCAGAAGCCTGTCGACCTCATGTCCGGCTTCCATCCATTGCAAGTGCGGCTGCAGCCGCAGCCAGCTGTTGGGAGACAGCGCCGCAACTTCAGCAGGGCTGAGGCGCTCATACTCGGCGGCGTCGAACGACTCAATCTGTGCCCACTCGAGCCGCGCCATCTCCTGCGCAATTGCATAATTCGCGCCCACCAACTCCGGATTCCGCTCCATCCATGCCGCAAGCTTCTTTCCCAGGTCGCGCATCGTGAACGATTCCGATGGGCAATCGGCCAGGTAGCTGCGCCGCAGCCGGTCAAAGCGCTTTGCGCCAAGCAGTGCGCGCACTCCGGGAAAATCCTCGCTAAACGCATCCAATACGCGCGACCAATAGGAGCGGTTGTAGATCTCAAGTCGCTCAAAACTGCTGAGGCGCGAGTTTGGTTTCACCAGCGCAACGCCATCCTCCGCGCCGCGCTTCATGTTGTCCCGCGAACTCAGTGGCTGCATCACCGCCCGCGCCAGCGTGCGTTGGAACTCCAGTAACGCGGTCATGATTGCACTCCAACCAGCAACTGCGCTTCCACCGCGCTCGTCACTGCATCCAGATACTTCTTTGCCTTCATCGCTTCGCTGTGAACTTCTTCAAAGGGTGGTATGCGATCGTCCCACTCCAGCAGCGTTGCCGTCGGTCCGGTCCGTTGCAACGCCCGTTCATACAGCTTCCACACCGGATCGATCACCGGATGGTCGTGGGTATCCAGAATGAATCGTTCGTAGCGCGAGTGTCCCGCGATGTGTATCTGCGCTACACGCGCGGCGGGAATATAATCCACATACTCTGCCGGATCGAACTCATGATTGATCGAGCTGACATAGATGTTATTTACATCGAGCAAAATGCCGCAGTCGGCGCGCTCCACCACTTCAGTCAAAAACTCCCACTCGGTCATCTCCGAATCATGAAATTCCGCGTAGCTGCTCACGTTTTCCAGCACCACCGGAACTTCCACAAAATCCTGCACCAGGCGGATATTCTTTGCCGCAACCTCGGCTGCCTCCCACGTATACGGCAGCGGAAGTAGATCGTGGGTGTAGCGTCCATCCACGCTGCCCCAGCACAAGTGGTCGGAGAGCCACGGAGTTCCCGTGCGTCGCACCAGCGACTTCAGCCGCTTCAAGTGCTCGCGATTGAGCGGCTGTGTCGAGCCGAAGTACATCGAGACTCCGTGCTGCACAACCTTGTACTGCTCCAGAATTTGATCCAGAATTGCCAGCGGCCGCCCGCCATCGATCATGTAATTTTCCGAGATGATCTCAAACCAGTCCACCACCGGTTTCTTCTCCAGGATGTGCTGGTAGTGCGGAATCCGCAGTCCAATTCCGATCCCGTATTCGGTAAATCCATTGAATCTGTTTGCCGGCATCTCTCCGCCTTTTTGCGAGGAATTCAGGAGGACCGGACGCTGCCGGCCCTCTCTTGCTTGAGTTAAAGCGCCTTTGCTGGGCCGTCGGTGGCGCAGCCGCCCTTGCCTTTGCAGGAGTTTTTGCCCTTGCACCCGTTGTCGCCGGTCTTGCAGCCGCCCTTGCCCTTGCAGGAGTTTTGGCCTTTACATGCGTGCTTGTCGGTGGTCTGCTGTTGGTCGAAGCTTGACAGGCCCATGGCGCGTGTCATGCTGTTAGCGCCGGAGCCGGTGCTGGTTGGGGTGGCCGAAAGAGTAGTGGTGGCGCCGGTCAGCAGACCGGACATCGCTGCGGTCATCAGCAGGGACTTCATCGTAGCTTTTGTCATCGGAGTCTTCCTTTCAAGATGTGGGTTGGTAGTGCATTGTCGGGGGTATCGGCGCGTTCTCGGCTGCCGAAACGGCTTTCGCAGACGCCCATGTGACTAGCCTGCGGAAAGGAAGTTACAAGGGTAGATGAAATTCTTTTTCAAAATTAAATATCCAAAGCTCTGTAACTTTCCGGGAGATAATCGCGTCTCCTTCTGTGCAGGATCACGGAAGCCGAACTCGTAAGGTAGGCTCTTGAATTCAGTGGCAGATAAAGACGGGAAGCAAGCGGCCATCACCGCCGAGATCGCAGCTCGCGAGGCCGCAATCATCGCCCGCATTCTCGCCGGCGAGCGCGAGCTGTTCCACGAGCTCATCCGTCCCTACGAACGCGGCCTCTACCTTGCTGCCTTTTCCGTAGTCCAGCATGAAGCGGACGCAGAGGATATTGCGCAGGATGCGGTGATCAAGGCCTACAAAGGCCTGAAGAACTTTCGCGGAGAAGCCAGGTTCAGCACCTGGCTCATGGCCATCACTTTGAACGAGGCACGCAGCCGCTGGCGCAAAACTAATGGCGAGCAACTCGATTTTCTCTCTGACGGCGACGATTCCGGCGGCGATTACACCCCCTCGGTGCTCGCCGACTGGCGATACATCCCATCGGAGGAGCTGGAGCGTAAGGAGTTGCGGCAGGCCCTCCAGCAGGCGATTGCAAAGCTCTCGCCCGAGTACCGTGAGGTTCTCATCTTGCGGGACGTGCGTGGCATGAGCATCGCCGAAACCGCAGAGGCTACGGGAGTCAACGAAGGCCTGGTAAAGGTTCGTCTCTTTCGCGCCCGGATCACAATGCAAAAGATGCTCGCACCGCAACTAGGACCCAGGCAGCGGGGATTCATGGGGTGGCTGACCCGAAAAGCTGGTGGCCGATGACACTCAATTGCAAACACGTGTGGGCCCAGATCTCAAGCTACATCGATGGCTCGGTCACTCCTGAGATGAAGCAGGATATCGAGCGCCACCTGGCCCATTGCCGCTACTGCTCGGCCGTGCTCGACTCCACGCGCAACATCCTCGTCCTTGTCGGCGACGACCGTACCTTCGAGCTTCCCGTCGGCTACAGCAAGCGCCTGCACGACCGTCTCCAAGCATCAATGGATTCCGCCGATTCAACTTCCTAGTCCTTTCGCAGGACAAGAAAATGGGGCCGCTTTGGCCCCGTCATTGTTTGCGCATCGGCAATCCTTTAGAAGTCTTTTCGCAAATCCATTCCCTTGTACATGTCCGCGACAAAGCTTCCGTAGCCGTTGAACATCAGTGTGTCGCGCCTGAAAATCTCACCGATGCGGCGCTCCTTCGCCTGGCTCCATCGCGGGTGATCCACCTGCGGGTTCACATTCGAATAGAAGCCGTACTCATGCGCGTTGGCTTCGTTCCAGCTCGTCGCCGGCATCTGGTCCGTAAGCGTGATTCGCACAATCGACTTCGCGCTCTTGAAGCCGTATTTCCAGGGCACCACCACGCGCACCGGCGAGCCGTCCTGGTTGGGCAGTGTCTCGCCATACAGTCCCACCGTAAACAGCGTCAGCGGATTCATCGCTTCATCCAGCCGCAGTCCTTCTTTGTACGGCCAGTTCAGCACGTCGCGTTGTTGCCCCGGCAACTCACTCGGACGCAAAACGCTGGTGAATGCGACGAACTTCGCCTTTCCATTGGGCTGCACGCGGTCCAGCAATACCTTCAGCGGATACCCGGTCCAAGGAATCACCATCGACCAGCCTTCCACGCAGCGGTGCCGATACACTCGTTCCTCCAGCGGCGCCAATTTCATTAGCGAATCGTAATCGAGTGTTTGCGGCTTGTTCACCAGCCCGTCAATTTGCACCGTCCAGGGCAGCGGATGGAAGCTGCCCGCAAGCTTTGCCGGACCTTCCTTATCGGTGGAGAGCTCGTAAAAATTGTTGTAGTGCGTGATGTCCTGGTACGGCGTCAGCTTCTCCCCCGTAGTGCTGATCGGGCTCTTCGTGGCCTGCAATCTTGTTCCGGCGAACGCCTGCACCGAGGGCGAAAACAGCTCGGCGATCTCTTTCCCGGTCAGCGCCACGGCTCCAAATCCAGCCGCAGCGGCCAGAAAACTCCGGCGGCTCACAAAGAGCTGCTTCGGCGTGATTTCGGAAGGCTTGGGTGTATCAATTTTCAAATTCACGGTTGTGCCCTCAACTTCGGTCGTGCCTGTTTCAACTGTTCGATTGAAAATCGCCGGAAAAGTTACAGCCAAAAACAGAAAAGGGGAAATTCGGAAGGGAACTGCTAAGTTGCTTCTCAGGCCTTTTTTAGCTCAACCAGAACCTGCCGGGCAATCTCTTTCAGCGTTTCAAACACGCCCACGCCCTGCGATGCGATCGACTCGAAAACCGGTTCCTCTCTCCGGCGGAGCTGATGTTTCATCTCGGCAACTGGTAGCACGTTGGGAAGGTCGCGCTTATTGAACTGCAGCACGTAGGGGATCGTGTTGTAGTCGTAGCCGTGTTCCTGC
Source organism: uncultured Acidobacteriaceae bacterium (assembly GCA_964559875.1). Classification (GTDB taxonomy): domain Bacteria; phylum Acidobacteriota; class Terriglobia; order Terriglobales; family Acidobacteriaceae; genus TOLSYN. Next base: position 6,700 of record CAZLJQ010000105.1, read on the forward strand.
AGATTTTGCACCAGGTTATTCAGAGCCTCGGTGTTGGCATCAGCGCGCTCGGTCTGCGAGTCGGCCACAAAGACCACGCCATCCACTCCTCGCAGTATGAGTTTGCGTGAGGCGTCGTAGAACACCTGCCCCGGGACGGTGTAGAGGTGGAATCGAGTTTTGAAGCCGCGAATCGTGCCGAGATCAAGCGGGAGAAAATCAAAAAACAGGGTGCGATCCGTCTCTGTTGCAAGAGAGATCATCTTGCCCTTTTGCTGTTCGCCCGTCTTGTCAAAGATGTGCTGCAAATTCGTCGT
>CAZLJQ010000106.1:0-6965 GCA_964559875.1 uncultured Acidobacteriaceae bacterium
TCGACTTCCAGGAACACGAACTGGGCCCGGCGATTCTGTTCCGGCGCGATACCGGTGAGGTCCGACTGGACCATTTCCTTCGCCAGCGCAGCTCCGCGCTTTCACTCGACATCCGTCTCGATCTTGCACGGCAGATTGCCGACGCCGTCCGCTACGCCCACGGCCACCGCGTCATTCACCGTGCCCTCAGCCCGAAGAGCATCCTGGTGGTTCAGCCAGACTCCGATCATCCGGAAGTGCGGCTCTTCAACTGGCAGGCTGGACGCCTCTTGCCAAGCGGTTCGACCTCTGGCGCCGCATCTGCCCGTAGCACGACACTGCACCCGAGCCAGTACTCCGAGGAGTCCGCGTTGCTTTACCTGGCGCCCGAATCCGTCCTCGATCCCCGTGGACGCGATCCGATGGCCGACGTCTTCTCACTGGGCGCCATCTCCTACCACATCTTCAGTGGACGTCCGCCGGCTACGAGCGCGGCTGAGTTGAACCAAGTCCTGACGGAACAAAAGGGTCTGCCCCTTGCCGCGGCGCTAGACGGCGCCACGCCACGCCTTCAGGAAGTCATTCGCGAAGCCACGTGCCCCGATCTGCTCTTGCGGACCGAATCCGCCGCGGACTTTTTGGCCGGCCTGGATGCCGTGGAAGAGGAACTGACCGGACCGCCGCAGGAAACGCTCGCCAGTCCGCTGGACGCCAAGCCAGGCGACCGCCTGCCGCACGATCTGAAGGTCCTTAAGCGTCTGGGCGGCGGTTCCAGTGCCGTCGCCCTCCTGGTGGAACGCGGCCAGGGCGCTATCGTGCTCAAGGTAGCCCGACGCGTGGAAGACAACGGCCGCGTGGAAGCCGAGCACCGAACCCTCCAGCGGCTCACCCATCCTCTAATCGTGAAAGCGGGTGAGGGTCTCCAGTTCCCTGAGGGCCACTTCGGCTTCCTGATGGAGTACGCCGGTAAGGGCACTCTCGCGCAGGAACTGAAGGATGTCGGGCGGCTCTCGCTGGAATTCCTTCAGCGCTACGGCGAGGATTTGCTCCAGGTCGTGCAGTACCTCGAAGAGATGGGGGTTGCCCACCGCGACCTCAAGCCGGACAACATCGGCATCCAGGAATACGGCAAGAACCTGCAAAAGCGGCTCAAGGTCTTCGATTTCTCTCTGTCAAACGCGCCGCTCGACCAGGTCCGCGCTGGCACACCGCCCTACCTCGAACCGTTCTTGCAACTTCCGAGTCGTGGCCGCTGGGACACCGCCGCTGAGCGCTACTCCGTGGCGGTGATCCTTTACGAGATGTCCACCGGAACCACGCCGCGCTGGGGCGATGGGCACAGCGCGCCGCACCTAATCGACGCCGGTGTCACCATCGATTCGGACCTCATCGATGCGCCGGTCCGCGACGCCCTCTTCGCATTCTTTGAGAAGTGTTTTGAGCGCGATCCGCGGCGCCGTTTTGACAACGCGGCGGACATGCTCGCCACCTGGCACGAAGCCTTTGCCAAGGCCGCGTCAGGCGACAGCCGCGCCACGGACGAACTCGCGCAACAGGCAGCGCTCGAAAACATCCGGCCGGACACGCTGGTTTCGCAGTTGGGCCTGAGCACGCGGGCACAGAACACGCTCGACCGCCTGAGCATTTTCACCGCCCAGGAACTCGCTGCCCAGCCTCCCGGCCGCTTCTCGAATCTGCGTGGCGTTGGCAACAAAACCCGGCGCGAAATCATGGACGTGGTAGGCAAGCTGCGCCTGCGCTTGCCCCAACCGCCGATCCCCGAGCGCGCACCCGTCGAAGCTCCAGCCGAGCCCGAAGCGCCATCGGCTCCGCTAAACGTGGATGCCCTCACCGCAATCCTTATCCCAGTGGAAACCAGCGCGTCGGGAAAGGCCTCGCGGCAGATCCTAGCCGAATTCCTGGAACTCGATGATGCATCTGGCGGCCTTCCGGAATACCCAACGCAATCCCAGATTGCCGAGCGCTCGCACAAGAATCGCGCGCACGTGAGTCAGATCCTTACCAAGGCGCGGGAACGCTGGCGCCGCACCCCGGCGCTCACGCCGGTGCGCGATGATCTGGCTGACTTCATCACCGCCGAAGGCGGCGTTGTCGAGGTGAACGAACTGACGCAATTCCTGCTCACCAGCCGCGGCTCGGGCGCGGGCGATCCTCTTTCGAAGCGCCGCGCGGCGGCAGTAGTGCGGGCGGCAATCGAAGCCGAAAAGCCATCGGAGAGCAACCGGCTAGTGGAACGCCGCGCGCACGGCCGATTCCTGGTTGCCCGCTCGGAGCTACCGTTTGGCGAGGCCGCCCTAGATTACGCGGAGCAACTCGCCGCCGGTGCCTGTCAGCTTGCCTCCGCCGAACCGCTGCCGGCGCCAGCGCGCGTCCTCGAAACTCTGCGTGCCGTTCCGTCTCCGCTGCCGGCACTGCGAGACGACCGCCTGGTCCGCTTGGCCGGGGCCGTCGCACAAGTGGCGGTCTCGCCGCGGCTGGAACTCTATCCCAAGGGACTTGATGCATTGCGGGCGCTCAAGTTGGCGCAGTCCGCGCTGGCCGGCCAGTCCCGCGTCACAGCCGACGAACTACGCAGTCGCGTCCGCGAACGGTACCCCGAAGCAGCGGAACTCCCTGCACATCCGGCGCTCGGTCAGATGCTGCGTGAGGCGGGGCTTCCACTCGCCTGGAGCGACGCCGGCCACGCCTACGTGGCGCCGGCACCGCCCATTACCGAGTCGTCAACGAGCTTGCATCGACAGGAGACGGTGCTCTCGCCTTCGCTTCTCGTGCCGCCAGTCGACGTTCCGCGCGAGGTAGAGGAGGCCATGGAATTTGAGCGCCGTCTTCAGGCGGCCTATCGCGCCCCCAGCTACCTGGTGCTTGCCACCGACCCCAAGATGGAGCATCTCAAGATGGCCGAGATGAACCTCGCCCGGCATTTCCCTATGGAAGTGTTCCACTGCGAGCGAGAAATGATCGCGGCCCTCCGGGCGGAGGCGGATGACAAGCGCGTGCGATGGGAGGTGGTGCTTCGTGCAGACGCATCCGCGGCGGGCAGCCGGGATTGGGAGAATCTGCGTAGACTCGCCGAGCGCGCCGCCCACGTGGTAGCGGACAAGCTCCGCCAGCGCACGGCCTCCACGCTTGTTCTGTTCCCCGGCTTGCTGGCCCGGTATGGCCAGCTCTCCATACTGGACCAGTTACAGGACGCGCTCGGTGATCGGAGCCTCTGGCTGCTGGTGGGGAGTGACCGCCAGGCGGCCTCTCCCATGGTTGACGGCCATGCGATTCCGGCGCGGCCGACGCAGTGGGCCTGGGTTCCGCCGAAGTGGCTCGACAACGATTTCCGGAAGTTCAAAGGGAAGCTGGCATGATCGACGAGCCTCGACTGCGTGAAGGCTTGCAACGCCTGTTGCGGGACACGGACGCGGCCATCCGGGAGAGGATCTCCGATGAACCCTCTATCGAAGCGGAGTTGCGCGCGCGTCATGCCGCAGCGGTCAGCGCCGGGCGAACCGCGGGCTTGGCATCTGGATACAACGCCTTCGCCGATGAAGCGATCACGCAGGCCGCCGTCCACTGGCTGCTCGGGTGCGTGTTCGTGCGGTTCCTGGAGGATAACGGCTGGCTGGACACTCTGCATGCAGAAGTTGCTTGGATAGCAGGACCGGCCGAACGGCTGGGGCTCGCCAAGGCCAATCGCACCCTGTTTCTGCGGCCAGATCCGGCGCTCACCGACCGCGATTACCTGCTGCACGTTTTCGAGCAAGTCGCCAAGCTTCCCGGTGTCGCTGGCCTGTTCGACCGCCACCACAATCCACTGTTCCAGTTAGCGCCGACCGCGCAAGGTGCTGCGAAGATCGTTGAGTTCTTCCAAAAGGTCGATCCAGACACCGGCGCCCTGATCCATGAGTTCACCGACCCCGAGCACCGCACGCGTTTCCTCGGCGACCTCTACCAGAATCTGTCGGAATCCGCACGCAAGCGCTACGCCCTCTGCCAGACGCCAGGCTTCGTTATCGACTTCATCCTGGACCGGACCCTAACGCCCGCACTGGACGCTTTCGGACTGGAACAGGTTCGCCTGATCGACCCCTCATGTGGCAGCGGCCACTTTCTACTAGCGGCATTCGCTCGGCTGTTCCGGCTGTGGCAGAGGCGAGAACCGGCCACTAACCCGCCCGCGCTGGTACAAAGGGCTCTCGATGCTGTGCACGGAGTGGACCTCAACCCCTTCGCGGTTGAAATCACGCGTTTTCGTCTGCTAATTGCGTCGCTGGAGGCCAGTGATCTGGGGCGGCTGGCTGATGCTCCGGCATTTCGATTTCGCGCGGCTACTGGAGACGCGCTGCTCCACGGTTCAAGACCGAACACGAGGGGTATCCAACGGGAACTTGGTCCGGATCGCTTTGAACACTTCTTCGCGACCGAGGATTCTGAGGAGGTTCAGCGGATTCTAGATCAAAGATACCACGTTGTGGTCGGGAATCCCCCGTACAACAATGTGGCTGATTCCGTTCTGCGCGAGGGGTATAGACAGCGCTTCGTGACCTGCCATGGGAAGTACCAATTGAGTTGCCCCTTCTTTGAGCGCTTTTTCGATCTGGCACTCGCAGCTCCCGAGGACCAGCCAGTGGCCGGTTTCATCGCAATGATCGTTTCTAACGCGTTCATGAAACGGTCCTTTGGACGCAAGTTAATCGAAGAGTACCTCGTACATAAGGACCTGACGCATATCATTGACACCTCTGGCGTATATCTAAGTGGCTTTGGCACGCCAACGGCGATTGTATGCGCCCGCCATCAACGGCCCGTTAGTAGTGTGGTGCGGGCCGTCCGAGGCAAGCGAGGCGAGACGGTTCGACCGGAGGATCCAGCCTCGTCGCCTGTCTGGCTTGAAATCGCTGCGCAAGCCAATCAGCCCGGCTTTGATGGCGACTACATCAGCGTCGACGATGTTCTACGAGCTGGCTTCGCCAAATACCCATGGTCAATCGGTGGCGGTGGCGCTGCGGAACTCCGGGAGACCATTGATGACGAGGCCGCTACCACGCTCGGACGGGTAGTTAGCTCGATCGGAATCGTGTGCTTCACCCTCGAAGATGATATCTACCAGCTTGACGGCGCTGCGGCAGCCCGTCATAAGATACCGCCTCAGAATGTTCGGGATGTCGTGGAAGGTGGGATGGTTCGCGAATGGAGTGTCGGCAACGGACGTGACGTTTATGTCTTTCCATATGACGACCAGTTTGATCCGATTGCCGACGACTCTGCCTCAGGGGTCCTGCGTTACCTCTGGATCGCTCGCACAAATCTCATCGGGAGTGTGATGTTCGGAGGCAAGAACAAGATCGAGGCTGGGCTCAAGTGGTTTGAGTACGGCCGGTTGACAGCGCACAAACTGAGGAGTCCCCTCTCAATTTGTTTCAGCGGCCTGGCTACGCATAACCACTTCGTCCTCGACAGAGGAGGTAGGATTTTCAACCGATGGGCGCCGGTGGTCAAGCTCGGAGGCGACGCCTCCGAGGACAGATATGTCGAGATCCTCGGGGTTCTGAACTCCTCGGTTGCCTGCTTTTGGCTGAAGCAGGTCTGTCACGATAAGGGGTCTGGCGGTATCGGTGGCGGATTGGCGACGGAAGGCTGGGAACGGTTCTACGAGTTTGACAGCACTAGTCTAAAAGCATTTCCCCTGCCGAAAGAGATGCCCCTTGAACTCACCACTCGACTGCAGGCTGAAGTCGATGCATACACAAGTGTGCTTCCCAGTGCCATCTGCGCGGGTGCAGTCCCTACGCGGGAAGGTCTCGACCGGGCCCGCTCGCTGTCGGAGAACCATTTGGGGTGCATCGTTGCACTTCAGGAAGAACTCGATTGGCTGTGCTATCGACTCTATGGAATCCTCGAAGAAGATCTGTCGGCGCAACCTGATCGGATTCCAGTGGTTAAGGTTGGCGAACGCACATTCGAAATCTGGATGGCGCAACGGATGTCCAGCGGTGCGCTCCGGACGACGTGGTTCGACCGGCACCAGTCCCGACCGACCTTGGAGATACCCTCGCATTGGCCGGAGGTCTACCGAAACGTCTGTGCGCGGCGGCAGGAAGCCATTGAGCGAAATCGTGAAATCGCCCTAATCGAACAGCCTGAGTATAAACGCCGGTGGAATCTGCCGTCCTGGGAGGAGATGGAACGAGCGGCACTAGAGAAGTGGTTGTTGGAGCGTCTCGAGACGAGTGAGATGTGGAATGAACACTCGCTCGTATCCTGTGCCCAGCTACGAGATCTTGCTTCTCGCGACCATCCATGGATCTGTGTCGCGGAACTGTTCACTGGTGGCCCTGTTGAAGACCTGAGTGATCTGGTGACGCGGCTTGCTATCGCAGAAGCGGTGCCATTTCTTCCGGTTTTTCGTTATACCGCAAGCGGACTGCGTCGGAGGGCGGAGTGGGAACACGTCTGGGATCTTCAACGTAGACAGGATGCGGGCGAGTATGCTGACATTCCCGTTCCGCGAAAGTACAAGCCCAGCGACTTCCAGAAGAGCGACTATTGGCGGCTTCGCGGTGGGCTCGACGTGCCGAAGGAGCGCTTCATCCTGTATCCCGCATTCGAGCGCGATGCCGATGCCAGTCCCGTGCTCGGTTGGGCCGGCTGGAATCACCTGGAGCAGGCACGGGCGCTGGCTAGTTACTACCAACGCATGCGGCAGGAGGAAGGTTGGGAACCAGAGCGTCTGAAGCCAATCTTGGCCGGATTGCTCGACCTGAAGCCCTGGTTGGTTCAGTGGCACAATGAAGTCGATCCGGAGATGGGCGTCCGGTTGGGTGAATACTTCGTTCAGTTTGCGGAAGGCCAATGCCAGGAACTAGGCTTTTCGCCGGAGGACGTCCGCGCGTGGCAACCCGCCACGGCGGCGCCCAGGCGGGGTCGCCGCAGGAGATCTCAATGAATCCCGGTCAGAACAACACCCCCACGCTGGG
>CAZLJQ010000107.1:0-6954 GCA_964559875.1 uncultured Acidobacteriaceae bacterium
ATCACAACGAATACTGGATTTTCTATGCGTTCAGCCAGAAACTAAGAGAAGCTGGGAGTAGCCCGGAGCAAGAATGGCTCAAGGTCAAACAGACCTTTATGGAGCTTGAAGAATGGTTTGAGGATCGTCTCCTTTACCACATCGTTGGCTTTCTTGTCAGTGAGGGGATGAGCATTGGTGCGATCCGTGAACTCTCAAAGGATTGCACCAAGAGCGAGTTTGAACAAAAACTGCGCCGGGAAGCCTTCGCCAGGACGATCGGCGGCCAGCACCTCGAAGACATCGCCGAGGAGGCGATCAAAACCCGGGTGGCCGACAAGCTGGACGAACTCGAATACGGCCCGCACAGTGGGAAGATCAAATCACTCCTGTTGCTGTTCAACCTCGCAACACTGCTTCAAGACAAACGATCTAACCTCCGGTTCCAGTTCGATAGTTTCAAAAGTGAACGGTGGAATATCGAGCATATCCGCTCCGTGACTTCGGACAAACCCGTACGACATTCCGAGCGCATCGAATGGCTAAAGCATTGCCTGGCATATCTACAATCACAAGAAGATGGAGATGCGCTCCGGGCTGAGATCGAAGCCTTCCTGGCGTTGCCAGCGCAGGCCGCCTTGGAGACTGTGTTCGATCCGCTGTACGACAAACTGTTGGAGTTCTTCCACGAAAGGACGGATCAAGAGGCCGACAATGGCATCGCGAACCTCACCCTTCTTGATGAAGGTACGAACAAGAGTTACAAGAACGCAGTGTTCGCCGTGAAACGCCAGTGTCTCCTCTCGCTAGACCAGGCCGGAGTCTTTGTTCCACTGTGCACCCGCAATGTGTTCTTAAAGTGTTATAGCCCGCGTGTGGGCAGCGTCATGTTTTGGAGTCCAGAGGACCGGGACGCCTACCAGGGCGCAATCATCAAAGCGCTGGTTAGGTTTTTTGCTGGGAAAACGGAGGATAGGATATGAGCGACTACGGCGGGCAAATCATCTACAAGCAGCTTCTGGACCGTCATCTCCGCGTTCGGATTCCGATGATCCAACGGGATTACGCGCAAGGGCGGCATGACCAAAAGGAGGTGCGGGAGGAGTTTCTAGGAGCGCTCGCAGGTGCGCTGGCACGCCCCGTGGGCGATCCGTCATTGCCGCTTAACCTCGACTTCATCTACGGCAGTGTAGAAGGGCAGAAAGAAACGTGTTTCTTCCCGTTGGATGGGCAGCAACGGCTTACCACTCTATTCCTTCTGCACTGGTATCTGGCTTGGAACGATGAACGATGGAATGACTTTCGCGATATGTTCCGGACGCATAGCCACTCACGCTTTTCCTACAGCGTACGTCCGAGTAGTAGCGAATTCTTCGACGAACTCGTAGCCTATGGGCCCAAATGCCGGCCCGGAGTTGATCCTCCGAGCCGATTGATCACCGACCAACCTTGGTTTTTTCGAAGTTGGCGGCTTGACCCCACCATTCAGGGCACACTCGTCGTTCTGGACGAGATCCACAGGCGGTTTGCGTCGTCCAATGGCCTTTTTGAGCGACTCACCAGTGAGAGCCATCCGGCGATCACTTTCCAGTTGCTCGACCTGGATAACTTCGGGCTATCGGACGATCTCTATATCAAAATGAATGCCCGCGGGAAGCCGCTGACTCCTTTCGAGACGTTTAAGGCGCGCTATGACCAAGAGCTTAAAAAACAGTTTAGTGGTGAATCGAGGCCAATCGGCAATCAGGAGTTTCCGATCGCGGATTTCGTCGCGCGGCGGATGGACACGGCGTGGTCTGACCTTTTCTGGGCGCATCGCGACACTAAAACCAATCTTTACGACAGCGCCATTATGAATGTCTGTCGGGTAGTAGCTCTTGTTACCCGGAATCCCGAAAGCGAGACGTACGCTGAAGATGTCTCGTTACTCCGGGCCTCGTGGAGCCCACCTTCCTATTCCACCTTTTACAGCCAGGGCTGGCTGGACCGGGACTTCACCACGGCGCTGATCAGTTTGCTCGAAAGCTGGAGCGCGACCGATGGATTCTCAAAGCCGCTTCTGCCGGATTCCAGGTATTTTGACGAAAAGAAGATTTTTGAGAGGCTGATTCAGAATTCAACCGGCCTGACGCTGCCGGAGGTCGTTCAGTTATCCGGATACACACTTTTCATAAGGGCGCACGAGCAATCACTCGATTCCGAGTCGTTTCAGGAGTGGATGCGGGTCGTCCACAACCTAGTCGTAAATTCCAATATCGAACGGCCCGATGAACTGCGCAGCAGCGCTCGGGGTTTACGGGAACTGCTGCCCAAATCAAAGCATATTTTGCAGCATTTGTCTCACCTGACTGCAAAGGATCGGGTCACGGGCTTCAACGACCAGCAGGTCAAAGAGGAGGCGCTTAAAGCCGGTTTGATTCTGAGCCACCATTCTTGGAGGCCGCTCATTGATCGTGCAGAAGGCCACGGCTACTTCCGCGGGCAAATCGAGTTTCTGCTTGATTTCAGCGGCGTTATGGTGGCGAGCGCGGAGAAAGGAAGGCTCAATTGGGAGAAAGACTTACACCTCTCGTTGCAAGAGCGGTTCGAGGGGTATTTGAGGAAGGCCGAAACGATGTTCGGCCCGTCAGGACTCAAGGATGACGGGACACACCGCTGGCAGCAGGCACTGTTGAGCATCGGGGACTACCTCCTACCCAGCGGTACGCAGAATAGTTCATTTCTCGCTAACTCATCAACAGATCCAGCCAGTTGGAAGAGGCTACTCAGAGGGACGGGTCCTAAGGCCCCTGAAGCCCGGAAACTATTACATCAGCTTTGGGACCGCTTAAAGGAAAATGAGTCTGTTGAGGAGCAACTCCGCGCTATCATTTCAGGAGCCACCATCCAAGATGCTTGGAGGAAGGAGTTGGTCCAGACTCCGGCCGCCTTGGATTACTGCGGCAACCGGGCCATTCGTTGGAATGCGCCGGACGAGATATATCTACTCAAGAAGAGTCAGATGAATGGCGCGCACGCCGAGCTGTTCACCTTTTGTCTTTATGACCGGGTGCTTCTCCCACTCTTTAAGCAGGGGCAATTGGCGCCTTTGATCCTCCGCGATTACCGGTCGGTCAACGGCACGGATCTTGAGCCGCGTATCTTGATTGCCTTTGCGCAAGAGGAATACCCTCCGAGCGTCGAGGTCGAGTTTAAGAAGGGTAGTTTCTTCGTCAGCATCGACTGCGGGTCGCTACATGATCGGCCCGACGTTCAGGCGGCTCTTCTTAACTCGTTGGGCTTCGTTCAAGATGAAGGTCGAATGTCAAGGTCCGTCGATTCCTCAAGTATTGAGAGCACGATCCTGGCCCTTGCCGAAGCTGTGGCTACGTAAAGCGTCTGCTGCTTTGCCTTCGTTCAAGTCCGCACGTTTGAAATGTCCCCGGTAGTGCATAGGTTACTCCTGACCCGCCAGGGTTCGGCGATCGACATTGCCGACTCTCCAGCCGTTGAGCGGGTCTCGCCGGCCTAGAACGGCGCCCGGTCCACCCGAACGTTAACACCTCATATCGGTAGGCAACCAGACTGCCCGGCGGAAAAATCCCGGCCGGGGGGCGACGCCGCCGGGATGAAGTCCGCTATCGCCGTCTTTCGGCCGTTATCTGGGCGAATGGCAGAAAACCAACCATCGTGAAACGCCTGACTTTGGCCAGGACCGCACGAGGACCTCGGCTGAAAGCAGCTGCTTGGTATGGCGGGGCACGAGACCCTCGTCAACGGCGCAAGATGCCGCCCGGATGCTTTCGCGAATACGCTAGCAGGCTCGCAGAAAGCTTGGGCAAATTACAGAACGCCACATCGCATTCCTGAAAGATCTGATCCCGCTTGGTGCTTGGCGTCCTCAGCTTCTGGTCCAAAATGTCAAATGCCTCGCCGGCTCCCGGTCCCAACACTATGGCCGAATCCGGTACGCCTAATGCGCGGACCGCTCGCCCCGCAATCTTCGCGGCGTCTTTACGACCTATGTGGATGAGCGCGTCTTTAACAAAGAACGCCCACCGCTTTGATGAATTGCGGAAAAACTGATCAAAGCCGCCATTGTTTACTTCCCGCAAAAGGGCCATCACGGCCATGATGATGTTTTCAACTCCAGTCGTTCCGGGATTCTTCCGCCGATGCTCTTTAATGGCCTCCTCCAGGCAAGAAAGCAGTTGGTACGGATCCTCCGAATCGGCAAACGCGAGGATGTCATCGACGGATTGACCTTCGTAGCCGTCGATCCAGCCAAGGTCCGCCAACGAGGCGCCTCGGCGGTGAGAGCGAATAGTCCGCCGCGCATCGGATGAACTGGCAAACTCGTTCAGAGCCTGCGCGCCCAGCTCTGTAGGTGTCATTTCCTTGGCTTTGGCGAGTGCCGCCAGACGCTTGGCGACAAGTTCAGGAACAACACACGGGATAATCGTTGTCATAGCTACCAGTATCCATCTCGGCCCTCAGAATGCGAACTAATGTCGTAGTATTCACCCTCCCGTGAGAGGCTCCGCGTCGATCGGAAGGTCCACCTCGGACACAACTTCCAGGAAAGTGGCGTTTGTGGAAAATGACCGCCCGAGCCGAACCGTCCCGGCATTGTCGCTCCATGTGCCCAAGCCGGCATGATGGAAGTGAGCACGTCGCGTTGTTTGCTGGCCCCTGAAAGAGTCGGGAATCCAATCAAAGCTCAAAAGCGATGTTCTCCCCATGTGCACCCACAACTTGCAAACGTCTACGAAGCTGAGGCCTCACGCACCATCGGGAACGACTCAGGTGAACCACGTGGAAAGGTCATCATCCGACCGTATCCCGCCCCGCGTGATAGTCCAAAGCGCGCGATCAGACTCTAACCTGCGGCGGGAACGTCCGACCGATGCCGGTCAGGAGGTCGCCGTCATCGCGATGCACGCTCGATCGAAGTAATTGTGTCCAGGGGACGGAATGGTTTCCCCCCGTCACTGTAGCCGATTGCCATCGTCTTGGGATCGATATCGATGGCAGCCCCCTGACTGGCCAAACGCAGGTGTCCGGCAGGGGCGTCGGCAACTTCGGTCCAGTAGCGGGGAGTATTCAAATCCTCGAATGATTCGATCCAAACTGAGCCGCTACGGCGAAACTCCCCACGTTGATTTGTCCCGTTGCGAACGTAAGAAACGACCGAAATCGCAGATGAGACGTTGCGCGTTGCGTCATGTGCGCCGATAACGAGGAGAGCCGCTCCGATAAACAAGGTAACACCTGCCTGTCCAGCCTTCTGGACTGAAATCTCGAAACCGAACGCCCTAAACCTCGCGTCGCCTTCTCCCGCGCCTTTTCCTACATAAACAAATGCAATCCCGGCGAGAATGCAAATCGCGCCGAGAGCCATCAATACCCCGCTCACCATCTCTGCCACCTGCAAATGTATGCGAACGAATCATCGCCAGCTGTCGATGTTCCACCCGACCATCGTCAAAAGATAGCAGAATAATGCGGTCGATGCACTCCAACGATTTTGCACCGGGCGCGCGACTGGATGATCTGTCCCGGCGCCAGAGCCTATTGAAGTCGGTCAATGACTGTCGGAAGAGCCCATGAAATCCAATGAACGGGCACTTAGAAACACGCTGATGCTAGGCGGGGATTCGTCCCGTGGTGCTCCTCGACGCCAACTGGCCGCAAAACGCCCTGCTCGTGGATTGGCCGGAGCGAGGCTCTGGCTGAGTCCGGAACGATATGTACCAATATCGGTAGCCAACTCCGCGTGCTGGCCGGCGGCTCGGCGCTGCAAATAGACGCGAACGTCCGATTCGGTCAGATGGAGGGCACGCGCGAACGTCGCCATTAGGCTTTCGTTTTCACCACGAGCGATCCCGTTTTGCGCCAGCCATGATGAGATCTTCTCTGCGCCCGACGGGCCAGCAGGCCGTGGCGGATTTGGTGGGTATCGCCTCTCCAGCTTTTGAAGGCGCCTCGTGATCGCTTTCATCGCTATTCGCGCAACCTCCGCAGCCATGCGGGGACAGTGGACGTGGGCATCTCAACCGTGCAATCCACTTCTTCGGTTCCATCCGGTGAGACGTATGCGATCTCGACCATCACCGGCTCAGCGGCCGGGGCGATGCGCGCTTCGAGTTCTTCCAGCCGGCGAGTGAGTTTCCTGCTGATCATGGTGATCACCTTCACGCAGCCCGGGGCGTTTCCAAATCACTCCCGTCCGGGATCGCCTGCATTACGGCACGGACAGCTTCAAGAGTGAGTTGGGCGTGCGGCTTCCCAGCCTCGTAGAGATGGACCTGCCGCTGCCAGAACTCCAACCATGCTGGCGAATGCGGCGTGAAACCGCTGCCGTCCACTGAGCGCGATTCGAGTTCTTCGATGCGTCGGAGAAGGCTGGCACTGCCGGGTTTCCGTTTCATATCATCCTCCCAGCGGCTCGGCGGGAATCTCGGATTCGAGCACCAGCGATCCGGTGACCCGTCCGTTCGGGGCAACGAACTGGATCTGCGCCACTATCGATAAGATCTCGGGCGTCAGCCGCGTTTCGAGCCGCTCCAGCCGCCGCAGGAGATTCCTTCCGGCTATCATCGTGCTACCTCAGTGGCTTGCGCCCTTCTCCCGCAGGAACGTCGTCAGTTCCTCCGCGCTCAGACCATCGGGGATTCGGTCGAGCCAGACCGATGCCGTGGGGTGGCCAGATTCCCGGAGAATCCGCAGACAGGTATCGTGGTCCAAACTCAGCATTTGGCCGTGCCTCCACACCGTGACGCGGAGTGGCGGCTCCGCATCCTCGGTAGACCCGCGCTCTTCCAGTTGTTCGACTCGATGCGTCAGCTTTGCGTTCATGTTGCTCACATGCTCCTCACGGCCGCTGCCCCGGCGTGGCAGCCGCCGCCTCAAGTGCTGCTACGCGCACGTCGATGTCTTCAATCTCGATTGATTTGGCGGAGTGGTCCAGCACGCTGTCGGCAGCCCGCACTTTGG
>CAZLJQ010000108.1:0-6339 GCA_964559875.1 uncultured Acidobacteriaceae bacterium
GCAAACGCAGTCCGCCGTTATAGCGAAATTCCCGCTCCAATGCTTCGACCTTCATGGTCCTCCTTCTTCTTTCTTAGTCATCATGCATCATCATCAATAAAGCGATGTGGTTCAAGTTCGACAGCGTAGTGCTGTCCGTCGGTACCGAGCGTCTCCCATTCCTACGTCCGCTGCGGAGAACTTAAACGTTGCGTCAGCGAGGAATCAAACCCTCAAATGTCAGCGGCGGGCGTTAGACGGCCGGGTGGACTGTGCTAGGCCTCCCGACGCGTCACTTTTCCGATAAGCCGACTTTCCTGCCCTGACCGGAGCTCCGAACACATCGAGGGAGTGAAGGGAACGCTAGATCCAGACCATCGCGCCCAAATCAGTGATCTGCCCGGCGGACACACCGACGCCAGAAAGAGTCTTCTCTCCAAGGTCCTCAACCGCGATGATGATTGTGTAAACGCCGGGAGCAACATCGTCAATCCGAAACCGGCCTGTCTCATCCCCGTGCCCCTCGTAACGCGGGCTCGTTTCGGATTCCCGATAAATGCGCACTCTTGGATACTTCAGCAAAGCGCCCTTGGAATCTACAGCCTTACCGGCGACTACTCCAGCCATTATGCGATCGAGCACGAGCACGACTGGGTTATTGGCCACACCGCAGACAAATGGTGTCCGGGAAGCCACCACGACTTCCCTTTTGCCCTCGGACCGCCAGTATTCCGCGGCCGCCTCCAACTGATACTCCCACCCGCCGAGACACGGCATGGATCCCAAACCGCGCGCCCCGGTTCTTGTCATCCCCGTCCCTGGCGGCCCGCCGTACGAATTGACGTTCGCTCCGACCTTCGGCCGTCCGTCTTTATCAACCACCTTGACCTTGACACGACTCCATTCTAGCGGCGAGCCAAGCCGTAGGACCAAAGAACGCGTTTCCCCCAATCCCAGCCGCAACGCTGAGGCGCCGGTGGCGGAGGCACCACCGGGGTAGTACACGGCACGATAGCGCATGTCGAGGTTGAGGTTTGTCCCGCCCGACAGAAGGTCTTCATCTATGCCCGCGGATAGATAGACCTCTGCATCAGGCACACCAGAAATGGCAAATCGGCCCTGCTTGTCGGTAACCGCACCTAGGGAGCGGCGTGAGCCATCCTTTATCCGCAACCTGACAAAGATCTTCGGGACTCCCTTACCTTGCGAGTCAACTATGATTCCCCGAAGCACGCTGGTGGTGGCCAGTTCAATCTCCGTATAGCCGCAGCCGGCTTCCGGAACACGCAACCGCCCGTTCACCGAGCCGGTCAGATAGAACGGCTCCGCAGCCGGGTTCATTCGATAGGGAGCGAGGGTAGCTTGGACTGTGTAGTCCCCAGGAGGCGCATCGTGAAACGAGAACCTGCCCGTCACATCCGTTGTTGTTTTGAGTTTCACGGCGGCATTCGAGATAGTAATCTCAGCGCCTGCGAGTGCCGGGCCATCCAGGTAGGGCCAACCTGAGTAGGGCGACATATGAACGTGTCCGAGGACTCGCGGTAGCAGTACGCCAGCTCGATACTCTCTCAACATGGCCAAGTCCTGCTTAAAACCGGGAGTGCCGTTCGCATTGCGAGAGCCAGCGCATTCGGGCGAATAGTAGATCGGTGGGGGCGTCGACGGGCTGAAGCCCGGAGGAAACGGCTTAGCCTTGCTCGAATCCCAAGGCGCTATTGTGATCGCAGCAGTTTGCTGCGGCACGGCGGGTAGGAGAGTGCCGAAGATCAGATATCGATTGCCCGGCTTGTAGACTTCATAGCAGCTCGTGAAGCTTCCCGGATCCACCCAAATCTGATGAGCGTCCGGCGCAATGCCCTTGAACGCCTCTTCAACCTCGAAACGGACGAGCGTTGCCTGGTTTAGGCCAGCTGAATAATCATGGTTCGTAAACGAGACGCGGCCAAGGAAAATGATATCCGCATCTCGGTAGGCACAAACTGGAAGTAGACCACAGTCGCATGACATCAGCGAGGCCGTGCCGACGCTAAGGCCCAGGAGTAGGCTGCACAACATGCGCTTCATTCGGTCGGCTCCTTTCGATTCGGACAGCTGCGAGCTTGTCCCGTACCCTGACTAGATTAGACGCCGGAGACGAAGAGCTAGGCACTATCCTTCGCCAGCAAGAGATTGCTGACCTTGAGCTACGGGATACGATTCGCTCTGATCGCAGTCGCATACCGTGGGTTGTGGACGAAAGACGATTTCGGAAACTTGACCATTCCGGTCCCGTTTGGCGGGGTCATTGTCCGGAAAGCCTACTTTCCTGGCACAAGTCACGCAGTTTGCTGCCGAGTGCTACCATCAGCCGAGACGATGCCCCGGTGTGATCTTCATTCGAGCCCCAGTTTGATCGCTCGCGCCTCCCTTGGGAGTCGCCGGCACTCCGGGGCAATGCTGCTTCTCACGCTGACGTTCTGCATCTCCGCCTGCAGTCCACAGGTTCGCGGGGGCCATACAACACAAGTGCCAGGGTTCTTCGCGTACTACCACGAGGAACTCCGCGCCCATTTGCGTGCCCAAGGGCAGTCGGACCGTCTAGTAGACAATCCGAGTAGCGCGGTCAGACGGTCCGGCGATCATGCGGCTATCATCCTACTCACACAATCCGATAGCGATTCTAAAGTTCAGGCGCACATCCTATCTGGCGGAAAAATCGCCAAATTGTTAGCCTTGAATTCGGATTCGGTTGAGTTCGACATGTCGTACCGCCCTGTGTTGCTACCACGCAGCGATGGCCCAGTCGTCGATCGGTGCGGCCGCTACTACTCCGTCCTGCGGAACGCTCCAGCCGAAATTTGTAGAGTAGACCGCCCCGGTGCCGTTCTAGCGCGTGCACCTATCCTTGTTCACGATGTCTTCTCTTCCGAAGATCGGGTATTCGTGGTCGGCGCGGGAAGCCATGCAGACACTCGTTGCCTCATTTATCAAGTTTCACCTTCGGGACTGGGACTAATGAAAGAGGTTGAGTTTCCAGTGAGAGGCGGCCCTGGATACGGCGGCTTGGTCACTGTGGTGGACATGGACGAAAAACGCGGTCTCGCGGTTATCCGATCGCTCGCGGAATTCGATGCTCGTTCGAACGAGTGTTATCTTCTCGACCTGAACACAAGTAATTGCAGGAACATCGGTCGCATGACAGGCGACTTTGGCTTCTTCCTCGATAGAGATGTGCTCCCGGAGCCTCGCCGCCGATGAGCAGGGATGGAGCGGCATGTTCCGCGATTGGTGACGGGAAAGTGGTGGTCATTGCGGAACGCCAATGCGAGCGAAAAACGAGGCTCTTTCCGATAACGGCGCAAAAACGGCGATTTCGGTAACTACCCGCCTGCCCAGGGTCAATGGAAGGAAACGCTTCACGACCGCTTATCGGAAGGTGCCCCCTTGAGCCGTTTAACGTTCTGCCACCGCGCTTGCGATGACTGCCTTGGCCGCTGCGATGTATTCCTCGCGCTTCGGGTCGTCTCCGCGATACGACAATTCGACCAGCACTGGGTTTCGGCCCACCTGAAAAAAGTAACTAGCGTACATGGGGCCGGTCGCGTCGGACGGTGTGAACCAGACCACCGGAACCGGTGCGCCACTCCCGGCGGTTACACTGATTCTCTTCTCAACGGCGTCTGGCGCATTCTTGTGGGCTGCGAAGATCCATTCCGAAAAAGTCCGGTAGAGCGTCGGCATGTTCGACACCGCGATGCTTGCTTTGCCATGCCCTGAACTTGTGAACTCCGTGACACCAGGGCCGACGCGGAAATTGGCGACCACGGCTTCGTGTTCGTTCTCTCTGAGAATTGTCCATCCACTCGGACAGTCCATCGTCACAGGCGTTCGGACAACTTTGCAGCGCTTCTCAAGTCCAGCCGAATCGGCCTGTTGACCATACACACCAGAAGACATGAACCAGAGGCAGAGTATTGGGAGCAGCATGCGCATCACAGAGGAGTTTAACAGGCGGCGCAAGAGGAAGCGCGTGTTGTGGGCGTTAGTGTTGTGGGCGTTAGACGGGGTTCTCGTACATTGACCATCCCGGCGGGATTCCCGCCCGGCAAGGTAGCGAGCCGGTGCAGTCTGACGTCTCGTTCACAACAACCAAACCGTCCGCAGTGGAGACGACCCGGTGCCCGTCATCTGAGATCCCGATGACTACACGGCCGTGCAGTTCGAGCAGGGTGGTCCTAGCGGCGTCTCGCGGGCTCGATCGCCGGCCGCGTGGTGAGAAGCACCACTCGCCCGCCCACACCCTCGATCACGTCGATGACCTGCACGACATACTGCCAGTCCATCGCCGGATCCCCCTCGACGTACACCGGCCACTCCGGCGGACGGCGCATCACCTCGGTTCTCAGCAGCGCCGGCAGATCGTCCCAAGCCACCACCTTCGAGCCGACCCGTACACCGTGCCGCTGCGGCAAAGCGCCGACCTGGACGAGCATTGGTTGGATCCCCGGAGATATCGCAGCGGCCAGTCCTGGCCTCAACAGATGGACGGTTAGGCCGATGGGGGCGCGTGTGTTGGCGTGATCGACCATAAAGGCGAAGAGAGGAACCATGAGGAAGATCTGCATTACCAGCGGGAACGGCGTCAGGCCGGCGATCAGCTTCCCTTTCGCCGGTTTTCGCTTCCACGGAAGGTGAGCATGGCGCGGCGCCGGCGCTTCGCCCGGGAACACCACCGCGGGCGTCGGCCACCGGCGGCGCGCCGGCCCTTTCGTCAGCAGGAAGATACCCGCGCCAACGGCACTGACGCCCAGCCAGCAAGCCGCTGCGGTCGGGGACATCGGCCAGTCCCAATCAGGGGTCGCGTCGCGAGTTCCGAGATAGACGTACGTGAAGACGGCAATTGCGGCGGCGATGAGAAGCAACCCAGCCATACGGTCAGGCGGCGGAGCCAGCTCCTCCGCGACTAATGATGTCATTGAGGGCGCACCCTGAGGCAAGTCGCGGATATGGGGTCCAGGTTGGGTCAGGGAATTTGCCATTGCCAGGAGCCGCTCCCGGGCGCGCCGCTGTGCCCGCACCTCGAGAACGATCACGGTAGTCGCTATCGGGCAGAGGAGGAATAGGACCATGAAAGCTTGGCCCGCCCGGTCACTGGCTGCGGATCGAATATCTCCGGCTTCGTAAACCTCCAGTTCCGAATCACCAGCAAGGAGGTGGCTGTCATCCCCCGCCACCTCCAAGTTCAAGACATAAACACCCGGGCTGGCCGTGAAGCGGCCCCACCCAGTTTCCGCCTCCGTACACATCTTCGCGGCCGCGGACCAGTTCGTGCCCGCCGCGAGAGAGGCACCACTCCAGAGCGATGCTGCGCGGCCCGCCGTCCTTCACGGGAACACGTGCGTGGATTTCGTATTCAGAATCGATTAGGATGCGGAAGGGCGCGGTCCGGGCATGTCCCTGCCTCAGGTCGATGGTGGTACTCAGGGGCACCAGGTCGCCGGTCTCCGCCCGCCAAAGCTGGGCGCCGAACCAGGCCATCGGCGCCAGGATCAATCCCACGCCCACGCAGAGGTTAACGGACCAACGGGTCTTCACCTCCTGTTGGACACCGCCACAGGTGTAGAAGTTTCGCCCGGCATCTCCAAAGCGAGGAGAAGTCCGGCAAGGGCATATTATCTCAGTGGCACCAGCACTTTACAATCACGCTCGAAAGGACGACCGGCTGGAGGAACTCCCATAAGGTCCAAAGCGCGAATCCGGGCAACAGAGGTTTGCCGCCATGCTCGTCCATGCCAATCTTGCAGCCGCGTCAGGAGCCAGAACAGCATCGGGCGGGGAGGTTTTCACCGCCGTGGATACCGAGAGGCCATGCGAATCCGACTCGCCGATTTTCGGCAGTCCGGGATCTTCTGAGAGCCAGGCTCAGCACTGTCAGGTCGCCCACGAGAATGACCTGACGTTCGGCTCGCGTGATGGCCGTGTAGACCCAAGAGGGGTCCAGCACCCGGGACTCGTAGATCGGCACCACTACGCGCGCCGCCTGACTGCCCTGCAACTTGTGGCAGGTGATCGCATGAGCCAGGGTGAGGTCCATGAGGTCTTCCAGTTGAAGTGTACGAGGCGATGATTCGCCGTCGAAAAGAACTTCCAGCCATCGCTCCCCGGGGCTATCCGGAATCGATTGAACCTGGCCAATCTGGCCGTTGAACAATCCGCGTGAGTAGTCGTTACGCAGGCACATTACGGGATCTCCGATGGTGTAGTACTGCGCGTTGAAACCCTTGATGTCGTGCGCCGGGGCGCAAGAAGGGCGAAGCCGCTCGTGCAGGCGCGCATTCAGGGCATCAACTCCCCCTGGGCCTTTCTTCGTGGGTGAAACAA
>CAZLJQ010000109.1:0-6179 GCA_964559875.1 uncultured Acidobacteriaceae bacterium
GTTCATGAGGGCCGCTGGCAGCTCATGATCAACGGCGAGTCCTACAAGGTCGTGGTGGCGGAAGCCGCCAAGAACGCACTGCTGAAGACCGGCGTTGGTGAAATCTACGAGCGCGTCTTCATTACCGGTCCGTTGATGGATGGCGACCGTTGCGCGGGCGCGATCGGGTTCTCGGTGCGCGAGAACAAAGTGTACGTCTTCAAGTCCAAAGCCACGCTGGTGGCCATGGGCGGCGCTGTGCACGTGTTCAAGCCGCGGAGTTCGGGCGAGGGCTTCGGCCGCGCCTGGTATCCGCCGTTCAACACCGGCTCATCGGCGTATTTCACGCTGAAGGCCGGCGCGGAAATGACCTGCCAGGAAGTACGCTTCATCCCCGTGCGCTTCAAAGATGCCTATGGTCCGGTGGGCGCATGGTTCCTGCTCTTCAAGTCGCGCGCGACCAACGCCATGGGCGGTAACTACATGATCGAGCGCAAGGACGAGTTGCAGAAATGGGGACCGTACGGAAGGGTAAAGCCAGTCCCGGCGAACCTGCGCAACTACCTCGGAATGCTCGATATACAAGAGGGCAAAGGCCCGCTGTCGATGCGCACCGAGGAAGCCATTGCAGCCATCTCCGAGCAGTTCAAGGACGATCCCAAAGCCTACGCGAAGAAGTTGAAGGAGTTGGAATCGGAAGCTTGGGAAGACTTCCTGGATATGACGATTTCACAGGCTCTGCTGTGGGCTGGAACCAATGTACAGCCGGAGCAGAAATCCTCTGAAATCGCACCCTCCGAGCCCCTCTTTATTGGCTCGCACTCCGGCGCTTCTGGTGCCTGGGTCAGCGGTCCCGAGGACCTTCAGACTGCCGAGACTAAGTCTCAGTATTTCTGGGGTTACTCGAATATGTCGACCGTAAAGGGTCTGTTCTGCGCGGGTGATGCTTCTGGCGCTTCGAGCCATAAGTTCTCATCCGGCTCGCATGCCGAAGGCCGCATTGCTGCTAAGTCCGCGATCAAGTTCGTCGTGGAAAATAACGCCGCACCCAAGGTGGATCAGGCAACAATCGACGCGCAGATTGCGGAAATGATGAAGCCTATGGAGACCTTCGAGAAATCTTCAAAGGCGACCTCTGATCCTGAAGTGAACCCCAACTACATCAAGCCCAAAATGTTCATGCTGCGTCTGCAGAAGATCATGGATGAGTACGCGGGCGGAGTTTCGTCGCAGTTCACTACCAACAAGCCTTCTCTCGAGCGTGCGTTGGAACTGCTGGATTTCCTGAAGGAAGACTCAGAAAAACTGGCGGCGGCGGATGCGCACGAACTAATGCGCTGCTGGGAAAACATTCACCGTATGTGGCAGGCAGAAGCCCACGTGCACACCGTGCTGTTCCGTGAAGAGACGCGTTGGCCGGGCTATTACTTCCGCGCCGACACGCCAAAGCTGGACGACGAAAAGTGGCATGTTTTCGCCAACTGCCGGTGCGATCCGAAGACCGGAAAGTGGGAGATGTTTACACGGCCCATTATTCGGGTTTTCGAAACCAAAGCCGCGACGGCTGGAGCTGATTAGTGTTATGGGCGGGGCTTGCGTCGCAGGTCCCGCCCGGTTTTTTGATCGCGATGTATCGCGTCTTTAAAGAGGTTCCGTGGATAAGTTGACTGAAACCCGTTGCCCTCACTGCGGTGAGACTTTGGCTAAGTGGGAAAACCCGGAATTGAATTCCTGGAGTGGCGAATATCAGTACGTCTGCTTCAACGACGAGTGCCCTTACTTTGTACGTGGTTGGAATTGGATGCAGGAGCAATTCAAGGTGACTGCTTCTTACCGTTATCGTCTCGATCCGGCCACCGGAGAAAGCGGTCCCCTCCCGGTGTGGTCAAAGCAAGCGTTGCGCACCAGTATTCTCGCGGCTGAATAAGAATTCAAGAATTAAGGAGCCCTGCTATGGCTGAGGCTGAATTCCCGGAAACAGATGTAATACAAAATACGCCTCGGTTGGGCCCTGACGACCGGTTCACGTTTCATTGCGATCCGTCTCTCGACTGCTTCGGGCACTGCTGCCAAGACGTTTCAATTTTGCTGACCCCCTATGACGTGCTGCGTATGAAGAAAGCGCTGGGGATCAATTCCTCAGAGTTCATGGAGCAATACACCTCGATTGCATACTCCGCCGAGAAGCGGGTGCCGGTGGTGTTTCTCAAGATGAACGAAGACGACAAGAAGTGCCAGTTTGTTAGTGAAAAAGGCTGCGGTGTTTACGCCAACCGTCCCTGGGCTTGCCGCATGTATCCGCTGGGGATGGCCGAACGGGGAACTTCGCAGGCGGCCATAGAACGGTTCTACTTTGTGTTGAAGGAAGAGTTGTGTCATGGGCACGCGAAGGGCAGCAAATGCGCGGTCCGCGAGTTTATCGACGGCCAGGGAGTCGAGCCTTACGACGTGATGCAAATACCGTTCCGCCGATTATTGGCCGTGGCTGCGGAACATAAGGAACCGCTGACAACCGAGCAATGCGCTATGTATTACATGGCGCTCTACGATATCGACCGCTTCCGGCGCTTTGTTTTCGAGACTCGTTTCCTCAAGCTGTTTGACGTCGACGAAGCGCGGGTCCACGCCTTGCGCACCGACGATGAGGAACTACTGGAGTTGGCCGTCGAGTGGCTTGCCTTCAGCCTCTTCCAACAAAAAGCCATGCGGATGAACAAGTCCGCAGCCCAGCAACAGCGAGCCCCTGGGTCCGCGGCATGCACCAACGAAGCCTCGCCGGCCTAGATCATCATGTCTACTACGGAAACCACGAACGGAAACAGCAAAGCTCTCCTTGTAATCGGCGGCGGCATGGCGGGACTGACTGCAGCGCTCGATGCAGCCGAGGCGGGGCTCGATGTCATCCTGGTTGAAAAATCGCCTTATCTTGGCGGACGGGTGGCCGGCTTCCATAACTATTTCCCCAAGCTCTGCCCGCCCTCGTGCGGATTGGAAATCAACTTCAAACGTCTGCGGAACAATCCCCGGATTACCGTCCTGACCTTGGCGGAGTTGGAAAAGCTGGAAGGCGAGCCAGGGCATTACGACGCGGCGATCAAGATCGCGCCGCGCCACGTGAGCTCGGCTTGCACATTATGCGGCGACTGCGTTGACGTCTGTCGGTCTGAAATTGCCGATCCGTTAGAGTTCGGACTGATGCGGACGAAGGCAGTGCACGCGCGACGGTTGGCCGCATTTCCCGCAATGTATGTGGTGGATCGTGCCGCTTGTGCTACCGGCTGCCATGCCTGCTCGGACGCATGCAAGTATGGGGCAATCGACCTTGCACAGGGCGTCGAGCACAAGACTTTTCATGTCGGCTCGGTGGTCGTGGCGACTGGCTGGAAACCGTATGACGCGACCAAGCTCGACAATCTCGGCTACGGCAAGTGCGCCAATGTTGTCACCAACATAATGCTGGAGCGACTGGCAGCAATGGACGGTCCAACCGGCGGAAAGCTGCTGCGTCCCTCCGACGGCAAATCACCTGAATCGGTAGCCTTCGTGCAATGCGCGGGCTCGCGCGACCACAACCACTTGCCCTATTGCTCAACGGTGTGTTGCTCCGTTTCCCTGAAGCAAAGCACTTACGTTCGCAAACTCTACCCGGAAGCCAAAATCACGATCTTCTACATCGATGTCAGGACGCCCGGACAATTGCAGGAGTTTGCTTCCAAGGTGCGCTCTGACGAAGCAGTGGAGATGGTCAAGGGGAAAGTGGCCAAGGTCGAAGAGGACACGCAAACCAAGGATCTAAAAGTCACCGTGGAGGATGTGCTCGGCGGCAAGAAGATGACGCGAACCTTCGAACTGGTGGTGCTCGCCACCGGAATCATGCCTCAGACCGAAGGGCTGCCCGCGGATTGCAAGCTGGACGAATTCGGCTTCGTGGTCAATGGCTCACCCGGATTCTTCGGCGCCGGCTGTGTCAAACGCCCGGCGGAAGTTTCCGCCACCGTCCGCGATGCAAGCGGGGCAGCACTGAAGGCGCTACAGATCGCAATGGGGGCCGCGCACAATGGATAAGAAACTGGGACTCTACATTTGCAGCGGTTGTTCGATTGGCGACTCGGTGGATGTGGACAAGCTGGCGGGCGTAGCACAAAAAGGGAACAAGCTGGCTGTGTGCCAAACCCACCCATTTCTCTGTGGCAATGAGGGCGCGGCGATGATCCGCGGAGACATCGAGCGTGGCGTAGTCGATGCGGTGGTCATTGCCGCATGTTCTCCACGCGTGAAAGCCGAGAGCTTCTCATTCGATCCCCGGATGGTGCTCGAGCGCGTCAATCTGCGCGAGCACGTTGCCTGGTCGCATGAAGCGAAGCATGAAGACACACAGGCGATGGCCGAAGACTACGTTCGGATGGGTCTGGTGAAGGCCGAAAAGATGGAACCGCTGGAGCCGTTGCCCGAGGACACTATCTCCCGGACCGTGCTGGTTGTGGGCGGCGGTGTCGCTGGCGTCAGTGCGGCGCTGGATTCAGCCGCTGCCGGATACGACGTTGTGCTCGTCGAAAAACAGCCGCAGCTGGGTGGATTCGTAAAAGGCCTCAAGAAGGTATTCCCAACGCATGCTCCTTATACGGAAGCCTCCGTCGATGGGCTCACGGACAAACTTCAAGCGGTAGTCTCGAACCCGCACATAAGAGTGTTCTGCTCCACCAGGATCGTGAAGACGGAAGGCCAGCCCGGAATGTTCGACGTGACCATCGAGGAAGCGTCAGGAACGTCAGTGCACCGCGTCGGCGCAATCGTCATGGCAACCGGCTGGCAGCCCTACGATGCAACCAAGCTGGGATCGCTCGGGTATGGACTGCCGAACGTGATCACGAATGTCGAGCTGGAGCAGATGGCTGCGCGCGGGCAAATCGCCCGGCCATCAGATGGCAAGCTGGCTAAGCGCGTGCTGTTCCTGCAGTGCGCCGGCTCTCGCGAGCAGGATCACCTTGCTTACTGTTCCTCAGTCTGCTGCATGACCACCCTGAAGCAGACAGAATACATCCGCGAGCAGGACTCGCAAGCCGAAGTCTTCGTTGTTTACCGCGACATCGTTACCCCCGGGCCTTACGAGAAGTACTACAGCAAGGTTCAGGATCACCCATTGAATTTCTTCATGAAGGGCAAGGTAACCCAGGTCGCAGCAGCGGCCGGTGACCGGGTCCAGGTGAGCCTCGACAGTGAATTGCTTGGCGCGCCAATGCAGGTGACGGCAGACTTGGTGGTACTGGCAACCGGGATGGTGCCCAACTCCGCCGATGGTCCGGCAATTCGCGCTTTGCGTGACGCCAATGCCAAACTGGCCCGCAATGAGAGCGAGACGCAGTGCAAGGATGCCGAGACGGTCATTGCGCAAATGAAGCACCACGAAGGAACTGAGATTCTAAACCTCAGTTACCGGCAGGGACCCGATCTGCCCGTACTGCAAGATGGATTCCCCGATTCCAAATTTGTCTGCTTCCCTTACGAGAGTATGAGGACCGGCATCTACGCGGCGGGAGCGGTTCGTGCACCGATGGATGCGGCGCTGACGGAAGAGGACGCAGGCGGAGCCGTGATGAAAGCGATTCAGTGCATCGAACTGGCCACCCGAGGCCAGGCGGTGCATCCCCGTACGGGCGATCTCTCCTACCCCAGCTTCTTTCTGCAGCGCTGCACGCAATGCAAACGTTGCACTGAGGAATGCCCGTTCGGCTCGCTCGACGAAGACGAGAAGGGCACGCCGAAGTTCAATCCATACCGCTGCAGGCGCTGCGGAATCTGCATGGGTGCTTGTCCGGAACGCATTGTTTCCTTCAAGAATTATTCGGTGGACATGATCGCCAGCATGGTAAAGGCAATCGAAGTCCCCGACGAATTCGAAGAGAAGCCGCGCATCCTTGTGCTGGCCTGCGAGAACGACGCTTATCCCGCTCTCGACATGGCTGGCCAGGGCCGCCAGCAGTATGACCCCAGCGTGCGCATCATCCCACTTCGCTGCCTGGGCTCAATGAATATCGTGTGGATCGCCGACGCACTGTCTCGCGGCATCGACGGTGTGCTGCTGCTGGGATGCAAATTTGGCGATGACTATGAGTGCCACTTTATGCGCGGCAGCGAACTGGCGAATCGCCGCCTGGAAAATGTGAAGGAAACCTTGCAGCGGCTGCAATTGGAATCCGAGC
>CAZLJQ010000110.1:0-5515 GCA_964559875.1 uncultured Acidobacteriaceae bacterium
GCAGGCTCTCCTGCGTCTTGTAGAACTTGCGCGTGGCGACGACGATGGCGTCCTCGACGGCGGAGACGACGATATCGGGATTGATTCCCTTTTCGCGGCTCAGAGCGTCGATCACGTTATAAAGTTCACTTGCCATATTCCCTGCCACCTTCACCTAATGCGGGGCCGCGCCCCGCTTTGAATTCTTGCCTGCCCCGCACTCGCGCCGGAATCAGTGTATTGAACGTTGCACGCGGCACAAGGCCGCGCTGACTGAACTTGAGAAGCTAGAAGTCAGGCACCAGGCTGGCTTTCTCGACATTCGAAAAAGGCACCACAATCACACCCGCTCCTTGCGCCTTGGCCTTCTTACGGCTCACCACTTGGTCAAGATCCACAGTAAGCTGACCCTCGGAAAAGCTGACCAGACGGCCCTCAAATTGGCGATTGCCATTCACCAGTTCGCGCGTACTGAACTTGACCAAGCTGCCAGTGAACTGCGCAAAGTGCTCCGGCTTAAAGAGCTTGCGATCAAGTCCGGGAGAGGATATCTCCAGCAGATAGGCCCCGCCGGGAACCGCATCCTCAACGTCGAAAATGACTGCGACCTCGCGGCTATATGCCGCACAGTCTTCGTGGCTCACGCCCTCGGGCTTGTCGATATAGATGCGCAGAGTGCGGGTTGCACCGCTCCCCTTGAGCTCCAGATCCCAAACGGCGAGACCTGCGGACTGAGCCACTCTTTCGGCAATCTCACGAACTTTTTCGAGCGCAAATGCCATGCTTAAACCAAAACTCCGCTGCTATCAAACCGCCTGCTAGACCCACGGAACGACCGTAGCTCCCCTCACAGGCCTGACGGCTGCCTGCCTTCGCCAAAGACGCAAATGGACAGGGAATGAATCAGGGACGCAGACCCGAAGGCCTACCGCTGCTCACATCCGCGTTCGACCCAGGAACACGGACGGAACCACTTCCGCAGCTATCACCCGAGAGTATAGCGCTGGTACGGTAGGGAATACAACCTAAAGGACAGGGCCACCCGGCAATTGAATTCGCACGGCGACTGGGCCGGAATCCGAAGATTTGATAGCTGCCGTCAGTAAAAGATGCAGAGGCATCCAGAGGAACTGCCCGGCATTGCATGGCTGACGCGATAGAATGAAAATCTATTCTCCTCCGGTCATGTGCCGGCCTACTGGAGCTTTCTTGTGAAGACAGTTCGTATCTGGCTGCTGATCGTGGCGGCGTTTGTGATAACCGCGCCCCTTGGGGCAGAAGAGATCAACGCGCCGGAGGCGCACTGGAGGGCCACGGCCCCAGTCGTCGAAGAGAGCGCTACGGTCAACTGGGCGCGGGTTGCCGTTGATGCCGATGATATTGCCGCTCATCAGTCAGGGCAACCGGCAGCGGCCACGCCGGAGAGCGGCTCGGGACAGGCAAGCTCCGCAGCAAGTTCTGTAACCTCGCCTTCAACTCCGCAGACGGAACAGGAAAAGAGTCAGCGCGAAAAGGCCGCGGAGCAAATCAAGGAACAGGAAAAGCAGAGGGTGCTGGGGGTCGTGCCATCCTTCAACGTCAGTTATCGCTCCGATGCCGTCTCGCTGACCGGATGGCAGAAGATGCGCCTAGCCTTCCGCTCGTCCGTGGATCCTGTGACTTTTGCCACGGCATTCTTGGTCGCCGGGTACCATGAGGCGGCGAACGACGTCGGGTTCCAGTGGGGTATCGCGGGCTATGGACAACGGGCAGGGGCAGCCTACCTGGACAGCTTTAACAGCAATATGATCGGCAATGGCATATTGCCTGCGCTGTTGCATCAGGATCCCCGCTATTTTCGCCTGGGCCATGGAAGCACAACCCACCGGCTGCTCTACGCCACCGCTACCGCCTTCATCTGCAGGCATGACAACACAGGCAAGTGGGAACCGAATTACTCCAACGTGCTGGGAAATGTTGCTACGGGGGCGATTTCAAACCTCTACTATCCGGGCAGCAACTCGGGCGTCGGACTCACCATCTCCAACGGCTTGATTGTGACGGCTGAGGGAGCGATCGGCTCAATCTTCCAGGAGTTCTGGCCAGACATTTCGAGGAAACTGCTTCACAAAGACCCCACCCACGGTCTAGACGCCCAGAGCAACACGACGAGCAATCCGGCAGCCAGTGGCCAGCAGGCAGGCAGGCCCTAGAGCTGCGCGCGACGAGTCCAGAGCATACCCTCCAAAAAAATGGGCCGGGAATCTGCGGTGGTTGCCGCATCCCCGGCCAGGAGGAACATGAGTTGTTGTCCAGCAATAGAATGCACTGCCGCGCTCAGAATGGGAAATCGGAAGTTTTTATGAGGGCTATAAGCCAGCAGGCACAAGAAAACACTGGCGCGTAGCTTTGCAGGCCTAGCACTCGGGAGTAGATTCGTTACGGTTACGGGCCACCCGATCGCTCTCCAGCCATTGACGCCGGGTTTGCATGAGTAGGCGCGGAGTTCATACAATGCTGTATGACATTCCTTTTGGACAAGCTCAATGATTAATTTTCCGGTTCCGGAAGCACTGACCTTCGACGATGTGCTGCTGCTGCCAGCGAAATCAGACATCGTTCCCGCCGAAGTCAGCACCCAGGTACAACTTACCCGCAACATTCGCCTGAATATTCCCCTGATCAGCGCAGCCATGGATACAGTAACCGAGTCGCGCATGGCGATTGCGCTGGCGCAGCAGGGCGGACTGGGGGTTGTGCACCGGAATCTGACGATTGAGCAGCAGGCTGGTGAGGTTGACAAGGTGAAGCGCTCAGAGAGCGGCATGATCGTTGATCCCATCACGATTGAGCCGGAGCGCAAGATCAGCGACGCTCTGGAACTAATGAAGCGCTACCGCATCAGCGGCGTGCCGGTTACCAAGGGCAAGAAGCTGGTGGGAATTTTAACCAATCGCGACCTGCGCTTTGAGACCCGTACCGACACTCCTATCTGCCAGATCATGACCAAGGAGAACCTGATTACGGTTCCAGTGGGTACCACGCTGGAACAAGCGGAGCAGATTCTGCATCAGCACCGGGTGGAAAAGCTGCTTGTGGTGGATGACAACTACGAGCTCAAAGGGCTGATCACCGTCAAAGACATTCAAAAGAAGTTGAAGTATCCGGGCGCGGCGAAGGACGAGCAGGGACGTTTGCGGGTAGGCGCGGCAGTGGGTGCCACCGGCGACTTCCTGGAGCGGGCGCAGGAAATGGTCCGGTTGAAGTGCGACGTGCTGGCTATTGATAGCGCGCATGGACACTCGACGCGAGTATTGGAAGCCGTGAAGGCGATCAAGCACGCGCTGCCCAACGCGAACCTGCTGGCCGGAAACGTGGCCACCTACGAGGGTGCAGCGGAGTTGATCTCCTGCGGCGCCGATGGCGTGAAGGTGGGGATTGGGCCAGGGTCGATCTGCACCACGCGGGTTGTCACGGGCGCCGGCGTTCCGCAGATTACCGCGATCGCCGAGGCCTCGCGCGCAGCACGCGATACCGGGGTTCCGATCATTGCCGACGGAGGAGTGAAGTATTCCGGCGACATCTCCAAGGCAATTGCCGCTGGGGCGAGCGTGGTAATGATCGGCTCGCTGCTGGCGGGAACCGAAGAGAGCCCGGGCGAGACAATTCTGTACCAGGGCCGCACCTTCAAGGCCTATCGCGGCATGGGGTCGCTGGGAGCCATGGCACAGGGATCGAGCGAACGTTACTTCCAGAGTCTGGACGATCCGGCAGTGGCGCCTCGCGGCTTGGACTCGGGAATGGAAGAGGGCAACCGGCTGGCCAAGCTGGTCCCGGAAGGCATCGAGGGGCGCGTTCCCTACCGTGGCACGGTAGCGATGATGGTCTACCAGTTGATCGGCGGACTGCGTAGCGGAATGGGCTACGTGGGCTGCGGCTCGATTGAGGAGCTGCAGCAGAAAGCACGCTTCATTCGCATCAGCGGCGCGGGGCTGAAGGAAAGCCACGTCCACGACGTTACCATTACGCGTGAAGCACCGAACTACCGCGCGGAATAGCGCTGCGGAACAGGTATGATCGAGCAGGAGCTCTGTCTCCTGCTCGATTTTTCGCAAGGGCCGCTGCAGGACGCGCGGCGAACACTCCACTCCCATGAGCGAGGACGATTGAAGCACCCACGAGAACTGTTCTGGCACTACTGGCTTCCGGTGCTGGTGATGCTGACGCTGATCACGATCGAATCCACGGATATGATGTCGGGTCAGCACACCGCTTCACATCTGCGGCATTTGTTTCTGTGGATCGGAATCCACCTGAGCGGGCCGCAACTGGAGCTGGTGAACCTGGTATTTCGCAAGAGCGGACACACGATCGGCTACGGACTGCTGTGCTTCTGCTGGTTTCTGCTGCTGCGCGGCACATACTGGCTGCAGCACGACTACAAGATCAGCCTGCGAGGCAGCATCCAGATGCAGCGCATGTGGTGGCGCGTGGCATGGGCGGGGCTGGCTATCTTTTGCACCTTTGCGGTGGCTGCAGCCGACGAACTGCACCAGATGAGCATCCCTAGCCGCAGTGGAAGCTGGTGGGACGTGGCACTGGATACCAGTGCCGGAATAGTGCTGGTACTGCTGATATGGGCCAGGGCGGTACGGCACTGCAGAAATACACCGGCTCCAGAGAGCGGGCGCTAAGCAATTCGACGACTCCCAGTCCCTCTTCTTTCCTTCCTACTTACTTAGCAAGCGGTTTACTTCACGGTCTTCCCACGTTCACCCAGCCGCGCGTCTGTCCGTCACTGGTGCGGCCAACCGCAAAGGTGACGACGCCAAGAGGCGAGTTGAACAGCACTCCGAGCGAGCCGCTTTGCGCGCTTTGCCACGATTGCAGTGGCTGCGTAACCCCGGCTGCCTCATACCAGGCTCCGAACTGCGGGCGCTGTCCAAAGAGCTTGAGATCGCCAATCGGCTTGCGGTAGGCAAGACCCGCCATCGCGTAAGAGGTGGCATGAAACTGCTGGTAGCGGAATGCGCGAAGATCCGTGGGGCCTCCGAGCGGAAACAGGTCGAAGTAGTTGAGTGCCGTACCGAAGCTGGAGGCCGCGCGCAGCGATGCGCCCGCCGTGCCTGAGAGCAGTGGAAGATACTTCGCAAAAACGCCCTGCGCCAGGGGAACGGTACGGCCATCCCAGCGCCGGTAGCGCGCCAACATGGAAGCCGAGAACACGCTTCCCCGGCTGGGCAGCGATGGGTCGTCGAGACTGTTCCAATCGGCCAGAAGTCGAGGCGCAACGTAGGCTCCGTCGCCCGCCGCCCGTGCACCGGGGAACTGTACGGCGGAGAGATTCTCGTACCCGGCGGCCACTCCGGCGCGAATGCGCAGGCGCGGGCCCAGGCCATAGCCCAGGTCAAAGGCGGCAGAGTAAGTATCCTGCCAGTGGGTGAAGTGCAGGCCGCCGCTGTAGGTTGAGCTGTCCTGGCGGTGAAGATCGAGCGTTGGAGCCCAGAACCACTGGGTGGCTCCCATCGGATGGTCGTGCTCGGCGGTAAGCTGCGGG
>CAZLJQ010000111.1:0-5462 GCA_964559875.1 uncultured Acidobacteriaceae bacterium
CGGAGTCGGTGAAGGCGGGGATGTAGACGGCGGCTCCCTTTTCGTAGGCGGAGCGGAGGATGCCGCGTCCTTCTGCGTGTTCGGAGAGATATTTGCCGATGGCGTGAGTGAACTTGTAGGAGCAGAGGACCTCGGAAGAGTCCCAGGATTCCAGGATCTGGGCAACGATGGATTCAACGAAGTTGAGATTGGTCTCCGGCTCCAAGGTGTCATAGACGCGGTTGTATCCGGCTTCGTAGAGCTCGACGTCGTTCATCTTTTCGTCCCAGACGAAGTGGGATTTACCGGCGGCCTCGACGAGTCCGTGAGCCATGAGGGCGCCAGTGGAGACGATGGCTTTGACGATTCCGGCGTCGACGAGATCGGTGATGATAAGACCCTGCTTGGCGACGGTCATGGCGCCAGCGAGGGTCATGACGATGAAGGCTTCGCGGTCGCGAGCCATGGCTTCGAGAACGTCAGCGGCGTGGCCGATCTGGCGCCCGGTGAATGCGGTGCGGCCCATGGCGCGAACAAGATCGTCGACGGTGCTGATCTTGGAAAGGTCGAGGGGCTCGAGAGCGACGAGCTTGTCTGAGATAGGATCGTGCAGCTCGCGCTCAATGCCGGAGCCTTCATCGGGGGAATGTCCATGATTGCCGTGATTCACTTGCACACCTCTGGGGAAGTTCTGAGTAGGTTGAAAGTCAAGGATAAATTATGGGGATGGGAGGAGCAAGGAAGGCGATCGACCCACTCAGGCCAACTGCGGGGTTGAGGCTACTCGCGCAGAACTGTTGGAGGCTTAAAGGCAAGAAACAAAACCAAGCGACGCGGAGGACGTTGCTTCCCACCTTAACGCCGCGCGAGAAGAGCTTCGCAGCCGGGTACGCGGCAATAGACACCGCTCCGGCCGCGGGCGCTCGGTGACCAGCGTACTAGGAGGCTGCTTCTGATTGTGCGGCGGCGTCTCGGGCGGCGGCCAGGGCTTCAGCGGTGCCGATTCCAAAGTGGACATACACGTCGGGCACTTCTTTGAGCGGCATCCAGTAGCCGATGATGCGCTTGCCATCTTTCAGTTCTTCCTCGGTACAGATGGTTTCTCCGGTTGCGAGGGCGAGGTTGGCCTTGCAGCGGCCACAGTGGCCGTCGGCAGAGCCCGCCTCGGCGTTCAGCCGGAAACACTTGACTCCGACAGGAATGCCGAGATTGCGGGCAAAGTCGTTGACGGCAAGGATGGTGCGGTTCTTCTGGATGAGAAGAACGGGCTCGGGAAATGGTCCCCACATGGTTTGAAAGGAATCGAGAATGTGCGGTTCTACCATTTTGTAAATGCTCCTAGTGGGATAGTTCATTCGATGGTTACTTGCCCTCGGTGGGGCGGGTGGCAGAAAAGTCGCGGTAGGACTGCTCGCCAACCTCGCGCCACCAATCTTCGTACTGGCGGTGGGCGGCGTGGCGGCCGAAACGGCCTCCGAAGCGGTGACCGAAGCCTCCGCGATGGAAACCTCCTACGAGAATGCGGGCGAGCAGAAGCAGAGCCAGGGCATGCCAGAAGGTGATGTGGGCGACACCGAGCAGAGCAGGCATGACGGCATTCCAGAGGTACATGACGGCGCTGCCGAAGACGACGATGAGCGCGGCTCCAATGAGGAGGGCCATGCAGATGTGGGAGGCGACGTGCGAGGCACTGTGCCGGTACGGGAGACCGGTGCGTTCGTGAAAGCGTTGGTGAAGATTCATCATGACTGACTCCTATTGGTAATCCTTGTAGTCGGAGAGCATCTCGCGCAATTTTGCGGTGGCGCGGCTCTTTCTTGAAAGCAGGGTGCCGATGGGCTCGTCCCAGTCTTCGGCAAGCTCGCGAAAGCTTTGGCCGTCGATTTCAGTGGCGATCCAGATGTCGCGCTCGGGAGGACTGAGGGCGTCGATGGCGTGGAAGAGACGCTCGCGAAGCTCGGCTTGCTGGAGACTTTGGTCCGGGCGGGGGCGGGCGTCTGGCGGAAGAGTGGGCTGCGAGGGTTGCGAGGGATCGGCATTCTCCAGGGCTGCAACGTGAGGAACAGACTGGCGCTGGCGGTCGGCGATGCGGTTGGCAAGCGAACGGTAGATATAGGCGCTGAGATTTTCCACCTCGCTGACGAGGTCGGCACGGCGCAACAGGTTGTAGGTGACTTCGGAGAGGATGTCCTCGGCGTCCATGCCGGAGAGATCGAACAGACGACGGCGGACAAAACCTAGAAAGCGCTCCTTCTCACGGATGAAGAGCTCTCCGAGCTTTTGTTGGCCTTCGATCATGATTGCGTCTGCCATTGGACTCCTGCTGGGTAAGACGCGGAGCGCGGCAATTTATTGCAGACATTCAGAAAAGACTACAGGAATGTGGCCGGAAGCGCGGCCGATTCGGCGACGCCGGGTAGCGAAGCTCGAGCGTTTTGAACAGGGTCCGGGAAGATGAGAGCGGATACAATCGAATCAATCATGGCTTATCAGGAAAGCGTTTCCGAACAAAGAGTGCGCGGCTCAAAGCTGAGGACGATTGGGCGGGCTGCGGTGGGAGTGTTGCTGCTGGCAGTGGTGCTGGCGGCAGGAGTTGCGGTGTGGTTCTGGGCAGCGGTGCGGGGTGCGAAACCGACGCTGGATGGAACGGTGAAGGTGGTGGGGCTGAAGGCTCCGGTGACGGTGGTAAGGGACGAGCATGGGGTGCCAAGCATTACGGCGCAGAACCTGGACGACTTGTTTTTTGCCCAGGGATATGTGACGGCGCAGGACCGTCTGTGGCAGATGGACATGATGCGCAGGTATGCGGCAGGAGAGCTGGCGGCCGCGCTGGGCGCGGATTATGTGCAGGTGGATCGGGAACAGAGGGTGCTGGGGCTACGCGAAGTGGCGCGGCGTTCGCTGGAGGCTGCGACTCCGGAAGAACGGGAGCAGTTGGACGCTTATGCGCGTGGCGTGAATGCCTACATCAGCGACAACAGGGACGGGCTGCCGCTGGAGATGCGGGTGCTCAGGTATTTTCCGCGAGCGTGGACGGCGGAGGATTCGGTGCTGGTGGGAGCGTCGATGGCGGAGATGCTGAACCATGGGACGTATCTGGATGACCTGCATCGGGAGAAGATTTTGCAGCGGCTGGGGCCGGAGCTGACGGCGGATTTGTATGTGGAGAGTTCGCAGCGGGACATTGTGCCGGGACACGATTTGGATGACGTTGAACCGAGCGCGGCGGCTCCGGATACGGCGCAGAAAGTGGCGAAAGAACCGGTAGAGCGGAAGCGGCGAAAGAAGGCTGGAGTCAGGAGTACGGGTTTCAGGGGTCGAAAGGGACGAGGGCTCAGGGCCGAGATTGAAGAACAACTGCAGCAACGTCAAGAACAAAATCAACAACCCCACCCTAAACTCGCAGAGAACGCGAGTTTAAGAGTGGGGCACCCGGACGGCACAGAGGTGGAAGTCGCTGCTTCCCACCTTAACGCCGCAAAGGACGCGGCGCGAAGGTGGGGCACCCGGCAGTTGCAAGAGCAAGGGCAGCGTCAAGGACAAGGTCAACAAATACAGCTTAAGATCGCAGAAAACGGGAGTTTAAGGATGGGGCACCCGGCGGCTGCGGACGCCGGGATGCTCAGAATGATGGAAGAGGTAGCTGCGGGCACGAGCGGAATGGACCGGGTGAGGGCGGGATCGAACGAATGGGTGATCAGCGGGGCGCATACGGAGAGCGGAAAGCCGCTGCTATCGAACGATATGCACCTGCCGCACCATATTCCGAATACCTGGTACGAGGCTCATCTGACGTGCGGCGACTTTGATGTGGCAGGAGTGACGCTGCCAGGAGCCCCGTGGGTGGTTGTGGGACACAACCGGCGGATTGCATGGGGCTTTACCAGTCTGGGGCCGGACGTGGAAGACGTGTTTGTGGAGAACTTCAATGCACAAGGGGAGTATCAGACTCCGGAGGGATGGCGGAAGCCGGAGGTGCGGCATGAGGTGATCCACGTGAAGCGCGGTCGCGACGTGGAGATGGATGTGCTGGTGACACGGCACGGGCCGATTGTGTCGGGGGAGATGAAGGGCGAGTCGCGGCAACTCTCCTTAAAGTGGGCGCTGTTCGATACGGGGCTGAGTTTGCCGTTCTATGCGGTGGACAACGCGAGGAATTGGGATGAGTTCCGGGCGGCGTTTGCGCAGTTCAGTGGGCCGGGACAGAACGTGGTGTATGCCGACGTGGATGGAAATATCGGCTACCAGGCGACGGGACGGGTTCCGATACGCGCCGCGGGCGATGGGACGTTGCCAGTGAGCGGGGCCGACGATGCTCACGAGTGGACGGGATATGTGCCGTTTGAAGAGATGCCGAGCGTGTACAACCCGCCGTCGGGGATTATCGCCACAGCGAATGGGCGGATTACGACGGATGGGTACAAGTATCTGATCAC
Source organism: uncultured Acidobacteriaceae bacterium (assembly GCA_964559875.1). Taxonomy (GTDB): domain Bacteria; phylum Acidobacteriota; class Terriglobia; order Terriglobales; family Acidobacteriaceae; genus TOLSYN. The sequence goes on from CAZLJQ010000111.1 coordinate 4,416, forward strand.
CAAGGAGTGGGAGTCTCCGTACCGGACTGAGCGGATTTACCGGGTGCTGCGGCAGAACAAGAAGTTTACGGCGGCGGATATGCTGGCGCTGCAGACCGACGTGCAGAGCGACTTGGATCGGTTCGTGGCGCAACGGATGGTGTACGCGGTGGACCAGACGCCGGGAGCAAGCGCAAAGGCTAAGGCAACGGCAGAGATTCTGCGGCGTTTTGACGGCAAGCTGAGCATGGATTCGGCGGGAGCGGCGATTGAGCAGCAAGCGCGGCAATGGCTGATGGAGACTCTGCTGACGAACAAGTTAGGCGGCGATGCGGAGCTGTACACGTGGTACATGAACACGGTGTGGCTGGAGAATATGGTGGCCTTCCAGCCGATGCGATGGCTGCCTGCGCAATACTCGACCTGGGACGCGCTGCTGGCGGCGGCGGTGGATGCGGCGGCAAACGATCCGAGGGCTCCGGCGGATTTGACGAAGTGGAAGTATGGCGACTATGCGACGGTGCAGGTTGCGCATCCGATCTTTGGCAAGCTGCCATGGCTGAAGAAGTTTGCTTCTACGCCGAGGCTGCCACAATCGGGAAATGGAATCACGGTAAAGCAAGTGGGTGGAAAGTTTGCACCCTCGGAGAGGTTTACGGCGGACTTCGCGGAGCTGGACCGGTCAACGCTGAACATTGTGAATGGCGAGTCGGGAAATTTGTTTAGCCCTTACTTCGACGACCAGTTTGAGGCATGGTACCGGGGGACGACATTCGCGCTGCCGTTTAATCCGGAGACGGTGGAGAGAACGGCTAAGCATAGGTTGAGGATGGTGGGAGAGTAAGAACAAGCCCACTTCAAAATCGATTGGTGGTTGGAAAGCTTGGAGCAGCAGTGGTGCAGCGGGCGGAGCTGGGGTCCTTCGCCACGGCTCAGGATGACACTTCAATCAAAAGCGAGGGCAAGAACAACAGCAAGAGCAAGGACAAGGACAAACCCGAGGTCCTTCGCTTACGCTTGATCTCATAACAACGTTGGCTCCGTTCGGGGGTAGTCTGTTCTTGTCGA
>CAZLJQ010000112.1:0-5180 GCA_964559875.1 uncultured Acidobacteriaceae bacterium
GGGTAACGCTGCGCTGCCGGTCGCAGACGCTAGGGGTAACGCTGCGCTGCCGGTCGCGGACGCTAGGGCGATGGCCTCGAGGACGGAGACGGCGACGACGGGAGTGGCGAAGGCCTCGGCCAGACCTTTGGTGGTTGCGATTGCGATTCGGAGACCGGTGAACGAACCAGGACCACTGGCGACTCCGATGAGATCGATGGAACGCCTTTCAAAACCGTGGCGCGCGAGCAATCCGGCAATGGAGGGAACAAGCAGCTCCGAGTACTGGCCTCCGGAGATGGGCACGAGTTCGAGGGTAACGAGCTGCTCGTCCTCATCCGCGCGCAGGAGGGCGACACTTCCCTGCCTTCCGGAGGTATCGATACCGAGAATCAGCACAGCAGCTCCTAACGGGCGAGTTTGCCGACGATCTCGTCGATGAGTGAATAGGGGTCGCGCTCGTGTCCGGCAACCTGAGCAGCGTACTGGTTCACCGCCTCTTCGGAAAAAGCTCCCTGCACGATGCGCCGCAGCACTTCGTCGCGCAACATTTCACGCAGACGATTGCGCCAGTTGTCGATGCGCCGCTGGAAACCCAGTTCGCTGGTGGCAAGAAAGTCCTCGTACGCGTCAATGGCCGCGGCGAGTTCAGGCACTCCGGCACCGGAGCTGGCGACGGTCTTGACCACCGGAGGCTCCCAACTGTCATTGCGCATGGACATGGACTGCATGGCCTTGACCTCGCGCTCGACACGCTCAGCGCCTTCGCGATCAGCCTTGTTGATGACGAAGATATCGGCAATCTCCATGATTCCGGCCTTGATGGATTGCACGTCGTCGCCCATGCCGGGAACCAGAATCACGATGGTAACATCAGCCAGGCGGACGATGTCCACTTCATCCTGACCGACGCCAACGGTTTCAATGAGCACCAGATCGCGGCCGCTGGCATCCATTACAGTGGCGACATCGGCGGTGGTGCTGGAGAGTCCGCCGAGCGAGCCACGAGTGGCCATGCTGCGAATGAATGTGCCTTCGTCGCCAGCATGCGACTGCATGCGAATACGATCACCAAGGATGGCGCCTCCGGTAAATGGCGAGGTGGGATCGATGGCGATGATTCCGACGGTTTGCTTGCGCTTGCGATATTGCGCGGCAAGAGCATCGACAAGGGTGCTTTTGCCAGCTCCGGGTGAACCGGTTAGGCCGACGACACGGGCATGACCGGAATATTCAAAAAGGGCTTTCAGAAGCTCTTGCGAAGCTTCCGTGCGGTTTTCTACCGCGGTGATGGCACGGGATAGGGCACGAAGATTACCGCTGCGGATCTGCTCGACCCAAGTAGAGATAGAGATAGGAATAGACGATATGGATGAGGTCACTGGATTAATTTCTCGCAATTACCAGTTTAGCAAAGCGGGAGTAAGAAGGAGGGCCGCGCAGAGACCGAGGACGTCGCTTCCCGCCTTAGCGCGAAAGGAACGGCGCGAAGGTGGCAACCTGGCGGTGTAGGAAATAGACGCGACGTGGCCCTGCCAGCCTACTCCGGCAAAAGCTGGCGGGCGATGACGAGGCGCTGGATTTCGCTGGTGCCTTCGCCGATGGTGCAGAGCTTGACGTCACGATAGAACTTTTCGGCTGGATAATCTTTGATAAAGCCGTAGCCACCGTGGATCTGGACTGCTTCATTGGCGACGCGAACGGCAACTTCGGAGGAGTAGAGCTTGGCCATGGAGGATTCTAGGGTCGTCTTGCGGTGGTGATCCTTGAGCCAGGCGGCACGCATGGTGAGCAGGCGGGCGGCGTCGATCTCGGTGGCCATGTCGGCAAGCTTCCACTGGATGGCCTGGAATTCGCTGATGGCGCGGCCAAATTGCTTTCGCTGGCGGCTGTAGTGGAGCGCACAGAGGTAGGCTCCGGCGGCCATGCCGAGGCCAAGGGCGGCGATGGAGATGCGTCCTCCGTCGAGAACGCGCATGGCATCGACGAAGCCCTGGCCTTCTACGCCAAGGAGGTTTTCGTCGGGGAGTTCGCAATCTTCGAAGACCAGTTCCGAGGTATCCGAGGCGCGCAGGCCGAGTTTGTTCTCCTTCTTGCCAATGCGAAAACCGGGAGTGCCGCGTTCGACGATGAAGGCAGAGAGTCCGCGGGTGCCAATGGTTTTATCGGTGACGGCGACGACGACGCAGACGTCTGCGTAGGAGCCGTTCGTGATGAAGGTTTTGGTGCCGTTGAGAACCCAGCGGCTGTCTTTGCGGGTAGCGGAGCAGCGCGCACTGCCGGCATCCGATCCACTGTTGGGCTCGGTGAGGGCCCAGGCGCCAATGTGCTCTCCAGAGGCGAGGCACGGAAGGTAACGCTGCTTCTGCTCTGGAGTGCCCGCGAGGAAAATATGGTTGGAGCAGAGCGAAGTGTGGGCAGCAACAATGATGCCAACAGAACCATCGACGCGTGAAAGCTCCTCGATGGCGAGCACGTATTCAATGTACCCGTGGCCGGAGCCGCCATACTCTTCAGGAAAGATGCAGCCCATGAGGCCGAGCTTGCCGAGCTGTTTCACGGTTTCCAGTGGAAAATGCGCCGACTCATCCCACTCGTGTACGTGAGGGGCGATCTCGCGCGCGGCGAATTCGCGCACCATGCTCTGGAGTTGCAGTTGCTCGTCAGTCAATTGAAAGTCCACTCATCCTCCACTATGGATTCAGAGCTGTAGGACGCCCCCCAGGTTGCCTATTAGAAAAGCTAATACCTACATTAAGGCCTGAATTTCACTGTCGTACGTGGGTTGGGCGTGAGTTGCAGGAGCGGCTGAGAGTAAACCAGCGCAAAAAAGCGGTGCCTGGTTGAGGCACCGCAAAGAGAGCATTGCTTGTGAGGTTCTCAAGGTATGAGCCTTGCGGCGCTTACCTTAAGTTCCTCACAGTGAGTTATCGATAATGATCTTCATGCGTTCGTCTGCGTCTGATTCGAGCAGGCCGAGCGCCGGGCCCAGTTCCGACAGCGGCAGAACATGGGTGATTAGCGCTTGCAGGTTCAGAGCGCCCCTTGCGACCAAGTCGATGGTAGCAGGGAAATCTTCAGCCTTGGCTGCACGCGCATTGATCAGTGAGAGCTCTTTGAAATAGAACTGGTAAAAGGGCAACATGCCCTCGGTGGCAGTCGTAATGCCAAAGAGAAGCACTTTTCCGCCCGGCCGGGCCATGTTAATTGCACTGGCTATGACGGGCAGCTTGCCGGTCGAATCGATGACGACATCGGCCCCTTGACCGTGAGTAGCTTCGAGCACAGCTTTTTCAGCCGCTGGCCCACCGGGTAGAGTAATGTCTGCTCCAAGCTTTTCCGCCAAGCCGCGTTTCCACGCACTGCGCGTTATGCCGATAACCGGATACGCGCCGCGCGCTTTGGCCATCTGCACGTGGATCTGGCCAGCTACACCCAGACCCAGGACAACCACAGATTGACCAGGGAAAATGTTGGTGCGACGCTGACCGTGCAGGCACGTGGTAGCCACCTGGATCAGCGGTGCTTGACGGCTGACAATGGAGTCAGGCAAAGGAAAGATTGCCTTGGCCGGAGCGCTCAGGTACTCAGCAAAACCGCCGTTCGCGTCCCGTCCAATAAGACCACCATGCGGGCACAAACTAGTGTTGCCCGCATGGCAGCAAAAGCATTTCGCACAGAAGAGAGCAGGATCGACCATGACCCGGGTTCCCGGACGAAACCGGCCGTCGCCACCTTCCACCAATTCGCCACACATTTCGTGGCCCATGATGACAGGATGGCGAGCCGGAATTCCGCCTTTGTAAATCCCCAGGTCCGTACCGCAGATACCGCTGTGACTTACCCGAATCAGGGCGTCATCTCTGTCCAGTACTGGCCGTTCCACTTCTTCAAGCTGAAGCTCATGCGAAGCCTTCAGCACCATTGCTTTCATAGGTTCTCCTCGCTCCTCAGCAGCAGCTTACTTTGCAGAGACAGCAGGAAAAACCGATGCGATTACCGTGTCCAGTTCCTGATCTGTCAGAAGACGCTTATGCCGCAAGGAAAATTCCTTGACAGCGTTCAGCACTGACATGGCTTCCTCATTCGTGAACTTGATGCCTTTACTTGTCAGAGCGTTCTTGATGGGATCGATGCCGCTGCCCTTGCCAAATACCGTCTTGGCCGCCGGATGGCCGACGAATTCCGGACGGAATGGGAAGAGCTCGGTGGGATTGTCTTCGTTGCAGTTCTGGTACCAGCTGGCGATGATGCCGGATTCGATGTCGAACAGCCAGTCGCCAACCACGGGCCGGTTCTTGGGGACACTGGCGCCAGAGAGCTTTTCCACCAGCTTTGCCAAGCTGTACAGCTTGTCGTACTTGAGGCCGGTGTCTACACCGTACATGGTGCGCAGTGCCAGCGCGGTCTCTTCCATTGGGGTGTTGCCAGCGCGCTCGCCGAGGCCAAGGACGGTTGAATGGACCACTTCAACGCCTTCTGCCACTGCCATCACGGTGTTGGCGACTCCCATGCCAAAGTCCATATGGAAGTGCGCTTCCAGCGGCTTGCTGATGCGGGCCTTAACCTGCCGTACAAGATACTGAACGGCACTGGGGCTCAACACGCCAAAGGTATCGACCAGCGCGAGGGCGTCCATGTGTCCTTCAGTTGCTACGCGAGTGATCAGGTCCAGAACCCACTTGATTTCTGCGCGGGTGAAGTCGATGGGGAAAAATACGACTTCCAATCCCTGAGAATGGGCATAGGCGGTGGACTCGATGGACAGATCAATGGCCTTCTGCAGCGGCCACTTGTACGCATATTCGAGAATGTGCGTGCTGGACGGAACTTCCATTACGACGCCGGAGACGCCGCAATCGACGGCGCGCTTTACGTCGTCAACCATGCAGCGTGCGAAGGCAAAGATTTGTGGGCCGAGGTTCCGTTTCACAATCTCTTTGATCGCGGCCGCGTCGCTGGGCGACACTACAGGCATGCCGGTTTCAATACGCTGAACGCCGGCTTCCGCCAGCCCTTCGGCGATCTTGATTTTGTCTTCCTTGTTGAAGATTACGCCAGTCTGCTGCTCGCCATCGCGCAGCGTAATGTCATGAAACTTTACCTTTTTCGGAAACTTGAAATCCTTAGTGACTTCACTGGCAAAGTTCCACGGGCTGACAAACCAATCCTTACTTTTCCACGGTTCCTGAGACATGCAA
>CAZLJQ010000113.1:0-4561 GCA_964559875.1 uncultured Acidobacteriaceae bacterium
CGCGAAGGCGGCCGCACGGTAGGCGCCGGTACGATTACGGAAATTCTGTAAGGAAGCTGTCACGGGCCATCCCACCTTAGCCGCAAAAACGGCGGCGAAGGTGGGGCACCCAGCCGCTTTCAAAAAACGTTCACTCTGCATAGATAAAGAAGTCGCGGCGACTAGAAGACCGCACGATCTTTGAGGGTTCATACAGTGATTGGCAAAGAAAGAATACGCATCCGATTGAAAGCTTACGACTATCGCGTTCTGGATCAGTCGACCGGCGAAATCGTAGAGACAGCGCGGCGCACGGGTGCGCAAATTGCGGGTCCGATTCCGCTACCGACGGTAAAGAACAAATATTGCGTGCTGCGTTCGCCGCACGTGGACAAAAAATCGCGTGAACAGTTTGAGATTCGCACGCACAAACGTCTTCTTGATATTCTGGAGCCGACGCAGCAGACGGTCGACGCATTGATGAAGCTTGATCTTCCCGCCGGTGTCGACGTCGAAATCAAGGCTTACGGAAAAGAACACAAATAACGCGGCTGGGCGCCTGAAGGCGCCAGTCCTCACAGTGCCTTGCGCTGGTTTGGGGCGGGCATGATGGAGAAGAAACAATGTCAGTGAATGGGATTCTGGGAAAGAAAGTGGGCATGACGCAGCTGTTCGACGACAAGGGCGACGTTCGCCCGGTCACGGTGCTGCAGGCAGGTCCCTGCGTGATTACGCAGTTGAAGACGGCCACGACGGACGGCTACGACGCCGCGCAGATCGGGCTGGTTGAGTTTGTGAAGGACTCGCGGCTGAGCAAGGCGATGAAGGGCCACTTCGAGAAGCACAGTCTGCCGCCAGTGAAGTTCATAAAGGAAGTTGCGGTGGTTGAGGATGCCGAGGGTGCCGACTGGAGCGTAAAGGTTGGCGACCGGGTGCTGGTGGATCTGTTTGACGGCACGAAATTCGTCGACATCACGGGCACGAGCAAGGGACGCGGCTTTGCGGGCGTCGTGAAGCGCCACAAGTTTGCCGGTGGTCCGGCGGCGCACGGGCACATGTTCCAGGTGCAGGGCTCGATTGGCGCATCGTCATATCCGTCCAGAGTCTTTCCGGGCACTCGCATGAGCGGCCACATGGGAGACGTGACGGTGACGACGCGCAACCTGCGGGTGCTGGGCGTGGACAAGGAAGAGAATCTGCTGGTGGTGGAAGGCGCAGTGCCGGGTCACAGAGACGGCTACTTGGTAATCACCAAGGCGAAGAAACCACCGAGAGAGCGTCGCGGATTCAGCGGCGAGGGCACGGCGATCAACCCGTTGAAGGCTTCCAAGCGCGCGGCGAAGGGCAAGTAAGGTTTTGCGGTTCCCATATCTGCTGACAACGGCAGATGTGGGGCACAGGAAATAAAGAAAAACCTTCCGCGGCCACATATTGACGGAAGGAAATTGAAGAGCTCCGCCGAAGATGCGGAGCTGCAAAAAGGGAAACGAAATGGCTACCATCGATGTGTTGAACCTGGCCGGCCAGAAAGTAGGATCGCTCGAACTAGCCGATGAAGTTTTCGGCTCGGTGAACGAGGACCTGCTCTGGGAATCCGTCCAGCATTACCGTGCCGCGCAACGAGCGGGCACGCACGCCACGAAGAACAAGAAACTGGTCTCTGGCTCGGGCAAGAAGCTGTGGCGGCAGAAGGGAACAGGACGGGCCCGCGTGGGCAGCGTTCGTTCGCCGATCTGGCGCCATGGCGGTACGGTTCACGGACCACAGCCGCGCTCCTATGACTTTGCGTTTCCGCGCAAAAAGCTGCTAGGTGCATTGCGCTCGGCACTGGCGGCGAAGCTGGCCGACGGCAACCTGGTTGTGGTGGATTCGCTGGATCTGAAAGAGGCGAAGACCAAGACGTTCCGCCAGGCGCTGGTTGGGCTGAAGTTCAACAAGACCGCACTGGTGGTGGAAGCCGGGGCGAATCTGAATCCGAACCTGGAGCTTTCGACCCGCAATATTGCAGGGGTTGAGATGCTGTACGGTCCCGAGGTTCATCCTTACCATCTGCTGCGCCATGAGCTGGCTGTGTTTTCGCAGGCGGCGCTGGAGAAGCTGCAGAGTTCGCTGAAGGCCTCGGCGCCGAAGCGTAAGGCGGAGGTGGAGAATGTCTAAGTCCCCTTACCAGATTGTCCGCAAGCCCGTGATCACCGAAAAGGGATTGGGCGTGAAGGAAACCGAGAACACGCTGGTCTTCCAGGTGGCCGCGGATGCGACCAAGACGGAGATCAAGGAAGCCGTGCAGAAGGCCTTCAAGGTGAAGGTTGCCGGCGTCCGCACCGCCAACTTCCTGGGTAAGGAGCGCCGCCGGGGTAAGTTCACCGGCTTCCGTCCCGACTGGAAGAAGGCCTATGTACGGCTTGCCGAGGGCGAAAAGATGCCCGAGTACGCGCAGAATCTGTAGCGTACACGGCAAATGGCTTAGTGACGGTACGGTCCAAAAAGTGGACCTTCCGGTCGCTGACGCCAGGCCGAAGCGGCCGCGAAGAAACGCGCGGCGCCGCCGGATGGGAGAACGAAACCCTATCTGTCCGGCACAAGCGATCCCGCCGGAAGTTGGGCCGGGATCTGGAAGAGAAGAACTATGGCGATCAAGACTTACAGACCGATCACACCGACGCTGCGGTTCACGACTACGCAGGTCAACGACGATCTGACGACGAACCGGCCGCACAAGGCTCTGACGGAGCCGAAGAAGCGCACGGGTGGACGCCGCAATTCGGGCGATTTGACCATCTGGCATCACGGAGGCGGTCACAAGCGCAAGATCCGCGTGATCGACTTCAAGCGCGACAAGCAGGGGATTCCGGCGACGGTGGCGACGATCGAATACGATCCGAACCGTTCGGCGCGAATTGCACTGCTCAGCTATGCGGATGGCGAAAAGCGCTACATTCTGCAGCCAGTAGGGTTGAAGGTGGGCGCCAAGATCATCAGCGGCCCCGAGGCCGACATCCTGGTGGGCAACGCGCTTCCGCTGAAGAACATTCCTGCCGGTACAATTGTGCACAACATTGAGCTGAAGCCGGGCAAGGGCGCGCAGATGGCGCGTTCGGCCGGGGCGCAGGCGCAACTGGTGGCGAAGGAGGGCGAATATGCCCTGCTGAAGCTGCCTTCCGGCGAGACCCGCAAGGTTCTAGTGGATTGCATGGCGACGGTGGGCCAGGTGGGCAATACCGATCACGAGAACATCTCGCTCGGTAAAGCCGGCCGCAGCCGCTGGCTGGGCATTAAGCCGACGAACCGCGGCGTGGTTATGAACCCAGTGGATCACCCACATGGCGGCGGCGAGGGCAAGACCTCGGGTGGACGTCATCCGGTGACTCCGTGGGGACAGCCGACGCGCGGCTACAAGACGCGTAACAACAAACGGACCGACAAATTCATCGTGTCGCGTCGCGGCAAGTAGGGAAGGAAACCATGGCACGTTCGACGAAAAAAGGGCCGTTTGTAGATTCGCACCTGATCGTAAAGATCGAGGGGATGAACGCGCGCAGCGAAAAGAAAGTGCTGCGCACCTGGTCGCGCCGTTCGACGATCACTCCGGAGATGCTGGGGCACACCATTGCGGTACACAACGGGCGGAAGTTCATTCCCGTGTATGTATCGGAGAATATGGTGGGTCACAAGCTGGGCGAGTTCAGCTTCACGCGTACCTTTAAGGGGCACTCGGTGAAGGCTGCCGCGGAGACCACGGCCAAGCCGGCGAGATAGCGGCTTGCGGGTTGGGTTGAGCAGTACCAAAAGTATGGATGCCCGGCGATCGGGTGTCCGCGAATGAGATCTGAAGGGAAGAGAACATGGAATTCACAGCGAAAGCCCGGTTTATGCGGGTGTCCCCGCAGAAGGCGCGCCTGGTGCTGGGCCTGATCAAGGGCAAGCGGGTGGAGACGGCGATAAACACGCTGGCGTTCACCAACAAGGGCATTGCGCCATCGGTCCTGAAGGTGTTGCGCTCGGCGGTGGAAAACGCCAACTACCTGAGCGCCGAAAAGGGGCTGGATGTCGATCTCGACAATTTGTATGTCAAGAACGCCATTGCCAACGAAGGTCCGCGGATGAAGCGGATCCGGCCGGCGCCGATGGGTCGCGCCTACCGCTACCAGCGCCGCATGGCGCACATTGAGATTGAACTGGCGGAGAAGAAGAAAGCCGCTACGGCGAGCGACGGCGAGGCTGAGGCAACAGCAGCTCCGGCGAAGAAGGCCGTACGCAAACCAGCGGTGAAGAAGGCGGCGGCCAAGAAGACTGTGGCCAAGAAGCCGGCGCCGAAGGCAAAGAAGAAGTAGGCGGTCCGCTGCGGCGGAGCCGGTTCAGCGGCGGGCAGGGCCAGCAGATGGCCTGCGGCGGCTGAAGCCGGGAGACTCACTGGATCGAAAAGGGTCCAATTCAGCGATGGCGCCAGGGGTTCAGCCCCGAGTAAGCCACCGGCAGAGAGATGAAGCAACTATGGGACAGAAAGTCCATCCTTACGGATTCCGGCTGGGCTACACCAAGCCGTGGAAGTCGCGCTGGTACATGGATCGCGACTATGACAAGT
>CAZLJQ010000114.1:0-4243 GCA_964559875.1 uncultured Acidobacteriaceae bacterium
TTGACCTGCGCCAGCGACTCCTCGCCGCTCATGGCCAGCACCGAGTGGCCGAAGCCGACCAGCATCAGCACCCAGGGCAGCATGGTAAGCAGCGGCATGTGGATGAGCCATCCCAGGGTGTCGCCGTGGGAATGTACGTTGGCAGCCATGATCGACTGATGCGTTGGCAGCGGCGGCAAGTGCCGCGTCTCCGGATGCAGCATGAGCGTGATCGAGCACCACACGATCAGCATCACCACCATCACCGTGGTGATCTGCATGATGCGCATCGCCTTTTCGCTGGATTCGTGGATGCCCTGGATGTTCTTCCACCAGAAATACATGGTCACCAGAATGCCAAAGCCTGCCGCGAAGTAATCCCCTCGCCATCCTGTCAGATTCATCGGGTGGCCGACCCGGGCCGAAAGGTCTACCACAAAACCCGCCAGATACTGTCCCGCGGAGACTGCGCTGATCGGTCCCGTCAGCACGTAGTCAAACAGCAGCGCCGATACTGAAAGCTTGGCCAGCGAGCCGCCCATCGCTTCCTTTACAACGCGATAGACGCCGCCGCGCACAAACATGCTGCTGGACTCGATGTAGATCGAGCGCACCGCATAGCTGAACAGCATCACCGCCAGCACAAACCATGGGGCGCTCTTGCCAATCACGTTCTCCGCGTCGCCGCCCACGTAGTAGGCCGACGATGCCAAGTCGCTGAGCACGATGGCTGCCGCCCGCCAAAAGCTGATAAAGCTCAACATCACCGTGGTGGCGACAAACACCTTGATCGCCGGACGCGTGCCGGAAGGCGCGATTGCAGAATTCAGATTCCCGGAATTGCTTCCCATAATTTGTCAGGTGAGCCTGTTCAGCTGGATATTCTGAACGCGGCTCATACTCTCGCTTCTAAATTTAAACTCTTGGCCGTTCGTGGATACACGGGATGGGACCAACCCTGGCGGCGCCTGTCCCACTTCAGCTTTCGGTGAACGTTATTAAATAGGGTAAATGGCGCGGGGAAAAAATGTAAGAGGAACCTTTAGGGCCCCTTTATGAAGTTTTTATTTACCGTTTAGGCTGGCCCTGCTCTAATTGATGGAAGCAGAGCGATGCCCCACGGATGTGACCTGAAAGCGGTGGTCGCAGTGCATCGCGACCTGAGCGTTTCTTATCCCAATACATCGGTCCAACGCCGGTCCTCGGAGTACTGACCGGAGCCAACTAGTCTTTCAGGTGGGAGGTATGTACGTGTCTGCGGATGCTCCTGACACTGTTCTTGAGGCCTACTTAAATATTGTCTTCTCGTTTTCCCGGGGCGTGGTCCGCATCTGGGGGGCTGAGGCGGCGTCGGCGCGGCTACTCGGCGCATTGCGTGGATTCCGGGAGTTTGGTCAACCCGGCCTTGAAGGACCAGCCGCCCCTATTCTCCAGTATCTGGCTCGCGTCCCCCACAATGCTGCGGAATCCCTTGAGTACGTCACAAATGTATCTCATCTGGTCTATGCCACCGCGCTGCTGGACACATTCCTGTCGCAGACAACGCAGTTCTTGTTTCTCCTGATCCCACGCGCCATGGGCGAGAACCAACCGGTGCCCCTGCGCGCCCTCATCGACGTGCACTCCAAGAACGAGGCAATCACCCAGGCAGCGCTCGCCCGCGTCCGCGAAATTGACTATCTGCCTTTCGAGGATCGCATCCAATTCCTGCGAGACACCTTCAAATTGCACATCGCTCTCTCGCCGGAAACCACCAAGGGACTGGCACGTTGTTCGTCCGTCCGCCAGAGCGCGACGCACGATCAAGCTTCCACCGGGCTTCGCCTCGACGACCTCGGAAATATCGTCTCCGGGCAAGACACAGACTCTCAACCGTCAAAATTCAGCTCGGAAGAAGCCCACCGGACGATTGAGAGCTATGAGCAGGCGTCCCGAGCCGTAGCCGAGGCCGTATTCAGTCAGATTCTGAAGCAAGGCGATCACCCGGCGGTGCAACTCGTACTACAAGGCTCAACTGCGAAAATCGCACTGCGCACATAACATGAGCTGCTATGTGCACCTGAGCCGAATCGCGAAGCTGCCGGTCAGTGCCTACCGTTGCCGTTGCCGTCAATCAAGCCGGAAACCTCTTCGTCCTCCACGCTGACCGCCACCGCATCTTCCTCCAGCAGCGGTTCCAGCGGAATCGATTCCAGCAGAACCACCGCATGTGCAATCGCCGCGCCGTCGGTTCCCGTACCCTCGGGCGTCTTGGCTTTAATGCCGACGCAGGTGCTCTCCACCTTCAGCAATTCGGCCACGCGGGCACGCATCCTCTCCGCATGAGGAACAATCTTGGGAGCCGACAGAATCATCGTGCTATCGAGGTTGACCACGCGAAATCCCGCCAGTTCGATCTGGCGCATGGCCTCTTCCAGAAAAATGACTGAGTTCGCGCCCTTCCATTGCGGATCGCTGGGGGGAAAGAAGCTGCCGATATCGCCTGCCGCTACCGCGCCCAGCAGAGCATCCGTAATTGCGTGTAGCAGAACGTCTCCGTCGGAGTGTCCAGCGAGTCCATGCGTATGTTCGAGCCTGACTCCGCCAATCACCAGCGGCACGCCGGCTTTGAACTCATGCGAGTCATAGCCGTAACCGATACGAATGCTCATTTGCTGACGCCTTGGCTGCGGCGCTCCTCCTGCGCCAGGAAGAACTCGGCCAGCTCAAGGTCCGCCGGTGTCGTGATCTTGAAGTTCTGTGCCGAACCCATGACCACGTGCACATCCTGTCCGGCCCGCTCCAGCAAGCTGGCCTCGTCCGTTCCCTGGAAGCCTTCGATCCGTGCTTCGTTGAAGATCGGGCTCAGCAGTCCGTAGCGGAAGCCCTGTGGCGTCTGCGCCTGCACAATCTGCTCGCGCGGAATCGTCGCCTCTACCACCGCACCCTCGGCCCGGCGCTCCACCCGCTTGATGGTGTCAATCGCCGGGACTCCGGCAATCGCTGCTCCGTAGCGTTTGGCTTGCTCAATCACGCCGGCAATCGTCTCCTGAGAGACAAACGGACGCACCGCGTCGTGAATCAGCACCAGGTCGTTGGACTCCGCCGGAAGCGCGTCCAGCACGTTGCCCACCGACTCCTGCCGGTGTTCGCCACCTTCCACCAGGTGGACCGGTTTACCCAGCCCGGCCCGCTCCAGCGTGGGCGCAAAGCTGTCGATCTCCGTCCTGCGCATGGCGATCCAGATCGAGTCCACCAGCGGCGCCAAGGCAAACTTGCGGAGAGTATGGATGAGAATCGGAACTCCGTTCAATTCCAAAAACTGCTTGGAGCGCACCGGGGCCTGTCCAGCGTGTGGAACTCCCATGCGCGTTCCCAAACCTGCTGCGGGGATGATTACGAAGACTTTCATAAGCGGCCTGTCAGTATAACCAGCACAGCGTTCAACATCAAATCAATCTGGAGAAAGAAAAGCGCGAGCCGATGCCCGCGCTGCTCTTTCCCTGCTTCGCGGCTACTTCCGCGCCTTACTCTAGCGTGATCCCTCTTCCTGCGTTGCGGTAGTGCCTGCGGCAGCCGTCTGCTGTTCCGGTGAGGCAGGTTGAGGATTGCTCTTGCGCATATCTGGTGGACGGCTTTCAGGTTTCGCCATTCCAGTCTGCCCGCGCTCGTCGAACTTGCCGAAGATCATCTTTCCTGCCGTGGTCTGCAGCACGCTGGTCACCGAGATATCGACCGTCTTGCCGATCATCTTGCGCGCGTTGTCCACCACAACCATGGTTCCATCGTCGAGATAGGCTACCCCCTGGTTGTACTCCTTGCCTTCTTTCAGGATGAAGACCTTCATGACCTCGCCCGGCAGCACGATGGGCTTCAGGGAATTGGCCAACTCGTTGATGTTCAACACGTCCACGCCGTGCAACTGCGCCACTTTATTCAGGTTGAAGTCGTTGGTCACGATCTTGCCTTCGTAAAGTTTCGCCAGTTCGATCAGCTTCATGTCCACTTCGCGCACCGCCGGGAAGTCGTCCTCGACGATGGTTACCTGGATGTGGGTAAGCTTCTGGATGCGCTGCAGGATGTCCAGACCGCGTCGGCCGCGGTTGCGTTTCAGCGAGTCGGCCGAGTCGGCGACCAGCTGCAGTTCGCGCAGCACAAAAGCCGGAATCGTCAGTACGCCGTCCAGAAAGCCGGTTTCGGCAATGTCGGCAATGCGCCCGTCGATGATCACCGAGGTATCCAGAATCTTGTAGCTCCGGCGCGACTGTTTTTCGCCGCCGAAGAT
>CAZLJQ010000115.1:0-4182 GCA_964559875.1 uncultured Acidobacteriaceae bacterium
GAGCCATGAACACCAAAGCCTATCTGGTCGAGGAGAAGGGAATCGATCCGCGGCGTATCGAGCTGCGGACGGGTACCGAGAATGCCCAGCAGGTAATCCTCTGGATTGTCCCCGCGGGAGCAACGGTGGACTTGAACAGCATCTCTGGTGCTGTGCGACAATATGAAGCTGCCGGCATATCCCTGACTGGAGAGCGGAAACCATGAATGCCACCATTGCGGAACATCGGACTGAGTTGATCCAGCTCTGCCGCATGTTCCACGTCCGCCAGTTGGAACTGTTCGGGTCGGCCCTCGGCGATGCCTACGATCCGGAGCGCAGCGACCTCGATTTCCTGGTGGAGTTCGAAGCCATGCCGAATGGCGGCTATGCCGCTTCGTTTTTCGGTTTCAAGGAATCACTGGAGAAACTCTTCGGACGGCCTGTCGATCTTGTCGTGGGCTCTGCCATCAGAAATCCATATTTCCGCCAGAGTATAGAGCAGAGCAAGGCGCTCCTCTATGCGGCTTGAGGCGCGGAAGTATCTCTACGACATTCAGGAGGCCGCTGGACTGGCCTCGCAGTTCACCGCCGACAAGAGTTTCGCGGATTACCAGCAGAACGCAATGCTGCGAATGGCGGTGGAGCGGGCCTTTGCCATTATTGGCGAGGCGCTCGCGCAGCTTGCCCGCGTGGACGCCGCCCTGGCAGCAAAAGTTACCGACTTTCGCAGCATCGTTGCCTTTCGCAATATTCTGGTTCATGCCTATGCCCAGGTGGATGAACGCATCGTCTGGGACATCGTCCAGTCGAAGCTGCCGATCCTGGTGCGGGAAGTGGCTGCGCTCATGGACGAGGGGGATCGCCCATGAAGGAGCTCGGTTCTGGCGCGTGAGTGGCGGGAAGGCTTCCTAGGATCTCGTCGACGCAGGGCACGGATTTGCATCCAGCAAGCATGGGAGTGTTCAGTATGCTGGCAAAGAAGACGATCAAGAACCAGATTACGCTTCCCAAAGCTGTTGTGGCCCGCTTCGACGGAGTGGAATATTTCGATGTGAGCACGGACGGGGAGTGTATCGTCCTGCGTCCGTTGCAGAAGAGCCGTGTGGAAGAAGTACGCGCCAAACTCGCCCAACTTGGAGTTGGCGAAGAGGATGTCACCGCGGCTGTGTCTAGAGCGCGTAAGACTGAGTGAGCCAGGTGGGCAGAGTTCGACACCGCCACTTGATATTCGCCATTTCTTCGCCTACCATCTGAGGCGTGGAATACTCCCCCGGAGCTGTGAAGAAGGACGGCAGGATTCTGGTGCTCGCGGCTGCGATCATCACTGGATTGCGGCTGGCGCGTGACCCGAGGGCCGGCTGTCTGACCGAGCGCGTCATTGATGCCGTCGAGGATGGGCTCTTCCTTGCCAATCAGCTCTACGATAAGGCTCTGCTGCGGTACGGACAGGGCAATGTGGATTTTCGGTGGTGAGGCATGATCTCCCACGCAACCTTGTCATTGCTCTCCCAATACCGGATTGATTACCGAAGGCTTCAGAGGGCTGCGAGCGCCGGCTCGGTTTGGGAGTTGATAGCTCACTTGCGACTACGGTTTCCGGCGCAGTGGCAGCGCGTGTACACGGCGACGGTCTCGCATGCGCCAAACATCACTCGAGTCGAGTACGGAACCTTCGATTACATCTGCGACTCGTATTCGAGCATGGAGGCGCTGGGTGAGGTGGCGTTCGACCAGAGAGTACGAGACCGGGTCGTCGCGGTTCTTGGAATCTCATTGCCGATGCGCGGCCGTCGTCGCGGATCGATGCCGAAGGGCTGGGTGGAGCATCCAGAAGAGATCGATAGCAGCGGCCGGGACAAGGGACACTTCGTCGCCCATGCAATAGGCGGCGGGCTCGACATGAATGTATTCTCGCAGGCGCGTGACCTGAACCGAGGGATTTCAGAACAGGGAAAGCTCTACCGGCTGATGGAAAGGTACTGCTATGAGAATGTCGGGACGTTCTGCTTTTCGCGACCAGTCTATGATGACTCAACCAGCGTCCCCAGGTGGCTGGAGTTTGGTCTTCTTCGAGACGACGGCAGCCTCTGGGTTGAGGTCTTCGAGAACTGACTGAGGGAGGAGCATCTGCTCACTGACGTACCACTGCGGGATCGGCATCGGGCGGGCTTTGACCAGAGCGACAGGACGAAGGCGCTCGACCTGCCTGGTGACCTGCTTCTGGCTTCAATAGCGGCGTCGATAGAGTCGGCCATGCAAACTGGAAGATTCGCCGACGTCCGGCGTCCATGTGCTGAGTTTCTCGAACATGCCGCTGCCTTTTACAAGGTTCCCCCGTGCAGCATCCGCGTGCTCGCGGCCAGGCCACTGAAGACGCGAGAGCACTGGACGACCGAACTCTTCGGCGATTACGACCCCGCCACACTGGGCATCCGGTTGTGGATGAGGACGGCGGTGCGCAAGGACGTCACCTCTTTCGGGACATTTCTGAGCACGCTCTGCCACGAGTTCTGCCATCATCTCGATTTCCACCTCTTCAGGTTCGGAGATTCGTGGCATACGCGAGGATTCTACGAACGGACAGCCGTGCTCTACCATCACGCCCGTGGCACGCCTCCGAAGAAGCTCGTTTGGGCACCAATATCTGGAGGACGATGGAGGATTGACTGGCAGAAGACTGGGCGGGGGTGATGCTCCGCGTCATTCAGATTTACGGAAAGAGACCAGACGCCAGCAGCCGACTGGCGAGGATGATTCGCAGCTTAGTATATAGAGGTTGCCGTCGTCGGCGCGTACCTTAAAGAACGTGTCGCTCTGCCCGTACCACTGGTCAAGCAGTTCCTCGACCAGGTAGTCGTTCCCATCCAACCGAAAGCGAACGGGGCGCTCGTCAGCCTTGTGCCCGGAATAGCACTCTACCTCAATCTGCATTGCTTCATTTTCGCACGCGGACTGGAGCTTCCGGATACTGAAGAGTGAGGTCAGGTGATCGAGGTTGCGCGCGGCTGCTAAGACGGAAATCATGTCAACCGCCTGAGCAGCATGGATCGCGATTCGTCCGTCAGCGCCGGTGTTTGCAGCGCCCGCCTCAGTAGCTCAGGGTCAATCGTCCTGTCAAAATAGAGCCCGTACACCTCCGCGACAGACACCCCATGCTCCACGTGCTCCACAAACTCCATGGAGTCCCCAGCTTTTACTTCTCCTTCTTCAATCACGGAGAAGTAAAAGCCGCTGCGCCCACTCAGCGCGAAAAGCCTCGTCATATCGTCACGATTGAATCGCAACTGCAACTTGTAGCACGGCATGCGCGGTTGCGTCACCTGCAACAGCGCGGTTCCAACTCGCAGCTGGTCGCCAATGTTCAGGTCGGATTCCAAGACACCCCGCGTTGTTAGATTCTCGCCGAACGCGCCCAAGGTCTCCGGTGTTTCCGGAACCCGCGTGCGCCAGTAGTCGTAGTGCTCCAGCGGATATGCATAAACCGCCTTGCTCGGGCCGCCATGCACTGTCAAATCGGCCTGCCGGTCGCCATCCACATTGAGTTTGCGTAGAGCGATCGTGCCTTCCACCGGGACCTTGAAGATGGCTGTGCTGACGCGCTCCCGCTTCCAGATCACCTCGCGTGGCAGCCCGACGTTGACTGACTCAACCTTCATCACCGCACCCGTCGCTCGGACTCCTGAATCGTCGCGTCCTCGCATAGGCTTACTCACTCCATCGAGGATGGTAGCAGTATCGCTCACCCTGCACACAACAATCGGTGCATCGCAGGCCGCCGGCTCCACAACCAACCAGCCATAAACCAGTAAGGAAAATCCAATGGGGAAAAACAAAAGCAGAACAAGGTTTCAGCCAGGGCCTCACGGCGGGTGCGAGGCACTGCTCTATGAATTTCGTGAACCCCCGCTCCAATCGGAAGACGAAGACGATCTTCTATCGGCGAGCGGACAGCCGAAACCGCGAACCGTTCGCATCGCGGCCGAAACATTTGACGAAGCTCTCGTCTATCTACGCTTCCACGCCCAGGGTTTTAACGTCCACACCGCCAGATGCCTCGGCTTTATTCTCATGGTTTCCGGTTCGCCGGCTGACTAACCCACGGCATTCGCAGGTGCCGCAGAGCAAGGCTGCGTCTGGATAGTACAGGATGTTGCCTGCCTAAAGGACTTTTCGTAGCTCCAGGAATTGATCCAATACTTC
>CAZLJQ010000116.1:0-4166 GCA_964559875.1 uncultured Acidobacteriaceae bacterium
GTGCAACTCCGCCGGATGCGTGGCGGCGTGGACCTGTTGAAGAGCGCGGATGGCCACCTGGGTATAGATTTGTGTGGTCTTCAGATCCTCGTGGCCGAGCATCTGCTGGATATACCGGATGTCGGCCCCGTTCTCGTGCATCAGCGTGGCCATGGTGTGGCGGAACAGGTGGCAGGAGCCGGTCTTGCCCAGCTTGGCGGCGTCGATGCGCTCCTTGACCGTGAAGCTCAGATGATCGCGGCTGAACGGCTCGCCCTGCGCCGTGAGGAACACGGTCATGTCGTCCGGCTCGACGGCCAGCTCGGGACGGCCCTCCCGGATGTACTTCTCCAGCCACCGGACGGCCCGCTCGCCGATGGGCACATAGCGGTCCTTGTGGCCTTTGCCCTGGTTGATGAGGATCAAGCCGCGCTCCAGTTGAAGCTCGTAGAGCTTCAACCGGACCAGCTCCAGGCGGCGCATTCCGGTTGAGTAGAGCACTTCAAGCAGCGCCCGGTCGCGCAACCCGATAGGCTCCTCGATGTCCGGCTGCATCATGATCCGCTCGACCTCGGCGGCCGAGAAGATGTTCTTGGGCAGGGCGCGGCCGAGCCGTGGCAACTCGATCTCCGAAGCCGGATTGTGCAGGATGTGATTCTCCCTGGTCATCCAGCGGAACCAGACGCGCAAGGGCACAAGCCGGGCATGTTGCGAACGGAAGCTCAGCGGGTCGCCGTTGGCCTTGCGGTAGTGGAACAGGTGCCGCTGATAGCGTTCGAGAACGGGCCGCGTGACTTCCACCGGCTCCGTGATGCCGCGATCTTTCAGCCAGTCGAGGAAGAACTGGATGTGACCGGCGCGGCCCCGCACCGTGTATTCCGAGTAGTTCCGCACCTGGAGGGATTTCAGGTGGTCGCGCATCAGGGCTTCAAGCGGCGTCTGCGGCGGGGCTGGGGCTTTGCGCTTCTCTACGCGGGCCATTACTGGCCCCGCTTCTTGCTGCCGTTGTTACGATGCAGCCCGGCTACGACGGCTTCTTCTTCCGTCTCTTCCTTATCAGTGTTTTTTAGCGTTTCCTCGTAAAAAGAGCCTTGAACCCCTATGGATACTGGAGATTTCTTGCCCGAACCACCCCCGGACATCCCCCGGACACCCCCCAGACTTGGCCCGGACTTCTGCCCCTCGAAGTCAGACTTCTTTTCGTCGTACTCGCATTCCAGACCCGGCAACGTGGGCCGGGCGGCATCCGTCCGGCGCTCGAAGAACAGCTCGTAAACGAAGCTCTGGCCGCGCCCGCCGCGATGCACGATCAGGTATTCAAGCTCTTCAAGCCGCGCCAGATGCCGTTTCAGTTGCGAGTCGCTCCACCCGCTGAACTCCCGCACGTCGCGCCGCGAGAAGCGGTACTCGCCGCGCTCGATCTTCCGCCGCTCGCACTCCGCCGTGACCATTCCGTCGGTCAACAGCAACAGCCGCCGCGTCTGCGAAGGCAGGTCGTCGAGCGACCGGCCCATCACTTCATGGATCAGCTTCTTGGCCAGCTCCACATCCGCTTCCGTGGCTTCGATGTACTCGACCTGCTGGCCCTGGTACATGACCATCTTGGTTTCTCGCTGGTATTGATGGAGAAGCGCCGAGGTCCGGATCAGCGTCAGGAACTTCATGTGGTCGCGCCGCGTCCGCGTCATCGAGTCCGGGAAGCTCAGCTCCATCGCGTGAGGATTGACGACCGAGATGGGCCGCAAGAGCCGCTGCGCGTTGCGATGAACGGTGAGGATCGCCGTGCGCTCCCGCCGCTTGAGCAAGCCGGTAAGCGTCTGCGATTCCCGTTGCAGCCGGTGGATGGCCCGCGTCTGCTCCCGCTCCTCGTCCACGCTCAGGATCAGGCAGCGGTTCAGCAGCTCCTCGTCGATGTCGATCGCCGTCGTGGTCAGGAAGATCATCACCGGCCCCTCGACCCGGTACTGATGCGTAATCAGCCTGCCGCTCACCGGGTCTTTGCCCGTGCTGGCGATGCTCAACACGCCTTCCGACTGCAACAGCTTCAACGCGTAGGAGGCCCGCTGCGCCCCCTCCTCTTCCACGATGGCCAGGATTTTGTGTTTCAGGTCCGCTTCGCCCATGTAAAACAACGACTGGCCGGTCATCGCCGAGTATTGAACGCGCTGCTCCTCTGGCATGAAGGCCAGCACCGCTTCCATCAGCGAACTCTTGCCCGCCGCCGAACTCGATTGCACGATCACCGCCAGCGGCGCTTCGAGCAGCCGCGACACCGAGGCCAGATACCCAACCTGCTTGTTAATCTCTTCGCCGGTCACGCCGCACCGCGCAAAGTCCTCCAGCACCCGCTCCATCAGGCGCGGATCACGCAGCAGATCGAGCGCCGCCCCGCGCTCGTCCTCGCTCATCTGCACCGTTTCGGCGGGCTTCTTCAACGCCGCTTCGATCTCCCGGTCGCGCAGCTCTTCCAGCTTGACCAGCACCTTGCCCAGGTCGTGGCGGATGGTCTCTTCCTTCAACCCCAGCTCGTCCGCCGCCAGCTTGGCGAACGCCGCCCGTTGCCGCGCCAGATGCAGGTCCAGCGTGTCCACATGCAGGGCCATGTCGCCGTGAGCGTTCACGCCAAGGATGCGGAGATTGACGCGCAACGCATCCCCGCTCGTGTTCTTCTTGAGGCCCCGCGCCCGGTACTCCCGGTCGCCGAACTTCAACACCGCGTCCTCGCCGCACATCTCCAGGACTGGCCGTCCAGGCATCGGCTCGCTCTCCGCTCGCATTGGTTCTATCGACGCAATCGGCGTGGGCGCGGCGGGCACAGGAACAGCGGCTAAAGAAAAAACCTCTTTGCTTGCCGGTTCAACAGCGGGCGCGTCTGCGGTCGGCGTGGCCGCAACGATGGGCGCCGGGGCTGAGTCCTCGATGATTTTTTCTTTAGCCGCTGTTTTGGCTTCCGCTGGCGGCGGCTCGACGCCTGGCGCTGGAACGATGACCGGCGACCGCTGGCCCTTTCCCAGCCAGGCCGCGCGGTTCAACAACACGCCCAGACTCTTGGCCGCTGGCGTCACTTTACGGGCGTATTCGTTCGCGTCCATGCCCTTGGGGAACTCCACGCGGAAGCACTCGATCCCGATGCCGATCAGCTCCTCGGCCAGCTTCGCGGCGGCTTTGTTGCCCGCCTCGTCGTTGTCGTAAGCGATGTAAACCCTCTCCGTGCCGTGCTTCTCGAACGCGGCCCGATGGTCCGCCGTGAAGCCGTTCACCCCGTAACTGGCCGTCACTTGGCGGATGTCCGCCGCCCAGAACGTCAGCGCGTCGATCAGCGCCTCGCACAGGACGATGTCTTTGGAAACGGCCAGCGCCTCCTCGTTCCACACGCCCCGGTGCTCGCCTTTGAGGTACAGATGCAGCGGCGTTCCCTCGCGCAGGTTCGGCGTGATCTTCCGCCCGTACATCTCCAGAACGTCCCCGGCGGGATTCAGGACCGGGATAACCAGCGAGCCGTTGAACTGCTCATGGCCGCTTTTCCGGTAGATGCCCAACTCCTGCAACCGCCCCCGCACCGCCGCGCCGGCGGCGCGGTTCTTCGCCTCCAGGCCGTAACCCAGCGTCCGGTTGGCGAAGCCAAGCCGGAAACGGTCGATCATCTCCGAAGAGTGCAGGCCACGCGACTCCAGATACTTCAACGCCTCCGGCGACTGTTTCAGCGCCCGGTTGTAGTAGTCCACGACCTCCAGCAGCAGCTCCTGGTCCCCGGCCTCCGCCGATACCGGCGGCGGCAACTTCGGCACCGTGCTCTTCTTAACCGGATTGATGGGATCGGCGGCTAAAGGGAAATAGTCTGCCTTGAGCAGTTCGACCGCGTGGCGGAAACTCACCCCGTCGGTCTTCATCACCCAGTCGATGACCGTTCCGCCCACGTTGCAAGCGCCCATGCAGTGCCAGAGATTCTTCCCCGGAGTGATGACCAAGGAAGGCGTCCGGTCGTCGTGGAACGGGCATTTGCCCACGAGGTTGGCCCCTTGCCGCGCCAGCTTGATTCCCCGCGCCTCGGCCAACCGCTGCACAGAGATTTCTTTCTTTAGCCGCTCGACTTCATGCTCCGGGATTCGCGCCACTTTGACCGCCTTCCGCTCTAAAAACGTGTCAAGCATTTTCTCAACAAAAACGCTGTTCCATAAAAACAGTAT
>CAZLJQ010000117.1:0-4001 GCA_964559875.1 uncultured Acidobacteriaceae bacterium
ATGAGGGCAATTTCGCGCGGTACCAGTTGAGGCCGGCCGAATTCGCGGCTTGGCAAGAAGTGTGGGGAGAAAAGCGCGCGCGATAAAGACCTTCATGCCGGGGGGGGTTGCATCGACGAGAACTCTCGCTGTGAACTCCGGATGTCCTGTCGCACTTGAAATAGCATCATTGCGCGTCAGACGTGAGCAGAATATAATTTCAGCTCGAAAAGCTACCGCACTCGAAATAACCCCGATTGATAGGCGCACGGCCTATTACGGGCGGCGCTGTAATTTCAAATGCTCAGAGTTTTGTTGCTCTAACTTGCGGTTCGCGGGGCTGGGGGTGGGTATTGGGTCGCTCTCTGCAGGTTGAGATAATCACTGTCGCAACCTCATGGGGATGCGCCGAAGGCGGCGTGAACTCATTTAATTTCGACCTAACCTTGGCATTGGCTCGCTGTGCGGTCAACAGAGTAGGGTGCATCGTTCCTTCTGCGACTCCAGATCAGATTCAAGAAGCTGAAGAGTGCAAAGTCACACTTATTGTGAACCCCGAGGTATTCGAAGGACAGGGTCCCAGCCTCAATAGGTCACAACTTGGAAATAGTCCGTGTTGGATCGGACATGATATTCAGACTGGGGAGCTAGCGTGTAAGCTACGAGATGTTTTCGGAGGAAGCGCGGCGGTAATAATGCACCAAAGCTATCCTGATTACTACTCTGTAAAGCACGTCTCCAACACCCACTCAGAAAAGGAAGCTAAACAGCGAAAAGTGTTCGGCAATGCTGATACGGTCTTTGCCGTCGGCCCACTGCTCATTGAGCGACTGAGTGACTTCAGGAAAGATGCAGTCGAAATTGTTCCGGGGATGTACGATGCAAAACCCGAACCTCCGAAGAACAATTTGATTGCAGCTGTCATCGGGAGATTGGACAAGGACAACAGCCTTATGAAAGGCGCTCCGCTAGCCTGTAGCGCGATTGCGGATGCTGTCCGTCGGGTGCGAGACGCAGGCATTCCAAGTGCTAGGCTTTCTCATCCGATCGTGAAACTGATTGGCGTGGGCGGTGAACTCGAGAACGAGGCGAAGCTCATTAAGTCCCGAATAGAAGACGTCGCCGAACAGTGCATTAGCGTTTCAATTCGTCCATTCCTGTCTCGTCCCGAGCTTCGCGAAGAGCTCAAAACGGTGAACCTATGTTTCATGCTTTCATGGCACGAGGGGTTCGGATTGGTTGGCTGGGAAGCAATCGCTGCCGGGATTCCGCTTATCGTTAGCAAGAATTCCGGTCTTTATCGAACATTAGAAAACATTGGGTCTGGTGCCGTTGGTTGCGTTTACGGGATAGATGTGCGCGGCTCATTGAACGAGGAGCAGCCTTTTCGACCTGAGGACCTAAGCGCCGCATCAAGAGCTGTCGCAGAAATTGCGAGCCGACTGGAGAAATGGCTCCAAAACACTGATTATCTTCGTCGACTGCTGGTTGATAAATATAGTTGGGAACAGACCGCAAGGTGCATTTTGAAGAGCATGCACGCGACGTACAAGCCTCGAACCTCTGAAGCGAAGCCGGTGGGCGGAGCGTACATAGCATTTACCGAGGGGCTTGATGAAGCTCGAAACAGAGAGAAATTCCAAATCGCGAAGGTCTTGTATGAGACTGGATACTATGAGCGCGCCCTCGAAGAGGTGCGGGCCCTAGGCTCGAGACAGATGAGCGAATTGCTCACTGATGAGCAGCGTCTACTCGAATGTGAGATCGTCCTTCGGCTGAACCGGCATATTGAAGCTCGCGACATGGCGACGCTATTGTCACATCAGTTTGGGTCTCGAGAGAGTTGGACAAACGTTGCTCGTGCCAAGGGAATACTGAACACGGCACTGCGGGCACTCGGAAAGTACAATGACGCGATCGCAGAAGCCCAAGAATGCCATAATATTGCGGTAGCGCACTGTTCGATGCAAACGGGAAAATCTTGTCGTGACATGGCACGATGC
Organism: uncultured Acidobacteriaceae bacterium; assembly: GCA_964559875.1. Classification (GTDB taxonomy): domain Bacteria; phylum Acidobacteriota; class Terriglobia; order Terriglobales; family Acidobacteriaceae; genus TOLSYN. The sequence goes on from CAZLJQ010000117.1 coordinate 1,983, forward strand.
ATAGCCCTGCTGGGAGGCCCCCAAAGCGAGGGATTGCGATGGGCCAATCTTTCGCTTGATCTCGCCTCGAACAATCTCGACAAAGCCAAATGTTTACTCGCAGTCGGGGAAGTCCTGAGACACACGGGCAATTTCGCCGATGCTATCTCAGCATATTCGGAATCAGTACTTTGGGCCACGGCTGTGGGACACTATGATTGTCTTCTGTGGGCCGCACTAGGCTTGAGTGATAGCCAGTTTCTGCTGGGTGAATATGACATTGCTAGCGAGACCCTCTTAAAGGTTGGACCCATAATTGAAGACTCAGATCGTCGTTTTCCGCTCGAAACCTTGCATTATGAATTCTCGAGATCAGCTCTCGCGGTAGTCACGGGTTCGGCAAAAGTCGACGAGTGTGATTCTGTCGTTGAACGCTACGAACAACTGGGCGTCTTCTGGCCTCGTACCTACGTATCTCATTTGAAAGAAGGCAAACTGGATGTCCCTAAGGATTTCTAGCGAGTTTTTAACTCGCGGCTCCGAACTGGAGTTGGAAACGAGGTTCGGAGTCTTCCACTCGGTGCATATAAGATCGCGATTCACTGAGGGAGTAGTTATGACCCCTAAATCGACCGCCTGTCAAAACGATCCGATGCGCTTAAGAATTCAGAGCTCATGCCTCTTTAGCGAATCGTTTGGAACGACTGACTGTGACTGCGCAGCGCAATTACACGAAAGCATGTTGAGGGTCTCGCAACATGGTGGTGCAGTGGTCTACCTCTATGAAGAGGGCAGAGGCGTCGGCCTCGCTGATAAAATGAGGGCGATCCATCTTCAGCAGACGGAGGGCCTCACATCACCTGAAGCCTATTCGCGCCTAGCCCTTAAGTCAGATGCTCGGTGCGACTATAGCTTTCTGAGGGAAGTTCTTCAGCAGATATGTGGAGAAACGGATTGGATATTGTTGACAAATAATCCGCTGAAGCAATCGCTTGTAACATCAGCGGGTATTTCGGTTGCTGGCAGCGAACCCTTAATATGTGATGAGGGGAGCCCTACGATCAAAGCCTATCTGGCATCAAAGGTCATCCAGTTCGGGCATCGGATTAAGTAATGGGATCAATTCAGCGACAGTCTGATCGCCTAACTGAAAGGCGAGTAGCTACGACTCAATTAGTTCGAGTGTCCGGATACGAACTAGAAGTCGCCCCAGGTGTGTACAAAACAGGAATAGATACAGAGCTTTTCATCGATTCAGTTGATATGTCCCCCTCAAAGGACTTCTTGGAGATTGGGTGTGGCTGTGGCGCGATTTCGATAGGGCTCTCAGCCCGGGCTCGTTCAGGACTTGCATGCGACATCAACATTAATGCAGTGACAAACACCGAGCGAAACCTGGAACGACTCGGGATTTCCAATGTCCGAGTTACCATTTCAGACGTGTTCTCCCAGGTATCTGAAACGTTTGACAGAGTGATTTTCAATTGTCCTTATACGAACCATGGTGTTCGCGACTCCATCGAACGGATGTTTTGGGATCCCGCTGATGAGAGTAAAAGGAAGTTCTTCGGCGAAGCGCACAACTACCTCCGCCGAGGTGGTTTGCTCTATTTTGGGTGGGCGGACTTTGACGGCCTAGATCCTGAATTGCCTTGGCGTCTTTCGGCAGAGTCAGGGTTCACGTTGCTCAACACATACGCTAGGCCAGTCACGGAACACGGCTTCAAGTATTACGTCTTTGAATATACTGAGGGTATATAACTGTCAGCGGATCCTGACGCGTTTATCAACTTGGTCAGGATATGCTCGTAGCGGACTAAAAGGGGACTAACCTGCACTAGCCCCATAGCAGCCCATTGAAAACAAAACGGTTGGAGAACCTCTTTCAAGGTCTGCAAAACCTTTATTCGCCAGTTCGATTCTGGCCCGCGCCTCCAATCTTTCCTGAAGACAGTTCTATTAGGCAATCCGGCTGAGATACTTGGCTAGACCGGTTCCTGAGTAGTTATATCCGGGAGAGATAAAGTGGAGTAAGTTTGC
>CAZLJQ010000118.1:0-3969 GCA_964559875.1 uncultured Acidobacteriaceae bacterium
TCGCCGAAGAAGACTTCCTGCTCCTTGATGTCGCGGATCGTCTTGTTGCCGGTCTCAGCATCCTTGTCGAAGATAGTCAACCGCATGGTGACCTTCAGCGGAGCACTGAAGGTCATGCCGCGCTCTTCGCACTCGGGCACGTCATACTTCAACTGCATGGCTACCGGGTCGCCGCACTTGGAGCAGAAATCCGGAGTATTGGCGTTGTAGGTGCCGCACCGCGTGCACAGCACTTCGCTGGGATGGAACGGGTCGGTGACAACCGTCGATCCGCAATTGCGGCAGGTGGTGCGCAGGTGGTTGAGCCCCTTCAGGTGGCCGCACTTGCACTCCCAGTTGCCGATGGCAAAATCAACGAATTCAAGCTGTGAAACGTTGCGAAAATCGGAGATCGGGAAGACAGACTGAAACACTGCCTGCAGGCCCGCATCGTCGCGCTCGCTGGGCAGCTTGTCCATCTGCAGGAAGCGGTCATAGCTGCGCTTCTGAACTTCGATCAGGTTAGGTATCTGGATGGTCGCCGGGATCTTAGAAAAATCGAGTCGTTTGCGATTGGCGATTTTCTTCTCTGCCATTTGAACTCCTCAGGGTTGCCAAACCCGTCTGTTTGCGGGCCCCGGCGCCGCGCTCGCCGGGAGGCATTGCGTGCGGCTGTTTGACCGCACTTCGGAGATGCCGGAAGATGCACGGCAACCCCCACAAGACATTTCGTCTTCCAGCCGCGAACTGGAAAACGAAGGCTTCGTCAGACCGTACTGGACTGCAAGCGTGAATCTACGGAATATTCGAGAAACGAAGGCTGAAGATGGGCGAGGCCTTCTGCGGCAAATGCCGCCACGGCCGATGCGCAACAAATATCTATTCCTGGCACGGTTAAAACGGGAAATTCCCGGAGGACAGAAATCCTCACGGGCGCCGATGATAGCGTCTGCCACGTTTGCCCCGCGTGCTGGGGCCTCCAGTGGATTCCACCGGTACACAAGTTGTAAGTTTCCCGCGCCAGTTCTCAGAGCCTGTTCTTCAGCTCACCGCCATCCAGGAGCCGGAGGATGCCGGTGGCTGCCGCCGTTCGTCTCTCACTTGTACAGCCCCTTCCGCGTGAGGCTGCACCCAGTTGTGCCAAGGAATTCTGCGGTCCACTACAAATGTGGATGCCCGCTCCGCTTCCCAAGCTGCATCATTTTTCAGTGCGCCCGCTCCAACGCACCAAACCCTTGAACTTCGCCTCGGACACAAAGAGCTGCCCCGACGAAATTCGATATCTTTTAATCATACACCAGATATGTCGCTTTGGAGACACCAAGAGGTATCCGGATTGCAAACAATCCGGAGCAAGGATATACGCCGGGATGGGAGTACCACCCCGGCCTAGCTCCTTGGCAGCCCTTCCAGGCCGCACAAACTACTTGACTTCGACCGTCGCGCCAGCGTCGACGAACTTCTTCTTGATGGTCTCAGCTTCGTCCTTCGAGACCGCTTCCTTGATCGGCTTGGGCGCGCCGTCCACCAAATCCTTGGCTTCCTTCAAGCCCAGGCTGGTGACTTCGCGAACTGCCTTGATCACATTGATCTTGTTGGGGCCCACGGCGGTCAACGTCACCGTGAACTCTGTCTGTGCTTCGGCCACCGGAGCAGCCGCAGCCCCACCACCGCCGGCAACCATTACGGGAGCCGCGGCAGCCGCCGACACGCCAAGTTTTTCTTCCAGTTTCTTCACCAGCTCCGCAGCTTCCAGCAGCGACAAGCCAACGATCTGTTCTTCTAAAGCAGCCAAATCCGCCATGATCTTATCTCCAATTAGTTTCGAATTTCGTTGTGCTTCGGCTATCTCCGGCAGAAGCCCCGATTCTGGAGTCTTCGGGCGGCCACCACGCAATCACTGCGTTGCTTCAACCCGCGCCCCGGAAGTCTCCGGAGCTTCTCCTGCCGCTGCCCCAGACAAGGCGGCGGACCGAACCTGCTTCGCACAATAGATAGCACAAGCCGTTGAATCCACCGGAGGACCGACAACGGGCGGCCACCCGGCGTGGTGCTGGAAGGAACGAACTCCCGCCAGCTCCGAATACTTTCCCAATGCCCGGCCACAGCCGGACAGAGCGCAACCAGCTCAGCCCAACTACGCTGAAGCCGCGTCGCCGCCCTGGAACTTGTTTTCCTTCACGCCCTGGTCGATGACCACCGCAACCTTGCGTCCCACGCCCGACAGAGCCGAAACCAGCCGGGTCGCCGGAGCGTTGAGCAAGAACAGCAGCTTGCTGTACAGCTCGTCCTTCGACGGCAAACTAGCCAGCGCGTCGAGCTGCTTGATGTCAACCGCCTTGCCTTCCACCACACCGGCCTTAAAACTCAACTCCGGATTGTCCTTGGCGTACTTGGTCAGCGCCTTGGCCAGGGCCACAATATCTCCCCGCGTATAGGCAATCGAGCTACGGCCCTTCAGCGCCTTGGCTACATCCTCGAATGCCGTACCCACCACCGCCCGCTTGACGAGCGTGTTCTTCACCACCCGATACTTGGCGCCGGCTTCGCGGATCGACTTGCGAAGCACGTCGTCCTGCGCCACCGTCAGCTTGCCGTATTCGGCGATGAAACCATTGCTCACATCCTTCAGCTCGAGGGTGAGCGATTCTACTTGCGAGATTTTCTTTGCTTTCGTAACAGCCATTGCCGCATCCTTCTCAATCTTGTCTGGGGCGGAACTCCCGCCGGCGGCCTCGCGGCCACTCAACCTGCTACAGGCTTACGCCTTCACCTTCAAAGCCGCTTCCAGAGCCACCGTGTCGAGGGCGACACCGGGCCCCATCGTGGAGCTGATAAAACAGCCCTTGATGTACTTGCCCTTGGCGGCAACCGGCTTGGCTTTGATCACGCTGCTGATCACTGTCCGCGCATTGTCCACCAGTTTGTCGGAGGTAAACGAAATCTTGCCCACCGGAACGTGTACCAGGGCGGTCTTATCGGTGCGGAACTCGACCTTACCGGCCTTCACTTCCGCCACTGCTTTCGCAATATCCAGAGTCACCGTGCCAGTCTTCGGATTCGGCATCAGGCCGCGTGGACCCAGCACCTTGCCCAACCGTCCCACCGAGCGCATCATGTCCGGCGTGGCGATCACGGCGTCGTAATCGGTCCAGCTTTCCTTTTGAATCTTCTCCACCAGCTCTTCGCCGCCAAAAATGTCGGCACCGGCGGCTTCGGCTTCACGCAACTTCTCGCCCGAGGCCAGCACTAACACCTTCTTGCTCTTTCCCAGACCGTGCGGCAGAACCACGGTGCCGCGAACCATCTGGTCGGCATGCTTGGGGTCAACACCCAGGCGCAGAGTCACATCCACCGTCTCATCGAACTTGGCGAACTTGATCTTCTGCAACAGGGTAACTGCGTCTTCGAGCGTGTAGGAGCGCGCCTCTACCTCGGCACGCGCCTTCTCGATATTCTTACCTGATTTCTGTGCCATTCCTGCTCCTGTCTCCCACCGTCCCCAACTTGCCGGCTCTCCCGCCGATCAACTGGCGTTCTTCGAGTCCCCCGGGCTGGCAATTGTCAGGCGGGGCTTGGGACCGTGGTATCTACGACCGGGGACCTGTGTGGTCCGCGGAAGAACTACTTGTGTTATGCGGTTACGTCTAAACCCATTGAACGCGCCGTGCCCTTCACGCTCTTCACCGCGGCTTCCAGCGATGCTGCGTTCAGATCCGGCATCTTCTGCTTGGCGATTTCGAGCACCTGCTTTTCCGTCACCTTGCCGACCTTGTCCTTATTCGGAGTTCCCGAACCCTTGGCGATGCCTGCAATCTTTTTCAGCAGAACCGCGACCGGCGGGGTCTTGGTGATAAAGGTAAACGTGCGGTCGCTGAACACGGTGATTACAACCGGAACGATCAGCCCGGCCAGTTCCTTGTTCTGGGTGCGCGCATTGAACTGCTTGCAGAACTCCATGATGTTGACCTGCGCCTGACCGAGCGCGGG
>CAZLJQ010000119.1:0-3902 GCA_964559875.1 uncultured Acidobacteriaceae bacterium
TTCATGACGATGGTTCCGCGCGTCTCGGTGAGCATTTCACTGCGCAGTCCGATGAGGCCGCGGCTGGGTACGCGGAATTCGATGCGCACCCGGCCATAGCCGTGATTGTGCATCTTGAGCATCTCGGCCTTGCGCACGCCGAGCTTTTCAATCACCACGCCGATGTAGTCCTCAGGAATATCGACGGTGAGCAGCTCGACCGGCTCCATGAGTTTGCCGTTGATGGTGCGAGTGACGATCTCAGGCTTGCCAACTGCGAGCTCGAAACCTTCGCGGCGCATCATCTCGATGAGGATGGCGAGTTGCAATTCACCGCGGCCCATGACGGTAAAAGTGTCTGGCGCGGTCTGGTCGACGCGGATGGAGACGTTGGTCAGCAGCTCCTTTTCGAGGCGCTCGCCCAGATTGCGCGAGGTGACGTACTGGCCTTCGCGTCCGCAGAATGGCGAGGTGTTGACGACAAACTGCATGGCGATGGTGGGTTCGTCGATGAGGATGTGGGGCAGGGGATCAGGGGTCTCAAAGCTGGTGATGGTTTCGCCGATAGTAATTCCGGTGACGCCGGCAACGGCGACGATATCGCCCAGTTCAGTCTCGGTGATGTCAGTACGCTTGAGTCCATTGAAGCTGAAAAGCTTGGTGATCTTGACCTTCTCGATATCACCGCTAAGCTTGGCGATGCCAACTTCTTCGCCGGTACGCAGCGTGCCATTGAAAACACGTGCAATGGCAAGGCGGCCGAGGTAATCGCTGTAGTCGAGATTGGCAACCAGAATTTGCAGGGGCGCGGCCGCGTCTCCGGCAGGCGGAGGAATGGTCTTGACAATGGCTTCAAAGAGTGGCTGAAGATTGGTGCCGGGCACGTCGGGGTCGGTGGTAGCGGTGCCGAGTTTGCCGTTGGTGTAAAGTACGGGGAACTCAAGCTGTGACTCTTCGGCATCGAGATCGATGAACAGATCGTAGACCTCGTTCAGTACTTCCTGAACGCGCGCATCGGGACGGTCAATCTTGTTGATGACGACGATGGGTTGCAGACGGGCTTCCAATGCCTTGGAGAGAACGTAGCGGGTCTGGGGCAGCGGACCTTCGCTGGCATCGACCAGCAGCATGACGCCATCGACCATTTTCAGAGCACGCTCAACCTCTCCACCAAAGTCGCTGTGGCCAGGCGTGTCCACGATGTTGATTTTGAGGTCGTGGTAGAAGACAGCGGTGTTCTTGGCGAGAATGGTGATGCCACGCTCGCGTTCGAGATCGTTGGAGTCCATGACCCGGTCCACGAGCTCCTGGTTGGCGCGAAATACGCCGCTCTGGCGCAGCATGGAGTCAACGAGCGTGGTCTTACCGTGATCGACGTGGGCGATGATGGCGATGTTGCGAATCTGCGTGGTCAAACTGTTTCATCCTTAATGGGCGAACTGGTCGCATAGGCTAGTGCGGCTGCTGTGCCAGCGGCAGACACAGCTCCAGCGACGGGTATGGCCAGTTATGGCCTTAGGTCGCTGATGCCGGGGCGCTGCGCTTGCGGCGCGCGAGTGAGGCAGGAGAGAACTCTGCCGCGAGTCCGTTTCACGATTCGATTACGAAGCGAGGGAACTCAGGAGTACTGCACTCATTATATCCTGAAGCGCCGTTTGCCGCAGCCGGACAAGACCCGATGACTGCTGGTTCAGGGCGAATCAGCTTCGAAAATTGCCACGGCCTGCGCTACACTCACAGGAAAACATGCCCATCCAGAATGATTTGGAAAGCCTGACAGACGCACAGGGCAAGGCGCGAACGCCGGATGCCGCCATCTCCGCTAAAGCTTCGCGTTGGCAGCAGATTGCGGGCACGTTGCTCAGCGAGAGCTGGTTGATGCGGATGTCGCTGGCCCTGATCTTCGCGCTCTATGTGCGCGCCGTGGGATTCGCGCCGGTCTACGACGACAACATTATCGGTTGGTCGGGAGGATGGAGCGATGTGCCGAAGTTCTTTACGAGCGATATCTTCGGCTCGAGCGGAACGGCACATTCGGTTTACTATCGTCCGCTGTCGATGACCTGGGGACTGCTGGTGGGTTACTGCACCGGCGGTGCGCCCGGATGGCTTCACCTGGTCGCGATTTTGATGCACCTGACCGTGGTGATCTTGGCGTATGTCTTGGGACGCCACCTGCTTAGAGACGAACGGCTGGCGCTGCTGAGCGCGCTGTTGTTCGGGCTGCATCCGTCGAAGGTGGAGAGCGTTGCGTGGATCGGCAGCAGCATGGTGGATGGCTTTGGAGGGATACTCTTTTTCGCCACGCTGATCGCGTTTTTGAAATGGTGCGAGAGCGGGAAGCGATGCTGGATGGTGGCATCGGTGGCGTTGTTTGCCGCTGCCATGTTCACCAAAGAGACCATGGTGGCGATTCCCATTCTGATCGCCACGTATCTTTTGTTGACTCCTGATGCGGGTACGCGGAAACAGCTTAGCGACGGGGACGGGCCAACGGCTGGCCCTCCCGCCGCTGATGCCGGACTGTTAGCGCGCACTGCACGAACGCTGCGGACGTTACTGCCTTATGGAGTGGTGTGGGTGGTCTACATGGCGATCCGGCACCAGGTTATTAAGCCGCCCGCAGCAGGTGCCCAATATATTCATCCAACTTTCACGCATAACAATCTGTGGACGGCGCCTTACTCGATCTGGTGGTACCTCCAGCATCTGGTGATGCCATGGGGACTGAGCGTGGAGTACGCGCCGAAGGTGATCGACTATCCCACGCTGGTTGGTTTCGTTTTTCCAGCGGCAGGAATCGTTTTGCTGCTGGTAACGGCAGTTTGGCTGTGTTGGCGACAGGGCTCGAGAGTAGCGGCGTTCCTGATGCTCTGGTTCGCGGTCAATTTAGCACCGCCGGTGATTGTGGCTCCCATGGTGCTGCAGCACGACCGTTATCTCTACCTTCCGGCCTATGCTTTTTGTGCGCTGATCGCGTGGGGAATTTTGCGCCTGGGAAAGTTTTCAGGGAAGGCGCGACTGATTGTAGCGTTATGCGTGGTGGCTCTGTGGTCAGGACTGACCTGGCATGAGATGAGTTACTGGGACTGCGACATGACGTTGTGGAGCCGGGTACTCGAAATATCTCCGTCCCATGTGAGGGCGCAGATCCAAGTGGCCAGTCTTTATAACCAAGCCGGAGATCCTTCCAAGGCTCTCAACATCTTGAGCGACGGGTTGCGCTACCGTCCGAACTCTCCGAACCTATGGCTGTCACGCGCCGACATTCTAGCCGAGAATCAGGAGTTGAACCAAGCGCAGGAGGCGTATCTGAAGGTGATGCAGGTGACCGAGCCTGCCCTGGGGCAGGCGGTCGAGCTGGGAGCTCCCGCACTCGACCGTGCGGAGGCTGCTTACCGGTTGGCGCTTATGGATATCAAGGCGAAGAATTTTGTAGAGGCCGAACATTATTCGCGCATTGCTTTAGGGCTGCAGTACGACGGCGTAGGGTATCATTCAGTTCTTTCCGCGAGCCTGCGCGGCGAGGGCCGATTGGACGAAGCCGTTAGGGAGAATGCACTGGAGATGCAACTGCGGATGGCGCAGCAGCACCGACAGCACTAGCTTGAGCGGGTGCTCGGCGGGCGTCAGGCACGGAATCCGTGAGAGAATGAGAAGACAACTCACAGTGCGGTTCACTTCTGAATGATTCAGCTTACAGACGCCGGTAAACGTTACGGCCACAAACTACTCTTCGAAAACCTGAACTGGTTGATCACTCCACAGGACCGGGTTGGACTGGTGGGCGCCAATGGCACCGGGAAGTCCACCCTGCTCAAAGTGCTGTCCGGGATCGAGACGCTCGACTATGGAAACATCACGCGCGGCAAGGGCGTGAGCGCGGGCTATCTGCCGCAGGACGGGCTGAACCTGAGCGGGCG
>CAZLJQ010000120.1:0-3873 GCA_964559875.1 uncultured Acidobacteriaceae bacterium
GATGGAGTCGCTCGAAGGCAAGCGGGGCGTGCCGCGCATCAAGCCGCCCTTCCCTGCGGTCGTCGGCCTCTACGGCGGACCCACGGTCATCAATAACGCCGAGACCATTGCCACTGTCCCGCACGTGATCGCGATGGGCGGCGCGGCCTTCAGCGAGGTTGGCTCGCCACGCAACGGCGGGACGCGCTTGTTCGGCATCAGCGGCCACGTCGAGCGGCCTGGAGTCTACGAGCTGCCGATGGGCTACAACCTCAAACGCATGATTTATGAAGTTGCGGGCGGCGTGCGCGGCGGGCGGGGTTTGAAGGCCGTGGTTCCGGGCGGGTCGTCCACACCGGTTCTGCTGCCGGAAGAGATTGACATCGGCATGGACTTCGACCAGGTGGGCAAGGCCGGGTCGATGCTCGGCTCCGGCGGCGTAGTGGTCATCGACGACCAGACCTGCATCGTCGAGTTCGCGCTGCGCACGATCAGCTTTTATCAGCATGAAAGCTGCGGCTGGTGCATCCCCTGCCGCGAAGGGACAGACTGGCTGAAGAAATCGCTGACCCGCTTCCATGCCGGCTTCGGCGAGCGCAAGGACATCGACAACATTCAGTACCTGGCGGAGAACATGATGGGCCGGACCTTCTGCCCTCTAGGCGACGCGGCGGCCATGCCGATTCTGGGATTCGTGAAGAAGTTTCGCAAGGAATTTGAGGAGCACTTGGGCGGGAAGGCTTGTGCGTTCGCTAAGCATTTGGATTTGGCTGTGGTTTAGCATTTTGGTACCAATGAAAGAAATGTCTTGACACGATCTCACGACATTTTCAACGAAGGAGTATGCGCGTATTTCTTTTAGGAGAAGTTTTAGTTTCAAGCAGATGCAATGATTGAACTGCTTCGGATTCTTGACGGATGAGGAGGTTCGGATGTCCAGCAAGTCGCTTGTTTTAAGGGTTTTATCGAACTAGCCGGATCTTTCTCTGCATCGACTATCTCACTTCTTAGCCGCGCTACTCTCTCCGTTAGCTTCCAAGGAGGAAGCTGTTTATGGACAGACGCCCAAAGTCACCATCAGAGATTCTTCAGGAGGCCCTTAACAGGGCGACTGCTGAAAAATCTATTAGCAAGAGGCTGGATGAGCGAGATGATGAAAATCCTCTCGCCGGCTTTTTAACAAAGCGGCCTAAATAGCCCCTAGTGGCCCCGCTTGTCGTAAACGACGGGCGGATGGTCCAGGTCTCGATTCTGAAACCTGGGCCACCCGACCGGATGCTAGCCGATGTCGTGGCTGTGGTGGGATCGATTGAAATTGTTATAGGGGAAATTGATCGGTAGTACTGGAGGGAGTTATGAATGATTACGGAAGACTGGCGGCTAAAGCGAAGAAGGAGAAGCTCTGTGCCAGTTCCACAGGAAGGCAAGTCTGGGAGACTCAGGCGCTGCATGAATTCTTTAATAGCATCGAGAATGAGATCGACAGAGAGATCAAAAAGGCCAAGAAAAATGGAATCGACCTCTCCATAACAAATTCACAATGGGACATTGGGCTGTATACTTCTGCTGATCAAAAACAGATATGCAGAGTAACGTTAAAGTACAAGGAGGTCGACTCAGGTACGTTGGAACATCGACTTGAGGTCGTGATACCTGTGGGTGTCCTGTGTTTCAAGCTTGCGGAGGATGACATTGGATACAACACCAACGCATCACCCCAAGATATCGCAAAAAAAATCGTTGTTGGAGCCATCAGTGGTCGCTTTGAATGAATATGGCTGAGCGAGCTTAAGTTTTTGGAGGAAGATGTGAGAAGTGGAATTCAACAGATCGTCTGGTCTTGTATATTCAGCACAGTTCTTCAATCTCTTGCGCAGACGCCGTCTGGAGTAACGGTCGATCCGTTGGTCATGACTTGGAAACCAAACAGTCCAGGTTGCGACGGTAGATACGAAAATGGCTTGGAAGAAAAAGGGCTGTTTACAAACCAAGCCTCGCTTATCGTTTTCCTGATTCCTGACTCCGGCAAGCTGGCGGTTTCCGTCTATGTAGGAAATCCAGCGGAGAGAGCAGGACGAATCGACGTGATGCCTGAAAACTTCCACCTATTCAAAGTCACAGACAAAGGCTTGTCAGAACTGAATCGTGCTGAAGCTATTAAGATGGCAAAGTCGATGGAGCGTTGGTCTCGTTTCGGTAATGCTCTTGCGGCAGGAGCCTCCTCGTTTGGCGCTGAAACAACGGCCACAGGAACCGTTAACTACAGCGACGGAACCACGGCTAATTACACTGTCACAATGTCCAATCCTCAAGCTCAAAGGGACGCTATCAACCAAGCACATACAAACATCGAGAGAACTCAGAACCGTGGAGCCTATCTCGTTGGCGAAGAGCTTAAGCGAGTTACATTGGACCCAGGGCAGAATACGATGGGGCGGCTGTTCTTCCCAGAACAAAAGGGCGGAGTAAATCTACTGGTGAGAGCAGACATTGGAAATATACGCTATGAAATTCCCTTCCATCTGCCTGGAAAGCATGAGACAAATGTTGTGCCGAGCGCCACACAAAAAGAAGAATCTAGACCATCACAGCAAACCGCTGCAACTACAGTAGATAATAGCCAAAAGACGATGCCAACTGATCCGGTTCAGCAAGCGATATGGTATCGTAAAGCCGCAGACCGGGGTGACGCTCTAGCTCAATCACAACTTGGTTGGTTATACGCCACAGGACATGGAGTGCCGCAAGATTACGGGCAAGCAGTTATTTGGTTCCGGAAGGCCGCAGATCAAGGCGACGCTCAAGCTCAATTCAACCTTGGGATTGCTTTCAAGAATGGTCAAGGTGTACCACAGGACTACAGTCAAGCTACAGAGTGGTATCGTAAAGCAGCAGATCAGAATCTTGCTAAAGCCCAATTCAGACTCGGCAATTGTTATGTACTTGGTCAAGGAGTACCCCAAGATTACGTTCAGGCCGAATTGTGGTTCCGCAAGGCTGCCATGCAAGGATATGCTCCTGCACAAAATAACCTTGGCGATCTATATGAAAATGGAAACGGTCTTGTACAGGACTACACTCAAGCGGCATTGTGGTATCGAAAAGCTGCGGATCAAGGTAATGCGGTCGCACAATCTGGCCTTGGCTTATTATATTACGGAGGCCATGGCGTGCAGCAGGATTATTCAGAAGCTTATTTCTGGCTAAACCTTGCCACTGCAAGATCCAAAGGTAAAGAACAAGAAAAATTTGCTAAGTCTCGTGATGAAGCCGCAGCGAAATTGACTCCCGCCGATTTATCCAGTATACAACAACGCGCGGCACAATGGTTTGCCGCCCATCCTCCGCTGCCGTAAAAGGAAACGGCAATGACAGAAAAATTTCCGAAGGTGGCTTAGGGAACCTCTGAATAAGTCGATGCTTTGAAAGGGCACGACTTTAGTCGTGCCGCAAGCGCAACAGAATCAACGTGGGCTTTAGCCCCTGAGGGAAGGTTTCGCTAGGGATAGAACTTAATCAGAGGTTCCTTAGGTATCGATTCTGAGACCTGGGGTCTGATTCAAGAAAGTAGGACTGAAGTGAAGAAACGCTATTTGGTCGTCTATGAAAAGTGCAGACACAATTTTGCTGGCTATGTGCCGGACGTTCCGGGGTGCATTTCAACAGGACGATCACTTAGACATATGCGTGAGATGATGACAGAAGTACTTGAATTCCATCTCTCATCCATGCTATGTGATGGAGATGAAATTCCAGAACCGATCACCACGCAAGTTGACTTTGCGCTTGATGCAGAAGACGAAATCGTGGAGTACTGTATCGTTGATTGGCTTGATGTAAGAATAGTGAAAAGCGTTTATCGAAACGCAAAGAAGATTGAACCCGGCTACTCAA
>CAZLJQ010000121.1:0-3847 GCA_964559875.1 uncultured Acidobacteriaceae bacterium
GCAATCCGCGTGAACTCAACCAAAGCCGTTTACACAAAACACTGGACACTACCGTGGGAAGGTGCGGAAAGGCGGACACTGCCCCGTGACTACCTGCGTTGCTACCAGCCGAAACGTCCACTAAATCTACTTCATCCTTTGCACACTGTGTGTGTGCGTTTCATTTTCTTCTAATTCACTAGAGTAAAAGCTCGCTATCTCGTCTTCGTCCTGTTTTTCTTGTTTTCCAGCGTCTTCCTGCTCTTCGACTTTTCTTACTTGCTCCATCAGGTAAACGCAGTTTGACCACGAGGCGGGAGCATCTTTTTGGTCGGCCTTTATGACTCCTTGAGCGTCCGCATACATCGGGAAAAGCCAATAACTAAACTCGCCCCATACATCGTAGGCAGTTAGGGCTCCATGCCTTGTCAGTATGCCAAGGTCATTACAAAAGGCAAGCTCGTCGGACAACTCTACCGGAGCGTTATCAATATCCAGCTTTTTCAAGGTGCCATTGCGCAAATTTAGACGCTTTTCAGCTAGCCCTTTTCGAACAGCTTTGTACCGTGGACTTGCGAATTCATCTACTTTCTCAATTAGATGCTGAGCCTGAGATTCTTTACGAAAGTCTTCGATCTGGGTTCCAGTGTATCGAAGAGCCCATAGTCCAATACACACAACGGAAAGCGAGCACAATGCTGACAGCGCGGAAGATAGTGCTGTTATCGTATCCCATCGCGACTTATGCGAGCTATCATTCGTTCGATTGAAGTTCATGTCTACGCGCCTCATGGAGCAACGCTTGTCCGAGTAATCCGGTTAGTATGCTCCCCCGACTTCCGCGAGACAATAATTTCCGCAATTCTGCATTTTCCACTTGAAAGATCACAGGTGGCCCGTTCAAGCCTTGTGTTGGAGAGTTGAGTGGGCCACCTGTTGGTTACTTTAGGTGGGTAGCAAAAGCAACTGCAAAGGCGAGTGCAACTGCAAAGGCAACCCAGCCACCCATGAGGTTTGTCTGAATCCCACATTCGCCAAAGGAAGGCGAATATGGGCCACTCGAGCATCAGCCGAACCGAACCGGGTACAACGTCTTGATCCTCTACAGCCACTCGTCGCCGCAATGAAGGCAAAGTTTCTCTGATGCAACCGCGGCGGATATCGCGGCGGGTGTAAGGAAGGTTGCGTTATCACGGTACCGACCTTAAGTAACTCAGTGTGCGGAAAGTTCGAACATCGCGTAGGTGTGACATTCGCTACACTATGAGCCTCTATGTCTCAGGCGGTTGGAGAACGACGATGGGCGCGACACGTCTGGTTAGGCGTTCTGATCGCGCTTATGGCAACGGCTTGGATTCTGTGGCGGAGTGGTTTGATGAAAGTGCGGCCACCCCGTCAACCTTCCAGAATCGTGGTCATGGCACCGCCAGTTGCCGGGGTTGGCGACGTTGATCCGGCGGCTTTGCTGCCGCAGATTCTGGTGGCAGGCAGCATCAACGAAGATGCGCTGGCCAATATCGAAAAGCGCGGAGTGCCGTCGCTGACTGCAGCCGCCGAGTTTGCGGCAGCACGCTACGAGCACGAACACAATCGCGAGGAGCAGGCACTCAACCACATTCAGCGAGCCGTGGCGGCGAATCCCAAGAGTGCGGGTTTGCAGATTTGGTGCGCTACGTTGATGCTGAACGGCGGCCGGGCGAGCGATGCGGTGGCACACGCTGAGCAGGCTGTACGGTTGGAGCCTGAGTCGGCCGATGCGCAGCGGATTCTGGGACAGGCGTACTACCAAGTGGGGCGACTGGAGGATGCAGTGGCAGCCTTGGAACATTCACTGCGACTGTCTCCGGACGAGAGCCTTAGGGAGTTGCTGGAGAAGGCGAAGCGCGAGGCTGCGGTGGAAGGACGTTTTGCCGAGACGGCTCGTGGCCATTTTGTATTGCGCTACGAGGGTGGCAAACCGGCGGAAGCTCTTTCGGACGACCTGTTTCGTACGCTTGAGCACGATTATGACGGGATTGCCGCCGATCTTGGAATTGAGCCCAAAGCTCCTGTAACCGTGGTCTTCTACAGCGCCCAACAGTTCTCTGATGTGACGAAGTCAGCTGGGTGGGTGGGAGCTCTGAACGACGGAAAGATGCGGATTCCGCTGGGCGAGGTCGCCAGCATCACGCCACAACTGGAATCTGCGCTACGGCATGAGTTGACACATTCGTTTGTTCATGCGGCAGTTCCGCACTGTCCGACGTGGCTGAACGAAGGGTTGGCCCAGTTGGAAGAGCCGCAGAGCGTGGATGGCCTGGCTTCGTCGCTTGGACCTCAGGTTATTACTGGCGAGTTCGTGCCATTGTCGCAACTGGAAGGTTCGTTCCAAGGAATGAGTTACGAGCAAGCACAGCGGGCATATCTCGAATCGCTCTCGGCTGTCGAATACCTGCGGTCCGCCTACGGAATGGAATGCTTGCGCCACCTGCTCACCCATCTGGCTGATGGAGAGCAATCCGAGGCTGCGCTACACGCCTCGACAGGGGACTGGTATGACGAGCTGAGTGGAGAGACCAAAGCGTACATCGCGAAGCGAATCACGGCTGATGCGGCCCGATGAACGGGCAAGGATGAGCGGCGTTGGCGGGCGAAGTGGTTAGCCTGTGGTATACTGCGAAGGATCGGGAACGGGTCTATCTAGGGGGCGTTAGAGCTTCCCTGGATACTTGCGCGTTTGTTGGTGTTGACAGTCAACTCCGGCAGGCGCTACCGTATATTCTTTCGGCTGTCCTGCGGTTGCCCGCCTGACGGTAATCTGTCTCCGTGGATCGCATCGGCCTGACCGGGCCGGGGTCTGCAAAGCGGTTCTGCTGACGGTTTTGTCCCGCACGCATGCAAGAAGTCCCCAGACCAAAGTCCTGGGTCTTCAACTCCCTGACGAGAAATCGTCTGGGTGCGTAGCGGCGCCTGCTGGAAAAAAGCAGGATGAGACCGGGACGGTCTGGTTCATAGTCAGTTTTTACATCTGGGAGAGTTTGGAATGTCAACCTATTTCCCCAAGGGGGAGATTGCGCGCAAGTGGTACGTGGTGGATGCCGATGGGCAGACACTGGGACGGCTATCTTCGCGCGTCGCGCGCATCTTGAGCGGCAAAGACAACCCCCGCTACACGCCGTTTCTGGATACCGGCGATCATGTCGTGGTCATCAACGCCAGCAAGGTGAAGCTTACCGGGCTGAAGGCCAATGCCAAGGTTTATCGCCATTACACCGGATTCCCGGGCGGATTGCGGGAAGAAGAATTTACCAAGCGCTTGGCGCGCCAACCGGAGATGATTGTGCAGGAAGCCGTTGAAGGCATGCTGCCCAAATCAAAGCTGGGCCGCGCCATGGCACAAAAGCTGAAGGTTTATCGCGACGACAAGCATCCGCACCAGGCCCAGAAGCCTGAGGCAATTGCTGCGGTCGTCTAACTGCGAAGGATCAACATCGAATGGCTGAACTGGTTCAATATTACGGAACGGGACGCCGCAAATCGAGCGTAGCCCGCATCTTCCTCCGCCCCGGCACCGGCATCATCAAGGTGAACGGCAAGGGCTTTGAGGAATATTTTGTGACCGACGTGCAGCGGATTATTGCGCGCCAGTCGCTGATTCTTACCGAAACCGTCAGCAGCTTTGACGTGATCGCCAACTGCTCCGGCGGTGGGGTTACGGCACAGGCTGGTGCGGTTCGCATGGGCATTGCCCGCGCGCTGCAGGAGTTCAACCCGGAGCTGCGCGCCAAGATGAAGGCCGAAGGCTTTATGACGCGCGATGCGCGGCAGAAAGAACGCAAGAAGTACGGCCAGAAGGGCGCCCGCAAGCGCTTCCAGTTCAGCAAGCGTT
>CAZLJQ010000122.1:0-3796 GCA_964559875.1 uncultured Acidobacteriaceae bacterium
CAAACTTACTCCACTTTATCTCTCCCGGATATAACTACTCAGGAACCGGTCTAGTCGCATCTTGCAGCAATTACGGCCCCGTTCGAGGCGAAGGTTATTGTGGAAAGGTCACAGTGGATAGCAGTTGTAAGACTCGCTTGGTGAGATTCCAACTAGGCCAACGGCGATGGCGAACCACTCAAACTTCGCTCACCGGTTTACACGAGGGCCAAGCCCCGACTCTGTTGCCTCCGGCGAGCATGATACTGTCGCGCGAGGTTAATAATTCCGTCTGCCCATTCTGGAGTCGCCGAGGCATGCACATGCGTATAACTCGCCCAGATCTTCTTTGTGATCAGGCCATCTCGCCTTCCGTAGGCTCCAGTTCCACGACGAACCAGGCAAGCGCTATTTGGCGGCTCCGTTTGCAGAGCAATACGCGAGTAGTGAAATTCGTGCCCCCGCAAAACCGATCCAACCTGGTAATACGGATTGACGGTATCGACGATCATTTCCACGTACCCATGACCCTGGGGCGCGCTTCCTGTTTCAATGTCAATCGGCAACACATTCGCCATCCGGTAGCGTGTTCCGTTCCAGTGGATTGACCGTGACAACAACATGAGTCCGCCACATTCGGCATAGATCGGTAGTTCGCGTTCGGCTGCTACTGCGAGAGAATTACGAAAGCTAGCGTTGTCCTCAAGTTCAGCCGCGTGGACCTCGGGAAATCCGCCGCCGATGTAAACTGCGTCGATCTCTTCAGGTAGGACGCGTGACTTTAGCGCGGAAACGAATACGAGCTCTGCCCCAGCCTGTCGCAGAGCTTCGATGTTCTCCTCGTAATAAAAGCTGAATGCGGCGTCGCGGATGACCGCGACTCTCACTCCGGTTGCTGCTCCCTCTCCGAAGATTCCGCGTCCGCTTTCCGGCGTGCACACCCGTCGCGCGGACTGCACAGGAAGCGCGCTTACGCTGGCAGCAATCTGCCTGATTCGCGTGAGGTCAAGCTTCGATGCGACCTGGTCGAGTATTGAATCCAACTCGGCGATGCTGGGATGATCTTCAGGGGTGACGAGTCCGAGATGGCGCTCCGGTAAAGCGTCGCTCCGTAGTTTTGGAATGACGCCGACAACGGGAATTCCGCAGGACGTTTCGATTGCTTCGCGGACAATTGTCTCGTGGCGTTTGCCGTTCACGTGATTCAAAATCACACCGGCAATCCGCAAATCAGGATCGAGATGTTGGCAGCCCATAACAACCGCAGCGGCGGTGCGGGTCATCTTCGTGACATTCAGAACCAGCAGAACAGGGGCCTGAATTGCCTTAGCAAGTTCGGCTGTGCTGTGGGTTCCGGCAACGTCCACACCGTCGAAAAGCCCACGGTTACCTTCGACCAGGTTGAATCCTGCTTTGGTTGCGTTGGTAGCAAATGAGCGCACCACGCCATCGAAGCCCATCAACCAGCTATCGAGGTTTCGCGCAGGCGTAGCGGAAGCCCAAGAGAGCCAAGCTGCATCAATGTAGTCGGGACCTTTCTTGAATGCGCGCACCTCGGTCCCCGCTCCTCGAAGAGCACGAAGCAGGGCCATGGAAACGATTGACTTTCCAGAATCGCCGGCCAGCCCCGCAATCACGATTCTCGGTATACTTGGCGCGCCATTCATTCGCAGTCCCTGCTAACTCAGGCCTGAGGGTTCTCTACCTTTGGCAATTGGATATAGGAGCCGCCGAGGTAGCTGTACACGCAGCGGCTGGATTCTATCAACTGCCGAATTGCCAGCTTGGATAGATCTCTTGGACAGGCGTCGCCGTGCTTAGCGGTCATCGCTTTAATCAGGTCGCCCGGCTTGAGATTTTTTTTGCCTTCGCATTCCGCCACCATCTGATACATCTCTTCAGCAATTGTCTCTACAGAAATTTCAGTCATAGGAGTGCCCCTTCTTGATTAGCCAGCGCCAGATCCGCATGGACGCTTGCTGGCGAATATGAATTCACTTTCTCGCTTAAGATCAGTGTGCCAACGCCAGGTAGCCGGTCGGAACCAACCTGTAATCCGAACTTCTCCAGCAGAGCCGAAACGCGCTCGACCGACCACTCTGCATTATTGCCATTCGTGATCCGTCGCGCCAGTCTTGCCAAGGCTACTTCCGGAGCCACGCTGGCGCCTACGGAAAGCAGGTCGTCCTGCACAATCAGCATACCGCCGGAATTGAGTTGCGCGCCTGCCCGGCAAACCACCCTCTCGCATTCTTCGCGCGAAGCCGACCCCAACAGGCCGGAGATGATTACCGCATCGAAGTTTTGTTCAGGCAAGGTTTCTCCCAGCGCGGGATTGATTCCAGATACGCACACATGTGGCCAGCGGTGCGCAATCAACTCGGAATAGGCCGTCACACCCCAGCCAGCTATGAGCACGGTTTTACGAGCGCTAAGATCGACGCGGTCAAGCACGGCCGGTGCTGCATAGCGGGCCATTGCCTCGCAAGCGTGGTAGTGCAGTGCCTCATGATCCGAGCACCTCGTCTTTTGCCCGGTGGTCACAAATCGGTCGAGCGCGGTCACATCGCAGCTTCCACCCACTTCGTACATCAGCGCCGGAACCAGCGACTGATGCGAATTTCGGCGCAAGTAGAGCGACGCCAGCTCAAGATTTCGATACCCCTCAGGCCGCGCCTCCACTAGTCCCAAGGCAACCAGAGCCTGCATTACCTCATTCAACGCATCCATATCTGCATGGAGTTGGAGGGCGAGGTTGCACACCGTTTTCGGCTGCTCCAGCGCCTCAAAGACCCCAGCGGAGACGGCCCATCCCAGCAATTGGCCTCCGACTCCGGCAGTAGCCAGGCGAAATAGTTCTTGGGGTGATGGACCAGGAGCGAAACGCACATCCGAGTCGTCGCGGCGTTGCAATTCGCGTTCAGCAACTTTAAGTTTTTCGCGGACCTTGACTACGTCGCCGATCACTAGAGTCGCAGGTGCCTTCACGCCATGCAGTTTTGCCTCTTCGGCAATTGTTGCCAGAGTTCCAACGACCGTCTGGTCGCCATGCCAGAACGCCATCTGGATGATTGCCGCAGGAGTACTTGCAGCGCGTCCGGCGACGATCATCCGTTGCGCAATGTGCTCGACCGCGTGTACTCCCATGAGGAAGACCACTGTTTGAATTTTGCTGAGCGCGCCAAAATCAACGTCGCCGTCATCGCCATTGCGAAAATGGCCGGTCACAATGGCCACCGCCGACGAGAAGTCGCGATGTGTAACCGGGATTCCGGCGCTGAGCGGGGCAGAAAAAGCGGAGGAAACGCCCGGAATAACGTCAAAACTGATACCGTGCTCTGCCAGGTATTCTGCTTCTTCTCCGCCACGGCCGAAGACGAAAGGATCGCCGCCCTTCAGGCGGACCACCATCTTTCCCTCGTGTGCCTTATGCACAAGTAGCTCGTTAACCTCATCCTGGCGCGAGTCGTGCAGCCCAACCGGTTTACCCATGTAAATGCGTTCAGCACCGGGTCTAGCCAGTGCCAGCACATCCTCTTGGATCAGTCGGTCGTAAACGATGACATCAGCTGTCTTGATCAAATTTGCTGCCTTGATCGTCAACAGTTCAGGATGGCCGGGCCCAGCTCCGACCAGATAAACTTTTCCTGTAGCTCCCATCACCTGCACCCAGCGCTCTTCGCGCTTTCCCAATTCGCGGCTGTTTTTTTCGAGCGAGAACGGGATCAATCCCCAACGATTAACCCCGTTCCTTTCTCGATCCATCTTTGTCTCTCTCTAGACGCAACCTGTAGGTTTGGGGAGGCCGGCGAGTTTG
>CAZLJQ010000123.1:0-3508 GCA_964559875.1 uncultured Acidobacteriaceae bacterium
TGTCCTAGGCCGGGCTAGACGACGGGGACGCAGCTAGGCAGGGTTTTACGACCAACTTCATACTAACAACCGTGAGACATGGTGTCAAAGCGGCGCAGGCTTCCTTTGTGGAAACCACGCGCTAGGCGAAGAGTGACCGAAGAGGCAGAGCACGGCGCAATGGCGTGGCTAGCGCGGTTCGCAACGAGGACTGCGGTGCGTTAGCATGGGAAGCGGGAATGCGGATGGAATGCGCTGTTTGCAACCCTTGCGGACGCGCATGATCAACGACGGCGCGGTGCGCGCGATATTTCCAAAGGAGGTTTTGGATGGCGGATACATTGAACCTCAGCCTCTGGTTTCCGGGCTTTGATGCGGAGCTGATGCTGCCACGGATGGTGGAAGTGTTGCGGCACTTTCCTTTTTCCGAGAACCACGGCGGCGTGCAATATGCGTCAGTGCAGCCGGTGGATTGGGCTGAGCCTTCATTATTCGAGGAGAGCTTTGCGCCTGGAGTAACAGCCGAGGAAGCGGCCGAAGCGCTACGTGAATACGCACAGGCAGACTTCGCGCTGAGCATGGAAGCATACTGGGATTTGTGGATGCTCGACGCGGAGAGCAACGAGTGGGTGCTGCGTCCGGAGAAAGTGATTTTCACCGCGCAGGGACTGGAGTTCGACGAAGGCGCGTTTGCTGAGCGCGGACATATACTCATCGACTTTGGGCTGGATTTTCCTTTTCTGCATGAGGGCGTGGATTTGAGCGCGGAGGACGCGTTGCGGGTTAAAGCAAACGTTGCGGCGCTGATCGAATTCACGCACCGGGTGGAGCGCGATTGCAACACGACGGGACGCGTGCTGTGGTCGGAGAGCGAGGAAAACCTGGCTCAAAAGCTGATTGCACGGTTGCAACAGGTACAGTGAAGCTGAGAATTTTGGGTTGGAGCCGGCTTGGGCCGGCTCTTTTTCATTGGAGCGAGGATTGACGTTTCTGATAATCGTTGCAAAGGCCGAAGTGACTGAATGGTATATGGTTGCGCGGATTTCAAAGGATTGCCTGCGCGGTCATTAGCTTGATTACAACGAGTGACCGGGTGGTGAATGGTTGAGCGAATCGCCCAGCCGTATAATTTTCAGATGTTGGACGGACGACTCTTTCTCGTATTTCTGGCGGCGGCAACTCTGCTGGCGGTTACTCCCGGTCCCGGGATCTTTTACGTTTTGACGCGCACGCTTGCGGGAGGACGGCGCGAAGGATTTCTATCCGCGTTGGGTACGCTGGCGGGAGGAATGATTCACGTGGTGGGCGCTGCACTTGGTTTGTCGGCGGTGCTGGCCGCTTCGGCAACTGCGTTTGCAGTGGTTAAGTATGCGGGAGCCCTCTACCTATTTTGGCTGGGGGTTCGCATGGTTCGGTCGCGGAATGTGGCGATGGATGAAGGCTCGACTTCGAAGGCGAGCAGTCATGCGTTCCGGCAGGGCGTGGCTACGGAGGTTCTGAATCCAAAGACTGCTCTGTTCTTCCTCTCCTTTCTTCCTCAGTTTGTGAATCCGCAGCTTGGGCATGTTGTGGTTCAGTTCCTGATGCTGGGCGCGTTGTCGGTGAGCTTGAACACGAGTGCGGATTTGTTGGTGGTGTGGTTCGCCGCACCGCTCGGCGGGAAGCTCCGCTCAAGTGTGCGATTTCGCCGGAATCAAAGAGTTGCATCTGGTGTGGCAATGATAGGGCTGAGCGCCTTCGTTGCGTTTGGTGATGCCAAATAAGTTCTTCCCACAAATCGCAAGGCGAGAGGGCAAGAGGCAAAGACAAAATCTCCTGCTCTGAACTACGATTCCCAGAGTTGGAACAGAGCCAACTCTGGGCCACTCGGCCACTCGGCCGTTCCAACTCCGGGGTCTGTGAGTGTCTCATCGGACTTGAAGGTGTCTGGCACGAGCTGTCCACTCCGACTCGATCTCCACTCCAACATCGGCACCGTTCCAGTAATGCCGGAAGCTACTCCAAGGCCATTGTTCGGGCGAAGAACACAGTCCTCGCTTCACCGGATTGCGATGAATGTATCGAAGCGTTGCCGAGAACTCAACAGAATCCCTCATGTAGCGGTCGTAGTAGCGTATCTGCCAGAAGGGAGCGCGTCCGCCCACTTCTCCGATTGGTGCGCCTCGCGCCATCCGTGCTGACGCACTTTTCAGCGACTGCAGCGCGCGTGCAAGCGTGCCGCGGCGGTCCGGCTCGCTGAGCAGAAGATGAACATGCTCGGGCATGAGAACAAAGCCGAAAACGCGGAATCCGTACCGCCTGCGCGTGTTCTCCAGCGCGCGCAGAACAACAGAGCACGACTGACTGTTCGCCAAGTGCTCCATCCTCCGATAGCACGTGAAGGTGATGAAGTGCGAGTGTCCGGTTTGCTGTAGGCGCACAAGGCTAGTAGGCATGGGAAGAGGATAGGTCTTGATTGCTATGAAACTCTGTGACCAGACCCCAGAGTTGGAACAGAACCAACTCTGGGCCACTCAGTCAAAATCCAGGGGCAAGAACAAAAGCAAAATCTCCGCCACTCTACAATTCCCAGAGTTGGAACAGAGCCAACTCTGGGACACTCAGACTTATTTCGAATACCAGTCGAGGATGCGGACTTCGATGCCGGTGCCTGCGAGGCCCTGTTTGAAGGCATTCAGGTTCGACTCGCGGAAGTGGTATGGGATGACGACCTTGGGGTGGAAGGCTTTGACGGCGTCGGCGGCTTCTTCGGGGATCATGGTGAAAGGAAGATTCATGCAGACGAAGGCGACGTCGATGTTTTTGAGGGCGCGCATTTCGGGCGTGTTTTCGGTGTCAGCCGAGAAGTAGAAGCGCTTGCCTCCGTAGGTGAGGATGTAGCCGTTGTCGCGTCCCTTGGGATGGTAGAGCTGGCCGGGTTCGGGTCCGTGCACGAAGTTGTAGGCGGGAACGGCTTCGATGGTCCACTGCTGCCATTGCCGGGTTTGTCCGTTGGCCATGGTGTGGGCAGAACGGCTAGGCGCGGGAGCGAGTTTTTCGACGACCGAAGCGGGAGCAATGATCTCAGTGGATGGCTGGCTGAGAGCGGCAATGTAGTCGAGATCGAAGTGATCCCAATGAATGTGCGTGATGAGGATGAGGTCGGCCTTGGGAAGGCCATCGATTTTGGAGGGCTTGGCGGGATCGACATAGATGGTTTTGCCGCCAGCCTGGATGAGAACGCTGGCGTGGTAGATGGGCGTGATCTTCACGTCTCCGGCGGCAGTGGAAAAGGATTGCGTTTGGGCCTGGGCGATCATTGAAGCTCCAAGGGTAAGCATTATCAGAGAAGTTCTCATGGAAAACACATATTAAGGAGATGAGCTGCTGGTGTCAAAGGGGAGAGCTAACAATTGCTATTGGCGGAGGTGAGGGGAGAATCGAGGGGTGGCGGAAAGGCCTTGTGGGCAACAGTGGATATTGGGGACAGACCCGAGGAGGGTGTAAAAGATTTTGTGTAAACGGTCTTGACTGTTAGAACAAGGAGACC
>CAZLJQ010000124.1:0-3417 GCA_964559875.1 uncultured Acidobacteriaceae bacterium
CTGCATGCCTCCTGGCCGCAACCGTTTCCGTCGAAGCCGTGACGCCCCCAAAAACTACGCCCAGCCGAGACCCCAGTTTTTGAGTCTCGGTCGGGTTCCGCGAAACATACCAGGTTCGATCCTGATTCGCGGAGAGCTTTTGCGTCTTGGCCGCTGCCCGCCCGATCTCAATCGGTGGGAGCTGCCGGCCTGGTTCGCTGCCGTTTGCCGCGAACCTGAAAGGTCATGGACCATTTCAAAGAGCTGCTTCCACTCTATAC
Source organism: uncultured Acidobacteriaceae bacterium (assembly GCA_964559875.1). GTDB lineage: Bacteria > Acidobacteriota > Terriglobia > Terriglobales > Acidobacteriaceae > TOLSYN. The sequence continues at coordinate 261 of CAZLJQ010000124.1, forward strand.
CACTTACTCAGTAGAAGCTAACGCACAATCTAATAGATGCAGAAACTAAGCTCGGGATTCATCCAATATTGTTGCTTGAAGATGTTGCCCAGCCCCGTCCCTGAACTCGCCTGCGAATTTAGCGCAGGGTCGCCGCTTCCCAGAACTCCAACTCTGGAGCCCGCTCGATCACTCCGCACTCGGCTGCCAGCTTAAAGTACAGTGCCAGTCCCTTCCTGCACTCCGCGTCCAGATGGTAATGAATGTTCTCTCTCAGATACTTCGTAATCGCCTCTTCGCTCAGCCCCATCCGCTTCGACCACTTCTTCGCCGTTGCCGCCACGCTTTCCGGCCTCAGCCCGTGGTCGCGTGAGCGCCGGAAGATCCCCCCCAAATCCAATCCCTCACGCATCTCATCCAGCGCCGCCCTGCGCACCGTCCACACCGCAAACACAAACGGAAGTCCGGTCTTCGCCCTCCACACTTCGGCCAGATCGTAGTTGTACAATCCGCCGGTCTTCACCACCATCGCCGGATCACCAATCAGCAGTCCCGCGTCGCATTTTTCCAGCATCGGCCCCAGCACCGGAGCCATCGGCGTCAGCTCGCGATGTCCGCCAAAGAACTTCGTCAGCAGCACCTGGGTCAGCCCCACTGAAGTCCGCGACGAAGTATCCACGGCCACCGTGCGAATCTCCTCCATCGGCCGCTTGCTCACCAGCTGGATGGACCACACCTTGTTCAGCGCCGCAATCGCCACATCCGGCAGCACCACCAGCTCCGGAATCTGCGCCGTCGTAATCACCGGAATGATGCCAATATCCGCCGTTCCCTCTCGCAGCGCCCGTGCGCACTGCGAAGGCAGCGTGTACTCCACCTCAAAATTCTCGCGAATCTCCCGCGAGGGCTCGTGTTCGAAGTCCCACATCAGCGGGACCGTATTCAGAAATGAGATTGCTGAAATCTTCAATGCGCGCATAGTCTCTCTATCGCCAACCCACTACCATTACAAATCCTACTCTCCCCATGCAAGTTCCTAGCGTCTGCGACCGGCAGCGCAGCGCCACCCGCCCAGCGTCTGCGACCGATTCCACTCAGTAGATGTGGCTCTATGCCCAATTTTTCCGTGACTCTCGCCGCCATCGTCCGTTAAACTCGCCGCATAATGCCGGAAGCAATTTCGCCTGTCTCCACCCGCGATCGCGAGATGCTCGCGCTCTCCCTCACTCCTCAGCTTGGGCCTACCCGTCTGCGCCGTCTTCTGGAGCGCATTCCCCTCACCGCGAACATCTTTCGCGCCTCGCTCACCGAGCTTGAAGCTGCCGGACTTCCCGCCGCCAGCGCGCAGTCCATCGCTCTCGGCGCATCGCTCCGCCTCGCCGACGAAGAGCTGAAAAAGCTGGCCAACACTCCCGGAGTCTCTCTCGTCACCCTCGGCTCCGAGCTCTACCCCGCCCACCTCGCCGAAATCTACGATCCTCCGCTCGTTCTCTACGTGCGTGGAGACCCGCGCATCCTGCTCGACACTGGAATCGCCATCATCGGCACCCGCCATCCCACTCCCTACGGACTGGGCATGGCCGAGCGTCTTTCGCAGGACCTCGCCAACTGCGGCTTGGTCATCATCAGCGGCCTCGCCCGCGGCATCGATTCCCAATCGCACAAGGGAGCCGTCCAGGCTCGCGGACGCACCATTGCCGTCTTCGGCACCGGTGTCGATGTCATCTACCCCCGCGAAAATCGCAAGCTCGCCGAGCAGATTCTCGAACTCGGTGGCGCGCTCGTCAGTGAATTTCCTCTCGCCACCGCTCCCAATCCGCACAATTTTCCCTTGCGAAACCGCATCATCAGCGGCCTCTCGCGCGGCGTTCTCGTCGTCGAAGCCGGTGAGTACAGTGGCACCCGCATCACCTCCCGTTGCGCTCTTGAGCAGTGCAGGGAAGTCTTCGCCGTTCCCGGCAACGTCACCAACAAACTCGCCTGGACGCCCAACACCCTCATCAAACAGGGAGCCAAACTCGTCGCCACCTGGGAAGATGTCTTCGAGGAACTCCCCACCGAAATCCGCCTCACTCTCCAGCAGCGCCAATCCAATCTTCCCGTACCCCAATCCGCATCATTATTTGACCCTCCACCCGCCGCCGAACTCCCCGCCGAGCAGCAGAAGGTCTTCTCCGCCATCAAGCCAGACGTCTCCATCCACATCGACGAACTCATCGAGCACTTCGAATCCCAGCTCGCCAGCTCTGAGATCTTCTCCGCCCTCTTCGAACTCGAAATGAGCAACAAAATCCGCCAGCTCCCCGGCAAGAACTACATCCGCGTCTTCTGAAATCAAGGTGTCCGTCATTTGGCTAACGTGGGGTGCTGATCTGGTGCCCCATTTCTGTCCTCATTTGGCGGAAGTGGGGTGGTTGACTCTGCTTTTGCCGTTGCAGTCGACTCAGCTTTGTCTCGCATAGTCTTTTCCCGTCCCGTTTACAATAAGTGAAGATTCCCCATTCCCCTGATAGATCAATCACTTACCGTCTCCCACCGTGTCTTTCTCCGCACTCGAGGTTTTGCCATGTGCCTCCCTTCGTGCTAGGTTACGTTCCAGTTTCCATCGATTCAGAAGGGGTTCCATTTGTCTAAAGGTTTGGTCATCGTAGAGTCTCCAGCCAAAGCCAAGACCATTCAGAAGTATCTTGGCGCCGGTTACGAAGTAGAAGCTTCGCTCGGTCATATTAAGGATCTGCCTAAGAAGGGTCTAGGTGTCGATGTCGACAACGACTTTTCCACTGAGTACGAAGTCATCCCCGGCAAAGAGAAGGTAGTCGCTCATCTCAAAAAGCTGGCTCGCTCCGCCAATGCCATCTATCTGGCCCCCGATCCTGACCGCGAAGGCGAAGCCATCGCCGCCCATCTCGCTGAAGAGCTCGGCAGCAACGCCGACGGTGGCCGTGGCCGCAAGAAAGAAGCCAAGCCCGTCCATCGCGTCACCTTCAACGAAATCACCAAGAAGGCGGTGCAGGAGGCGTTCGCTCATCCTCGCGAAATCGACTGGAACCTCGTCGATGCTCAGCAGACCCGCCGCATCCTCGACCGTCTGGTCGGTTTTCAGGTCTCGCCACTGCTGTGGGACAAAGTTCGCCGTGGTCTCTCGTCCGGACGCGTCCAGACCGTTGCACTGCGGCTT
>CAZLJQ010000125.1:0-3227 GCA_964559875.1 uncultured Acidobacteriaceae bacterium
GCTTCGGGAACGGTGCGTTCGAGTTCGTCAATCTTTCCAATCAGTCCGGCTGAAATTCCAGCGGAGGTGAACGCGCTCATGCTTTGCAGAACTTCGAGACGCGCCCGAGCGAGGTCGAGATCGCTATTCAGTTCGGCAATCTGGTCGTTGACGGTCTGGAGCTTCTTGCCGCGAGCCGCGCCTGCCTGTTGTTCAAGTAGGTCAATGCTAGCGCTGGTTTGCTTGACCTTGTCCTGCGCGCTGGCAACGCGTTGAGAAAGCGTTATGGGCTGAGCGGTATCCGCTGCGATTGGCCCCTCGTGGGGATGGCCGAGTTGTACCTCCTCGGCCTGGATGCGGCCGAAGTCGAAAATGAGCGAGACGGCCTGAAGACCGGCGTTGCGGTCATAGGCGGTGTAGATCGAATCCGATGGGTCACTGGAGAGCTGGCTGGGAATCTGGACACGGTGATACCAGTCGATCGATTGTTTAAGAAAAGCGAGGAGAGAGTCGCCGGAATCGGCATCTCGAACTTGGGCAAGGCTACCGCATAACGTGGCGGCGACGAGAAAAACGACCAATGCAATGCGACGGATGCTCATGAGCCTCAAGGTAGGTCGTGAATCAGCGGTTGGGAGCCATTCACTTGATTTTCCCTGTTTAGTCGTGCAGCACAACGCTGGCCAGTGAACTGTTTATCTGCATCCCACCACTGTTGTAGTTGATGAAGCCAAGATCGCGAAAGCGGTTGAGGAAGAAGCTTACGCGCGAGCGCGTGGTGCCGATCATTTCGGCCAGAGTCTCCTGGCTGATCTTTTCAATGGCCGGAATGGGCTTCGAATCCTGGCCGAAGTTGGCCATCATCAGCAACAGCCTGGCGAGCCGCTTTTCGCTGGAATTGAACAGATGATCTACCAGGTCAGCTTCCATACGGACGTTGCGGGAGAGCATGTGTGCGAGAAATTGCTCAGAGAATCCCGGTTCCCGCTGGAGCAGTCCAAGCATAACTGTTTTTTCAATGCGAATGATGACGGCCGTTTGGAGCGCGCTCGCCGTGGAGATCCGTAGCTGCTGGCCGGCAATCGAGCCCTCGCCGAAAAAGCTCTTCTCAGGAAGGTAGGCGATGACGGCTTCCTTGCCGCTCGTCGAAACAACGGTGAGCTTCACCTTGCCGCTCTGGATGTAAAAGACTGCATCGGCAGAGTCGCCTTGCGCGAAGATGGAGTCATCAACCTGGTATTCGCGTACCGATTTTCCAGCCACAATCCGGGTCAGCAGAATCGGCAGGTCGAATGTGGGCATCACCCCGGGCATCGTGCTGACCTTCTTCGATGCGACTGTCAACTTGCGATTTGCCGCCGACGGCAATGGAAGGGATAAACCGGCAGGAAACCTGGGTGCCGCACTCGTCATAGTCGAATAACTGGTAGCCATAATCGATACCTTTCAATTGTGCAGGCTGTGCAACCGCTGCAATGTGTCTATATCCAACATACGGGATGGGAAAAACTACGGAATCAGCGAAAACTGTGATTGCTGTAGGCATTCTCGCCGGAACTCTGTAGGGCTTTTCCTACGCCAATAGATCGATCGTTGTGTGTTATTCCGTGGCGAGAAAAACGCAGCGTGGCGCATCCTAATGAATCTAAGCCCGTAAGTATTTCCCGCGGCGGATTCCATAGACGATCATCGCCATGGAATTGCGCTCCCTAAATCCCGGACCCACTCATGTGAGCTCTTGTTTACGGGGTTCATCGATATCTGCAGCCAGCGTGGGTCCAGATGCACGGTGAGGCATGGTCCTCAGTTGGTCGCAGCCGCCAGTATTTTTCGAATCGCGGGCGCCAGCTCTTCTGAAGCACTGTCCTTGTTGACATAGGCGGACGCTCCGGCCAGCAGGCAGCGCGCAGCATACTGGTTCTCGGGCTGAACACTCACCATAATCACCGGCAGCTTCGGGTACATGCGCTTTACATCGTGCAGCACATCCAGCCCGCTGCGTCCGGGCATGTTGATGTCGAGCAACAGGACGCCATATTGAGAGCTGGCTAGTTGGGTCAGCACCTCAACTCCGTTAGCTGCTTCGGAAAAGCGCGTACCAGCAAAGGCATCGGCCACGATCTCTCTCAGGCCCCGGCGCACGTTCGCGTGATCATCTGCTATCAGGACATACATCGTAGTATCGGCTTCCCAGGCCAATTCCGGCCTGAAACTACGTTACTGGAGGAGGGAAAGAATTGTAATCAGCGAAAACCGTGATTTGCGTAGGGTTTTGTAAGCTGGTTCTGTAGGGTTATTCCTACATCGGCGGGCCGGTCTATTCGATCAAGTTGTGCGTCATGGCGTAGCGGGTAAGTTCGGCATTGCTCTTCATCTGCATCTTTTCCATGATGCGGGCTCGATAGCTACTTATCGTTTTCACGCTGACATGAAGCCGTTCGCCAATTTCCGTTAAAGGAGTGCCGGAGGCGATCATTTTCATAACCTCGTGTTCCCGATCCGAGAGTAGCTCATGCAGGGGTTTGTCGACGGACACGTCCAGACTGGCGGCCAGTTTCTCGGCGAGGCTCGCGCTGACGTAGCGCCCGCCACCCAATATCTTTTTTGTCGCGAGCGCCAGTTCTTCAGGGGCGCTCTCCTTGTTGATATAGGCGGCTGCGCCTGCCCGCAAGCAGCGCACCGCGTATTGGTCCTCCGGTTGGCAACTCAGTATGATCACCGGCAACCGAGGATAGGTGTGCTTTACATCCCGCAGCACGTCCATTCCGCTCCGCCCCGGCATGTTGATATCCAGCACCAGCATGGATGTTTGGGATTTGCCAAGGTGACTAAGCACCTCATCGCCGTTACCAACTTCGGTAAAGTCCGCGTTGGGCAGAGCGTCGGTCAGAATCTCCCGGAGGCCACGACGCACGACGGCATGGTCATCCGCTATCAGTATGTGCATGTTTGCTGCCTCTCAGCGCCTGGGGTGTCCACAGGAACGCGAACTGTGACCGTTGTGCCTTTGCCGGGTGAACTGAAGATCTGCACATCGCCGCCGCAGAACTGCGCTCGCTCTTTCATGCCCAGGAGTCCCAAAGATCCAAGAGAGTTCGACAGGTCGGACTCACAGAAGCCTATTCCGTCGTCTTCTACAACCAAAAGAATGTTCTCATCCTCCTGACACAAGGATACGCGCACCGACTGTGCCTGCGCATGCCGGATCACGTTGGTCAGACACTCCTGAAAAATTCGGAAGGCTGCGG
>CAZLJQ010000126.1:0-2913 GCA_964559875.1 uncultured Acidobacteriaceae bacterium
ATCGAGATGCTTCGATACGGGACGACGTACACCCTCAACATCTTTCTGCATTGGCTTACCACCTCCCGAGGCCCCGACGTGGTCCCGGCTCATCGTCAGAAGTTGCTCTTCTCTGCCAACAGGGGCGTTCTATCGCAGCCATTGTGGCAGGAGGGAAAGACGGTTCAGGTTGGAGCCCACATCCCAGCGTTTCACCGGCGCACCGGTGATCCATTGCTCTTACCACCTGCCTTGCACGAAGCGGTCGGTGCCATCACCGACGCTGTCTGCTGTGTCGGCTGCCGCAAGACCCACTTCCTCGCGCTCAAACCGGTAACGATTTCCGACGAATTGAGCGTCCCAAGGATTCATCAGCCAAATCCACGTGCTACAGTTCCACCGGTTGCTTTCGGCGAAATGCTGCCGACACCGCAGGCGGGAAGGAACAAGAAGAAGCGTGACCGCCGGAGGGCGAAGCAACGGCTCGCGCGGCTGGAGGCGACGGATGCCGCTCTCCCGAAACCCCCGGAGGCCGTGGCAGACAAACCGGAAGTACCTGCACTGCAGGAGGTAACGCCTTGAAACTCTTTCGCTATCTTTTCCTCGCGCTTCTGGTGACCGGAGTTGCTTGGGGTTTTCATCATCAAGATCAGCTGCCGGCAGCCGTGAGGCCTATTGCCATGCTGGGTCAACTCGGCACCGCGCAGCAGTCGTTGGCGTCAGGATCGGCGGCTATGTCCACCCTGTCCGCTGGCCGACATGCGCTTTACTACACACCGGACGTTAATCCCGAACGGGTGGATGTGCCACTTCTCACCAAAGCACGGGGACACATTGATGCAGCGTTCTACAGTTTCACCGATAAACCTACCGCCGAAGCCTTGCTCGCCGCTGCCAACCGTGGCGTGAAGGTTCGGATCTATCGAGACCAGGAGCAATTTCAGGATGAGAAAAAGCGAAACCCGTACATGACCAATATGTTTGCCGGAAACCGCAACGTACAGATTCGGGTCAAGGGATCACGCGCGCTCATGCATCTGAAGGCATGGTCCACCGAAGGCTTGCTGCGGGATGGCAGCAGCAATCTCTCCGCTGCTGCCAAGCACCAGGACAACAGTGTTGTCCTGTCCTCCGATGCCGATGAAATTCAGGCGTTCGAAAAGAAGTTCACGGAGATGTGGAACCAGGCCCGACAACATCGTCATCCAGTAGCCTCCCGACGGCGGGACATTCAAGCTTTGCCAATGTGACTAATATAATGGTCGTGTTGACTAGTGTAGTCAATAATTACTAATATATTCCGCATGATTGGACTGAGCGATCTCGGCGGAGCGATTGCCACGGCGCGCAAGGGTGCCCGGCTGACCCAGTTTGAGCTTGCGAAGCGGGCTGGGGTCAGCCGCGCGACGATCGATCTTCTTGAGAACGGGCGGGCAAGCGAGATTGGCTACTCCAAGCTGGCTCGCATACTCCGCGTGGTCGGCCTCGAACTTCGGCTTCAACCGATTGCGCTGGAAAGGCCCACACTGGACGACCTGCTGAGGGAGGATGCCGATGATTAGGGTTTGGACGGACAAAAGTTCGTCCGGGGTACTGGATCGCAATGGGCGGCGCGGGAGCACATTTGCCTACACTCCTGGAGTCTCTCCCAACCGCGCTGTTTCCGTGACTATGCCCGTGCGCCTACCTTCGTGGAATTCCCCGCTGGGTGTCGCACCGATCTTCGAGATGAACCTGCCCGAGGGAGCACTGCGCGAGCGGTTGCGGCTTGCCTTCGCTAAAGCCACCGGAGCATTCGATGACCTTGATTTATTGGCTATCGTTGGACGGTCGCAATTGGGGCGCGTCCGCTTTACCGGGGTTGACGACGAACTCGATGAAGGCGTTCCGTTCCAGTCCGTCGACGAGATTCTCTCCAGCCGACGGGGCGGCGAATTCTATCGATACCTGATCGAGAAGTTCGCGACGCACTCTGGAATAAGCGGCGTGCAACCGAAGTTCCTAGTGCGTGATGAGACGAAGTTAGCGCCCGATGGAGCTGCGAAGCGCACTTTGTCCCCGTCTTTTAGAGGTGCGACGCACATCGTGAAGTTCTGGAACCCCTCCGAGTTCCCTCAGTTGGCGGCGAATGAATTCTTCTGTTTGAAAGTGGCGGAGCGCTGCGGGCTGACGGTGTCGTCCCATCGGCTTGCCGAGGACGGAGGCGCTTTGATCATGGAGCGCTTCGACCTTCGCCCGGACGGAAGCTACCGGGGCTTTGAAGACTTTTGCGTCCTCAACGCACGGCGCACCGAGGAGAAGTATCGCGGCAGTTACGAGACAAACGTGATGAAGCGATTCCAACAGTTCGCAACCGCGCCGGTCGCACTGCAGGAGGGCCTTCAGCTTTTCACGCTGATTGTTTTGAACTGCGCCATCCGTAATGGCGATGCTCACCTGAAGAACTTTGGAATCATGTATGACGATGTGCAGGGGGAAGCTCATCTTGCGCCTGTCTACGATCTCGTGACGACCACCGTTTACATGCCGCAGGATCGTATGGCGTTGACCCTGAACGGTGCGAACCAGTGGCCAACAAGCAAGGAACTCATCCGCTTTGGAGAGGGGCGCTCACTGGCCTCTCGGGCTGCTCTGCTCCAAGTGCTAGAGCGTGTCTGTGATGCCTTATCCGATACCGAGGGAGATCTGCTGACCCATGGCAAACAGCACCCAGAGTTTGCAGAGGTCGCCGGCCAGATGTCAGCGCAATGGAAGATAGGGCGCCACTCCCTGGCAGTCTCTCGTAACTGAGCACTCTGAGTTCGTGATTGAACGCTTCCCCTGCAGGCCCCAGCCTTCATCGTTAGACTTCCTACGGCCGCCCTTTCAAAGTGCGGCTGTTTCTTCGCCCGAATACGGCGACCCACCAACTCCACCATCAAACCAGCCGCCCTA
>CAZLJQ010000127.1:0-2911 GCA_964559875.1 uncultured Acidobacteriaceae bacterium
CAGCATCGGACAGCGCTGCGCGGGATTGGTTCGTCGTTACTACGAATATCGTCTTCAGTATACAATTGCCTGTGCCCATGGTCACAGACGTTTCTTTTTGGACGCTCAACACCGCGCCAATCAGGTACTTGGAGCTGTGCAAATTGAAGTGGTGAGTGGAAAAAAGCCCGAATCGGGAAGAATCTGCGGCCTCGCCCTCGATACCAACCGTAGCGCCGGCCTCCCGGTCCACGCCAAACCCCACCCCGTCGCCAACTCGCCAACCTGCGATCTCCGCGCAACGGAAGCCAACCCGCGGCTTTTCCCAAAACATATCCCGCATACCAATCCGGCTCACGAGCCAACTGGAGCATCTTCATCAACCGCAAAGCCCCATCAACCAGAAAAATCTCCCTGGAATCCGTTAGCACACAACCGTCCCCACTGACGATAGCGGCGTTTATCGTTCCCAATCCTCATTTTGGCATACGAACTAGGCTGGATGAGGGCATTGGCGTGTTCTCGGCAGTTGGCATCAGAATTTCTGAATATTGCTACCCTTCGGTAGTGCTCGATTGGGAAGCCAAACTGATGATTATCAATAAGCTGGTTTGCTCATGCGGTCATTTATGCCTACTGGCATCTGCACATCCGGATCAAAAAACTAAACGATGGGTTTTGGGCCTCTGAGGTGACAGGGGTAACGTATCTCACAGAAATTCTCTACACATAGCATCGCGTTACGTCGATCTAGCCATTTAGGGGGATGGATGAAAATCGGCAGAATTGTCCTCTCTATTGTTTGGTTACTGTACGGTGCGGCTGGTGTTGCAGGTTGCGGCGGCGGGGCTGTTCCTCCCGATTCGACAAGCTCAACTTCATACACCGTCACCTACAGCGGCAACGGCGCGACCGGCGGCACGGTGCCCGTCGACAGCAACAAGTACGCGTCTGGAGCGACAGTCACGGTGCTGGGCAACTCCGGCAATTTGGTCAACGCAGGATACACATTCTCCGGTTGGAACACAGCGGCCAACGGCTCGGGCACGGCCTACGCAGGCAGCGCGACCTTCGCGATGGGCAGCAGCAATGTAGTGCTCTATGCGCAGTGGACACAGCTTCCCACTTACACTGTCACCTACAGCGGCAACGGCGCGACCGGCGGCACGGTGCCCGTCGACAGCAACAAGTACGCGTCTGGAGCGACAGTCACGGTGCTGGGCAACTCCGGCAATTTGGTCAACGCAGGATACACATTCTCCGGTTGGAACACAGCGGCCAACGGCTCGGGCACGGCCTACGCAGGCAGCGCGACCTTCGCGATGGGCAGCAGCAATATAGTGCTCTATGCGCAGTGGATACAGCTTCCCACTTACACCGTCACCTACAGCGGCAACGGCGCGACCGGCGGCACGGTGCCCGTCGACAGCAACAAGTACGCGTCTGGAGCGACAGTCACGGTGCTGGGCAACTCCGGCAATTTGGTCAACGCAGGATACACATTCTCCGGTTGGAACACAGCGGCCAACGGCTCGGGCACGGCCTACGCAGGCAGCGCGACCTTCGCGATGGGCAGCAGCAATATAGTGCTCTATGCGCAGTGGGTCGCATCCGGAGCAACATTTACTGTGACCTACGCCGGCAATGGAAGCACCTCCGGCTTCGGGCTGCCTGATCCAAATCCGTACGCGGCGGGGTCAACAGTGACTGTCCATGGAAACCTTGGCTTCTTCTTTAAGCCGGGCTACGCTTTTGACGGATGGAACACCTCCGCCGATGGATCGGGCGATGCGTATGCTATAGGCTCAACCTTGACCATGGGCAACAGTGATGTGACTCTCTATGCGCAGTGGAGTGCGACAGACTGGCCTCCAGTGTCCATCTGGGGTGGTGCGCGTGCGGTGAACACGCTGAAGCCGAATGGCACGGTCTGGAGCTGGGGCTTGAACGCAAAGGGGCAATTGGGAGACGGTACGACGACCGACAGCTCTTTGCCAATGCAGGTTCTTGGACCGGGCGGAACGGGTTATTTGTCTGACATAGTTGCAGTAATGGGCGGCGAGCAGCATAACTTCGCCCTAAAGTCGGATGGCACGGTGTTGGCGTGGGGCGATAACTCCCATGCGCAGTTAGGGAATGGAACGACGACGAACAGTTCCACGCCCGTCCAGGTGAGCGGCCTGACCTCAATTGTGAAGCTAAGCGGGCGCGGATATCATTCTGTCGCCGTCAAGTCTGATGGGACGGTGTGGACGTGGGGCTGGGATGAGTATGGTGCTCTGGGCAATGGCGTGGATGACCCGAACATCGACTACCTGGTTCCCATCGAAGTCACGGGCGTAACCAACCCAATTATGGTCACTACCGGATTTAATTTCAGCGTAGCGCTGATGCAGGATCACACGCTGATGGCGTGGGGAAACAACGCCGAGGGCGAGATCGGCGACGGGACGACAATCAACCGGCTCACGCCGGTCCCAGTACCGGGCATCGATCAAGTGGTGTGGATTTCAGCGGGTTGGACGCATGTGGTGGCGATCCGCGCCGATGGCACAGTGTGGACGTGGGGAGCAAACAATTGGCAGGGGGCTTTTGATTGCGAAGACTCTTACGACAATAACAATCTTGGCTTCTTTTGCGGATACGGCATGCTGGGCGACGGCACAGAGAACGACCACTACACGCCGGAGCAGGTTCCGGGGCTGAGCGGGGCGATCATGGCGCTGGGAGGCGATGCGTCCACATCGGTCCTGCTCAAAGATGGGACTGTCTGGACCTTCGGCTCCAACGGCGCGGGGCAGCTCGGCGTTCCCAGCATCTACCAAAGCCTAGTTCCGGTCCAGGTGCAGGGACTGTGCAGCGCGATGTACATCATGACGCGCGACTTTCACAACCAGGCTCTGTGCACTGATGGGAGCTTGTGGTCGTGGGG
>CAZLJQ010000128.1:0-2857 GCA_964559875.1 uncultured Acidobacteriaceae bacterium
CGGACCGGGAACACGAAGTCATGAAAATGATCGCCTCCGGCGTCCCCTTGACGGAAATCGGCGAACGGCTTCATGTCAGCGTAAAAACGATAAGTAGCTATCGAGCGCGCATCATGGAAAAGATGCAGATGAAGAGCAACGCCGAGCTTACCCGCTACGCCATGACGCACAACTTGATCGAATAGGATCGGCTCGCCAGTGTAGGAAAAACCCTACAGAGCTAGCTTACAAAACCCCACAAAAATCACGGTTTTCGCTGGTTATAATTCCTTCCTACCTCCAGTAACGTAGTTTCAGGCCGGAATTGGCCTGGGAAGCCGATACGACGATGTATGTCCTGATAGCAGATGATCACGCGAACGTGCGCCGGGGCTTGAGAGAGATTGTGGCCGATGCCTTTGCAGGCACACACTTTTCCGAAGCCGCCAACGGACTTGAGGTGCTGACCCAACTAGCCAAATCTCAATGCGGCGTGCTGTTGCTCGACATAAATATGCCTGGACGCAGTGGGCTGGATGTGCTGCACGACGTAAAGCGCATGTACCCAAAGCTGCCTGTAATTATGGTGAGTGTTCAGTCCGAGAACCAGTACGCATCGCGTTGTCTGCTGGCCGGAGCGTCCGCCTATGTCAACAAGGACAGTGCTCCAGAAGAGCTGGCGCCCGCGATTAGAAGAGTACTTTGCGTGGCCTCGGCCAACTAAAGACCAGTGCCATCACGGCATACCTGGGTTCTTATTATTGACTTCGATAATCCGTGGACAAGACCTCACGTGCCTTGCTCTCAGTTTTAGGGAGGGCGATTCCATGACGATGATCGTCTACGGAATCCCTGGCGGAAGATACTTACAGCTTGATTTGTTATTACGGCAAGCTGCTTTTTTCTCGCCGTGTCATAACACACGACGATCAACGTGTCGGCTTAGGAAAAGCCCTACAGACCCCCGGCGACAACGCCTACAGCAATAACAGTTTTCGCCGATTCCGTTCTTTTTCCCATCCAGTATCTTGGATATAGACACATTGCAGCGGTTGCTAGCAGTCGCACACCCTGCACAATTGAAAGGTATCGATTATGGCTACGAGTTGTTCGACTATGACGAGTACGGCACCCAGATTCTCAGCTGGCCTATCCTTTCCGTTGCCTTCGGTTGCAAATCACAGGTTGACGATCGCGTCGAGGAAACCCAGCACTATGCCCGGGATGATGCCCACATTCGATCTGCAGATTCTGCTGACCCAGCTTGTGGCCGGAAAATCGGTACGCGAATACCAGGCTGATGACTCCATCTTCGCGCAAGGCGATCAGGCCGATGCAGTCTTTTACATCCAGACCGGCAAGGTGAAGCTCACTGTTGTTTCGACGAGCGGCAAGGAAGCCGTCATCGCCTATCTTCCTGAGAAAAGTTTTTTTGGTGAGGGCTCGATTGCCGGCCAGCAGCTGCGCATTTCCACCGCGAGCGCGCTTCAAACCGCCGTCATCATTCGCATCGAAAAAACAGTCATGCTCGGGCTGCTCCAGCGTGAACCGGAATTCTCTGAGCAATTTCTCGCACAGATGCTCTCCCGCAACCTCCGCATGGAAGCTGATCTGGTGGATCATCTGTTCAATTCCAGCGAAAAGCGACTCGCCAGGCTGTTGCTGATGATGGCCAACTTCGGCCAGGATTCGAAGCCCACTCCAACCATCGAAAAGATCAGCCAGGAGACTCTAGCCGAAATGATCGGCACCACACGCTCGCGTGTAAGCTTCTTCCTCAACCGGTTTCGCGATCTTGGCTTCATCAACTACAGCAATAGCGGGATGCACATAAACAGTTCACTGGTCAGCGTTGTGCTGCACGACTAATAGGGAAAATTAAGTGAATGGCTCCCAACGGCTGATTCACGACCTATCTTGAGGCTCATGAGCATCCGTCGCATTGCATTCGTCGTTCTTCTCGTCGCCGCCACGTTATGCGGTTGCCTTGCTCAAGAGAGGGCTGACGATCCCGACGACTCCCTCCTGGTTTTTCTTAACCAGTCCATCAACTGGTATCACCGCGTCCAATTTGCCAGCCAGCTCTCCAGCGATCCGTCGGACTCGATCTACACCGCCTATGATCGCAGCGCCTGTCTCCAGGCCGTCTCGCTCATTTTCGATTTTGGCCGTATTCAGGCTGAGCAAACACAACTCGGCCATCCCAACGAGGCGCCAAGCGCAGCGAATATCGCCCAGCCCGCAACGCTTTCTCAACGCGTTGCCAGCGCGCAAGATAAGGTCAAACAAATCACCGCCGGCCTCGACCTACTTGAACAGCAAGCAGGCGCAGCCAGCGGCAAGAAGCTCCAGACCATCAGCGACCAGATTGCCGAACTGAAGAGCGATCTCGAACTCGCCCGGGCGCGTCTGGAAGCTCTGCAGAGCATGAGCGCGTTCACCCCCGCTGGAGTTTCAGCCGGACTGATTGGAAAGATTGACGAACTCGAACGCACCGTTCCCGAAGCTCGTATCGCTGGGAGTGCCGAGCTGAGCGTACGTTCTTCACACTCCGAGTCCAACAACGGTGAAACTCTTCAGAATGGAAGTCATGACAGCGCAACCTCCGGCGCAAGCAGTGCCAATGGAAGCACGTCGTCCGGTGCGCCCTCCGCCGCCTTGGTGCCGTCCAGCCTACTTTCTGTGAACATGCGCGCCGCTGCAGCCGCCCCCGCTAAGCAGCCCAGCAATGGCATCATCTCACTTGCCGAAGATCTCAATTCGCTCCATACAAAGCTCGACGCGGAGCGCGATGCCATCGACGCCACCACCGAGTTTCACCGCTCGCTAGGTCGCATTCGCGATCCGCTAAGAACTCAATTGCGTGCCATCGACCAGC
>CAZLJQ010000129.1:0-2839 GCA_964559875.1 uncultured Acidobacteriaceae bacterium
GTATGCCAAACAGCGCTCAGGAGCACACAGCCGAGTGTGATTCCTACGAACTGCCGCCAGAGATGACCGGCTACGGCGCGGTCATGGGATCGGCGATCCAGGAAGGATCGGACGGCATCACGACGCTCAAGCTGGATTTCAGCCTGACCGACGGTGGCGGCCGCGCTCCCACGACCGCGGGTGACTCGGAAAAAACCGAGGTGGCCTCCGATGGCCGCAAACTCTCGCTACGCGCCACCTTGCACTATCTTTGGCAGCAGGCGGAGCTGAATCAATGGGCTCACGGGTTTGCTGGAAAGCGCAACTGGTGGATGATCTGGAACCGCATCCACACCGCGGTAAGGGACAAAACCACGAAGGGTCTCCCGTTGGCGGAAATTCTCTTCGTGCCGGAACCGTTCCGGGTCGAAGCAAAAGACGACATCGCGGCGCGCCGGTTGGCGGCGCTTTCCAAGATTGCTTCCGGGGAATCGGGCAAGAAGCGGCTCATGCTTCTGATCGCGGAATACAAGGAACTCCAGCATACCCAGTACGGCCACAACTTCATCGCCAAACACATGCCGGATTTTCCGCTGCTCATGGACGATTCGATTCTCAAGCGCTTCTCCAAGGCGTTCAGTGGAGAGCTTGATATGTTGCGGGCACATCCGAACTTCCACCTGATGACCATCGGCACGTTCAGCTTCAGCGAACTGGGCATTGCATCGCTCAAGAGAATGGACGTGATGATGGCCGACGAGAATTGGCTCCCGTTCGAGGACATGTACGAGAAGCGGATCATCGACGCGCTCACGGCAGGGCGCCGGCGCTTCGACAAAATGCTTCGCTTCAACACTCCGTCTTCATATCCCCAGCCTGCAGTCGTTTTGAGGGATGCGGCGCCGAAGACGACCGCCCTCTATATCGTTCACCACGACGCTGACGAAGCCTATTACAAGCACCTCGATGAGCAAGCCGAAAAGAGCAAGTATCTAACCTGGCGCTGGGACCTGGCGCAGGACGCCATTCCGCCTCTACCAATTTCCATGGAAGAGGCCAAAACAATCGACCGAGAGTACGCGCAGCAGACTGCCTTCACAGAAGGTTCATTGTAGACGTGACTGTCTGCTGGCGCCTCAGAAATTCCCTAGTGGGCTGTTTGTTTAACGGCTCAATTCATAAACCGTCGTGCGTAAGCAATATAGCCCGCGCTTGAGAACTGCAAGCGGGGGAGAGATTGCGCATGTCCAGCCCAGTCATTGCGACTGATCATTTTGAGGAGACAGCACCATGACTTTCATCTACAGCTTTACTGCCCTAAAAAGAATTCAGGGTCTTTTCTTTTGCGCAATCGTTGGCCTAATGGCCGTTCTTGTTGGTTGCGGGTCTTCTTCATCCGGGACAAAGCCGTCCTCCAATTCTTCGAATACATATGCCACCGGCCTCGAACCGTACGGTGTCGCGGTTGGTGACTTCAACGGCGACGGCAAGCTGGATATCGCCGTCACCAACATGGCCAGCAACAATGTCACCATCTTGCTCGGCAAAGGAGATGGAACCTTCACGGCAGAGGCTTCACCGGCTACCGGAAAATCCCCGAATCGCATTGTGGTTGGGGATTTTAACGGCGACGGCAAGCTCGACCTCGCCGTGGCCAATGAAGGCAGCAATTCGCTAACGATTCTGCTTGGCAATGGCGATGGAACCTTCAGGGCTGCAGCCTCGCCCGCTACTGGTGCCACTCCGTTTGGTCTTGTGGCTGGCGATTTCAACGGCGATGGCAAGTTCGATCTCGCTGTCACCAACCAGGGCAGTAAGACTGTGACCATCCTGCTTGGCAATGGCGACGGAACGTTTACGCCAGCTGCTGCCTCCCTAGCTACTGGTTCCGTACCGATGGACATCGTGGCCGGCGACTGGAACGGCGATGGCAAGCTCGATCTCGCCGTGACCAACTATGCCAGTAGCAGTGTGACCATTCTGCTCGGAAAAGGCGACGGGACCTTCACAGCCGCAGCATCGCCCGCAGTCTCCTGGCCGGAAGGTATCGCGGCCGCGGATTTTGACGGCGACGGCAAGCTCGATCTCGCCGTGACCAGCAACAACACAGTCAGCATCCTGCTCAGCAATGGAGATGGAACCTTCACGGCCGCGCCTTCTCCTGCTACGCCTAACACTGCGTCTCTGACGGTTGGGGACTTCAACGGCGACGGCAAAGTGGATATTGCCGCGATCGACTTCGGCAACAATACAGTGACCATTCTGCTGGGCAATGGCAATGGGACATTCACCGCTGCGCCTTCGCTTGCCTCCGGCACGAACCCGACCGCGATCGCGGCCGGGGACTTCAACGGAAATGGCAAAACGGATCTCGTGGTAGACAACAACGGCAGTAACGGCTCGGTGACGGTCCTGATGAGCGAGTAGGTTCCTGATCATTGCGTAGAAAAGGTGGCCATCCCCCCCAAAGGGGGTGGCCATTTTTCCAGCTCCCAGAATATTTTGCTAGACATTTAACTAATATTAGACATAGTATCGCTATGTCTTTGTGAGTTGACGATTCTTGTACCAGCGAGTGAGCAGTCCATCTACACGGAAAAGGACAGGCTACAGATCATGACAAGACGCTTCCTACTTTCGGCACTTTTGGCGATACAGAACGCCATCGTTCGGGGTCCCTCGCGCAATTGGCCGCGGAAAGCAAGTGCGCTGAAGTCATGGTTCACGTCTGCGTTGCTCGTAGGTGCTCTGTCGGTATGTGTTACGCCGTACATGGCAGGGCAGACATGGAATGGATTTAGCGCTGCAGCGTCACCCACTGTCTCCTGGCCGGAAGGTGTCGCGGTCGGAGATTTTGATG
>CAZLJQ010000130.1:0-2793 GCA_964559875.1 uncultured Acidobacteriaceae bacterium
TGTCCGGCGGCTCCGCAAAGAGACGCTTGCGGTGATATTCCGCCGGAAATCGTTCAACAAACCAGGGTGGCATCTTGGCCGCCACTGAACCGTACAAATGAAGCGTCTCCTGCTGGGCAACATAGTGACGCACGCCATACCAGTTCAATGCGGTTTTGCCGCCGACGTGAAATCCGGGGATCATACGCTGCAAAAGTCGAAGAGATGGATGGAGTTCTGGAGATTCACCCGTCCGCACAAACACCCCCCTTGCCAAACGATTCAGCCATCCAGCACGGACATAATGAACGGCAAGATCGGCAGATACTCCCAGACTGGCGAGGTCCTCCGATGTAACCGGTGTCCCAGCAACCGTCTGCGCATAGAGTCGATTTAGCTTATTTTTAACCGTCGTAGCCATGCTGCGATTATATGCACAATATCAAACTGAGGTCAATTTGATACTACATTGATTATCGTAGTGGAACTACGATAATCAATGCTATTCAAACTTCAGCCTGTGACAGTTCGACTCGACCGCCGTAAGAATTACAGATGCTTCCCCAGCCAGTATCCCAGAAAGAGCAATCCAAAGCCGCAGAGCAATCCCCCGGCAAAGACGCTCCACAGCAGGTAGCTCCAGGCTCCGAGTAGCTTGACCCGGAAATCCCGCGTCACGGCTGCAAGCGCGTCTTGGGCGTTGCGAATTGCCCCGTCGAGCGCGCCCTTCAGCCAGCCATCCATCTGCTTTTGCGACGTTGCCAGAGCTTGCGCCAGACTAGATTCGATGATGGTGCGGATGACGGCGGCGAACTGCTGCCGCGTCTCCTCTGTGTAGCACTTGAGGATGGCCTCCCCGGCAATGGATTCATGAAGGCTGGCCTGGACATCCTCCAGAAGTTGCCGCGTCGTCACCCCGGCATCTTCGATGGTCCCCTTCATCTGAGTAGCCGCGAAGTCGGCAATCTCGCGAGTCACGCCGCGGAGCCTGGCCTGTTCCGCCGCCGCATCGTTCAGTCCCTTCGCCACATTTTCGAGGGCACGGCATTCCACAATGCTCAGCTTGTAGCGGAGCCATTCTGGATCTTCAGGGTCCATCTTCGAGAACTGCTTGACCAGATCGAAGAGAACCCGTTCTCTCGCCTCTCCTTCAGGAAAGGCGAGGTAAACGAGGTCGCGAATCCAGGCTGATTTATCGTTTGCTGCCAAAGGGGCTGTGCTCATGGGAGGAGTACCTTTCTCGCTTCCGTGAACTGGCTAAAGGCGCGGAAGCGGTACGTTCTTGCACGCAGGGTCATGTCCGGCGCTCTCAACTCCGGCACATTGGTTTTGCGCTCGCCCACGTCGCCGAGGGTGACGTTCATCGTCCGCATCATGCGCTGGAGATCGGGCCGTCTGGCGTCCATCCGAATTTCGACAGGCGCGAATGCCTCCCGAAAGGCCGCTACATCCGTCGCCAGCTTCGGATTCTCCCAGGACGACGCAACACCGTCCTGAAAATGGTTGTGGACAATAACGTAGTCCACGGTGTTCTGCAATTCGCCGCCCCACTCGATTACCGAGCGAGCGGAGGCAATATCGGCATCAACGACGCCGACGGCCGTCCACCTCAGATCGAGACCAGACTCCTGCATTACCTTGTAGAAGTCCCGGAACCAGGGAATCATCCGATGGCCCTGTGCCGCGCCCAGATCAGCCAGAATCACGTCAGCACTGGATTCCAGCGATATTCCCAGCAACTTGTCGTAGGTCCAGCTCTCCAGCGCCGGTAGTTTATGCGCTCTGCCAAAGAGCGCCTTGAAGCTCCCCTCCGCCTTATTGTCCGGGTCCATATCAAACAGTTCGGCGGTGTAGGGAGTACTCGCGTACCACTCAGCCAGGGTTGCCATTACGGTCGTCTTTCCCACCCCGCCCTTACCGGCGATTGGAAAAACTACCCGCTTCGGTTTCATTTCCAGTACTGCGCTCAGTTCTCGCTCCGCCCCACAAAGACGCTCGGTTTGAAAACCTTCCTCGGTTTCAACCGCGATTCCCGCTGGCGATTCAGTTCCGCTTCGCGATCCAGTTTCGCCATTGCCTCTTCTCTCTGTACCTGCCATGCCGGTTTCTCCTTGTCCTCTGTGCTTTCAGTGCTCAGTCCGCTCTCGCGGACCTTTGGTTGATAAACTTCTTTCCCCACCGCAGGGGGCGGGAGGTTCTTGGCTTTTCTTGTGATGCGCGGCTGTGTCCCTTCAATGGCTAGGTTTGCCGCTTTGCAGAATTGCTGGTATCCGCCGGGATAGCCTTCTTCCCGTAGTGTTCCCCAGATGATGCGCCAAGTCAGGCCGCTTCCTTTTGCGGCTTGCAACTCGGAACGAACTGCTTTGAGGAGTCTTCCCTTGAGTTGAAAGACACCCCTGCGAAGCGTTAATGCTTCGACCAACGCAGTCAGTTCAGGCGGACGATTAGTTGCAATGCACATTTCACAAGAAGAATGCCAGATGCTCTCGGAGATTGCAAGCGAACAAAGACGATTCCGCAAGAAAATACGCGAACAACCACGACAATGAACGAATAAGCACGAATAAAGACGATTCGCAGTTTGGGTATACATCAGTCGTGGATAGTCGTGATAGTTCGTCTTTAATCGTGCTTTTGTTGCAGCCGCAGGCTGCGCTTTCTGGAGGTCGAAGACCGGCGGGAGGGTGGCTGTTAGGCAGCCGTCTTCATTGGGTAATGCAGTAGTGGAACATAAAGCGCAGACGCACTTTGAAGGTTTGCTCCAGGCATCTCGTTTTCTATCAACTGAAATGCGTGACGCACCGATGTACTTTA
>CAZLJQ010000131.1:0-2792 GCA_964559875.1 uncultured Acidobacteriaceae bacterium
TCGCTAGGTCGCATTCGCGATCCGCTAAGAACTCAATTGCGTGCCATCGACCAGCGCGGTCAAGACCTTTCTGCCCAGCCCCAAACCAACGATCCAGTTGTGCTGGCTGACCGCAGAAAGCAGATCGAATCTCTCACCGCGGATTTTAAACATCTCGCCGCCATCGTGCTACCTCTTGCTAAGGTCGACATGCTGCTTGATGCGACTTCCAATAATTTGGCCGAGCGGCGCAGCGAGACCCAACGCAGCTTCGCGATCAAGGAACGTGGGTTGCTGCTGCGCGTCGGAGCTCTCCTCCTGGCAATCATCCTGATTGTCGTCGGCGCTGACTTCTGGCGCCGGGCCATCTTCCGTTATATCCAGGAACCGCGTCGCCGCAATCAATTTCTTCTGCTTCGCCGAATCGTGGTAACGGGGGCGATCGCACTCGTTCTCATCGTTGCCCTCTCCACCGATATAGGCTCACTGGCAACCTTTGTCGGCTTTCTCAGCGCCGGCATTGCCATCGCGCTGCAGAACGTTATCCTCAGCGTAGCCGCCTACTTCTTACTCATCGGACGCTTCGGAATTCGCGTCGGAGACCGCGTCCAGATCGGAGAAGTCACTGGAGACGTATTCGATATCGGCCTCGTCCGCATGCTCTTGGTGGAGCTGGATACCTCGGGCGGCGAAGCCCGCGCCACCGGTCGCATTGTCGTCTTTTCCAATTCGGTGGTCTTCCAGCCGTCTTCCAATTTCTTTAAGCAGCTTCCGGGCTCCAACTTCGCCTGGCGGCGCATCTCGCTAACCCTTAATGCTGACGTTGATTACGGCCTTGCCGAGCAGCGCATCTCCGCCGCCATTACCAGCGTCTATGAAACTTATAAGCCAGAGCTCGAAAAGCAGCATCGGGTCCTTGAAAACTCGCTTACCATCCACATCGCCAGTACCGAACCGCAAACCCGGCTACGCCTTAAGCAGGCCGGACTGGAAATTGTCATTCTCTACCCGGTTGTCCTTACACGAGCCACGCAAATCGATGACCTTATGACCCACGTCCTACTCGATGCCATCGAGGGCGAGCCTCGATTGCGCCTGGTCGGCGGCGGTCTCGCCAACATCAAGCTAGTCGATGCTACCCCCAATCAACCAACCGTTTCTGCCCCAATAGAAGTCTCTTCCTAGCACGCCTGCCACTACTCACAAAATCTTGCAGATTTTCTCGTCTTCTCTGCTGTAAGTAGGTGACGATCACCTTGGTCTGCAGCAGACTGTTCGCGGAGACGCGATGATCTAAAGTGCTGGCAATTCTTCACGCAGAACAATGATTTTCTGAAAGAGTTGAGAATAGCACCGAGCTTCTCCGATAGGACATCGTCCGGTAGCGGCGTTGTGAGCAGATTTGCCCACTGCCGGCCATTTAGAGCCGATACTGATAGATCGGTTGGAATCGCAGAGGACATAGAACTATCTGACTTATCGAACTCCGCCATTGCTGCTGGTATCGGACTGCGTTTGTCGTGAGTGGATGCGGGGCACAGATGCCAGATCATCTGTTGTGACGTAAATGAACATCGCCGTTAACATAAGTACCAGGCCGACCCGGAACTTCCAGTCATGATGTGCACGGTTCCAGTAGGGGCGGGGGACATGACGGCTCAGTTCCAATTCTTTTCTGGCTTTCATTTCCTCTCCAGTCCATGGTATGCGGCTTCGCGCTGCCGGGAACCGGCCAGTGCGTCTCGATGCTGGAGCCGCGAAGCAATGGGTGCTGATTGGGTTGACGAACTTCGGCGCACTGGGAGTATCGCGCTTTGTCTGATGGCTATCGTATGAAACTCGCACGTACACAGCAAGGGAGAGTGGATGACCACTCCCCCTGTGCCGATTCCATGCCGGTACAATTCCGGCAGCTGAGAGCTAGCGGCGTTCTCCGCTACCGTGCGATTCACCACCACCATGCGAGCCTCCACCACCGGCTGCGGCATGAGAGCTACCATGGGATGCGGCTGCGTGAGATGCTCCGTGAGAGCCTCCACCGCTGCGCGCTGCAACGGCATGCGAGTTGCCACCGCGCGCCGCGACGACGTGCGCGGAACCACCGCGGGAGCCGGAGCTAGCGCGTACTACCGATGCACGTCCACCGCCGTCTCTGCGTCCGGCAACGTAACGTCCTCCACCGCCGCCGTTGAAGCGATGACCACCCCAGCCGTGGCTATAACCCCAGCTAGCCCATGGCCCCACTCCCAGGAAGATGCCGTTATAGAAATAGCCAGGGCCGTAAAAGCCGCTGGGTGCACAGCCGTACGGCGCGTATTCATAGTAGCCATAGGAACAAACAGGCGGATTTATGCTGACGACAACCTGTGCACTGGCCGTTGGCACCACTACCAGAGACGCAAACAAGGTTATCGTACTGGCTAGAAGCAGACTTCGGATTGCGAACCTGCGCGCCCAAGGTGTGATCCTCTTGACTTGCCACATTGTGTGATCCTCTTTGTAAATCCTTCGGAGTTTCCGCTTTCAATCGGACGTCATCCGGTCCCAAGTATCAGGTCCTTGCAAATGGATTACTGGTCAATAGTGACCATTGCCCCGCAATGTTTTTTGAACTCCAAGGCAAAGCTACCCGATTGGCCTGTACGTCTCTCACACTTGAGCCGCATTGACCATCTTCCAGAGAGGAAAAAGCACACAGTAGTTCGCAGCGGCGTCTTGTGGCTACAGCATTGGCCTACGCAATAAATCTGAATGTACTGCGGGAGATGAAAAAATCATGCGAAATCAATTGTGGGCTCTTGTCTTTGTCCTGG
>CAZLJQ010000132.1:0-2628 GCA_964559875.1 uncultured Acidobacteriaceae bacterium
TCACGTGCCGCAATTGTAAACAGGAGATGAATGCTGCGTAAGTTACCCGCGTAACCGGAAGCAAAAAATATTACAATAGTTTACATAGTATCGCTATTTTACCTTCACGGCCGGATAAATTCCGAGCGCGCTTCCCCGGGGAAGCTTCATCAGTGCAACAATACGTATCGATGGATTCGAATCACCGTCGAAGGAGTTGGTGCCTTGACGAGTATCCAGAAACATATGCTGATGATGTTTATCGCCTTGAGGGTGGGCGTTGGTCTCGTGGGACTCTCGCTTCCCATCATTCTGGCTGGCGTGGGCCATTGGGCCTATGGAATCCCTCTCGCTGGATCAATGAGCGCATACTACCACGCGACTAAGGAATGTTCCGGATTGAAAGCGGCGGACTCGCTGGACGCCATGAATACTGAACAAGCAGCATTGATTCCTGACCCGTGCTTGGCTATAGGCACCGGGCCGATGCGGAATTGGTTTGTAGGCAATCTCTTCTTCATCGGAGGCGCCATGTTGCTTATGCGCGGTTTCAGCCACGTAGAGGACTGGATGCTCAACGTCGCGGGCATCATGGCACCATGTGTGGCGTTGTTCCCAATGAATTGGGGAAACGAAACCGGATTCAACCCGCATTTAACTTTCGCAATAACTTTCTTCTTGTGTGTCGGCTTTACGTGCGTATTCTGTTCCGGGAAGACGCTCAGGGAAATGCCGGCAACGGTCCCGGATCGTGCGAAAGTGATTGCGTTTTACACGCACTGGTACCGCGTATTGGGAACGCTCATGATTGCCGCACCCATCTCCGCTCATCTCTTTTTGCGACGTAATCCGCATCAAATGTTCGTGGTCGAGACTGCTGGCGTCTGGGCGTTCGGAGCCTATTGGCTCTTCAAGACGCTCGAGCTGAAACGAAGTGATGTGGAGGGGAAAGCACTGAGGGGCCAATTACCCAATATGGACCCTCGCATCTGGAGATGAATTGGTCGGTGGGCAAATCAGTCCAGAGAAACGCCGATAGCGATTGGCAAATGCGCGACGACATCCAGAATTGCGGGCCATAAAAATCTGGAAGATGGAGTGCAAGCTTCTGAGTGTTACGTGTTGAACAGACTCGGAGCCATCGCTTGGGTCTTGCGTTCGAGTCGCAAACGCCGATGCTCAAACTTGAGCTTGCTTGCGCGGTATTGGTCGGCGGCGATCATTGTCAATTGATGGGCGCGACGTAACTGCGCGAGCGCTTCGCGGGTAGTCGCCAGGGCCATCTGCGTGTTACGTGCTTCGTGTTCGTAATAGATCGCCAGTTGCTCGTAGGCTTCGTATCCCTCGCGGGAGTTGCCGAGCATGCTCTCCCAGAGTTCTCGAGCGCGATCGAAATCGCCATCGCGCTTCGCCAATTGCGCCAGGGATGCTCGCGCAGCACGATCTGTCTCTGCGGGAAGCGCAGCGCCGATTGACTTCTCATAGGTTGTTCGTGCGCGTTCAGCCTGCCCACGCCGCTCGCAGATACGCGACAGTCCATAAAGCTCAAGCCCGTCTTCGAGGGGCCTCTCTTGATCGCCAAAGATCGACAAGATCCGACCCGCGAGTCCAGCCAGACCTCGCAAATCCATCTGATTGTGCAGAAATATGGGAACCAGCGGTTCCGCATTCCCCCCGCGCACGAAGTCGAGATAGATTCTCGGTATATCGCCCGAGCTCATATCCTCACAGCGATCCCACCCCAGGACATGACGTTCCAACTGCGAGAGTTTCACCGATCCAAGACGCAGGCGCCAAAGGTTCCGTGCCGGGTGAAGGAAGTCCAGGTGAGCGCGCAAGGGCGGCGTAGCAATGGCACGAGTCATGCGAAAGCGGGTTTCAAGCAGTGGCCAGTCAAACGACTTACCGTTGAACGTCACCAGTACCGGTCGCTCTTTCAATCTTTCCGCGACACCGGCAAGCACGGAACGCTCTTCGCTGTATTCGCGCATGAACAGTTGCTCGATCCTGAGCTCACTGCCCTCCCACCAGGCGAGACCGATCAAGAATGGATAGGTTCCTGTTCCACCGGATAGTCCAGTCGTCTCGGTATCGAGGAAAAGCCACTGCTCAGGATCGGCGACTTCTTCCGGAGCATTCGGCATAAGCAGGTGAAGCGAGCTGGGATCGGGGTTACATGGGGCATACTCGCCGTGAATCGAGACCAGTGACAGGTGTTCGCCATGTGGGTTGCGGCAAACGGTCGCGCCCAGCAGCATCGCGAGTCTTTCGGAGCCTGCCGTACCGGGCGAGCGGCTTGGCACCTCTTCCAACTGATTTCCGGTGGCGTCGGAACCAATCTTCGTTTGCTGCAGACTCGGCGGCCGCTGCAGCGCCTTCAATCGAGAAAAACGATCGGCAGCTGGATTACTGCTCATTTTTAATCCCGGCCCGTCGACAGTTCTGAGGAACAAAGCTCCGCAAGGATTGCCAGCGCGACTTCCTTCGCCCGCTCGCTTTTTTCCCCTGCCGGCCCGACGCAGGAAGGGCATCCGTTATCGCAAGGACAAGCCTCGATCAACTCCCGGGTTTGGGCAAGAAGCACATCGTAGGATTGGTATAGAGGCTCGCTGAATCCGATTCCTCCGGGATAGGCGTCGTACACATAAA